>CABQQA010000001.1:0-439488 GCA_902466075.1 uncultured Collinsella sp.
AGCACTTAATGTGCTTTCCGTCTTGCGCAGGACTGTAGAGCAGCAAACTTAACCCCCGCCCCCAGCCCCGGAGACCCTCCCGGATGGCCCCAAAAATTTTTTCAAAAAAGTTGTTGCGCGCCGGACAGACTTCTGTGTATACTAATCCCCGCAGCGCACGCGAGCGGAAACAAACGCGAACGCCTGCCTGGGGAGTTAGCTCAGTTTGGTTAGAGCGCCGGCCTGTCACGTCGGAGGTCGCGGGTTCGAGCCCCGTACTTCCCGCCAACGCAATTAAAGCCACGTCTTCGGACGTGGCTTTTTGCGTTTGATGCACTTTGTTTCGATAGAACGATCGCCCTGGCGCATCTTCGCCCAGAATCCCCGCCCCTTCGGGAACGCAAGTAAAATCTAATAAGCATATCTGTCTAAACAACAGCTTTGTTGCGCAACACCTGTTCAACGAGACAGGGGGTTAGGTTATACTAAATTGCACTGTAGGCCGCATCTGATGCATTTCGCTCCAAGCGCGGCACTCAGTGGATATCCGATTTACCATTTGGATGTCCTAGCGGTCATTTAGCGTCTCGACACAAGCTCGGCCCCGGAGCTCGTTCGAGCTGTTCGTATTCCTTGAAAGGGGAAAAATGGACATATCGAGGAAGACTGATTACGCCCTTCGTATGCTGGCGATGCTTGCCGAGGATCCGGAGCGTTTGCTTTCTGTTCGCACCGCTGCCGAAGAGGTCAATGTTCCGTATTCGTTTGCCCGCTCGATTCAGCACGGTTTGGTCCAGGCCGGTATTGTGGAGAGCCTGCGTGGCGTCCACGGTGGCATGCGTCTCAAGGTCAGTCCGGACGACGTCACCATTCGTCAGGTCGTCGAGGCCGTTCAGGGCCCTATGGTTATGAATGATTGCACCGCACCCGATGGCGACTGTGCGCGCATGGGCACGTGCTGCTATCATCCCCTGTGGGCCGGAGCTCAAGCATTGATGCGCGACTACCTCGATTCCGTTTCGCTCGGCGACATCGTCGCTCACCGCCAGTTCCCGGCCGTCGATCCCAAGTTCGCCGACCGCGAAGCGTTTCCCGAGTACGCCACCTGTGCGTATACATGCCGGGAGGAATAGCGCCGCATAAGGAGCATAGATATGATTCAGGACCCCTTTCGTTCGATGATTCGTTCGGAAGGGGTCCTGCGTTATCGCGACCTTCCGTGGCGCCGCACGCGCGATCCGTACATCATTTGGCTTTCCGAGGTCATGTTGCAGCAAACACAGGTGCCACGCGTGGAGACGCGTATGCCGGCGTGGCTCGATCGCTTTCCGACCGTGCAGGCGCTTGCCCAAGCCGCGCCTTCCGATGTTTTGGACGCTTGGCAGGGCATGGGCTACAACCGACGCGCTCTGGCGCTCCACAAGGCCGCTCAGCGCGTTGTGGAGGACTGGGACGGTGAGTTTCCGCGTGAGACGCGTGACTTGGTCGCTCTGCCTGGTATTGGCCCGGCAACGGCGCAAGGTATCCGGTCGTTTGCGTTTGACCTTCCAGGCGTGTATCTGGAGACCAACGTGCGCACGGTCTTTCTGCATCACTTCTTTCCCGATGTACCGGCTGTTCCCGACCGCGAGCTGGTGCCGCTGATTCAGGCGGCCTGTCCGGCGGCCCCCGGTGCGGCGACCGACGAGATCGCTCCCTTTGCCGTGCCGCTCGATGATGCCGACACGCCGCGCGCGTGGTATTACGCGTTGCTGGATTACGGCGCATATCTAAAAAAGACGTTGCCCAATCCGTCCAGGCGCTCGGCGGGCTATAGCCGTCAATCAAAGTTTGAGGGCTCACGTCGCCAAAAGCGCGCGCATATCGTGCGCATGTTGCTGGCAGCGCGCGATGGCCAACCGGCGGGGATTACGCTTGCTGATGCCGTGGTGGGCGTTAACGATATGGAAGCGGCGGCTGGGCGCGGGCCGGTCGAGCGCGAGCTTGTCGCGGGCATTCTGGCCGACCTGGAGCGTGAGGGCTTTTGCCGAGCCGAGGGCGATCGCTGGCTGAGCATTTAGCCCGTGGAAATCTGAAGAACAGGATTGTAAGGTTTAGATTTCCGACATGAGGGCATCCTAAAGACGAGGCCGCTCGAAGCCTACGGGCGGCATGCGTTGAAGGGAAGTACACCTATGGATTTTGAGAATTCCCAAACCAAGAAGAACCTCGAGACCGCTTTTGCCGGTGAGTCCCAGGCACACACCAAGTATCGCTACTACGCATCTAAGGCCAAGAAGGATGGCTACGTTCAGATCTCGAACATCTTTGCCGAGACGGCTGGCAACGAGTCCGAGCACGCCAAACTGTGGTTTAAGTATCTGCACGATGGCGCCGTTCCCGGCACTCTGGATAACCTGCGCGATGCCGCCGCGGGCGAGAACTACGAGTGGACCGAGATGTACGACGAGTTTGCCAAGACCGCCGATAAGGAGGGCTTTGCCGAGATCGCCGCGAAGTTCCGCGGCGTCGCTGCCGTCGAGAAGGCCCACGAGGAGCGCTACAACAAGCTCGTCGAGCGCATCGAGTCGGGCGAGGTGTTTGAGCGTGAGGGCGTGAAGGTGTGGAAGTGCCTGAACTGCGGACATCTGCACGTTGGTGCCGAGGCGCCTGAGGTGTGCCCGGTGTGTAACCACCCCAAGGCGTACTTTGAGGAGCAGGTGGTGAACTACTAGCGCGTGATGCTAGTTGCGGGGCGCGGGGCGGGGAGATACCTTTCCCTCTCGCTCACGGCTTCGCAGAGTCGCGCGAGGGAAAGGCATCTCTCCGCCCCGCGCCCCGGCGTTGGGTCGTCGCGTGCTCGTTACTGAAAAGCTGATTAGAAGTTTGTGTGCCGCCCCTTTTGGGGCGGCACGTTTTTGTATGGGGAGTGGTTGGGACGGCACCGTTCATGGGTGGGGTACACTGGGTAGCGACTTTTAGTTTATCTACTACCTGATGGGGTGTTTTTGTATGGGCAAGAAGTCTCGGGCTCGGGTGGCTGCGGTGGGGACTCGCAAGGATCCTGGTCGTCGGGCTCCTGGGGGTAAAAAGGCCGATCGTGCCGAGAAGGACAGGAAGGTCGGCGCGCATGCCCATCCTGAGTGGGCGCCGCATCTGAATTCTGCTAGTGAGGATTTGACCGCCAAGCTGTTTACGATGGTCGAGGTCATCTTGGGCGTGGTGCCTGTGGTGGTCATTGGCCTGTTCCTGGCCTCTAAGGATGCCGCGAGCGTGGATAAGCTCACCGATGTTTTTTCTCAGGACCCCTCGATGGTGGTTACGTTTATCTCTGCGTGCCTGCAGCCGTTTGTGGCGTACATGCTGTACATGATTTATCGCAAATACTGCGAGGGCGATGCGGGCTTTGCCGCCGGCAACTTGATCGGCCTCTTGTGCTCCGAGATTTTGCTGCTCAATATCCCGGGCGTCATCGGTATGGGCATCTTGCTGTGGCGTGTCTGGCGTAACGTCGCTCCGCACTTTGAGAGCTGGCTGTTTGAGCGTCGCGTAATGGGCGTGCTGGTCGACATCGCGGGCTCACTCGTGATCCTGGTCCTGGCGTTTATGTGTGCCACCGCATCTCGGGGCCTCGCGGGCATGTAGCCTGCCTTCGCCGACTTCGGAGCTCGGGGCGGGAGACCGTGTTGCCTTCCCTCCCCGCTCACGGCTTCGCAGGGTCGCGCGAGGCAAAGGCATACGCCGCGGGTCTGACGGCGCGAGCTTGCCAACGAGTTTTGGCTAATGGATTGGTTTGTGTGCCGCCCCTTTTGGGACGGCACGTTTGTTTATGTGGGGTCCCTGTCTTCACAATTTTCGTCAAGCTTTTGGTTAGATTTTGGTCAGTTGGCGTAAGGGTGGAAGGCCAAAAGATTGCTGGCGAAAAAAGCTCAGAGAAAGTGCTGGTAGGGGAGTTGTTGAGCTTTTCGACAGCTTTTGAGCAAAAGAAACTTTGTGGCTATTGCCAGCGATTGCGTTGTCGCGGTCATGGCGGTGCGGGATGCTGGTCGTAAGCGCCGAATGCCCCGATTTTGGAGGCCAACATGGATCTGTTTCTTGAGACTCCGCAGCAACAAGCTGAGCGCATGCTGCGTCAACAGCAACGACTCATGGAGATGCAAATGCAAGGGGTTGCCAACCAAGCGCCCGTGCAAAACGTCGTGCCCGCTGCTGTACCTGCAGCTGTGCCCGGGTGTGAATCGGCGCCAGAGGCCTATTCCGTACAGCAAGATTCATATGCGCAGGAGCTCGCGTTCGACAAGCATCGTGCGCGTCGCCGTCGCTGGGCCCAGCGCCTGCGTACGCTGGCGATGATCGTGCTCATCCCGTTGGGGCTTGCGGCCATCTTTCTGGCGTCATATGCCCTCACGTGCATCCTCAACGGCGCATCGCCCAACGAGGTACTTCAGCACTTGGCAGCTCTCGGCCAGCGCTTGGGGGATGTCGCAGCAACTATCCGCGCCAGCTGGGAGAGCTAGCAGACCAGCACCCATAGCGCAAAGGTAACTTGTCTGCGCTCGATTGGACATGAGCTGCGTTTGACAGGGTAAGATTAATCGCGGTTTTTGATTGGTGCTCGATTGGGTTTGTTGGGCGGAGTTTATGTCTGCTATTGATATTGTGCTTGTTGTGATTGCCTTGGTGGCGGTGGGGGTTGCTGTGGCTTGCGCCCTGCAGCTTAAAGGTCTTCGTGCCGAGCTGCGGGAGCGTGGCGACAGCGACGCCGAGACGCTCGCGGCGCTCGAGCAGGCCAACAGTACACTCGATACCCTCAACGTCGCGTTGGCCGAAACCCGACGCACCGCAAACGCCATCGCACAGCAGCAGACGACCGACGCCGCCGTGGAGCAGCAGCGCTACCTGACCATCGCGCGTGAGTTCTCGCAGGCGGGCGACCGTATGGATGACCTGCGCCGCGAGACGACCCAACAGCTCGGCGCCAACCGCGAAGGCATCGAGCATCGCCTGGACAAGGTGCGCGAGACGGTCGATGCCCAGCTGGGCGCCATCCGCAAGGACAACAACGTGCAGCTCGATCAGATGCGCGCGACGGTGGACGAGAAACTCTCCCGCACGCTCAACGACCGTCTGTCGGCATCGTTTAAGCAGGTGAGCGACCAGCTCGAGGCCGTGTATAAGGGCCTGGGCGATATGCAATCTATCGCCACCGGCGTGGGCGACCTTAAACGCGTGCTGGGCAATGTCAAGGCGCGTGGCATTTTGGGCGAGGTGCAGCTGGGCGCGATCCTGGCGGACATCCTTACGCCCGACCAGTATCTGGAAAACGTCGCCACCAAGCCCGGCGCCTCGGAGCGCGTTGAGTTTGCCGTCAAGCTGCCGGTAGACGAGGGAGACCCCGTGCTGCTGCCAATCGACTCCAAATTCCCGGGCGATGCGTATGAGCATCTGCTCGACGCCCAGGAGTCGGGCGACGCGGAGGCCGTCGCCGCCGCGCGCAAGACGCTCGACACCATGGTGAAGCGCGAGGCAAAGGACATCTGCGAAAAGTACCTGAGCGTGCCCGCGACCACCAACTTTGGCATTCTGTTCGTTCCGTTTGAGGGCCTGTACGCCGAGGTCGTCACGCGCCCTGGGCTTATCGAGACCCTGGGCCGCGACTATCACGTCAACGTTGCCGGCCCCAGCACCATGGCGGCCATCCTCAACAGCCTGCAGATGAGCTACCAGACGTTTAGGCTGCAAAAGCGCACCGACGACGTGCTACGCGTGCTTTCCGCCGTCAAGGCCGAACTACCGCGCTATCAGGCGGCGCTGCGCCGCGCCCAGCAGCAGATCGAGACCGCGGGCAAAACGGTCGAGGGCATCATCACCACGCGCACCAACGTCATGGAGCGCAAACTCAAGGACATCGACGCGCTGGAAGACGCGCGGGAGGCCGACGCGATTTTGGGCTTGGAGTCCGCAGACCTGCCCGCAGACCAAAAAGACGAGGACTAGCTGCATCTGACGGCGGGGCGCCGGCGCAAGCACGGCGCGGGCGCTTTTCGCATCGCGCTTGCCTGAAGTGCGCTTCAATGTGCAACAATGACGTTTCGCCCTATCAGATGCGAAAGGAAGCCCATGTCTCAGAGAAGCACCAGTCCGCTCAGCCGCTCCACCGTGCGCCGCACGCTGCAGCGGTTTTGGGGTGTCACGCGCACACAGCCGCTGATTGTCTTTCTCTCGGTGCTCTCGTCGGCGGGCTACATCTTTTTGCTGACGTTTGCCAATACCTATGTGATGGCCCTCATTGTCGACCGCATTCAAGCCGGTCCCGTGGCGGGTGACCAGGTGTTTGAGGTCTTCGCCCCCTATATCCTGGCGCTCGTGTTCGTTAACCTAGTGGGCCAGATCCTCTCCAAGCTGCAGGACTACACCGTCTACAAGCTCGAGATTGCGGGCAATTATCACCTGGCGCTCCTGTGCTTTGACACGCTCTCCAATCAATCCATGACATTTCACACCAGCCGCTTTGGCGGATCGCTTGTGAGCCAGACGAGTCGTTTTATGAGTGGCTACACGGGCTTGGTCGACGTGACGGTGTATTCGCTCATTCCCACCATCACCTCGGTTGTCTGCACGGTGGCGGCGCTCGCTCCGGTGGTGCCGACGTTTACCGTGATCCTGGTGGGCATCATGGTCGTCTACATTGCGTTTGTCTGGCTTATGTACAAGCGCATCATGCCGCTTTCGGCCGCGACGTCCGCCGCTCAGAACAAACTGTCGGGCGTGCTGTCCGACGCGGTCACGAACATCCTGGCCGTCAAGACCTGTGGGCGCGAGGACTTTGAGCGCGACCTGTTCGATACCGCCGACCGCGCCGCGCGCGATGCTGAAACGGTTTCGATGCACGCCATGATGCAGCGCAATTTTACGACCTCGGGCCTTATCGTCATCACCATGGCCGTGGTGAGTGTGTTCGTCGCGGGTGGCAACGCGTGGTTTGGCATCTCGGCCGGCGCGCTCGTCATGATCTTTACCTATACGTACAACCTCACCATGCGTCTGAACTACGTAAGCTCCATGATGCAGCGCATTAACCGCGCGCTGGGCGATGCGGCCGAGATGACGCGCGTGCTGGACGAGCCGCGTCTGGTAGCAGACGACGAGAACGCTCCCGAGCTTAAAGTGAGCGAGGGCGCGATTGATTTTGAGCACTTGAGCTTTGCATACCGTGATGCCGCGGCGGGCGAGAGCGTGTTCGACGACCTGACGCTCCATGTGGCAGCGGGCCAGCGCGTGGGCCTGGTGGGCAAATCGGGCTCGGGCAAGACGACGCTCACCAAGTTGTTGCTGCGCCTGGACGACGTACAGGGCGGCCGCGTGCTCGTGGACGGCCAGGACGTCTCGCGCTGTACGCAGCAGAGTCTGCGCCGCCAGGTTGCCTACGTGCCGCAGGAGGCGTTGCTGTTCCATCGCTCCATTCGCGAGAATATCGCCTACGGCCGCCCCGATGCCACCGACGAGCAGATCCGCGAGGCCGCGCGCCTGGCAAATGCCCTGGAGTTTATCGACCGCCTGCCCAACGGCTTTGACACCATGGTGGGCGAGCGCGGCGTCAAGCTTTCGGGCGGCCAACGTCAGCGCGTGGCCATCGCCCGCGCTATCCTGACCGACGCGCCGATCCTGGTGCTCGACGAGGCGACGTCTGCCCTCGACAGCGAGTCCGAGGCGCTGGTGCAGGGGGCGCTCGAGAACCTGATGCGCGGTCGCACCTCCATTGTGGTGGCGCATCGCCTGTCCACCGTGGCAGCGCTCGATCGCATCGTGGTGCTGGCGGACGGCGAGATTGTCGAGGACGGTACGCATGCGCAGCTTGTCGAGGCGGGCGGCGAGTATGCGAGCCTGTGGGGCCGCCAGACCGGCGCATTTTTGGAGGCTTAAGGCCCCCGTACGTGGGACAATCGTTTCCGTGAAGTTATGTTTCTGCCGAGCCGAGGAGTTGTTATGCCACGCGAGACCAATGCCGCCAAACGCGAGCGCGCCGTTGAGGTGTGCGAGCGCCTCAACCGTCGCTATGGCCCGGTCGAGTGTTTTTTGGATCACGAGAATCCCTTTAGGCTGCTCATCGCGGTGCTGCTCTCGGCGCAGACGACCGACGCGCAGGTCAACAAGGTGACGCCGAAGCTGTTTGCCCAGTGGCCCACGCCCGAGGCCATGGCGGGGGCGAGCGTGGCCGATGTGGCCGATACCATTAAGTCGCTCGGCTTTTATAAGAGCAAGGCCAAGCACGCCGTGGAGGCCGCGCAGATGATCGTTGCCGATTACGGTGGCGAGGTGCCGGCCGACATGAAGGAGCTCGTCAAGCTGCCGGGTGTTGGCCGCAAGACGGCGAACATCGTGCTCAACGTGGGGTTTGGCATTGTCGAGGGCATCGCGGTCGATACGCACGTCAACCGCATCGCGCACCGCCTGATGCTGAGCCCCAAGACGCATGCCAAGGAGCCGCTCAAGACCGAGCAAGATCTGCTCAAGATTTTGCCGCACGAGTATTGGGAGTCGGTCAACCACCAGTGGATTACCTTTGGCCGCGAGATCTGCGATGCCCGCAAGCCTAAGTGCGACGAGTGCCCGCTGGCAGACCTTTGCCCCAGCGTGCGCGTTTTGGGGTAGCTGTTTGGCGTGCGCTGGCGTGTCCATCTCATGCGCTACCATGACAATCAAGACTTTTGACGAACGACCCGCCGAGCTTGCCCCGGCGGGCTTTTGGCGTTGCAATGCCGGAGGAACAGCATGCTCATTCACCGTATAGCCGCGCAGCTCTACACTGCCGAGGCCTTGCAGACCGTCGAGGCCGGACTCGATGCCGGCGAGGACGTGACGCTGGCCGTGTCGCAGTCGGGCCGTACGCTTATGGCGGCCGCCCAGTTTGCGCGCCGTCCGCGACCGACGGTCTACATTGTGAGCGGCGAGGACGCGGCCGATCGCGCCGCGCGCAGCCTTGCCGCCTACGTGGGCCTTGCGCATGTGTGCCGTTTTCCCGAGCGCAAGGACTATCCGTGGCGCGAGCAGGCGCCCGACGACGCCGTGGTGGCGCAGCGCTGCGAGGCTCTGGGGCGCATCGTGCGCGGGGACAACTGCATCATGGTTGCCTCGGCCCGTGCGCTGCTGCGCTGCGTGCCGCCGGTCGAGAGTCGCTATTGGGAGTCCACCACTTTTGCGGTGGGCGAGGAGATTCCTTTTGACGAGGTGCCGCAGCGCCTGGTGGGCATGGGCTACACCAATGCCGGCGCCGCCGACGCGCCCGGCCTGTTCCGTGTGCACGGCGACACCGTCGAGGTATTTCCCGCGCAGGAGAAGGCGCCCGTGCGCATTGAGTTCTTCGGCGACGAGATCGATCGCATTCGCCGCATGGTGAGCTCAACGGGGCAGACCATCGGCAACGAGGACAGTATCGAGATCTTCCCCTGCCGTGAGCTGGCGCTTACCGACGATGCCGTTCACAACATGCACGTGGCGCTCTACCGGGCAAGCCAGAACGACAGCAAGCTGGCGGCGCTGCTCGAGATGGTGGATGCACGCATTGTCACGCCTGAGCTCGACCGCTTTTTGCCGGTGATGTACGGCCAGACCGTGAGCCCGCTGGCACACGTGAGTGGCAAGGCGCTCGTGGTTCTGTCCGAGCCGCGCTCGCTGTTCGACGACTGCCTGCGCGCCTACGAGGATATCGAGGCGCGTGCCGGCGAGGCGGGGATTGACCGATTGGATGGCCTGTATGTACGTGCCCAGCAGCTCGATTTTGGCGCTCAGCAACGCCTGAACTATGTGAGCCTCATCCGTGCCGGCGGTGCGGTGACGGCCGAGCTCAAGATTGAGCAGCCGGCCATTGCGGGCTCGGACAATCGCTTTATGACGCGCATCCAGGAAGTCGTGGGCAAGCGCTATGCCTGCGTGTTTGCCATTCCCGACCGCGGTGCGCGCGAGTCGATGGAGCTCACCTTTGGCGACGAGGGCATTACCTTTGAGGAATCGCTGACGGCCGCACCTGAAAATGCCGGCGCTATCGGCGACCGCGTGCGCGTGGCAGCGGCGGATTCCGCCGACCGTGCCGCACGTCAGGAGGCCCATGCTTCCATTCGCGAGCGTCGCGCCGACGCGCTCAACGCCCGCTCGCTCGAGGCGGGCGCCGCGCAGGCTGCCGCCGGCGCCGCCGTGCCCACCATCTCGCGCGGGCGCGTGACCTTTGTGGACGCTGCCCTGCCGCAGGGCGTGGTGGTGCCCGACGCCAATTTGGCCGTGTTCTCGATTGCCGACCTCAACGCCCGCATGGATGCCAACCGCGCGCGCAGCCGCCGCAAGGTTGACATTACGCAGATCACCTTCCCGTTTAAGCCGGGCGACTACGTGGTGCACGCTACCCACGGCATCGCGCTCTTTAGCGAGATCGCGCGTCAGGAAGTGGGCGGCAAGGAACGCGACTACTTTTTGCTGGAATACGCCGATGGCGACAAGCTCTACGTGCCGCTGGAGCAGGTTGACCGCATTACGCGCTACGTTGGTCCCGACGGCGATAAACCGCGCTTGACCAGGCTCAACACCGCCGACTGGACGCGGGCCACCAACAAGGCGCGCAAGAATGCCAAAAAGCTGGCGTTTGACCTGGTCGACCTGTATACGCGCCGCTCATCAATCGCGGGTATCGCCTGCCCGCCTGACACGCCCGAGCAGATCGAGATGGAGGAGAGCTTTCCTTACGACGAGACGCGCGACCAGCTGGAGGCCATCGCCGACATTAAGGCCGATATGGAGGCGCCCAAGCCCATGGACCGCCTGCTGTGCGGCGACGTGGGTTTTGGCAAGACCGAGGTCGCCCTGCGCGCGGCGTTTAAGTGCGTGGACTCCGGCCGCCAGGTCATGGTGCTCTGCCCCACGACCATTCTTGCCCAGCAGCACTACGAGACGTTCTTTGAGCGCTTTGCCCCGTTTGGCCTTGAGGTCGAGGTGCTCAGCCGTTTCCGCACGCCGGCGCAGCAAAAGCGCGCGCTCAAGGCGTTTGCCGAGGGCACGATCGACGTGCTCATCGGCACGCACCGTCTGCTTTCGGCCGATGTGAACCCCAAGAACCTGGGCCTGGTGATCATTGACGAGGAACAGCGCTTTGGCGTGCAGCACAAGGAGCAGCTCAAGAACCTGCGCGAGCAGATTGACGTGCTCACGCTTTCGGCAACGCCGATTCCGCGAACTATGCAGATGGCCACGAGCGGCGTGCGCGACATGAGCCTGATCACCACACCGCCCACCGGGCGTCGTCCCGTGATCGTGCACGTGGGGGAGTACGACCCCGATGTGGTGAGTGCGGCGATTCGCCTGGAGGTGGGCCGCGGCGGCCAGGTGTACTACGTGTCCAACCGCGTCAAGACCATCGACGACGCCGTGGCGCGCGTGCACGAGGCCGCGCCCGAGGCGCGCGTGGGCGTGGCGCACGGCAAGATGAGCCCGCGCGAGGTCGAGGACGTGATGATCGAGTTCGCGACCAAGAAGATCGACGTGCTTATCGCCACGACCATCGTGGAGAGCGGCATCGACAACGCAACGGCCAACACGCTCATCATCGAGGATTCGCAGCGTCTGGGTCTGGCACAGCTCTACCAGCTCAAGGGCCGTGTGGGCCGTTCTGCCACGCAGGCATACGCGTACTTTATGTTCCCCGGCGAGCTGCCGCTCACCGAGGAGGCGACGGCGCGCCTGACCGCACTGTCCGAGTTCCAAGACCTGGGCAGCGGCATGCGCATTGCCATGCGCGACCTGGAGATTCGCGGCGCCGGCTCGCTTATGGGGGCCGAGCAGCACGGCAACCTGTCGAGCGTGGGCTTTGACCTGTTTACGCAGATGCTGGGCCAGGCTGTGGCCGAGGCGCGCGGCGATGACGACGCCGGCGTGGAAGCGGCGAGCGTGGGTATTAATCTGCCGGCCGACTACTTCTTGTCCGAGGAGTACCTGCCGGCGGTGGACCAGCGCGTGCTCGTGTACCGCAAGCTCGCAGCGGCCGAGGACCTGGAGAGCATCGATGAGGTGCAGGAAGAGACCGAGGCCGCGCATGGCGAGCTGCCGTTGGCAGGACTCAACCTGTTCAATCGCGCACGAATCCGCATTCGCGGCGAGCGCCTGGGGCTTGAGAGCGTCACGCTCAGCGGCGGTCGCATCACGTTTTTGGGCGTCGACGTGCCCAAGAAGGTGGCCTTTGAGCTAAAGACCCGCTATGGCGCGGTGAACTTCCCCAAGAGCCGCAAACTGTCGGTGCCCTACAAGGCGGGCGCCGGCGCGGGCAGCGGCCTGGGTCGCGGTCTCGACGCCAACGACGGTACCGGCCCCGTGGCCGCGGCACTCATGCTGTTGCAGCAGTTGGGTGCGAGCGACGACGACTAACGGGTCGACGCTGCAAACGCCCCATTTGGGCAATCTGACCCTCACTCGTCGGTCGCGTACGCAAGTACGCTTCCCTCCTCCTTCGGGCCACCTTGCCACAAATGGAACGTTTTCGCTTACTTATGCTCAACCTGTAAGGGTATTTACGGGACAAAGCCATCTTCGTCTCACCTACATTGCAGGCTGACCGCCCTTCGACCGACCGAAAGGAAAGCATGTTCGGATACATCTATAAGAAAGATGTCGCCATTATCGCGGTTGTCCTGTGCCTTTGTCTGGGCGTGGGCAGCTTCTTCGATTATCAGATCTCGAGTGCGCTGTTCAACGTCGGCAGCATGTACGGCCGCTTTATCGAGGCCGCCGGCGAGCTGCCGTTTGAGCTGACGGCGAGCGTCGCGGGCGTTATGCTCGTGCGCGCGGTGCGTCCCGACTCCAGGGGGAGCAAATGGCTCGCCGTGCTCGGCATCCTCGTCAACGTTGGCCTGGTCGGCTACGAGATCGTCTCGTCCCTGAAGGTTGGCGGCAAACTCATCGCTGTTCAGTTGGTGCTGACGTTTGTGCTGGTCATCGCTGCCAACCTTATCGTCTATCGCCTCACGCGCGCGACCGAGTCCGACGAGCTCACGCGCTGGGCGTTGATGGTACTTGCCGTGTGGGTCGCTCAGGCCATTATCCTCAACGTGATCGTCAAGCCGCTGTGGTCGCGCCCGCGCATGCGCGTGATCGAGGTCACGCCGGGGCTCAATTTTCAGCCGTGGTGGGTGATCGGCAACCCCGACAAGTGGGCCTTTATTGCCGCCGGCGTGATCAAGGACGGCTTTAAGTCGTTTGCGAGCGGACACACGGCGCACGCGGCGATCGGCCTTATGCTCGCAGGGCTTCCCGCGGCGGCCTTTAAGGAAAAACCTTCGCGTCGCCGGGCGGTCTTTTGGACGGCGGCTGTGGTCTCGGCACTCGTCGCCTTTGGTCGTATCGTGATTGGAGCTCACTTTTTGAGTGATGTGAGCTGCGGCTTTGCCCTGGTGCTGGCGCTTGAGTGTCTTGCCGCGCGCATTGCCTATCCCAACGGCGTACAATAGCCCCGTTTGAATCATCGGGCCCGTGCCCGGCTAGAGAGGATTGCCATGCTCGCGTTTAACAACGACTATTCCCACGGCGCACATCCGGCAGTGCTGCAGGCGCTCGTCGACACCAACATGGAGCCGCAGTCCGGCTACGGTACCGATGCGCACACCGAGCGTGCCAAGCAGCTTATCCGCGAGGTCTGTCAGGCGCCCGACGCCGACGTGTTTTTTCTAGTGGGCGGCACGCAGGCCAACGCGACGGTGATCGACATGCTGCTCGCGCCGTACGAGGGCGTCGTTGCTGCTGAGACTGGCCACGTCGCCTGCCATGAGGCGGGCGCTATCGAGTTTGGCGGCCACAAGGTGCTCACCATTCCCGGCTACGAGGGCAAGATACACGCCGAGGACCTCGAGAACTATATCCAGGTGTTCTACGAAAACGAGAGCTACGAGCACACGGTGTTCCCGGGTGCCGTGTATGTGAGCCTATCGACCGAGTACGGCACGCTGTACTCCAAGGCCGAGCTCGCGGCGATTCACGCGGTGTGCCAGAAGCGCGAGATTCCGCTGTTTGTGGATGGCGCCCGCCTGGCCTATGCGCTGGCGGCCGATGAGTGCGACATTACCCTGCCCGAGCTGGCGCAGCTGTGTGACGTGTTCTACATCGGCGGCACCAAGTGCGGCGCGCTTTGCGGCGAGGCCGTGGTGTTTTGCGGCATGCACGCTCCGGCGCATCCCATTCCGCGCATTAAGCAGCACGGAGCGCTGCTGGCCAAGGGCCGTCTGACGGGCGTTCAGTTTGAGGCGCTCTTTACCGACGGCCTGTATTTTGAGATTGGCCGCCAGGCGATTGAGACGGCGCAGGCGCTTCGTCGCGTGCTGCATGAGCGCGGCTACCAGTTCTTCTTGGAGACGCCCACCAACCAGCAGTTTGTGATTTTGCCCAACGAGGACATGGCCCGCATTCGCGAGCATGCTTCGATCGAGTACTGGGAAAAGTACGACGAGACCCACACCGTGGTGCGCTTTTGCACCAGCTGGGCCACGACACAGGAGGACATCGACGCGCTGGCGGCTGTCCTGTAGGTTGATGTAATGACGAGGGGCCGCCTTGCGCCTGGGTTTGGCGCAAGGCGGCCTTTGCTTTTGAGAGGGGTTGTATGACCGAGATGTCCGAGCCGGCGATTCGCCTGGCGACGCCCGAAGACGCGCCGGCGTTGCTTGCCATCTATGAGCCGTATGTGCGCCAGACGGCGATTACCTGCGAATACGAGGTGCCGAGCGTTGAGGAGTTCGCCGGGCGCATCAAGCGTACGCTCAAGCGCTATCCGTATCTGGTGATGGAGCTGGACGGGCGTCCGGTAGGCTATGCCTATGCGAGTCCGCTCAACAGCCGCGAGGCATACGACTGGTCGGTCGAGACGTCGATTTACCTGGCACGCGACGTGCGCCACGGCGGGCTGGGCCGCAAGCTGCACGATGCGCTCAAGCAGTGCCTGATCGCGATGGGCATCACCAACATGTGCGCGCTCATCGCCGTGCCGCACGACAAGGACGATGAGTATCTAACGCACAACAGCCAGGACTTCCATGCCCATATGGGATATCGCTTGGTGGGTGCTTTCGACCGCTGTGCCCAAAAGTTCGGCCGCTGGTACGACATGTGCTGGATGGAGCTGGTCCTGGCCGAGCGCACCCCCAACCAGCCCAAACCAACCTGGTTCCCCGACCTTCCTAAACCTACCATTTAGGGACAGGTTTATTTTGGCAGGTTTTTGGTTGTCTTGTGGTATCAAATCGCCGCAAGTAGCGTGGCGTTTGTACGCTATTTTGACCTGGATTGTCCCCTCGGGACGCCTTGCGAGCTAAGTGAGTAGACTTTTTGGCGCAGGGCGAGCACAAAGCGCATCTGCCTTACTAAAACCGCAGGTCACAGAGATGGCTGTTTTGGGTGTGCTCGGCAGATCGCGAAAAGTCTACTCACTTAGGTTTACGGTGCTGGATATTCTGGACAGGAACAGTTGAGCTTGGACGGCGTGCGTTGCCAGGCGATGCTGGCATTTGCGCCATGCTGGTTTGAGATTTTATAAAAACCGCAGGTAAAACGTATATTAGGTGCATTTTGCCTGGTTTGGCGCGCTAGCCGATGGGCTCGGTGTATTTGGCGCGGTCGGTGCGTTGGATGCGCTTGGAGATGTGCAGCGGGCGGCCGTCGGTGTCGTAGACGTAGTCGGTGATCAGGATCAGCGCCTGCCCGCGCTCGACGTTGAGCAAAAACGCCTCGTTTTGCGAGGCATAGCACACCTCAAAGGTCTTGTGCCCCTGTGCCGGCGCGCGATGGAATTCTTGGCGCAGCGTGGCGTAGAGCGAACCGTTGATATCGCGGTCGATGAGTGCCTCGAAGCTTGGCGGCAGATAGGTGGTCTCCAGGCACAGCGGCGCATCGTCCAGATAACGCAGACGGACAAGTTTGACGAGCTTGCTGCCCACGGCGGCGTCAAAGAACTTAGCTATGCTGCCGGCCGCCTTGGCAAAGCCCGAGTCCACGGTGCGCGTGGTGGGCTTCATGCCCTGGCCTTCGACCTGCTTGGTATAGCTCGAAAACATCAGGTTGTTCTCGTGGAGCGCGGGCGTGTCGGCCACAAAGGCGCCACGCCCGCGCTCGGTGCGCACCAGGCCCTCATCAACGAGCACCTTAAGGGCGTGGCGCACGGTGCTGCGCGACAGACCCGATTCGTCCATGAGTTCCATCTCGGACGGCAGCTTGTCTTCGCGTGCGTAGGTGCCGGCGGCGATGCGGTCACGCAGCGTACCCGCCAGACGCTCGTATTGGGCCAAGTTCTTTTTTGACGAAGTGCTCATGCGAATAACCTGTATCTAACTTGTATGCTTACTGAACCAAGCATGTATCCAACATGACAACAAAACCGCTGGTAATGGATTGCCGAAAACTTTACCAGCAAAATTTCTAAGACAAATATAGCATACAACTAGTCGACATAACCAAAACATGTATGTAACTTGTATGCCATCGAGAGCATCAAACGAGAAGAAAGGCTGATGCACGATGACTACTCAGGAACAGGTTAAGGACGTCGTCTCCCAGGTTTTGGCTGACAAGGCGGACAAGGGCGGCATCAAGCGCGTCGTGTGGATCGGCGCTGGCGGATCCAACGGCGGCAACTATCCTGCCCAGTACTTTATGGAGCACGAGGCCACGCAGGTCGTGAGCTCCAGCTACACCAGCAACGAGTTCGTGCACGCCACCCCGGCCTACGTCAACGAGAACACCCTGGCCGTCGTCGTGTCCATGCGCGGCACCAAAGAGACCATCGTCGCCGCCCAGGTCGCCAAGGATCACGGCGCCAGCACCATCGCCATCTATGTCGACGAGTCCGGCCTCACCGAAGTCTGCGACTACAAGATCCAGTATGACAGCCTGGCCGTCGATGAGTCCTGCATGGGCCGCACCAACTCCGCCGTCGTGACCATGATCGCCATGGAGCTTACGCAGCAGACCGAGGGCTATGCCGAGTACGAGACCGCTATGGCCGCCTTCGACCTGGTCGATCCCATCTATCGCAAGGCCGTCGAGTACACCCGTCCGCTCGCTGCCAAGTGGGCCGAGCAGAACGCCGACAAGCCCTGCATCAACGTCATGGCTCAGGGTCCGCTCTTTGGCGCCGCCTATGTCTTTAGCATCTGCAACGTGCAGGAGATGCTGCAGATCGACTCCTGCACCATCAACACCTGCGACTTCTTTCACGGCCCCTTCGAGATCCTGGACAAGCGCACCTCGCTGTTCCAGCTCATCAGCGTCGGCCGCAGCCGCTGCAACGACGAGCGCGGCATTCGCTTTGTCAACCAGTACGGTGGTGAGCGCGTCTACCAGCTCGACGCCAAGGAGCTCGGCCTCAACGACATCAAGGACAGCGTGAGCGAGTACTTCAACCACCTGATCTTTGCCCCGATCCTCAACAACGTCTACATGCGTGCGCTCTCCGCCGTCACCCACAAGGACTACATGACGCGCCGCTACATGTGGAAGCTTGAGTATTAGTTACGCGGTTTTACCAAACCGCGTAACGGCTCGACGCTGCGCGGTCCGCATTTGGGCAATCTGACGTTCAACTTCAAGGGCGCGACCAGAAGGTCAGCGCCCTTTCGTTTCACGTCACCTTGCCTCAAATGCGGCCCGCTCGCTGACTTATGCTCAACCAGCGGCGCCTTAGACGTTGGGAACGTTCCTTTTCTGCCGGCAGTTGGGGACAGTCCTAGTCGTTGGGGACGTTCTTAAATGACTAGTCATCCAAGAACGTCGCCAACGACTACTCATTTAAGTACGTCCCCAATGAGTACCCAATGAGTGTGTGGGCGATCGGATTTTCCCGCTCGCCGATTTGTGCCTTGAAAAATGTATATAACGACTATAACGTAGTGTGAAACATATTGGAAACAATACCGAGGAGGCTGCGTTGAAGAAAAGCAATCTGGGCTATGTGCTGGTGCTGATCGCCGCGCTTATGTGGGGCAGCATCGGAATCTTTGTAAACGGCATCTCGGCCATGGGCGTTACGTCCCAGAGTATGGCTGCCTTTCGCTTGTTGTCGGGTGCCGTCTTAATGGCTCCGGTCTTGGCATTCATGGGTTGCCAGGGAGGTGCTCGTGAGGGAAAGGCATCGGGTCCCCTGGCACTGTTCAAGGCAAGTCCTAAAGAGCTTGTTCCTTGTGCGCTTCTTGGCATTATCGGCCTCGCCACCGCTAACACGCTTTATTACGAGTGCATGGGCGAGGTGGGCATGTCCACGGCCTCGGTGCTGCTTTACACCTCGCCGGTGTTTGGCGTCATGCTCGGTCGCGTACTTTATCGCGAGGATGTGACTCCCAACAAGCTCGTTGCCATCGCTTTTAACATCGGTGGCTGTGTACTTGCAGTGACCGATGGCGACCTTTCCGGTTTTCATTTTTCGGTTTGGGGCGTCACGTCGGGCGTGATTGCGGGCTTTTGTGGCGCGTCGCTCGCGGTGTTTAGCCGGATAGCAACCAAGACGGTCCACCCGCTGGCTGTCACGTTTTGGGGCCTTGTTTTTGGCGGTGCGGTTATGGCGGCTATCGCGGCTCCGTGGCCAGATGTCGCCGCAGCAATGTCGCCACAGCTGCTGCTGCTGTTCCTTGGCTTTGGACTCATCCCCACAGCCGTGGCCTATGTCTTATATATGCAGGGTCTGTCCATGGGGCTCGAGACGTCGAAAGTTCCCGTCGTAATGTCATTCGAGACGGTCGTCACCGTGCTGCTGGGCATTGGTGTCTACGCCGAGCCCGCCGGTGCGATCAAGGTTCTGGGCATCGTTTTGGTGCTCGCGTCCATCGTGATCATGAACACCGACTTTTCCAAGCTGCGCAACAGTGTGTTTGTCGACCATGTCATTGAGAGCATGACCTTTAAGCCCAACGCGTGGTGGACGGAGAAATCGCAGGACATGGATCTGTTCCGCGAGCGCACGGGCATTACGCTGGAGCCCACCGTGCAGGAAAGCCCCTGGTACTTCGTGCGATAGGGGATTGGCGGAGTGTTTGAGCAGGTAGCGCCCGGCGTTTGGCCGGGCGGTGCCTAGCCAGCGCCGACCTACCCAAGACCATCGTTTCGATTGCGTTAAACCCGCCAACGGTCGTTTTTCACCCGCGAACGGTTTATATACTAATTAGCAAAATAAGCAACGTATAAGACGTTATAATGACCATAACGAAAAGGAGGAGGCAAGATGAATCAGATCATTCTCGCATCTCATGGCGGCCTGGCCGCAGGCGCCAAAGACACGCTCGAGATGGTTCTCGGCGACGTGTCGAACGTCCACGTCGTGTCGCTTGCTCGTGACGACAAGGAGCCCATCACCAATAAGGTGGACGCCATGATCGCCACGTTCAACGCGGACGACACCGTCTATGTGCTGACCGATATGCTCGGCAGCTCGGTCAACAACAGCATGGTCGAGCTTTCCAAGAACGGCACGAAGTTCACGGTTGTCAGCGGTTTCAACATTCCGCTGGCACTGACGCTCGCTATGAGCCCCGCCCCCGTCAAGGGTGCCGAGCTCGCGGCCCTCATCAACGAGGCCCGCACCGGTCTGACCAACCCCAACGCACCGGTCGAGGTCGCCGCGGCTCCCGCCAAGAAGGCCAAGGCGTCCCGTCACAGCTCCGGTCCCGCCAAGATCGTCCTCGCACGTCTTGACTACCGTCTGCTGCACGGCCAGGTCGTCTTTACCTGGACCACCAAGGTTCAGGCCGAGCGCATCATCGTCGTCGACAACGCTGCCGCCAACGATGACATCAAGAAGGGCGCTCTTAAGCTGGCCAAGCCCCAGGGCGTGCGCCTGAACGTCTTCACCGTCGAGCGTGCCCTCGCCAAGATGGACAAGCTCAACACCCTCGGCGAGCGCGTCATGTTCGTCTTTGGCAACACTGCCGAGATGCTGCAGTTCTGCCAGGGCTACAAGCTCGACGCCATCAACCTGGGCGCCACCGCCAACCACGACGGTGCCGAACAGGTCGGCGGCAAGGACAGCTCCGTCTTCTTCGACGCCACCCAGAAGGCCGACGTCAACCAGCTGCTCGACATGGGCATTAAGCTCTATGTCCAGCAGACCCCTACGTATCAGAGCGTCGACATCGACGCCAAGCTGTAATCAACCAGGCTTTTGCCTGACTGAAAGGAGAAGGGTATGAATACGTTCATCAGTGCGGTGCTCGTCGGCCTCGTCGGCGTGTTCTGCATGTGGGACTCCCGCCTGCTCGGTCGTCTTAACTTCGAGCAGCCCCTCGTTGGCGCTACGCTCGTCGGTCTGCTGCTGGGCGATGTGCCCACCGGCCTTGCCGTCGGTGCCGCCGTCGAGCTCGTGTCCATGGGCCTGGTGCAGGTCGGCGCCGCCGTTCCGCCCGATATGGTCCTGGGCGGCATCGTGGCAGCTGCCTTCGCGTGCCTGACCGATGCCTCCGCCGAGACCGCCATGACGATCGCCATCCCGGTCGCCGTCCTGGGTCAGCTCCTCGGCATCGTGTTCCGTTCCATCATCGCCGCCCTCACCCATGTGGCCGATAGCGCGATCGATAACGGTAACTTCAAGACCGCCTACCGTATGCACATCTGCGCCGGCTCCGGTCTGTACGCCATCATGTACTTCCTGCCGATCTTCCTGGCCGTCTTTGTTGGCACCGACCTGGTTCAGGCCATCGTCAACATGGTTCCCGAGTGGCTGTCCGTTGGTCTGAACGTTTCGACCAAGATCATGACCGCCTACGGTCTGGCTCTGCTGCTCACCATGATGATCAAGAAGGGTATGACCCCGTTCCTGTTCATCGGTTTCCTGCTCGCCGCCTACCTCAACCTGTCCGTCATCGCGGTCGCTCTGATCGGTGTGTGCCTGGCTATCGTCTTCATGGGCTTCAAGTTCAATGGCTCCCATGCAACCGCCGGTGTCGATTCCGACTACGATCCGCTCGAAGACGACGAAGACTAAGGAGGAACACACTATGGCAACCGCAACCAAGGACGTGTCCCTGAACAAGAAGGTCAGCCAGTTCTTCTGGCGCTCCTGGGCCATCCAGGCCTCTTGGAACTACGAGCGTCAGATGAACATGGGCTTCCTCTACGGCATGGTTCCTACGCTCGACCGCCTCTATCCGGACGAGTCCGACCCCAAGCAGCTCGCTGCTAAGAAAGAGGCTTACCACCGTCACATGGCGTTCTACAACTGCACCCCGCAGACGAGCGCTTTTGTCCTAGGTCTCGCCGCCTCCATGGAGGAGGAGTACGCCAAGGATCCCGAGAACTTCGATCCCGATTCGATCAACGCGGTCAAGACCTCCCTCATGGGTCCGCTTTCCGGCATCGGTGACTCCCTCTTCCAGGGCACCATCCGCGTTATCGCCTTTGGCCTGGGCGTTCAGCTGGCTCAGCAGGGCTCCATCATGGGCCCGATCCTGGCCATGCTCATCTCCATCGTCCCCTCTGTGCTGATCACTTGGTTCGCAGCCAAGATGGGCTATCAGGGCGGCCACGAGTACCTGAGCAAGCTTCAGGGCGGCGACCTCATGGAAAAGCTCATGTATGTCTGCGGCATCGTAGGTCTTATGTCCGTGGGCGGCATGATCGCTACGCTGATCGGCGCCACCACCCCGCTGCAGTTCGCTGAGGGCACCGTCGTTATCCAGGACATCCTGGACGGTATGATGCCCCAGATGATCTCCCTCGGCCTCACTGGCCTTATGTACTGGCTCATCAAGAAGAACGTCAACACCGGTTGGCTTCTCGTGATCGCCATCGTGGGCGGCATCGCCCTCTCCGCGGCCGGCATCCTGGCCTAGTCGCGACCAAGCGCCTAACCGCTTTCCCCCGGGGGCCTGCCTGGCATCCCATACCCCAGGCAGGCTTCCATCCCTAGATGTGTCAAAGGGACAGTTCCTTTGACACATCCTCAACGGGCCGGCGACTCGGTCCAAACCACGGTAACCCTGCGAGCGCCCGGCAATGTGGCGCCGCAAAAAATCGAAAGGAATGTGTCAGATGTACGAGATCGACCTTAACCTCCCTAAGCAGATCGTCGCTGACGTCCTGTCCAACCACGAGATCCACAGCGTCGCCTTCGTCGGCTGCGGCGCTTCCATGTCCGACCTTTACCCCGCCAAGTACTTCCTGGCCAACAACACGGACAAGCTGAACGTTCAGATCTTCACCGCTAACGAGTTCAACTACGACACGCCCTCCTGGGTCAACGAGCACACCTTCGTGATCACCTGCTCCCTCGGTGGCTCCACGCCCGAGACCGTCGAGGCCAACAAGACCGCCAAGAAGCACAACTGCCCGGTCGTCTCCCTCACCAACAAGGCTGGCTCCGCTCTGACCGTTGACGCCGACCACGTCATCGTTCACGGCTTCCACGCCAACTACGCTGCCAAGTGCGAGAAGCCCGGCTATGCCATCGCTCTTGCTGTCGAGATCCTTCAGCAGACCGAGGGCTATGACCACTACGAGGACATGATCACCGGCCTCACCAACATCTTCGATCTCTGCGAGAACGCCGCTCAGCACTGCAAGAAGCTCGCCAAGAAGTTCGCCGAGGACTTCAAGGACGACAAGATGATTTACTTCATGGCTTCCGGTGCCTCCGAGAAGATGGCTTATTCTCACGCCGCCTTCCTGTTCACCGAGATGCAGTGGATCGACGCCGCCGCCTACAACACCGGCGAGTACTTCCACGGCCCGTTCGAGGTTTCCACCGAGGGTAAGCCCTACGTCTTCTTCATGTCCGATGGCGCCACCCGTCCGATGGACGCCCGCGCCCTTACCTTCCTTGAGCGCATGGGCGCCAAGGTCGCTCTGATCGACTCCAAGGACTACGGCCTGGCTGACGCCGTGCCCGCGAGCGTCATCACCTACTTCAACCCGCTGCTGCACCTCGCCGTTATGCGTGAGTACGGCAACCAGATCGCCGAGGCCCGTCAGCACCCGCTGACCATGCGTCGCTACATGTGGAAGCTTTCCTACTAATCACAAGTAAGTAGACCTTACGGGTTGATTGAGAGGGGATGGGGTTTGCGCCCCGTCCCCTTTTTTGCTCTGGGGAGGGCGTGTTCGTCGCCCCATAAAACCCCAGATAAAGCCTACCAAAATAAACCTGTCCCTTTTTGGCAGGTGGGAGGAGATGCGTATGATCAAGGCAGTGCTGTTTGATATGGACGGCGTGCTGGTCGATACCGAGTGGTTCTACAACCGTCGCCGCGTGGCGTTTATGGAAGAGAAGGGGTTCCACTTTGACGAGATTCCCGATCTTTCGGGGTCTAACGAGCCCGCCATTTGGGAGGCCCTGGTGCCCGACGATGTTGAGCTGCGCGAGCGCTTGCGCGTGGAGTACAAGCAGGTCTACAGCCCGGACCACCCCGTTCCGTATGCCGAGCTGCTCAACGAGCAGACGGAGCCGGTGATGC
The DNA here is from genome assembly GCA_902466075.1 of uncultured Collinsella sp. Classification (GTDB taxonomy): domain Bacteria; phylum Actinomycetota; class Coriobacteriia; order Coriobacteriales; family Coriobacteriaceae; genus Collinsella. Next base: position 23,412 of record CABQQA010000001.1, read on the forward strand.
GTGAGCTGCACGAGCGCGGCGTGAAGTGCGCCATCGCGAGCTCGTCCTATCGCGAGCTGATCGACGAGCTGGTGGATATCGCCGGTATCGCCGACGTGCTGGACTACACCATCAGCGGTCACGAGTGCAGTGCGTTTAAGCCCGATCCCGAGATCTACCTGCGTGCCATGGAGATGCTGGGGGTGGAGCCTGCCGAGTGCCTGGTTATCGAGGACTCGCCTTTGGGTATCGAGGCCGGCAAGCGCTCCGGCGCCCGCGTCCTGGCGCTGCGCCCGCACGAGGGCGTCAACCTGGACCAGTCCGCCGCCGACGTCGTCATCGACAACCTGACCGACATCCTACCTGGCATTTAGGGATAGGTTTATTTTGGCAGGTTTTATCTGGGCAAATGCCGAATTCGCCGTGAAGGGACCGCTCTCTTCACGGCGTTTTTCTTTTGGGCGGCCTCACGGTCCTTCTGATGGTTGTCGAGGGAGGGTGAATTGAAGCGCTCCCGCACGCTCCATGCTACAATCGCGGGCATGCCTCACAACTAGATCTGCCTTCGAAAGGAGCCTCCGTGGCGAACGCCATCGATCAGCTCACGGACCGCGTGCTCGTGCTCGGCCGCCTCACCATCGTCCGCCGCGCCATCACCGCCGTGGCGGTCACCATTTCCGCCGTTCTCCAGACATTTCTGATCCAGGCGTTCATTCGGCCCGCCGACCTGCTTCCGAGTGGTCTCACCGGCGTCGCGGTCCTGCTCGATCGCGTTACCTCGCTTGGCGGCGTTCACATCGACATCTCGCTCGGTATGCTTGCGCTCAACATCCCCGTGGCGCTCCTATGCTGGAGCGGCATTAGCAAGCGCTTCGTCATCTTCTCGATGATGCAGGTCGTGCTCTCGTCGCTGTTCCTCAACGTCTTTCACTTCGCCCCGTTTTTGGGCGACAAGATCATGCTCATCATTTTTGGCGGCGTGGTCTCGGGTCTGGGCGCTGCCATCGCGCTCAAGTCCGGCGCATCCACCGGCGGCACCGACTTTATCGCGCTGTGGGTCTCCAACCACACGGGCAAGACCATCTGGGGCGTCATCTTTGGTTTCAACTGCTTTATCCTGGCGATCTTTGGCTTTATGTTTGGCTGGGACAAGGCGGCGTACTCCATCGTGTTCCAGTTTATTTCGACCAAGACCATTGACAGCTTCTATCGTCGCTACGATCGCGTGACGCTGCAGATCACGACGCGCAAGGCGGACGAGGTCATGACCGCCTATGTTGACCATTTTCAGCACGGCATTAGCTGCGCCGAGGTCATCGGCGGATACAGCCGCGAAAAGATGTACCTGCTGCACGCCGTTGTCTCGACCTACGAGAGTCAGGACATTATCAAGCTGGTGTGCGACATTGATCCCGGCGCCGTGATCAACGTGTTCCACACGCTCAACTTTGTGGGCGGCTGGTGGGGCGGTCATGTCGACGAGCCCATGCCCACGGCCGTTCCCGATCCCGACAAGCCCGCACGCATGGCCAGCAGGCAGGCGCGCCTCAGCGAGCAGGACAGCCTGCAGCAGGACGACGGCAGGTAGGGTATTGGCATTTTGCCGGCCTGGCGCAACCCTTCCGAACGAGCCCCTCGAAAGCCTCGCTGCTTTCGAGGGGCTTTCGTTTTCCCAGATAAAACCTACCAAAATGAAGCTGTCGCTTTTTGGTAGGGAGGGTGTATCGTTTTATCATTATGAGGTAACATGAAACTAGACGTTATATACGTATTAGTTATTTCGATATTTCGATAAGAGTGATCAGATATGCCCGCGCCCAAAAATGCACCGCTTTACCAGCAGATTTACGACGAGATCAAGGATGCGATCGAGAAAGGTGTTTATGCACCCAAGGAGCGTATTCCGTCCGAGCTTGAGCTAGCCGAGCAGTACGACGTGAGCCGCATTACGGTGCGCCGCGCCGTCGAGGAGCTGTGCTCCGATGGCTACCTGGTTAAGCAGCAGGGCCGTGGTACCTTTGTCTCCACGCCGCACATCAATCGTCAGTTCCACGCTTCGACGCTGCAGACGTTTACCGCGCTGTGTGCCAGCAACGGCATGAAGGCGGGCGCGCATGTGGTCGATCGCCAGATTGTGCCGGCACGTCAAAACGAGATGGAGTTCTTTGGCCTGCAAAAGGACGCGCTGCTGCTGCATATTAAGCGCGTGCGCACAGCCGACGGCGAGCCCATCTTTGAGGAGAACATCTTTGTGCCGTTTGACGCCTACCGTGAGCTGTTGACGGCCGATCTTGAGGACAAGTCGATTTTTGCCGAGGTCGAGCGTGTTGGCGGAACGCCGATTGTCTCGGTTGGCTACCGCACGGTCGAGGCCGTTCGTGCCAATACCGAGCAGGCGGCCGAGTTGGGCATTGCCCCGCACGATCCACTGCTCAATCTGCGTGCCAGCTTTACCGGTCCCAATGGCGAGCCGGTCCTGATGGGTAAGCAGTACTACGTGGGTAGCCGCTACGTCATGGTTATGTAGCTCTAGTTGCGCGGTTTTCCAAACCGCGTAACGGCTCGACGCTGCGCCTTTGGTTCCGCCGTTCTAACGAACGGCGGACCGGCCGACGCTGCAAACGCCTCTAAGCGGCAATCTGCAGAATGAGCGTGGATAATCTCCCGTTTTTGGCTCAATGGTGGGTCCAAAGTGGGAGATTATCCACGCTCATCAGGAAAGTGTCCAAAAATCCACGCTCGTTCGCCTTGGATTACGTTGCCCGTGGCCGATGGCGGCGCGGCACCGGTCCGCGTGGCGGCGTATAATCGGCGGCAGATGACTTGGACGTTAGGAAACCATGACCGATAGCATGCAGCAGACGGCGCTCGACACGCTCGGCGCCTATTTTGGCTACACCTCGTTTCGCCCGGGGCAGGACCGTATGGTCGATGCGATCCTTGCCGGCTGCGACGCGCTGGGCGTTATGCCCACGGGCGCCGGCAAGTCCATTTGCTACCAAGTGCCCGCGCTCATGCTTCCCGGCATCACCTTTGTGGTGAGTCCGTTGCTGTCGCTTATGGAGGACCAGACCCGCGCGCTGCTCGCGGCGGGTGCGCGCCCCAGTTATCTCAACTCCAGCCTTACTCCGGCCCAGCAAAACACCGTGCTCAAGCGGGCGCGCGAAGGCCGCTACCAGCTTATGTACGTGGCGCCCGAGCGCTTGCTCGAGCCACGCTTTTTGGCCTTTGCGCAGGAGGCCGCGGCGGACGGCGGCATTGGCGTGCCGCTCGTGGCCATTGACGAGGCCCACTGCGTGAGCCAATGGGGCCAGGATTTCCGTCCCGCCTACCTGCAGATTCGTGAGTTCATCGATTCCCTGCCGCAGCGCCCCATCGTGGCGGCCTTTACCGCTACGGCGACTGAGCGTGTGCGCGCGGACATTCAGCAAATGCTCGGCCTGCAAAATCCCGCGACGGTGGTGACGGGCTTCGATCGCAAGAACCTCTACTTTGGCTGCGAGGAGATGGGCGACAAGGCCAAGGCAGCGTGGGTGCGCGACTATGTGATTGCGCATTCGGGCGAGAGCGGCATCGTGTATTGCTCGACCCGCAAGACGGTCGATGCGCTGGCAGGCGAGCTTGCCGAGGCGCTGGGCCCCAGCGGCATTCGCGTTGGCCGCTACCATGCCGGCATGGGCAATGACGCCCGCCGCCAGAGCCAGCGCGCCTTTATCGACGACGATATTCAGGTGATGGTTGCCACCAATGCCTTTGGCATGGGTATCGACAAGCCCAACGTGCGCTACGTGATTCATAACAACGTGCCCGAGAGCATCGAGGCCTACTACCAAGAGGCAGGTCGCGCCGGTCGCGATGGCGACCCGGCCAGCTGCCATTTGCTGTGGAATGGCAACGATTTTCGCATGCGCCGCTTTCTGATCGACCGCGGCGACGCTGCCGACGAGGCGCTCGACGACGAGCAGCGCGCGTGGGCGCTCCAGAATCGATATCGTCTGCTCAGCCAGATGGAGGGCTACTGCAATACCACCGGCTGCCTGCGCGAATATATGTTGCGCTACTTTGGCGACGAGGCCGCGGCCGAGCATGCTGCCGCGGCTGGTGTGGGCGCCACCGCCACGGACGAGGCCGAGGGCTGCGGCAACTGCAGCAACTGCCTCACGCAGTTCGAGGTCGAGGACGTCACCGATATGGCCCGCGCCGCTGTGCGCTATGTGGCCACGCGACCCATGCGCTTTGGCAAGTCGCTCATCGCCGACGTGCTCCACGGCGGCAACACCGAGCGCATTCGCCAGATGCATCTGGACGAGGACCGCGGCTATGGTGAGCTGTCGAGCGAATCGGTCGGGCGCATCAAGGACATCATCGGCCAGCTGTGCGGCCGCGGTTATCTGGCTACCTCGCAGGGGCAGTACCCGGTCGTGGGGCTGGGCCCGCGTGCCGGCGAGGTCGAGAACGAGGCGTTTGCCTTTACCGTTAAGCGTCGTGCGTCCAAGCACAAGGCCTCGGCCCGTGCCCGCCGCGCGGTGGATCTGCTGCGTGAGGAGGCCGAGCTAGATCAGCGCCCGCGCGTGGGTGACGATGCCGAGCTGTTCGAGCGCCTGCGTGCCCTGCGCAAGGAGATTTCGACCGAGCTGGAGATGGCGCCGTACATGGTCTTCTCTGACAAGGCCCTGCGCGGCCTGTGCCGCCTACGACCTCAGACACGCGACGAGCTTATCCAGGTCAACGGTATTGGCGAGAAAAAGGCCGATGCCTTTGGCGAGCAGTTTATGGCGGCGATTGAAGAGTTTGAGTCCGAGCATGCACGGGATGGAGCGTAATGATGGCATCCGACGATAAAACCGAGCGCACTGAGGTGTCCGCCGTGCCGCTGTACCAGCAGGTTATGGACGACTTAAAGGGCGAGATCGCGCGCGGCGTGTACGCATCCGGCTCGCGCATTCCTTCCGAGATGGAGCTCGCGAAGTACTACGGCGTGGGACGCATCACCGTGCGCCGCGCCGTCGAGGAGCTGTCGCGCGCGGGGTATCTCAACCGCCAGCAGGGGAGGGGCACGTTTGTGTGTGCGCCCAAGCTCAAACGCAAGATTGTCCAGAAGGGTGACGTTCAGAGCTTTTCCGAGGGTTGCGCCGCCAACGACATGGTGGCCGGAGCACGTCTGGTGTCGCGCACGGTGGTTGCGGCGACGCGCGAGGACGCGGCGTTTTTTGGTGTGGAACCCGGCTGCGAGCTCATCGTTGTCGAGCGCGTGCGCACGGCAGACGGCGTGCCCGTCATGCTCGAGAACAACGCCTTTGTGCTGGCCGACCATCCCTATCTGCAGACGCTTGCCGACAAGGACCTCACGGACAATTCCATCTTTGCGCTCGTTGCCGAGCATTCGGGCCGCGCGCCGCTCAAGTCCGACCCCTGTACGGTGGAGATTGCGCTTGCCGATGCTCAGGCGGCCTCGCTGCTGGAGGTGCCGGTCGGCGAGCCGCTCTTCTATATGGAGGCGTACTTTACCGATGCGGACGAGCGGCCCTTGCTGCTCGGACGCCAAAAGATCGTGGGCTCGCGCTACGTGTTCGACATCTAACGTCCACAGATAGAACAACATAGAACAAGTTTGGTGAAATGACTTCACGTGCATCGTCGTGCGTGCTATAAATAGGACAACATAGAACGACAGCAGGTACGAGCTGCCGTCGTCCAAAGCCGCCACACAAGGAGGAACATCACCGTGAACGCACACGATCTGGTTCAGGAAATTATCGAGCGCAAGGGCAAGATTGAGAACGTCTTTTGGATCGCCTGCGGCGGTTCGATGATCGACCTGATGCCGGCCAACGAGCTGCTCAAGCGCGAGGCAACCACGTTTACCTCGACGGTCTACACGGCGCGCGAGTTTTGCCTGATGGCTCCCAAGAGTCTTGGCGAGAAGTCGCTCGTCATCGCCTGCAGCCACAGCGGCAACACGCAGGAGGTCGTCGACGGTTGCGAGATAGCGCTGGCCGCCGGTGCTGAGGTTGTGGCCATGACCGACTGCGAGGGCTCAAAGATCGACAACGGCAAGTGGACCACCTGGGTCTATCCGTGGGGCGAAGGCGTGCCGCAGGCCGAGGTACCGCAGGGCATCGGCGCTCTGATCGCCGCCGAACTGCTCGACCAGCAGGAGGGTTACGAGGCGCTTGCCGACATGTACGCCGGCCTTAAGCAGATGGATGCCCTGCTGCCCGCTGCCCGCGAGAAAGTCAACGCCGAGCTGGGCGATCGCTTTGCCGAGCTCTGCCAGCAGCATAAGTTCTTCTATATTCTGGGTTCCGGCCCCAACTTTAGCCAGACCTACGCCATGGCCATCTGCTCGCTCATGGAGATGCAGTGGCAGCACTGCTGCTACATCCACTCCGGCGAGTACTTCCACGGCCCGTTTGAGGCCACCGAGCCCGGCGTGTTCTACTTTGTGCAGCTCGGATCGGGCGAGTGCCGCCCCATGGAGGAGCGCGCGTTGGCGTTCCTCAACACGCACACCGACACGGTCATGGTGCTCGATGCGCTCGAGTACGGCGTGGGCGAGGTGCCCGCCACCGTGCGTTCGTTCCTGGAGCCGATCTTCTTCTATGCGATGAGCTGCGAGCTGCGCGCCGCCCGCGGCAAGGTCTTCGACCACAGCCCCGAGGTTCGTCGCTACATGGGCATCGAGCAGTACTAAGTAACGGGAAAACCATTCACCTTCGATTCGCAAGGGCACTGCGTGAGTCAAAAAAGTGGGCCGCGCCGGGGATTTCCGGCGCGGCCCGCTTAGTATCGCGCTTAGATTCGCAAGGTTGCGGTAGCCAGCGGCCTACTTTGCGTCGTAGGCCTCGGTGTCCCACCAGTCGAGCTGGGCGATGTTGTCGCGGATGTGCTGGCAGCTCTTGTGGAAGCCCTCGAGCTCGTGCTCGGAAAGGTCGAGCGTGTAGACCTCCTCGACGCCCTCGGCGCCGATCACACACGGCAGGGAAGTAAAGATGCCCTCCTCGCCATACTGGCCGGTCATGAGCGTGGAGGCGGAAAGCACGGCGTGCTCGTTGTGAAGCACGGCGGCGCAGACGCGCGCGGCGGAGTTGGCGACGGCGTACTCGGTGCACTGCTTGCCCTGGTAGGTCACATAGCCGCCCTTGCGTGCAAGCTCCTCGACCTCCATGTGGTCGAAGGCGTACTTGTCGGGGTTCTCGGCCTGAAGTTCATTAAGGCTCTTGCCGGCGATGGCCGCGGCCTTAAAGGCTGCAAGCTGGCTAAAGCCGTGCTCGCCGATCATATAGGCGTCGATGGACTTGGGGCTCACGCCGACCTTCTTGGAGATCTCGGTGCGCAGGCGGGCGGAGTCCAGGCCGCAGCCCGAGCCGATGATCTTCTTGGGATCGTAGCCGGTCAGGTGCCACAACTCGGTGCACACGACGTCGCAGGGGTTGGAGATGCTCACGAAGATGCCGTCAAAGCCGGCGTCGACGATGCGCTTGGCAAAGGTGCGGGCGGCATCGGTGGTAAAGAACAGCTCGCCGTCGCGGTTGCCGGCGGCCAGCGCGACCTTGCCGGCGGCGTTGACGATGACGTCGCAGCAGGCCAGCTCCTCGTAGTGGTCGTAGCAATTGACGATCTTGGTGTTGTACGGGACAAACGAAAGGGAGTCACGCAGGTCCTGGACCTCGGACGTCACTTTGGCCTCGTTGATATCGCACAGGTACAGCTCATCGGCAATGCCCTGCATGAGCAGGCTGTTGGCGACATGTGCTCCTACGTGGCCCTGGCCGACCACACCGATCTTACGCGTCTGGTACATATATGTATCCTTTCGGCCGAGTTTTTCGCGTCGAACCATTGTAGCTTCCTGCTGTCACTTTGCTAGGCTAAAGCGCCACAGTTTTTTGGGACATGCCTCAATCTCTACTTTTGGAGTGATTTGGTCCGCTGACGGCATCGCTGGGCGATGCACTCGCGCGGATGGGGCCGGTCGTTGTACCATAACTGCAACTGACTCGTAAGGAGCATCCATGCCCATTCGCATCCCTGACGCCCTCCCTGCCGCCGCGCAGCTCGAGAGCGAGAACATCTTTGTCATGACCGAGTACCGCGCGCTGCACCAGGACATCCGTCCGCTGCGCGTGCTCATCCTCAACCTCATGCCCACCAAAATCGCCACCGAGACGCAGATCATGCGCAAGCTCTCCAACACGCCGCTACAGGTGGAGGTGGACCTGCTGCGCACCAAGACGCACGAGGCCACGCACGTGAGCGCCGGCCACCTGGAGACGTTCTACCGCACGTTCGACGACATCCGTGACATCCACTACGACGGCTTGATCATCACGGGCGCGCCGGTGGAGCAGATGCCGTTCGAGGAGGTCGACTACTGGCCCGAGCTCTGCCAGATCATGGATTGGTCCTCCACGCACGTGCACTCTACGCTGCACATTTGTTGGGGCGCACAGGCGGGGCTCTACCATCATTACGGTATCCAGAAGTACGACCTGCCGGCAAAGGCGAGCGGCGTGTTCGAGCATTATCTGGTGAAGCCGCAAAGCCCGCTGGTCCGCGGCTTTGACGACCGTTTCTATGCCGTGCATTCGCGCAACACCGATGTGCGCCGCGAGGACGTGGAGGCCGAGCCGCAGCTTGAGGTCGTGGCCGTGTCCGACGAGGTGGGCCTGTACATCGTCAAGTCGACCGACAGCCGCCGCTTCTTTGTCTTTGGCCATCCCGAGTACGATACCGACACGCTGCGTTTGGAGTACGAGCGCGACGTGAAGCGCGGGCTTAACCCTCAGGTGCCGGCGCATTACTTCCCGAACGACGACCCCACCGCCGAGCCGCGCAACGTCTGGCGCAGTCAGGCTCAGCTGTTCTACACCAACTGGCTCAACTACTACGTCTACCAGACCACGCCCTACGACCTGGCCCGCGCCGGCGAGGAGCACTAGGCCGTCGGGAGGCGCGCCGGCCGTTAGGCGCTGATGATGTGGGGTAGCGGCAGGTCGTGGGCGTCGGTGGGAACGTGGTCGACACGCTGCTCGTCAAAGGCGATGCCGATGATTTGGCATGCGGGCGAGAGCGTGGGCAGGTAGCGGTCATAGCAGCCGCCGCCGTAGCCCAGGCGCGCGCCGGCGCGGTCGAATGCTACGAGCGGCACGACGATCATGTCGAGAGCTTCGGCAGGCACGATAGGGAAGCGGCTGCTGTCGATGTCCGTAGCCGCAAAGGTCCGCGTGGGGTGGGCGATAAACGGAGCCGCGGACGCATCGTCGACAGCAACTGCCCGCATGCACATGCGCTGGCCACAAGCTGCGGCATCAATTGCCGAGAGCATGCACGGATAGGCCACGCGCCAGCCGCGTTTGACGGCCGCAGCGGCAAACGCGGCTGGGTCGACCTCGGAACCCATCGCGGCATAGATGGCAACGGTGTGCGGCGCCGCGGCATCCAAGCGGCCCAGCAGCTCAATCAGCCGCGCACAGATAGCGGCAGACTTCGCCGCGCACAAGTCCAAATCAAGAGCATCGCGCCGAGCAATCACCGCCCGTCGCAACTCAGCCTTATCCATCCCAGCTCCCTCTCCCAAACCTACCAAAAAGGGACAGGTTTATTCTGGCAGGTTTTATCTGGGCAAACAGCAAAAACAACCACGAAGGGGACACATGCACCTTCGTGGTGGCCTGTGCTGTGATGGGCGTCTGCAGCGGTTTGTCTCGATCTGTAACAGTAACTCGGCAAAATTGGACCTAGTTGTTACAGATTGAGACAAACCGCCGCGGTGGGCTGCGCCGCCCCGCTCAAACCGCAGAAAAAAGGTAGATTTTCGGGCATGTCCCAAAAATCTACCTTTGCCGTGCGCTAGCCCATCAGGTCGACGACGTTAAAGTCGGCGTTGCTCTTGGCGATGACTTCGCGGCCGCCAAAGACGCAGGTGGGCGACTCGGCTGCGATGCGTGTCACGTCGGCGCCGAGCGAGCGCAGCTCACCGGGCGTGGCGGCGAGCATCTGGGCGCGGCGCTCCTCGCGTGCATGCGGATCGAGTCCGGCCAGGTAGGTCGTGTTGCGGCGTTTGGTGAGCGCGTACGGCTTCACGGGCGCGTCCATGCCGCTCACGCAGCTCACGATAAAGCCCTCAAAGGCGGCCTCGTCGGGCTCAAAGCTGCCAAGCCATGCACCCGCGCGCTCCACGCGCTCAATCGAAGGATCGATCGCCGGGTCGCGGTAGGTGTAGAACGCCGTCTGGCGCTCGACGGCTGCGCGGAATCCGCAGCCGTACGCACCGCCCTTCACGCGAATCTCGTTCCACAGGTAGTCGTAGGAGAGTGCGTTGGCGGCAACCGCCCAGGCTCCCGTCACGTCAATGCCCAGGCGACGCGGATCGCACGCACGCGCGGCAAAGCAGATGTCGCTGGGGATCACGAAAGCCTCGTGGCGGTCGCACGGCGTCGGCACCACGAGCGCGTCGCGGCCGGCATCGGCGCCGTCGCCAGCGTCCAGCCCCAGGTCGCCCGCGGCATCCCAGTACGCGTCAAAGTCCTCGTCGCTGCCGGTAAAGCTCGCCATGCAGCCATCGGCCACAAAGATGCGCTCCGCCAGCTCGGCAAGCTTGGTACGCAGCCCGTCCACGCGCTCGTCAAAGTGGTCGAGCAGATCGCGCAGGAACAGGTAGAAGTCTACGCCCGAGAGCTGCTCACGCACTACGGCCGAAGGCGAGCTGTAGCTCATCGCGCGACCGAGCGCCGCCGAGTGGCCGTTGTTGATAAAGCCCTGCTCAAGCCCAATGCGAATCTGCGTGAGCACGTCGCGCACGCGGTCGGCGTCGGCATCGAGCAGCAGCGTACTCGACCACACCTCGCGCGGCAGGCTCGCCAGCGCGTCGATCTTCTCGGACAGGGCGCCGGCGCTCACCAGCAGATAGGGGCGCACGCCGTCCACGTCGGGCTGCGTCATGACCTCGGTCGTAAAGCTCAAAAAGCCCAGCTTGCCGGCGAGCAGGTTGTCGAGTTCCTCGGCCGAATGCTCGCGTGTGGGCAGCTGCTTGAGTAGACGGCAGAGCAGGGTCACGTAGGGCAGGTCCTCAAACGTGATGCATCGCAGGTCGAAATACTGCATGGCATAGGCCAGGCGGTTGGTGGGGATGCCGTGGCGCAGGCAGGGGATGGGCGCGGTCGTGTCTACGACCAGCGGCGGCTCGGGGCGCGCCTCGCCAATGTCGGACACGCGCAGGCGCGGCAGCGTGGCCTTGTCCTCGGGCGTGTCCTCGGCCTCCTGCGCGGCACGCAGCGCAGCCGTGCGCTTGACCACGTCGGCCAGCTCGGCATCGGTCATGGCGTCGCGCTTGGCTGCCAGCTCAGCGGCCTCGGCACCCTCCGAGCCAGCACCAGCATCCACCGGCACCAGCTCGACCAGCGCCATGTGGTCGTTCTCCAGCACGAGCTCGCACAGCAGGTCCTCAAAGTAGCTGCCTTCCAACTCGCCGCGCAGCTCCTCGTACACCGGGCCATACTTGAGCGCCAGCGTCGCGGCGTCGTCATCGTAGAGCCAGGTGCTCAGCGCGTCGCACGCAATGGCCACGCCGTCGGCGATACCGTAGTCGCGCTGGCGCAGGTCGTATTCGTTGCTGCTGATGATGGCCTCCAGGCGCTCGCGCGGAACGCCGTGCTCGCACAGGTCGCGGCAGGCGTCCTGGAACACGCGACGCAGTTCGCGCGCCACGCCGGGCTGCGCGTTTTGCAGCATGATGAGCTCGTAGGGCTGCAGGCTCTCGGCCGCGGTGTAGCTCACCACGTTGCCGCCCAGGCCGGCAGCCAGAATGGCCTTCTTAACCGGTGCTTCGTTGGAGCCCAGCAGTGCCTCAAACAGGATATCCGCCGCGATCGTGCGCTTGCGGTCGAGCGCGCTGCCCAGCACCAGGCCCAGGCCCACCAGGGCGTTCTCGGGTGTGGTGGCCATCTCGACGCGCTTATACTCGCAGGTCACGGGCGCCTGCACGTCCAGCGGATTGGGTGCCAGCGTGGACGGGTCCTCGCCGGCGGCGACGGCGGCGTCCATGCGGCGGCTCGCGGCACTCGGCTGCGACAGATAGCACTCGTCCAAAAAAGCCAGCGCGCGGTCCACGTCCAGGTCGCCGTAGAGCGTGATGTAGGAGTTGGAAGGATTGTAGTGACGCGCGTGCGTGTCCAGGAACTGCTCGTAGGTGAGCGCGGGAATCGCGCGCGGGTCGCCGCCGCTCTCGTGCGCATAGGCGGTGTCGGGATAGAGCGCGGCGTTGACGGCATCGTCCAGCACGCTCATGGGGTCGGACAGCGCGCCCTTCATCTCGTTGAACACCACGCCGTTATAGCGCAGCGTGCCCTCGCACAGGCTCGCGGAGCTGCTGTCGCCTTCGCCCTCGGCGCTCTCCGGCAGGTCCAGCTCGTAGTGCCAGCCCTCCTGCTCAAAAATGGTGGGCTTGGTATAGATGGCCGGGTTGAACACCGCGTCCAGGTACACGTCCATCAGGTTGTACAGGTCCTGCTCGTTGGTGGTGGCAACGGGGTAGATGGTCTTGTCGGGGTAGGTCATGGCGTTGAGAAACGTCTGCATGGAGCTCTTGATCAGGTCGACAAACGGCTCCTTGACGGGAAACTTGGCCGATCCGCACAGCACCGAATGCTCAAGAATATGGAACACGCCGGTGGAATCGGCCGGCGGCGTCTTAAAGCCAATGGCAAAGGCCTTGTTTTCGTCGTCGCACGCCAGGTACAGCAGGCGAGCGCCCGAGGCAGTGTGGCGCATCACGTAGGCGTCCGAGTCGAGCTCGGGCACGGTCTCGCGGCGCTCGACGGCAAAGCCGTGGCAGGTGGTGCCAGGCACCAGCAGTGCGGAGGCAGCGGCGCGCGGGTCGGTTGAGGTGGTGGGCATATGCAGTCTCCTTTGACGCCCCAGCGGGGGCGAATCGAGTCGAATCCTCGAGAGTATACCCATATGGGGCCGCGGCTCTGCGGCGAACCGAAGACGATGCCGGCGGATTGGGCATAGGCCCCACGTGTCCCGCATCCCGCCATTTCACGCACCGCACATCGAAACCCGCAGCAAAGCAGGTACAATAGCCCAATGTGCATCGCGCACGACGATGATATCGGCGCCCGCGACTGGGGGAGACAACATGGCAGAGCAACAGATAACGCCGGGGACCAAGCTTCAGGTGGCATTCGACGTGCCCATGGGCCAAAAAACCGACTTCAACATGCTCGCCACGTACAAAGAGAACCTGGACGACGCGTACTTTCTTATGAGCGCGCCCATGCTCGCCGGCAAGCCGCTGCTCATGGACGAAAACCAAAAGCTGCTGCTGCAATACAAAGTGGGCGAGGAAACGTTCGTGCTCGCCGGCTACCCCGAGTCAGTCGAGAAAAAGGGCATCCGCACCTACTGGAAAATGCGCAAAGTCGCCGAGCAGCGCACCTTTGTCAAGCGCCGCGACGAGCGTTTTAAGGTCGCCATGCGCCTGACCTACCAGCGCGACAACGAGCCGACCCCCGAGCCCGAGGACGCCATGACCATCGACGTCTCGGCCGGCGGCCTGGCCGTCTACCTCAACGATTATCCCGATGTGGGCGAGGCCCTGGCCGTGCAAATGCCCACGATCCGCCTGCAGGGCGAGCGCCACGAGCTGCCCGAGCAGCTGGGCATCGTGTGCTGGGTGCGCCGCGCGCCCAAGGGCAGCCTGTACCGCAACGTCTGCGGCCTGCAGTTCCGCTACGCCGACGACATGGAGCGCGAGCTCGTCAAAGAATATGTCGGCTACATTCGCACCAAATATAAGATCTGATCGCCATGGCACTGTTCAAGCGTAACAACAAAGATCAAGCTGCCGAGGATTTGGCCGAGGATTTGGCGCAGGACCAAGCCGAGGGCGTGGCCGATAATTTGGCCGAGCGCCAGACCGTGGACACGTCGGCAGACGCGCCCGCCGCCAATGCCGAGAACGCGCCCGGCGAGGACTCCGCCCTCGATCAGCCTCCCACCTCCCGCAAGCGCTTCGGCAAGCCCAAGCCCAAGCGCAAGCCCAAACCCAAGCGCGACTTGCGCGGCGTGGTGCGCATCGAGGAGCTGGAGCAGGCGCTGGCCGACCAGGACCTCGACGACATCGACCCCGACGCGGTCGTATCCATGTACATGCCCAAGCGCCGTATGGAGCGCATCGGCACGGCGCTGCTGCGCATGGACAAGTTGCAAAAGGCCCTCGTGGTGCTGGCGCTTGCCTTTGGCGTGCTGTTCGCCCTGTCGTTTATGCAGGAAAACATGGGCAACTTCACCATCAACCTCAACCGCCTGGAGCTGTTCCGCCGCGGCGTGGCCATTGCCGACAACGGCGACTTTAACAACGCCACCGCGCGCCTGGCGGCCGACGCCGTGGACAACGGCACCAATATCGCCGCCGACGACTTGCCCGACAACCTGGATAGCGTCGACGGCAGCCACAACGGCAAGAACTACGTGGCGTACACCTTCTATATCCGCAACGCCGGCAAGACCGATTTGGGCTACAGCGCCAAGCTCAAGGTGGTCAGCGCCAGCAAGGGCGTGGAGAAGGCGGCGCGCGTGCGGGTGTATCGCAACGGCAAGCCCATCACCTACGCGGCTGCCGCGGCCGACGGCAATCCCGAGCCCAACACCGAGCCGTTTGCGTCCAAAGACGTGGTGACGACCATTAGCCACGCGAACTTCCGCGTGGGCGACGTGGACAAGTACACCGTGGTCATTTGGCTGGACGGCGACGACCCGGAGTGCGTGGACAAGATCATCGGCGGCGCGGTGGAGTTCGGTTTCGATTTCGATTCGTCTGAGACCGACGATTCGAGCCTGTTCGTTAAGTTCGTGCAGGATATTGCCGACACCCTGACTGGCAACGACCCCATTAGCGCGAGCGGCAACGAGGCGCCCGATTACTACAAGGAGCACAACGTGACGTGGAGCAACCGTCGCAACCAAAAGAACTCACCCGCAGGGGACGGGGACAAGTAGAACGAACAAGCGCCGGGCCGGGATTGAATTCCCGGCCCGGCGCTTTTGCTATACAGAGTCGTTGTCGTTAGAGGTGCCGCCGTTGCCCGCGGCGGCATCCAGCAGGAACAGTCGCAGCGCGAGATTGATCGCGTAGCCCGGTTTGACCTGCGCGGCGTCACCCATGCGTTCGCCCAGGTCGCCACAGTAGGCGTAAACATCGCGGATCAGATCCGCGCCCGAGAGCGTGAACATGTAGCCCGCGTCCGAAAGCGCGTTGGGCGCTGCGGGCAGCCCCGCGGCCGCACAAAAGCTCGCGAGGTCGGAGCCCATGACGGCCTTGTAGTCGATCGCGGCGCCACGGTCCCGGGCGGTCTGCTCCTGCTCGCGGGCATATGACAACGCCGCCGCCAGCACAAAGCTGGGTGTGGGCGCGTTGACGTCGTCGGTGGTGGCGACGAGCTTACCGGCCGCTTGCGTGACCAGCCAGGCAACTTCGCGCTGACAACGAACGGCTTTGCGTGTCACCGGCTTGATCGATCCGGTAGAAACGCTTCCCTTGGGTTGATTGGCGGCAGCCATAGAGTCCTCCCGGCAAATAGCCCGCATAAGCAGGCAGAAATTACACGTGCTACATCAGTATAGCGGGTGGGGAAGGGCTAGGGCGAAGCTCGGCGGAGGGCGAATGTGTGCGTTGGCATGGCGCTGCGGTCGCAAGGCTTAAGAGGGGCTTATGACTGCGCGGGAGAGAGATCAAATAAGGTAAACGATGTTCATGTAGCACCGCATATAACCAGAGGTAGACCTATGAATCTGCCGGAATGTAGGCTGCCGAAAACTCATAAGGAAATCGTAAGAATTATGGTATTCTCAATTCCATGTCTAAAGGATGGGCAAGCAACATCCAACACGAAAGCGCGGGCTCCCCTTCCGGGCTTCTCGAGGGTCATCTGGGATGAATGGGGAAAGAAAGGGGTCCGTATGGATACCAAGGCATTAAAGAAGCAGATGGGCGCCGCCATCGCCATGGTCCTCGTGGCAGCCGTAGCCCTCGGCTCCGCCACCTTCGCATGGTTTGTGACGAACAATAAGGTCGACGCTACCACTACGAATATCGCCGCTCAATCTAATGCTGCGTATATGACAATCGCTAATGGGGAGACTGGCGCCCATAATTCTGATAAGACTAGTGCGGTAACTCAAATTACCGGTCCTATCAAGCTTTATCCTGCTACGTTTGGTGAGCAAGGTGGGGCCACCGAGGGTACGTTTATGACCGGTTACGGCACGGATCTCGATAATGGCGCTCTTGACGGCGATTTAAAGACCGTTGGAACTCCTGACCAGGCAAACGATAAGCAATTTGCCAAGAAGGAGCAATTCAACATCAGCTCCAAGGGACAGAACCTCAGCGATCTCAAGGTTGAGAGCGTTGACGGCTTGAATGATGCAGTCGATGGTCAGCTTTTGAAGACTTCCTTCCGCGTGCTTATCACTAATGCGAATAACTCTGCTTGGGTTGTTTATGGTCTTGGGAACGATGGTAAGTACGAAATCAAGCTTTCTTCTGCGGGCAATAAAGCCGCACCGGTTCTCGGCACTGTGACTGCTGGTCAGGATACTCTTGTTAATGTGTATGTGTTCTACGAGGGCTCCGATACCAACATTCATACGAAGAACCTTCAGGATAATTTGCTTGATGAGTCGCAGAGCGTGAAGATTAACTTCACCGCAACTGCTAACAATCAGAACTAAGCCCAATTTGTAGCTGTTTGCTTTTTGGGTAAAAGGGCAGGTTCCCAGCCCGGGATCCTGCCCTTTTTTAACGGAGGGAGGCGACGGATATGCACGATTCGGTAAAGAAACTCAAGATTCAGCTGATTGGAGCGGCGCTAACCGTCGTCGTCTCGGCGGTGGCGCTTTCTGCAACTACCTACGCATGGTTTGTCACGAATAGTAGAGTTCATGCGACTACCAGCACCATTTCTGCTCAAGCGAATGGCATGGTACTCCAAATCGTTGAGGGTGACACACCCGACCACGGCTCCGACACCTCTACGATTGCTTCTGCAACCGGTCACGAGATTAGCCCGTCATCGACGAACGATGCCAAAAACTGGTACGTTCCCCAAGGCTGGCAGGGCGTTAATGTGAGCACCTATCAAAAAGTCGACACATCCATTTCGGGTGAGACTCCCGGCAAGTACACCATTCAGGGCAACGATTACTATGCATTCACCGCTGCGAATTACACGTTGTATACCGTGGCGAACACGGGCGTTGCCGATGCGTATTTGGACGCGAGCAACGGCTCGCCCATTACGATCACGCAGCATGGCGGCACGCAGAAATGGTTCGATAAAATCATAGGCAGCCTGCGCGTGGGCATTGTGATCAACGGTGTGTTGCGCGTTGTCTATGCGCCAGCTGCTCCCTCGACAACCGATACGGGCAACGACGTGGCTACCGTTGCAGGTTGGTCGTGCGTCGACTCCGAATCTCTAAACAAGGTTGTTGCTCCTACGTATTTACACCTTTCTAGCACTGATTCGCTTGATCAAAACGGCGATAACTGGGGTGCCACGAAAGCGGGCGAAGCCTACATTAAGCCGAGCGGCAACGCGCAAAAGGTCGCTTCGAGCGTCGATTACAACGGCACGAACATGAAGATTGTCATCTGGATGGAAGGTACCGACTCCGACTGCCAAAACTGGTCCGAGCAGGGCAAGAACACCACTGCTCCGACCTTTGACGTAACGGTCAGCTTGGTCGGTATCGTGCCTGACGGCAAGTAATTCGAATTTTTCGATAGCTAAATAACGAGGGCCAGTTCTGGATTGAACTGGCCCTTGTTTTCTTTATGCTAAAAGCAGTTTAATTACAGCCCGTACACCTCAACCATGGCCTCGCCGATGCGATGAGGGACACCCGTGACCAGGGCATTGCCCATGCAGAAGGCTCGATGGCCATCGGTCATGCCGGTGTCGGTCCAGCCCTTCGGGAATCCCTGGAGCTGATCGAGCTCGTCGGGGACAAGGCGACGGAAACGACCGTCGGGGCACTCGATGACATGCTTGAAACGGCTGGCTCCCGTCCCGCCTTCGCCCGTGAGAATCGTGCGGCTCGGTTTATCGATGGCATCCGGGAAACTCATGGCTCCCTCGGAATACGTGTACGTAAAGCCCGTCTTCTTATTGGTGCGCTCTTCGCGCTTACTGCCCTTAAGGTAGCGCCAGTCGGGAAGCTTTTCGTCAGAGATGTAGAACTGCTCTGGAACAAGTGCCTCATCGACAAGCACATCGCCAAGCACGCGGCGCTCGCCGTGATAGTCCTCAGTGAAGTCGCACGTCAGAACATGACAGCCCTGCATGACGCCAGCGTTTTTGAACTGCGATGTCTTTTGACCAACGCCAAAGCGAGTCGAGTTCTCGTAAGGATCAGGTAGGACATCGAGCTCGGCCATTTCGTCGGGATAGATGGCGGGGAAGGCCTTTGCCATAACGCCGTTACGCATGCGATCGGCAAGATCGACCTTGCTGGCGTTCTTCTCGCAGAAGATGTAAACGCGCTTGCGGCGCTGGGGAAAGCCGTATTCCGCAGAGTTGACCACACGCCATTCGACGGTGTAATCGAGATCGGCGAGGCAGCTCAAGATGATGGCGAAGTCGCGACCGCGCTGAGATGCGGGCGACTTGAGCAAACGGTCAACATTCTCAAAGAGACCGAAGCGGGGTTTTTTCATCTCGAGAAAGTGATAGATGTCCCACCAAAGGACACCCTTCTTGCCTTCGATACCGTGCGCTTGATTGAGCGGACGTGCAACAGAGTAGTCCTGGCAGGGGAAGCCGCCGACGACCATTTGTACGTCGGGGATTTCAATCTCGCCGGCCTCAGCCTGCTCCAATACCTTATTGATATCTTCGTTGACAACGGAATCTTCGCCAAAGCGGTCCATGTAGCAACGGGCTGCGAACTGACGGGACTTGGTTCCGGGCGGCTCCCACTGGTTGGCCCAAATGGTATGGAAGGGGCCGGCGGGCTTCATGTAAAACTCGGGATGACGCGGGTCGGCATAGCCTTCGAGGCCCAGCCGAAATCCGCCGACGCCCGCAAAAAGCTCGGCAATGTTAATCTCAGACACGTTTCTCCAATCGCTGCTGTGTCCGTTTATGGTGCTCACAACAATAACCGATCGAGCGGACAAGATCAAGCCCTCAATTTCATGGAGGAAAATGCTGCTCTGAACTACCATGGGGCTAACGGCGACTTTCGGAGGTACACCATGTCAAAGAAGCACCTCGATTTCAAGCGCATGCTTGACGATACTGATTTTTCTGACCCCTCAAGCATTGAACGCTATGCTGCCAATCTTGACGGCATGACGTTTCGCGATATTCTTGAGCTTGGCATTGCGCCGGAGGGGGAGAGTGCGCCCAAGGACTTCGGGTCCAAGAAGTACAAGGGTGGCATGGGAACCCTTATCGAGGAGCGTTACTTTGGCTACAAGGCCAACAGCGATGATCGGCCGGATTTTCCCGAGGCAGGCGTCGAACTCAAGGCAACGTGCTTCGATGTGCTCAAGAACGGTCGCAAATCTGCCGGCGAGCGCCTCGTTCTGACGATGATTCCTTACGATCGCCCGGTGTCACTCGATTACGATAGTTCGCATCTTAAGACCAAGCTCAGCAATATCCTGCTTATCTACTACGGCCGCGACCGCTCGATCGACAAATACGACCAGCGCATTGAGCGTGCAGTTATGGTTCATCTGCCCGAAGAGGACATGAAAATCATTCGCGCCGACTACGAGAAGATCATTTCGTACATTCAGGATGGTCGCGCGGATGAGCTGTCGGAGGGTATGACGACCTACTTGGGCGCCTGCACAAAGGGCACAACCGAAGCGACGATGTGGGTTGACCAGTATTACGAGCATCTCAATACCGATACAGGCGAGATTGAACGCCGCCGCGCAAAGCGTCGCGCCTTTTCACTCAAGCGCTCGTATATGGACTACGTGCTTCATACCTACGTGCTCGGTGCCCCGCGTGTTGGCGAGAGCATCGTTCGGGCTGCGGACGAGTCCACGGATTTCGAAAGCTGCGTAACTGGTCTTATCGAGCGTCACTATGGCGAAACCGACCGCCAAATTGCGGAGCAGTACGGGTTGGAGTACACGGGCAATAAAGCGCAATGGACAACGCTCGTTTATCGTATGCTCGGTATTAAAAGCAATGCCGCCGAGGAGTTCGTTAAGGCCGGGATTAACGTCCGTGTTTGTCGCGTTAATAAGAGGGGGCACATCGAGCAGGCAATGTCTTTCCCTCCGTTTGAGTTTAAGCAGTTAATCAACGAGGAGTGGGAGACGTCTTCCTTCCGTGCGCGCCTTGAGACCAACCGTTTCTTCTTTGTCGTGTTCCGTGAGGACCACGAGGGGGAGTGGCGTCTTGACCGCTGCCTATTCTGGGCAATGCCGGCAAACGAAATCGAGGGTCCCGCAAAGGCCTGCTGGGATGAGATGCGAAAGGTCATTCGCGAGGGCGTTGAGCTCAATCCGTATCGGGATGCAAGCGGAAAGCTCAAGGTGACCAACAATCTGCCCGGTATGGCCGACAATCCAATTGTTCATGTTCGCCCGCATACGTCAAAAGCTGCGTACAAATTCGCCGATGGAACTGAAATCGGCGATATTACGAGGAACGCCTACGAGCTGCCCGACGGACGCTGGATGACCAAGCAATCGTTCTGGTTCAACAAGGGCTATCTGGAACATATTCTGGGGCTGTAATCCCTCGAGCCCGCAACTCAGCTACCTGCGCATACTCGATTTTCGAGGAATTCCACACTCGATTTCCGAGGATAACTGGACTCGATTTTCGAGTTTTGCCCTACAGGTAAATCCCCTCGCACAGGGTTTTGTGGAACTGGGTGTGGTGGTCGCGTGCCCAGGTGAAGAGCGCCTGGTCAAAGTTGTCCTGACTGTCGGGGATGCCGTAGACGCCGGCGACTTCCACGCGCACGAACTCCAGCGCGGGCAGCTTGTTGATGGCCGTGAGTGCAAACGGCGACGTGGGCTCCTCGAACAGGTAATGGCTGCCTTGCAGCGCGCCGCAGCCGGCGCAGGTGCTGGAGAGCGATACGGTCTTGGTGGTGCGCGACGTTACGGGCTTGTAGCCGCAGCGCTCGCGCAGGTAGTCGCGGATTTCGGCCGGCACGCAGCCCAGCGCGGGGACGATGGCCACGGCGTTGGCGCGGGCGGTGTCGATCGCGATGTGGCCCACGTCGTCCATGGCAAGCGCAGCGCTGAGCGCAGCCTTGCTGCCCGAGTCCTCGGCCACCCGATACGGAATGCCAAAGGCCGCGACCGTCGTCTGCTCGTGGCACTTCCAGCATTCGCGCTTGCCCAGCACCAGGTAGATGTAGGGTGCGCTGGGGTCGGAGCGATCCACGCCGGGCAGCCACGCGGCAAAGGGCTCGGGGTTGACGCCATCGGGCACGTACCAGATCTTTTTGATCCGGTCCCACTTGGCGCCCAGGGCTTTGGCCTCGTCTTTGTGCAAAAAGGGAACATCGAGCTCGGTGCGCATGGCGGCTCCTTTGTGCGGCTTGTGGTGCATGTGCTCCAAGGATACCCCAGCGGCGGACGTCCGATGCATGCCGACGGAATTGCTGATGTTCTTGCTGTTGGCCGCGGCTGTTTGCAAACGCGACGGTGCCGTTGGGGCATTGCTATAAGTCAGCAAATGAGCAATTTGGCCGTCCAAGCAGTCGCAAAGCAAAATGGAAGTCCCGCGCCGTCAAGCAGTTTTGCCGCTGCTGCACTACATAATCACAGTTAAACGCGGCAATTCGCTCTTGTACAGTCTTAACCGTGATCACACGTCATTAGTAGCTCAGAGGTTAGGGCGGTGACTGAATGGCTCGGTACAAAGGCGAGAATAGGGCATGGGAAGGAGCCGCTCGGCTGCTCGCAAATCCGGCGCGCGGACGTGAAGGTGTGCGAGACCCCCAAGCACGTGGCCGAGATCGGCGGGTGGAGCCTGCGCCAAGTCCAGAAGTGGTGCGCGGACGGGACGCTCCCCGCGATGATGATCGGCGGCACCTGAGCGATCAGCGGGCAGAAAATCTGCGACATGCTCGGCATTGAGGACTAGCGATGCCTATGGAAGCATTCAAGGAAAATGACACCGGTGGCCGTATACTTGGCGGCGGGGCCACCGGCGGCGAGTGGACAGGCCGGGGGCCTGTCGTGGCTGCATCTTACAGCTCGGTCACGGGGAGCGCCGCCTCGCAGCTCGATTGCGGGGTGAGCCAGCATGAACGATAAGGAGAAGGCCGACTTGGCGTTCCTCTCTATGGAGCCGCCCAAGAACTACGAGACTTGGAAGAACATCGGCATCAGCTACGAGGCCGCTGGAGGCGACCACGACACGTTCCTCAGCTGGTGCTCCCACGACCCCGAGAAGTACGACGAGGCCGTTACCCGCAAGCTCTTCGAGCATGTGGACGAGGGCGGTAGGATCACGGCGGGCACGCTCATCTGGCATGCGGCGAACGCAGGCTGAAAGAGCACGGGCGACCATACAAGCGGAGCGCTTTGCACGGCCTCCGGCGGCCATGACCTCTCCGGATTGCCGTACTTGGAGCAGGCGATCAAGCAAATCGAGGCCAAGGCGTTTTACCTGCACTTCTGCTGTTCACGGGAAGCAAACAGCCGTTCGGTGACGTTTTAAAGCTCAGGTCTCCAATCCCTCTGATTGCTGCTAATCTATAAAGTTAGCGAGTTGAATTCTTTTCGAGTTTGTGACGCTCGCATACGGTCATTCTAGGACGCCGAAGGGGTGATTGCGATGAGCGTTGATAGTTCCACGGAGGATAAGGCTCAGAGCGCCTCCATTGGTGCTGTGGATTTGTTTTGCGGGGTCGGGGGCCTGACCTACGGTTTACGCACCGCTGGCATCGATGTGGTGGCTGGGTTTGACCTCGATTCCTCTTGCCAGTACGCCTACGATGCGAACAACGGCAAGGACAAGTTCATCTGCAAGAACATCGCCGAGGTCACCGGGGAGGAAGTCAAGGAGCTCCTGAAGGACTTTGACATCAAAGTCTTGGTAGGGTGCGCTCCTTGCCAGCCCTTCTCGAAGCACCGCAAGGACAAGAAGCATCGCGAGAAGCACAAGGACTGGGGGTTGCTTGCGCAGTTTGGGAGGCTTGTACGTGAAGTGCAGCCAGATTACGTGTCCATGGAGAACGTGCCCGAGCTCGAGAAGGAGAGCATCTTCTCTGGTTTCTTGAACACGCTTAAGGAGTCCGGATACTCGGTGGAATACAGCGTCGTAAAGGCTGAGGAGTACGGTGTGCCCCAGCATCGGCGGCGATTGATTCTGCTAGCTTCTAAAAATGGGTCCA
Source organism: uncultured Collinsella sp. (assembly GCA_902466075.1). Taxonomy (GTDB): domain Bacteria; phylum Actinomycetota; class Coriobacteriia; order Coriobacteriales; family Coriobacteriaceae; genus Collinsella. The sequence continues at coordinate 46,782 of CABQQA010000001.1, forward strand.
TCAGCTTGATTGACCCTACGAATGATAACGCTCATGCTGTTACGGTTCGGCAGGCAATAGGTGCGCTGCCTGCCGTGAGCGCTGGCGGCTCTTGCAGGGGGGACTCTCTGCAAACGGCGTCGGCGCTATCAGAACTAAACTTGAAGCGCATTAAGGCTTCGACGCCTAATGGCACGTGGCGAGATTGGCCTGAGGACCTGAGGCTTGATTGTCATAAAAAGGCTGCTGGCCAAACGTACCCTGCGGTCTACGGGAGGATGGCTTGGGACGAGACGTCCCCAACTATAACTACGCAGTTCTATATGTACGGTACGGGCCGGTTTGGGCATCCAGAGCAAAATCGAGCCCTAACCTTGCGTGAGGGTGCCGTCTTGCAGAGCTTCCCGCAGGATTACAAGTTCATTAGGCCTGGCGAGAAGATCAGCAAGAAAGCTGTGGCACGGCATATTGGAAACGCCGTGCCACCAAAGCTCGGCGAAGCGGTTGGCAAAAGCATAATTGCCGCTTGCGTACACTAGCCCTCTTCTGATTCGGTCATACCGCGCCGATATTCACCGGCGTTGAGATAGGTCGAAACATCCTTGCGGAGCTGCATCAAAAATGAGTCAACATGATTGACTAGCTCCGCAAGCTCCGATGTTGTCACCTGATTGCTTGCTTCTGCAAACGAAATTGATCCATGAGCTAGGTCATTCCGTCGATTCTTGATGTCTTTAAGCTCGCTCTTAATCTCATCCCTCTTGCAGTTCGCTATATCATCATGAATCGATATTCCGTGGTCATCAAAGAGCTTGAGGATTTTGTCTGCATCTAGATTTCCACCGGCGATGGTGTTCCGAACGCTGAATTGAAGTACGTTATTTTTAACAGCATGATCAAGCAACCTCTTGCTTATGGACTCGGCAGTACTATTGCTGGCTTTTGGGTCGCTCAACCCGTTATACATTTGGGTATGGTGCCAAATCGATTGAAGCTTTTCGGAAACCTCAGCGTAGCCGCAACCCTCGTCCTTTACTCTGTCGTAAATCGCCTGCATGAGATTAGTGACCGAGTACTCAATGATGTTGTAGATCATAAGCTTGACGTTGGAGCGGATGACACTGGAAACGAGGGTCACATCTGGTGTCGATGAGGGCAGGCCACTGGGATTTGCCTTTTCAGCGTTTTCGTACGCTCCTCGCATTACAGCATTGTAGCGCACGCCCTCTGCACCTTGGTCAAGCGAATCGAGCAGGGTCGCGAGCGTAATCATGCTCTTGGTCTCACCAAGGCGGTCGTTGTAGACCTCTTCGTACCCCAAGTTAAAGTCATTGGAATCCATAAGGTTTACCGCTCCGCCTTCAGCTTGTTGGCAACGAAATCAATGCGAGCTTTCAACTTGGCCTTTACGTTTGCCGAGTCTGACCGCACAAGGGTCTGGAACTCTTCGCAATCAACCCAAGACATGTCTTTGCGCGAAAGGTCCTTGTCCTCCGACAACGCCACGGCAACGCCGACCGCAATAGCTTCGAAACGCGCATGAGGAGTCGTTTTTCCTGTCGGTGTCTTTTTGAAACCCCTGTCTCCCAAGCACTTCTCAACGTATTCCAACATTTCTTTGAAGCGAGCGACGAGTTCATTGCGCTTGTCAGGTGACTCGGCAAGCTCGATGTTCATGCGATTCGTGTATTCATCCAGGTAACTAGCAACGCGGTCTTTGTAACCCTCGAAATCTGGGTAGCCGTCTGCATAGGCGAAGAAACGAGTGACAAGTTCCATGTCATCGTAGTGTTTGCGCGCCGTCTCGCTTAACGGGGCAAGTTTTATAAAGAGCGGATCATTGGAGAGCTCGCTTACTAGTTTTGTAAAATCGCCGCCCATGGAGCCACGGCGAATTTCTTGCGATTTGAGCTGCTTGCCCGATGAATTGATACGACGAAAAATCTCCTGTCGGACGTCAAAGGTGGTCCCTTCCTCAAGGTAAACCACTCGAAAGCTCGCGTTATCGAATCTTCTTTGTACTTCTATGGGAAGTTCTGAATAGGTCTTTCCGTTGACAGATGTAAGGATGTTTAGATTGCACAAGGTTAAATCGCCTCTGGCAAAGTTCACCAAGGCGTTCATCCTTTGCGCTCCATCAACGATTTCCGTTCTGCCATCTTCAGCATCGGCAAAGAACATGTAGGGAATGGGCAGACCAATTAGCACAGACTCAATAAAGTAGCTGCAGTCAACGTCCGTCCAGACGAAGTTCCGTTGATAGTCAAGCGGAATGTAGAATGCATCAGCATTGAACTTATTGATGAGGTATTCCGCAACGTATTCGCGAGTGCTGAATCGCACATCCTTTTTCTTGTCGCGAATCTGTTCGGAAATCTCGATCGTCTCACTTTGTTGATCAGTCAATCGCCTTCACCTCAATCTATAGCAGGACGAAGCCAACTTAGGTCTGACTGGCTGTGGGATGTGAAGTCCTCTCCCATAACCAATGCTGCACTCTAATGATACCAGCAGATGCCTGGCATTAGAGTCGTGCCCCTCTGCCACTTTGTGACGCCCGTCTAGGCTGCTCGTATCGAGTAACTGGGCGGGCGCCTTGTTGTGCCTGCCGCGATTTGAAAGCAGGATACATGGACGGTGAGACTCATGGCGACGAGGCGGCGAAGGTCGAGCTCGCGGAAGGGCAAGAGGACGCGAGGTCGGCAGAGGTGGCGGACGCCCTTCGCTCGGAGATCGAAGCGGTGGAGGGCGCAGCAGCCGACGAGCGCGTGGAGTACTGAGCTTAGGCTCGCTGGGGCGCGGAGCGTCAAGGCCGCGCGTGCCCTTCTCGACGAACACGGGGGCGACGTGGGCGCGCTCAAGGAGGCGGAGCCCTGGCTCTTCTCGGTCCCCCCGCGCCCGCTGGGATCACGGGGCTGTCAAACGCGGGAGCCGCTGTTTGTGCCGACGACAAACTGAACATTGTGGCGCGACCAAATTGAGCACTTTGGCAAACACGCCGCGTTAACCTATCCCACCGCCTTGCCGAGCATGAGCGTCGCCTCCATACGGTGACTCGCGCCGGTGAACTCGACCAGGCGGCCGTGGTGGACGATGCGGTCGATCATCGCCGCCGCCATCTTGTCGTCCCCCAGGACCGTGCCCCACTTGCTGAACTCAATGTTTGTGGTGATGACCAGGCTGTGCCTCTCGTAGCAGTCCGACACCCCCTGGAACAGCAGCCTCGCGCTGTCGAGGTCCAGCGGCACGTAGCCGAACTCGTCCAGGATGACCAGGTCGTTTCTGGCGATGTCCCTCATCGCCGCCTCCAGCGAGTGCTCGCGCGCCGCCTTTTGGGATACATTTGGGATACAGCGCTATATACAAGAAACCGGTCTACCGCATTTCCGCAGGTAGACCGGTTGAATAATTGGTGGGCGTTAGAAGATTTGAACTTCTGACCTCTTCCGTGTCAGGGAAGCGCTCTCCCCCTGAGCTAAACGCCCGATCAAGGGTGCGCGAGTGCGCAGGGAATAATATAACGGAGCTCCCACCCAGTGGCAAGAACTATTTTAAAAAACTGGTGAATTGTGGCCCCATCGGAGTCTGCCGCAGCGCGAACAGCACGCGAAAAGTCGCGTTTGTACCCCCGATGAACTGCACGTTCGCGTAAAATAATGCCCATTATGGGCAAATGGTGTCCAGGTAGTTTGCAACACGGCATTTTGGGGAGGGGCATGTCGGACGCGCGCTCGCTGCGAAAACAGTTCAATCGCATGCTCGCCACGTTGCTGGTGGCGCTTGCTGCTGCCGGAGCCGTAACGTATGCTTGGTACATCTACAACGCCAACCGCCACATCACCGACGTCAAGATGGCCGCGGGCACGGGCGTGACCTTCCTCATCTCCAACGAGTACGACGGCGAATACAAAACCAACGCCGGCCTGAGCTTTACGGGTCTGCTCGATCCCGTCTCGACCGACAACGTGCTCAACGGCTTTCAAAAGGTAACGGGCTTTACCGGCGGAACCACCCAGGACTCGCTCTTTGCCAGCATGTTTGGCGCCGCCGAGCACTCCGACTACTACAAGACCTCCCTGTACCTGGCTACCAATTCGGCCGCGACTGACGTGTACCTGTCGGGCATCGACTTTACCGAGCAGGACACGGCAAACCCCATCTCCACCGCCCTGCGCGTGGGCCTGGTTACCTATGCGCCGGGGCAGGGCGATACCGTTACGGGCCAGTACATCTTTGAGGTCTCGGGCGAGCGCAATCCCCAGGCGCGCTACAACACGCTCGACGGCAAGGATGCCGGCGAGAACGAGCAGAATCACCTGGTGCTCGACAGCACCCGCTCCGATGGAACAACGGTTCATTTTGACCAGCTGACCAGTGCAAACTTCTGTGACTACAACGAAGACACTGGCATCGTGAGCCTCAAGAAGGCTACGACCAAGATCTGCAGCCTGCCCGCCGCTGCCAAGGGCACCAACCGCAGCACGCCCGTGCGCGTGGATGTGTACGTGTGGCTGGAAGGCTGCGACCCCGACTGTACCAACAATCTGGCCGCCACCAGCCTGCAATCGCTGGCGCTGCGCTTTGCCGGCAAGCGTTCGTAAGGGGGCTGGGTATGAGTACATCGAACATCAAAGACATCCTAAACTCGCGCCGTCGCATGGTTGCCGCGGCTGCATGGATGTTGGTGTTGGTAGCCGCCATGAGCGCGGCCACCTACGCCTGGTTTAGCAACTCGCGCTACACCAACGTGACGCCCGTGGCGCACACGGTAAGCGACGAGGGTACCGACCTGCAGATTGGTCTTTCGGCCAACGGACCCTGGGACACAACGGCAACGCTTGCCGCCGCCGACAAGACGCTCTATCCCATCTCGACGGCAGACCTTTCCCGCTTTTGGCGTGGCACGTTCCAAAACGCCGCGGGCATCACGACCGACTACGCCGACTGCACCGCACAGCTGGACGACTACGCTCTCTCGGGCACGCTGTACCTTAAGGGCAGCGATAGCGCGCTCAACGTGTACCTGTATCAGGGCCAGATGAGCGTGACGAGCGACCCGCAGCTGCTGGCCGCGCTGCGCCTGGGTCTGGTAATTACAACCCAGTCGGGCACGCAAACGCATATCTTTACCTGCGACGATCTGGGCAATACCGCGGGCGCCACCAGTAGGCGCACCACCGCGCAAGACGGCGTGGTCGTGGCAGCTGGCGCCTCGGGCTGGACCTACACCGCCGATCCCGCACGCGCCATAAGCGCCTACAGCATGGACGGCACCGGCGACACGTCCACGGCGCGCGCAGCCGCCACGCCCATCTGCACGCTGGCCGCCAACGAGGTGGCAAGCGTTCGCTACGTTGTGTACATGGAAGGCTGCGACGCCAATTGCATCGACGAGGCCCAGGCCCGCGATGTGGCGCTGCAGCTTGCCTTTGCCGCGGCCAAGGCATAAGGGGGCGAGTGGCATGCAAGATAAGAAGCAGATGCAGCTAGACGGCAGCGAGGCAGAGACGGCGCGCGTCAACACGGCGGCAACCGCCGCCTTCGAGCCCACCGAGCCCGCAACCACCACCCGCCACCACACCCGCCGCGCGTGTGCTTACATTGCACTCGTTATGGTGGCGCTCGCCGCCACCTTGGGCGCCGCGACCTACGCCTGGTTTACCAACAACATGAAGGTCAACACCAATTCGGTGAGCGTGCACAGCGACACGTCCAAGCTGGTGCTGGAGCTGGGCGACGCCGATTGCGGCAGCTGGTCGCAGCAGGGTGATGTTTCCCTGACTTCCAATGCGACTGGCGCCGTGACGCTCTATCCGGTCTCGACCTTCGATCTCAACGGCTTTGCTGCCTGCGCGCAAAACAACTCCGCCGGCGATGCCACGGTGTTTGAGCAGGCAAAAGACAACGGCTCCGCGTTCTACCACGGCTGGATCAATCTGCGCCCCACCATTACCGGAACGGGCGCCAGCAAAGTAAAGGGTAAGGTCAGCTTGTATCTGGCCGAGTCGTTGGTTCCCCAGGGTGTCGATGCCGAGCTGCTGCGCGCGGCTCGCGTGGGCATAAAGATCTCGAGCGGCAACCAGGTGCTTGCCACCAACATCTTTGAACTCGACGGCTCCGATAGTGGTCACCGCGCCGAGCACCCGGCGACTGTCCCTGCAGGCCTGGCGGGCTACACCGAGGGCATGCTCCTGGGCTGGCAAAACGGCCAGCTCGCTTGCGGTGCCAACGTGACACAGGACCCGGCCGCCTTTACGCTGGACACGAGCGAGACGGCCGAGCGCCCACAAAACACGCTCGCCACACTGGGGCTTGGCCAGACCTATCGCCTGGACATCTATTACTACATCGAGGGCACCGACCCCGATAGCGCCGACTACCTGCATCAAGACCCGGGCACCCTGCACCTGGCCCTCTTTGCGACCCTGGACGGTGAGTAGCCATGACGCGTAAGCAACCCGCCGCCAACTGCACGCCCGCCACCGGCAAGCCCAACGCCGCCGCGCCCGCCGACACCGACCTGCGCCGCAAGCTCACCACCACCGTGGTACTGGTACTGTTTGCCCTGGTGGCGATAGCTATGGCAACCTTTGCCTGGTTTTCCATCGCCGATAGCGCCAAAACCCGCATGCTCATGATCGACGCCAACGCCGACGGTTCGCTGCGCTTTGACCTGGACGAGCATGCCACGTTCGACGAATACGTCCACAGCCTGGGCTTCGACCAGATCTCGGCACGCATCGCCAGCGAAAAGGGCGTGGACATCGACGCATCCAAGCTCAAACCCGTCACCACGAGCGACTACCAGACCTTCACCTTCGAGGACGGCTCTACCGCTGACCCCGCCACCGGTGTCTACCTGGAGTTCACGCTGCACTTTATGAGCAGTACGGACCTGCGCGTGCGCCTGACCGGGCAGGATGGCGACGGCGGCGTTTCTGGCACGCGGTTTAGCTCCGACACGCAGGGTATGGCCAGCGCCATGCGCATGAGCTTTACCGCCGACGGCCACACTTGGGTCTACAACCCCAATGGGGGCGGGGGTTCGTCCGGCGCGGCCACCGTCTTTGGGCTCGACTCGGGCGCTGCCACCGCGGCCAGCGATATGTTCGACCTGATAAAAGAAACGGACAAGCCGGTAACCGTTCGCATATGGCTCGAGGGAACGGACCCAAATTGCACTAATATGCTAAAGGGAGCTAACTATTCGGTTTCGATGCGCTTTGAGGGCATCGAAGAACAGTAGATATGCACGGCGGCCATCGGGCCGCGCACGACCTAGTCAGACACGGTAGTAAGGGACATCATGCAATCTGTTAAAAAGGCCGCATCCATCGCACTGAGCGTCGTCATGTGGATCATCATCCTGGTGGCGGCCCTGTACGCGTTTACCACGCTCGCCACGCGCGAGGACGGCAGCGTCTCGGACATCGCCGGCTTCACCCCGCTCGCCGTACAGTCCGACTCCATGGCGCCCACGTTTAACAAGGGCGACCTCATCGTCATCAAAAAGTGCGACACCTCCAAGCTCGAGGTGGGCGACATCGTGACGTTCCACACCATTATCGACAACGAGTACGCGCTCAACACGCACCGCATCGCCGCCATCGACGAGGTCAACGGCATGCGCAGCTTTACCACCAAGGGAGATAACAACGACGTGGCCGATACGCACATCATCAGCGACGGCGACATCGTGGGCAAGTACGTGTTTGCGTTGCCGCAGATGGGCAAGGTCATGGACTTCCTGTCCAGCTCCATGGGTTTCCTCATTGTGATTGTGCTGCCCATGCTGTTGTTCTTTATCTACCAGGTGTATCACCTCATCGTGGTGGGCATGAACCTCAAGCGCGCTATGGCCGAGGAGGACCGCCTGGCCGCCGCGTCTGCCATCGTGGACGCCGAGGGCAAGGGTGACACTACCGTCACGGCCGATAACGCCGCCGAGCAGCTTGCCCAGGCCGAGGCCAAGCTCGAGGAAGCTCGTCGTTTAAAGGCCGAGGCCGAGGCGGCGATGAACGCGACCAAGCAGGAGGGTACCGACAGTGAGTGAGTTTCTGGGATTTGCCTGGGAGCTGCTGGCAAAGGTTGTCTACAACGTCGTTGCCGTTGTGAGCTCCATCCTTAACCTGCTGGTGTTTGGCTGGGTTGAGTACTTCAACATCTTTATGACCTACTTCGCCACGTTTGACCTGGTGGGCAAGATCGGCGCGGTCATTCTGTTTGCCATGCTCATCGCAGTCCCCGTGCTGATTGTGGCCATTCTGATCCACCACTACCGCATCAACCGTCGCCTGCATCGCGACGACACGTCCAACAAGGCGCTCTATCGCGAGATCGGACGCCTGAACAAGCAGGTGCTCGACCTCATGGACGAGAAGAACAAGCTGCTGGCGCTCAAGGTCAATGCCATGGGCGGCACCAAGCAGATTCCGTACGTGGGTGCCTCGGCCCTGGCCGACGACCACCTGCCCACGGTGGGCAACGTGGTGGGCGCCGCTGCGGGCGCCGGTGCGGCTGCTGGCGAGGGCGCTGCGGCGACGGCCGTCATGTCGGGCAACGCGTCGCTCGCGCTCGATGGCGAGGGCGTCAAGGATGCCGCGGCCGCCATGGCCAAGGCGACCGTCGAGGCCAAGACCCTTGCCGAGGAAAAAGAAATCGCCCAGGCCAACCGCTTCCCCAAGCTGTCCCTGGTGGACCTTAAGTACCGCGACTGGGAATCGCCGGTCTACGACGATGCCATCTCGCTGGAGGACTTTGTCGACAGCTTCCGCGCGTTTGCGTGCAGCCAGATGAAGCTCTACTACACGCCCGAGATCATCCGCCGCTTTGTGGCCGGCATGGCCGCCTCCAAGCTGCTGATCCTGGAGGGCATCTCGGGTACCGGTAAGACGTCGCTGCCCTACAGCTTTAGCCGCTACTTGGACAACCCCGCGACCATCGTTTCGGTGCAGCCGAGCTTCCGCGACCGCACCGAGGTGCTGGGCTACTTCAACGAGTTTTCCAAGCGCTTTAACGAGACCGAGTTCCTCCGCGCCGTGTATGAGGCGGGCCTTCGCCAGGACCCGTCCATGATCGTGCTCGATGAGATGAACCTCGCCCGCGTGGAGTACTACTTTGCCGAGATCCTGTCGGTGCTCGAGATGCCCAGCCACGACGAGTGGGTGCTCGACCTGGTGCCCACCCAGTGGGCCGCCGACCCCAAGGCCCTGCACGACGGCAAGCTCACCATTCCCGACAGCCTGTGGTTTATCGGCACGGCCAACAACGACGACTCCACCTTTACCATCACGGACAAGGTGTACGACCGCGCAATCCCCATCGAGCTCAACGAGCGCGCCGACGCGTTTGAGTGCGAGCCGCACGAGCGCGTGCACGTGACGGCCGATCACCTGCAGTATCTATTCCAAAAGGCCAAGGTCGAGTATGTGATCGACGAGGAGCTGCTCCAGAAGATGCACAAGCTGGACCAGTACCTGCAGACCCGCTTTAAGCTGGCCTTTGGTAACCGTATCATCAAGCAGATGTACGACTTCATCCCCGTGTACGTGGCGTGCGGCGGCACCGAGCTGGGCGGCATGGACTACATCATCGCCCGCAAGGTGCTCAAGAAGTTTGAGTCCATGAACGTGAGCTTTGTGCGCGACGAGATGAAGGGCCTGATCGAGTACATCGAGAAGACCTTTGGCGAGGGCGGCCTGCCCGATTCCGTCATGTACTTGCAGCGGATCCAGAACTTCTACTAATGCTGTAAGTGCGGGGCGGCGTGATGTCGCCTCGCCCCTTTCCGATCGATCCAATCTATGGAGTAACCCATGTCCGAGACCATTCAGGACCTCTATACCAGCTTCTCCGAGCAGATGGAGCCCATCCAAGAGGACAGCCGCTACTTTCGCTATCTGTTTGAGATGGCGCAGGCCTCGGGCACCACGATCGAGCAGCAGCGCGAGGAGCTCGTCAAGGTGGTGGACGAGGAATGGATCAGCATGATCGAGGACTCGCTCGACGCCATCAACACCATTATCGAAAAGCCGCGCCGCTTCATCACCACCGAGGAAGAGGTAGTGCCGGTTTCGCTCGCCAAAAAGATCAGCGCCGACAGCGTCCGTCATCTGAGCCAGAACACGCAGTTTTTGGCGCCGAGTGAGGACGGCGGCGTTCACCCTACGCGCATCCTCAACGTCAATACCGTCGAGACGTACGACCTGTACGAGAACCGCTTTATCTACCACCTGATTCAGCGCCTGCTGACGTTTGTAGACAAGCGTACCGACGTGATCTTTTGGTCGACGGGCAACGAGATTCGCAACCGCTTTAAGATGCACAGCAAGATCGACGACGCGTACGAAGAGATCGAGTACAACGTCGAGATGACGGTCAAAAACCGCCAGAGCTTTGCCGAGAACGACGCCGACAACATGGACGTCTTTATGCGCATCGACCGCGTGCGCCGCCTGGTCATGGCACTGCGCGGTGCGTCGTTCTGCCAGATCATGAACGGGTGCAGCGCGGTCCGCAGCCCCATTCAGCGCACTAACCTCATCATGAAGGACCCCAACTACCGCAAGTGCTACCAGCTGTGGCAGTTTATGGAGCGCTACGACAAGGTGGGCTACAACATCGACGTGCAGCAGCAGTCACTGGCGTTCGATGACGAGTACATGGTGCAGATGTACACCAACCTCATTAACAACTACACCGTCTTTAAGAGCCTGACCGATGACGAGCGCAACCTGCAGGAGCTCGAGAGCGTGCAACACGCGCCGGTGGCGCCCAAGTTTATTAAGGAGATTAAGGAGGAGCAGGTCGATAGCCCCGACCTGCCCGACGTCGAGGTCCGGCGCGTGTTTGTGGAGGAGGTCACGCAGGCCCAGCTCGATGCCGAGCAGGCGCTGGCCGAGGCCCGCGAGCAGATTGAGGAGCTACAGGGGCAGCTGAAGTCCTGGAAAGTGCAGGCGCACGCGCTGACCGATGAGCGCGACAATCTGGTAGATGAACTGGACGAGGCTAAGACACGCGAGCTGGCGTTGACGCAGCGCGCACAGATTGCCGAGGCCGATGTCGAGGAACTGCGCGCCTCGCTGGAGGATGTCGAGGCCGGCAAGAAGGCTGCCGAGGCCGACGCTGTCGAGGCGCGTGAGACTGCGGCGGCGCAGCTGGCGCAGACGCGTGCCGAGGCCGATGCCGAGGTCGCGGCCGCTCGTGCCGACGCGGACGCCAAGGTTGCTGCCGCCGAGCAGGCGGCCTCCGAGCAGGTCGCGCAGGTCAAGAGCGACGCTACTGCAGCCTTGGCCGCCAAGACAGCCGCCGATGCCGCTGAGCTGCAGGCCGCCAAGGACGCAGCCGCGGCCGAGCTTGCCGCCGTGCGCGAGGTATCTGCCAAGGAGGTGGCCGAGCTGCATGCCAAGCTGGACGCCGCCAAGCTGCAGATCGAGGAAGTGCGGCTGGCGGCCGAGCGCGATGCCCGTGCCGCGCAGGAGGCTGCCGACGTCGCCGCGGCCGAGGCGGAGCAGGCGCTTGCCGACACCGTTGCCGCTGCCGAGGAGAAGGTTTCCGCCGCTCAGCAGGCGGCCGATGCCGCAATCGATGCCGCCCGCGCGGCCGCCGATTCTGCGGTGGAGCGGGCCGCGGTGGATGCCAGCGAGAAGGTCGCCGCTGCCGCTGCCGAGCGCGATGCCGCCGCGCGTGCCGCCGAGGAGGCTCGTGCCGACGCCGACGCGCGTGCCGCCGCAGCCAAGCTCGAGGCAGGGGAGCGTATTGAGCAGGAACTCGCCGCCGCCAAGGCTGCGCACGAGCGCGAGCTCGAGGCCGCCCGCGCGGAGATGCAGCAACGCTTGGACTCGTTGGCACACGAGCTGGAGCAGTCCGAGCGCGATCGCGCCCGCGCCGAGCGCCGTGCCGAGGGCAACAGCCTGTCGCGCTATCTGCTGGCTCGCTTGCGCGGAGAGGCCGCCGAGGGCGATGTCGCCACGACCGTTGAGGGAGATGAGACCGGCGTTTCGGCATCTGACGCCACTGACGTCGAGCCTTCCGCAAAGGACGCCGACAAGTGATGAAGCACGTGCTCCGCGTGATCAACGTGTTGGCGACCGTGGTGATCCTGGTCGCCTTTGTGGTGCTGCTGCGCACGGTGTTCACGCCCGCCGGCGAGATTCCCACCATCATGGGCTACGGCTTTATGCGCACGCTGACCGGCTCGATGGAGCCGGCGATTCCCGTGCATTCGTTTATCGTCGTCGATACCGACAACAGCCAGGCCTACCAGGTGGGTGACATCATCACCTTCCATTCGTCCGATGACGCGCTGGAGGGTTCACTCAACACGCACCGCATCGTTGCCGTGGAGGCCGCGGCCGACGGCACGCCGGTCTACCGCACCAAGGGCGATGCCAATCCGGTCGAGGACGCCGCGCCCGTGCCCGCCGCCGACGTGGTGGGGCGCGTGGTCTTTGTCTCGGCGGGGCTGGGCGTGGTGGTCTCGTTGCTCACCAATCCGCTGCTGTTCTTTCCGCTTATCGTGGTGCCGCTGATCGTGCTGCTGGTGCTCGAGATTCGCCATATGGTCAAGACAACGCAAGAGGTGGCACGCGCCGAGGACGAGGCCGCCTTGCGAGCCGCCGTTGAGCAGATTCGCGAAAAGCGCCGTCGCGAGCAGGAGGGCCGGGACAGCGACAAGGACCGGGACGATGGCAAGCATGCTGAGGGAAGTGCGGAAGCCGCCCCCGGCGTTCTAGACGATTCCAACCACTCGGCATAGCTCATCGGTGCCTTTCGTCCCTGCAATTTGGACGCTCGCAGATGCTCCGCATCATCTGCTATTTCATACCAATATTCGTGCTACAGTTTGAGCGCTTTGTTGCCAATTGATTTCGGGGGAGTGGGATGGAACAGGAGCGCTCGGCGCAGTGTGCACGTGAAAGGGCTTCGGTACCGATGACGGCGGCGTCTGATTTTATCGTGCCCGAGGGGACTGACGAGCTTAGCCGCAGCACCCGCCGTGCATGGCGCGACCGCCTCAACGACGCCCAGGCGCGCAAGATGGCCCTGGGTACGCTCGCCGCGTTTGCCGGCGGTACGTTTTGGGGTTTTTCTGGCACCAGCGCCAGCTACCTCTTTGACGTGTGCCATATCGAGACGTTTTGGCTGATGAGCGTGCGCCAAGTTATCGCTGGCCTGCTCTTTATGTTCGTTGTGCTCAGAAAAGACCGCGACCGCTTGATCGAGCTGTGGACTACCCCCGCCGATCGCAAGCAGCTTATTCTGTTTACGATCTTTGGTCTGCTGTTCAACCAGCTTTGCTATCTGTCAGCCGTGCGCCTGACCAACGCGGGCACCGCGACCGTCTTCCAGTGCCTGCAGCTGGTGGTCGTCATGGGGTATGCCTGCGTCACCGCGCATCGACTGCCGCGCACGCGCGAGGCTCTTGGCATTTTGCTCGCATTGGGCGGAACGTTTTTGATCGCCACGGGCGGCGACCCCAGTACGCTCAGCATCTCGCCGATGGGCCTGCTCGCGGGCCTTTTGTGCGCAGTGGGCGGTGCCTGCATAGCAATCATCCCTGCCGGAATCCTCAACAAATACGGTAGCCCGGTCGTCACGGGCTCGGCCATGCTTTCGGCGGGAATCGTGATGAGTATCTTTACCCAGCCGTGGGCGCATATGCCGGCGCTCGGCCCCTCGGGTGTCGGCGCGCTCGCGATATTTATTGTGGTGGGGTCGTTCTTCGCCTATATGTTCTACATGCAGGGCGTTAAGGAGATTGGCTCGGTGCGCGCGAGCCTCCTTGGAACCATGGAGCCGGTTTCGGCCACCATCACCAGCGCCCTTATGCTGGGAACGGTGTTTTTGCCCACCGACCTGGCGGGCTTTGCCATGATTATCGCGATGGTGTTTTTGACGGTGTAGCTGGCGCCGCCGCCAGGACGGAAAAGGTGTTGTGCCGCATTTTCGCCAATTGATGTCCGTGTCTGGAGTTTAGCTGTCGATGCTCAAAATGCCATAAACTAGTAACGTTATGGACTTTTTCATTGCGACTCAATTGCGAGGATTTCTTTATGGCTGGTAATCACTTTAAGGGCAGCGATAGCGGCCGTCCTGCAGTTCCGCCGCGTCCGAACGGGGCTGGTAAGGCCGGCACGCCGGGCGGCGCTGGACAGGGCGGTTCCGGTAAGCGCGTGTCCCCGGGCGAGACGGCGATGTTTACCGCTCTGTACGAGCAGTCTCAAAAGGCAAAAAAGACCGGCCGTGCAAGAGGGAATGTCTTTGCGGGCGGTGCAACCTCCGCGTCGCAGCCGAGCGGGGCTCCTTCGGTACCTGCGAACAACGCAGGTGCTGCCAACGCCGCAAATGCCGCCGGCAACGTTAATGCCGGCAAGGCCGCCAACAATACTCCCTCTGCCGGTGGCGCGGGGCTTACGGGTAACCTTGGTACGATTTACACCGGTGCCTCCGAGACTGGCACGTTCGCCCGCCTGGATGATAGCGGTGCCGAGTTTGCGGGCTCGGGTTCCAAGGAAGATTATTACGATTTTGGCTTGAACTACGGTAGCGACGCTTCGTCGAGTTCGACCTCTGACGGTCTGGTCCGTCATCGCCATCGCAAGGGCGAGCGCAAAAAGCGTCACACCGGCGCCATTGTTGCCGCTGTGGTCGCGGTGCTTCTCGTTGCGCTTGGCGCAAGCGGCTTTATGCTGCTTAACTCGGCAAAGACCGTAAAGAGCGAAGCGAAGGAGGCTGTCGAGATCGTCGGTGGCCTTAAGGACAAGGTCACGTCGGGCGATTTTTCGACGCTGCCTGACGACGCGAAGAAGATCGATGAGCTCTGCGACAGCATGAAGGCGGAGACCTCGAGCCCGCTGTGGACGGCGGCTTCGTTTATTCCGGTGTATGGCGGCGACATCAATGCGGCCCGCACCATGATCGACGCCCTGTCCGATGTCTCGAGCAACGCGCTGGTTCCCATGGCCGACAACCTTTCGCAGGCCACGCCCGGCAAGTTGTTTCAGGACGGCATGATTAACGTGTCCGCGCTGCAGGCCGTTGCCGATTCGCTTTCCGATAGCTCAAAGGTGTTCAAGAGCGCCAACGAGAAGGTCCAGGGCATTGGCGATACTCATATTTCCCAGGTGACCGAGCTGGTCGATAAGGCCAAGGACGGCTTTGCCACCCTCAACGGCGCGGTTGACGCGGCGGAGAAGGTCGCCCCCGTCCTTCCCCAGATGCTCGGCGCCAACGGCCAGACGCGCAACTACCTTGTGTACGCCATGAACAACGTCGAGATTCGTGCCTGCGGCGGCTTTGGCGGTTCGCAGGGCCTGATTTCGGTCACCGACGGCCAGATGTCGATTGGCGAGTTTGTTCCCCGCATTGGACTCAGCGAGGATGAGGCAGTCGAGAGCGTCGACGAAGAGGATGAGGCGCTGTTCGGCAACCACAGTAACCTGTACAACTCGGGCAATACCTATTCGCCTGATTGGCCCCGCAACTCGCAGCGTGTCGCAGCCCTGTGGAAATCTCAATATGGCCAGGACGTTGACGGCGTCGTGGGTATCGACCCGGTGTTCCTGCAGTATCTGCTGGGCCTGGTCGGTAACGTGTCGCTGCCCGACGGAACGGTTGTCGACGGCACCAACGCCGCAAAGGTCCTCATGCACGATGTGTACTGGAACTATCCGGTCGAGGAGTCGGACGGTATCTTTGCGGCTGTTGCCAGCGCCGCCTTCGACAAGATCCTTGGCGGTATCGGCGATGTCGATGTTACGAAGCTTGTCAGCGCCGTTGAGCGCGGTGCCGAAGAGGGCCGCCTGATCGCGTGGATGAAAAACGATGACGAGCAGAACGCTATCAAGGAGATGAACATCGACGCCTCGCTGCCCGATCCGGATGACCCGAGTGAAGATCCCGTTGCTGGTGTCTACTTTAACAACCTGAGCTTCTCCAAGCTCGACTGGTACCTGAATGCCGATACGCAGATTGGCCAGGGCATCAAGAACGGTGACGGCACATGCTCGTATCGCATCACCGTTACCCTGACGAACATCATGACGCAGGAGGAGGCCGGCAAGCTGCCCGACTACGTCGCGGCGAGCGCGCCTGATGCCGCGCGCGACGACGAACGTCTGAATGTCTCGTTGTTTGCCCCGACGGGCGGCAACATTACTGGCCTGACCGTCGAGGGCACCCAGTTTGGTCTTGGCGCCGCTACGTGGCATGGAATCCCCTTCTATTCGGGCACCGTTGACCTGCATGCTGGCGAGACGACGACGATCACATATACGCTGACCACGTCAGCCGAGGCGGGGGACAAGCCGCTTACGCTGCGTCAGACTCCTACATGCCAGGCGGCTCGCGACAGCGCGTCGGCGTAGGGTTTTTCTGGTAGCGCAGATAATCGAGTACCATTTTGGGGCGGACAGGCAATCTGTTCGCCCCTATTTTGTAAGGAGAGCGCATGAAGTACTTTGGCACCGACGGCTTTCGCGGTGAGGCTAACGTTGGACTGACGGTAGAGCACGCTTATAGGATTGGCCGTTTTGTGGGCTGGTATTACGGCGCCAACCGCGAGCGCAAGGCGCGCGTCATCGTGGGTAAGGACACGCGTCGCTCGAGTTATATGTTCGAGGCGGCGCTGGTGAGTGGCCTGGTCGCGAGCGGTGCGGACGCCTATATGCTGCACGTGATCCCCACGCCGGGCGTAGCGCATCAGACCGTGGAAGGCTGCTTCGATTGCGGCATCATGATCAGCGCGAGCCACAACCCGTTTTGCGATAACGGCATTAAGCTCGTCAATAGCGACGGTTTTAAGATGGACGAGGACGTACTGGAGCTCATCGAGGACTGCGTCGATGGCAAGAGCGAGGTGCCGCTGGCCACGGGCAACCACATCGGCGCCACGGTGGACTACATGCAGGGCCGCAACCGCTACATTGCCTCGCTCATCGCCAGCGCGAACTTTTCGCTGCAGGGCGTCAAGATCGGCATCGACTGCGCCAACGGCTCGGCGTCCTCGGTGGCCAAGCCGGTGTTCGACGCGCTGGGCGCCGACGTGCGCGTGATCAATGCCGCGCCCGATGGTTTTAACATCAACGTCGACTGCGGCTCCACGCATATGGAGCGTCTGCAGCGCCACGTGGTGGAGCAGGGCCTGGACGTGGGCTTTGCCTATGACGGCGATGCCGACCGCTGCCTGGCCGTGGACGAGCGCGGGCGCGTGGTCGATGGCGACCAGATCCTGTACGTGTGCGGCGTGTACCTGAACAAGCACGGTCGCCTTTCGGGCGGTACCGTGGTTCCGACGATTGCCAGCAACTTTGGCCTGATCAAGTCGTTGGAGCTTGCCGGCCTAAGTGCCGTGACCAGCGGTGTGGGCGACCGTCACGTGTATGCCAAGATGCGCGAGGGCGGTTACAGCCTAGGCGGCGAGCAGACGGGCCATACGATCTTTGGCGATATCGAGCGCACGGGCGACGGCATTATGACCTCGCTGCGCGTGATGGAAGTGATTCGTGCCGAGCGCGAGACGCTCTCGCAGCTCACGGCTCCGTGCAAGCTGCTGCCGCAGGCGCAGGTGGCCGTGCGCGTGGCGGACAAGGACGCCGCGCTCGAGAACATGGGCGTGCAGAACGCCATCGCCGAGGCCGAGGCTGCGCTGGCAGGCGAGGGCCGCGTGCTCGTACGCAAGAGTGGAACCGAGTCGGTTATCCGCGTGCTGGCCGAGGCGCCCGACCAAGCATCCGCCGATGCCGCCATGAAGCGCATTGCCAACGCGCTCGAGGCTCTGTAGTTACGCGGTTTTACCAAACCGCGTAACTGCTCGACGCTGCAAACGCCCCTAAGCGGCAATCTGACGTTCAATTTCAAGGGCGCGACCAGAAGGTCAGCGCCCTTTCATTTCACGTCACCTTGCTCGCTTAGGGTCGTTTTCGCTGACGTTGCCAAGACATTGGCGTCAACATAGTTGGCGTTGGCGATGGCGTGCTGGTCAATCCTTACAGCTCGTACAGTGTGGTGAACTTGTCCTGCAGGTAGCTGCAGTAGTAGCGGGCGTCAAAGGCCATGCCGCAGGCGCCCTTGATGAGTTCCGGCGCGTCTTTGGCGCGGCCCCACTGCCAAATGTGCTCGCCCAGCCAGGCGCGGACGGGCGCCAGATCGCCGCTCGCGCAGGCACCGGTAAGGTCGACGCCGTCGCGGCACATGGCCGGCACAAACATGGCATCGTAGGCGCTACCCAGCGCATACGTGGGGAAGTAGCCAAACGAACCGCCGCTCCAATGCGTATCCTGCAGGCAGCCGTGCGTGTCGTCGGGAACGGGAATGCCCAGGTACTCGTCCATAAAGCGGTTCCAAAGCGCGGGGATGTCCTTGGCCGCAGCCTCGCCGGCAAACAGCATACGCTCAATCTGGTAGCGCACCATAATATGCAGCGGATAGGTGAGCTCGTCGGCCTCGGTGCGGATCAACGACGGCTGCGCGATGTTCACGGCGCGGTAGAGCGTGTCTTCGTCGACGTCGCCGTAGACCTCGGGCGCGTGACGACGCAGCACCTCGAGCAGCGGGCCCATAAAGGCGCGGCTGCGACCCACGGTGTTCTCGAAAAAGCGGCTCTGGCTCTCGTGGATGCCCATGGAGGTGCCGCCCTCCAGGCAGGTGCGCGCGTAGGCGGGATTGACGCCCAGCTCGTACATGGTGTGCCCCGCCTCGTGGATGATGCTGTAGACGTTGGAGATGCAGTCGTCCTCGTAGATGTGCGTCGCGATGCGCGCATCACCCACGGCAAAGCCCTCGCTAAACGGATGCTCGGTAAAGGCAAGCGTGGTGTCGTCCAGGTCCAGGCCGACAAGCTTCATAAGGTCGAAGCTCATGGCGCGCTGGGCAGCCTCGGGCACGTGGGCGTGCAAAAAGTCGGCAGCCGGCTGCTGGCCGCGCTCGCCGATGGCGTGCACGAGCGGCACGACCGTGGCCTTGACCTCGTCGCAAAACGCGTCGAAGCTCTTGGCGGAAAGGCCGCGCTCGTACTGGTCGAGCCAAACGTCGTATGGATCGCGCTTGGGGTCCATGAGCTCGGCCTGATGCTTAAGTTGGGCGACGATTCTATCCACATAGGTCTCAAAGCTCGCCCAGTCGTTGGCTGCCTTGGCCTTGCGCCACACGGCGTCCGCCTCGCAGGTGAGCCTGGTCCAGGCCTCGGCTTCTTCGGTGGGGATGGCACTGGCCTCACGTTGATCGCGGCCGAGCACACGGATCTCGTCGAGCAGCTGAGGGTCGTCGATTTTGCCGCCGGCGACGGTCTCGCGCGCTAACGAGCGTACGAGCTCAACGGACTTCTCGCTGGTCAGCAGCTTGTGATGCTCGCCGGCAAGCGTGCCCATGGCGTCGGCACGCGCTGCTGCGCCGTTGGCGGGGGCAATGGTCGCGCCGTCAAACTCGGCAATCTTGAGCAGGTACTCACGAGTCCACAGCTTGCCTTCGAGCTTGCGGAATTTTTTGACGGCCTTATCGACCTTCATGCCTTTGGATGTCTTGCCCGCTGCAGGCTCGGCCTTCTTATCGAGTTTCTTTCCCATACCATATCCTTGATCTCGTGAGCCGAGCGCTTCGGGTGGGCGCGCGGCCAGTTTGCACAGCTACCTGCCTTGTACCCAGTGCGAACAAAACGGAACGCGGCGATGCACACGCAGAATGTGTTATCCTATAGCCCAATGCGTTGACGGAGAGGGTTTTGCCCGCCGCGTCGCCGGCAAGAGAGGGAAGGTCATGGGCTGCGAGCCTTCCTGCGGTGACAAGGGCCAAGCGTTCACTCCCGAGCAGCGACCTCAACGGGCACGCGGCCAGCGGCGGCGAAGCCCCAGTAGGGAAGCCGTGAGCCTCGCGACAAGGGGCACAGAGTGGGCGCGGCGGGCCAGACATCCGCCGGGTCAAACAAGGTGGTACCGCGGAATTCAACCGTCCTTGGGCAATGCACATGCCCGAGGGCGGTTTTTTTGTTACCGAACCGGGCCGCACATCCGCAGCTCCGGGTGGCTCCAGCCGCCGCGGCAAGTGGATGCGCGAGAGACGAAAGGGAAGACATGAGTCTGATTGATGATCTGGTCAAACTCGAGGAAGAGGCCAAGGAGCTCGTCGCAGGCGCCGATGACGCCGCCAAGCTCGAGGCTGCGCGTGTTGAGCTGCTCGGTCGCAAGGGTCGTATCACCGGCTTGATGCGCATGATGGGCAAGCTCTCCCCCGAGGATCGTCCCGTGATGGGCAAGCGCGCCAACGAGATGCGCCAGCTGATCGAGGGCATGCTCGACGAGCGCTCCACCGAGATGAAGGCCGCCGCCCTCAAGCATGCGCTCGAGCACGATGCCGTCGACATCACGTTGCCGGGCATCCGTCCGCAGATCGGCCATCAGCACCTGATCAAGCAGATCATCGAGGAGGCCGAGGACATCTTCTGCGGCATCGGCTACACCGTCGAGTCCGGCCCCATGGTCGACACCTCCTACTACAACTTCACCGCGCTCAATGCGCCCATGGATCACCCGAGCCGCTCGGCCCGCGACACGTTCTACGTGGTCGACAACAACCCCGGCAGCGTCACGCACCCCGAGGCTCACGCCCACGGCGAGTCCGACGTGCTGCTGCGCACCCAGACCTCGGGCGTGCAGATCCACACCATGGAGTCGCAGAAGCCGCCCATCTACATGATCTGCCCGGGCACCGTCTACCGTCCCGACACGGCCGACGCCTGCCACCTGCCGCAGTTCAACCAGATCGAGGGCCTGGTCGTCGACGAGGGCATCACCTTTGGCGATCTTAAGGGCACGCTCGACTACTTTGTTAAGTGCATGTTTGGCGAGGACCGCAAGACGCGCTACCGCCCGCACTTCTTCCCCTTCACCGAGCCCAGCTGCGAGGTGGACGTGAGCTGCCACGTGTGCGGCGGCAAGGGTTGCAACTTCTGCAAGCACAGCGGCTGGATCGAAATCCTGGGCTGCGGCATGGTCGACCCCAACGTCCTCATCAACTGCGGCATCGACCCCGAGAAGTACACCGGCTTCGCCTTTGGCATTGGCGCCGAGCGCGTCGCGGCCCTGCGCTACGACCTGCCCGACCTGCGAACGCTCATGACGGGCGATATGCGCTTCTTAAATCAGTTCTAGGCCCGGCGGCTTTCCCAAGCACCGCACCTTGCCTTTCAATCGTCGGTTGCGTACCTAAGTACGCGGCCCTCCTCTTTCAAGGCAATCTGCGGCACTTGGAAAACCCGTCTCCGTTGCAGTTTTTGGCTCAAAGCCGCATTTATGAAAGGAGACCAGTTAGATGCGTGTTTCTTACGACTGGCTCAAGACCATGATCGATATTCCGGAGGATCCCAAGACCCTTTCGGACGAATATATCCGTACCGGCACCGAGGTCGAGGCGATCGACACCGTGGGCGAGTCCTTCGACCACGTGGTGACCGCCAAGGTGCTCACCAAGACCCCGCACCCCGATAGCGACCACATGTATGTGTGCTCGGTCGATGTGGGCGACAAGAACCTCGATGCCGACGGCAATCCCGCTCCGCTGCAGATCGTCTGCGGCGCGCAGAACTTCGAGGCCGGCGACCACATCGTCACGGCCATGATCGGCGCTGTCCTGCCCGGCGACGTCAAGATCAAGAAGAGCAAGCTTCGCGGCGTCGTGTCCATGGGCATGAACTGCTCTGCGCGCGAGCTCGGCCTGGGTGGCGACCACTCCGGCATCATGATTCTGCCCGAGGACACGCCCTGCGGTATGCCGTTTGCCGAGTACGTGGGCTCGAGTGATACTGTGCTCGACTGCGAGATCACGCCCAACCGTCCCGATTGCCTGTCCATGATCGGCATGGCCCGCGAGACCGGTGCCATTTTCGACCGCGATTTCCACGTGGAGCTGCCTGCCATCAAGGCGGAGACTGGCCGCGCGACCGACGACGAGCTTTCCGTCGAGATTGCCGACGAGGGCCTGTGCGACCGCTATGTCGCCCGCATCGTGCGCAACGTGAAGGTCGGCCCGTCGCCCGACTGGATGGTCAAGCGCCTTAACGCCCTGGGCGTGCGTCCGCACAACAACATCGTCGACATCACCAACTACGTGATGATGCTCACCGGTCAGCCGCTGCACGCCTTTGACCTGGACACCTTTGCCGAGCGCGATGGCCACCGTCGCGTGGTGGTTCGCGCCGCCCAGCAGGATGAGAAATTCACGACGCTCGATGGCGAAGAGCGCGTGCTCGACGCCGGCATGGGCCTTATCACCGACGGCGAGCGCCCCGTGGCGTTGGCCGGCGTTATGGGCGGCATGGATTCCGAGATCGAGGACGACACCGTCGACGTGATGGTCGAGAGCGCTTGCTTCAACGCCGGTCGCACCTCGCACACCAGCCGCGATCTGTCGCTGATCTCCGACGCCTCCATTCGCTTTGAGCGCCAGGTTGACGAGACTGGCTGCGTGGATGTCGCCAACGTTACCTGCGCGCTCATCGAGGAGATCGCCGGCGGCGAGGTTGCTCCCGGCTATGTCGATGTTTTCCCCGCGCCCAAGACCATCGACAGCATCAAGCTGCGCCTGGCCCGCGTGCATGCCATCTGCGGTGCCGACATCGAGCCCGATTTTATCGAGCGTTCGCTTACCCGTCTGGGCTGCACCGTCGAGCGCGACGGCGAGGACTTTATGGTTACCCCGCCGAGCTTCCGTCCCGACCTGCCGCGCGAGATTGACCTGATCGAGGAGGTCCTGCGCCTATGGGGCATGGGCCGTGTGACGGCGACCATCCCGGCTGCCAAGAACCACATCGGCGGCCTGACCCGCGAGCAGAAGCTCACCCGCAAGGTCGGCGAGATCCTGCGCGCCTGCGGCCTCAACGAGACCACGACCTTTGGCTTTGCCGCCCCGGGCGACCTGGAGAAGATCGGCATGCCCACCGAGGGTCGCGGCTGCCCCGTGGTGCTCATGAACCCGCTGGTGGCCGAGCAGACCGAGATGCGTCGTTCGCTGCTGCCGGGCCTGCTGCAGTCCGTGGCCTACAACGAGGCGCACGGTACGCCCAACGTGCACCTGTACGAGGTCGGCAGCCTGTTCCACGGTCGCGAGAACGCCAGCCTGCCCAAGGAGACCAAGTCCGTCGCGGGTGTGCTCTCGGGCCAGTGGAGCGAGCAGTCTTGGAACATGAAGTACCGTAAACTGCGTTTCTTCTTTGGCAAGGGTATCGTCGAGGAGCTGCTCGCCCAGCTGCGCATCGAGAAGGTTCGCTTCCGTCCCGTCGAGGGCGAGGGCTATGCCTTTTTGCAGCCGGGTCGTGCGGCCGAGGTTCTGTCCGGCGGCACCGTGCTGGGTTGGGTCGGCGAGATCCACCCCGAGGCGCGCGAGGCCTGCGGCATCGACGAGGTTGTCGTTGCCTTTGAGCTTGACCTGGACAAGCTGATCAAGGGCGCCCGCAACCAGGAGAACTACCGCGAGTTCTCGCAGTACCCGGCCGTTGAGCACGACCTTGCCATTGTGGTCGACAATGCCGTGACCTGCGAGGATCTTGAGCGCCGTATTACCAGCGCCGGCGGCAAGCTGCTCGAGGGCGTGCGCCTGTTCGATGTCTACCGCGATCCGGTTCGTATCGGCAAGGGCAAGAAGTCCATGGCCTTTGCGCTCACGTATCGCTCGGACGACCACACGCTTACTAGCGAAGAGGTCGAGAAGGCGCACCAGAAGATCGTCACCAAGGTGTGCAAGGGCGTAAACGGCGAAGTCCGCTCGTAATCTTTGCTGTTCGGAACCCGCCCCCTGCGGGGTTTTCACGGCAACGTCCTCGCCACTTCGCGGCTGCGGGATGTTGCCTTAGAAAACCCCTCTCGGGGGCGGGTTCCTGCGTTAACCTTGTTGCGAGCGGATCGCACCTTCTTCCGGGTGACCGGAAAGTTGGGAGTGCATGGGCCCTTTATTGGGCGGTGCGTGGACCTGGGCTAATAACGTACGTATTGCAAGGGCGTGCTGCGTTGTGGGCGGTGCGCCTTTTTGTTAGTATGCAGAGTCGGTGTTACGGATTGTTGGAAACGTAACACACAACGTTCTGATTGAGAGGGCTCATGCATATTCCCGATAATTATCTGTCCCCGCAGACCGATGCCGTTATGGCGGTGGCGATGGTGCCCGTATGGGTTCACTGCATCAAAAAGGTGCGCGCCACGCTCGATCGCGAGCATATGGCGTTCCTGGGCATCTGCGCCGCATTCTCCTTCTTGCTCATGATGTTCAACGTTCCGCTGCCCGGCGGTACCACTGGTCACGCCGTCGGCGGCGCACTCATCGCGCTGCTGCTGGGCCCCGAGGCCGCGGCTATCGCTGTCTCGGTCGCTCTGGCGCTGCAGGCGCTGCTGTTTGGCGACGGCGGCGTTCTGTCCTTTGGCGCCAACTGCTTTAACATGGCCTTTGTGCTGCCGTTTGTCGCTGCTATCGTGTTCCGTGCGCTCAACAGCCGTCTGCACGACAAGAGCTGGGGCACCTCGGTTTCTGCCATCGTGAGCGGTTGGGTCGGCCTGTGCCTGGCGGCCCTGTGCGCGGCAATCGAGTTTGGTATTCAGCCGATGCTCTTTACCAACGCTTCGGGCGCACCGCTGTACTGCCCCTTCCCGCTGTCCGTGGCTATTCCGGCCATGTTGATCCCGCATATGCTGGTTGCCGGCGTGATCGAGGGCGTGGCGACGGCCGCCATCTACGGTTTCATTAAGAAGACGGCGCCGAGCATTATCGTCGGGCCCGAGGCCGTCGATGGCCAGCTTGCTGCCGAGGGCGCTGTTGCCAAGAAGACCTCGCTGGTCCCCACGCTCATCCTGGTTGCCGTGCTCGTCGTGGCCACGCCGCTGGGCCTGCTGGCCACGGGTGACGCCTGGGGTGAGTGGGACGCCGAGGGCGCCGCGACCGCCGTTCAGGAGGCTGGCGACGACGGCCTGCAGGCTTCGGTCGGTCTCGATACCCCGACCTTTGCCGACGCCCTGCCCACGGGTGATTACCTGCAGGCCTATTCCGAGGAGCAGGGCCTTGGCTTTGCCGGCCAGGCTGCCATGTATATCCTTTCCGGCGTGATTGGCGTGGCGGTGCTCACCATCGCATTCCGTCTGGTCTCGCTTACGGTCAAGGAAAGCGGTGCTCATGGCAATAGCCGAGCTGCCTAGCTGGCTTGCGACCGAGGAGCGTTACGAGCCCACGGGGGCTCGGCATCGCGGGATGCAAAAGAACGTCCTGCACCTGACGAGCCTGCTTGAGCGGGTTCGCCTGGGTGGAGGTGCGCACGAGGGCGGGTCGATGGTCGACCGCGCCCTTTCTTGCGTTTCGGCTCCGGTGCGCCTGGTGGGGATGTTCGTCTGCGTCCTGTGCGTGTGTCTGACGCAGAGCCCGCTGTACCTCATGTTGATGGCGGCTATCGCGCTGGCGCTCGTTGCCGTGCGCCCCGTACGCGGGCTGCGTGCGACCTTTGTACCGGCGCTCGGCGCCACGGGGCTTGCGGTGGTTCTGGCACTGCCTGCCCTGCTGCTGGGCGCGTCTGCCACGGGCGCCATGCTCAAGATCGCGCTCAAGACCTTCATTAATGTGTCGCTGGTGCTGGGCGTTTCATGGACGCTTACTTGGAGCCGCATGTCTGCGGCGCTCAAAATGCTGCACCTGCCCGACGAGGTCATCTTTACTTTCGATATGGCGCTCAAGCATATCGAGGTGCTGGGACGCACGGCGCACGATCTGTGCGAATCGGTCATGCTGCGCAGCGTGGGTCGTGCGCCTACGGGTTTTTCGCGCACCGACTCGCTGGCGGGTATCATGGGCATGACGTTTATCAAGGCGATGGAATGCAGCCGCGCGATGGACGAGGCCATGCTTTGCCGCGGCTTTGCCGGCGTGTATCCGGCGCCTGCACGCGCCGGGTTTGACTGGCGCGATGCCGTTTACGCGGCCGTTGTGGCGTTGCTCGTCGTGTTGTGCGCGGTGTTGTAGCGCGGACGGTCGAACTGTCGATGTGAGTAGGGAAGGGCGGCGTTTTGGCAAACGATACGAATAACGCGATGGGTGCGAGCGGTGCTGCCGGCGCCGAGGTCACGCCGCTCATCGAGTTTCGCGACGTGGTGTTTTCCTATGCGGGTCATACGGTGGTCGACGGCGTTTCATTGCGGGTGAACCGTGGGGAGCTCGTTGCTCTGCTTGGTCCCAACGGCTGCGGCAAGACGACGATTATGCGCCTTATTAACGGCCTTGAACTCGCGGACGCAGGGGCATACCTGTTTGACGGGCACGTGATCGATGCGGCGTTTCTAAAGGATTCCGCGGCCGCTCATCGTTTTCATCAGCGCGTGGGCTTTGTGTTCCAGAATGCCGATGCGCAGCTCTTTTGCGCTACGGTGGGCGAGGAGGTCGCGTTTGGTCCCGCGCAGATGGGGCTGCCGGCAGACGAGCTCAAGCGCCGCGTGCGCGATGCCATGGAGCTGTTCCAGGTTGCCGATCTGGTCGATGCCTCGCCCTATCAGCTTTCGGGCGGGCAAAAGAAGCGCGTTGCGCTGGCTGCGGTGGTGTCGATGAACCCCGATATCCTAGTGCTCGATGAGCCCACCAACGGGCTCGATGAGGACTCGTGCGACATCGTAGTCAACTTTTTGCTGGCCTACGTTGCTGCCGGTAAGACGGTTTTGATGAGTACGCACCATCAAGATTTGGTGCGTCGCCTGGAGGCCCGTGCCATCTATATCGATCGATATCACCATGTGGTCGAGGCGCCCGTGCCGTCGTATGGAACCGAAAGCGGTGCTGCGGAATAGTTGCTGCGTAGGGTATGTATGGCCGCCTGTGCGACTCTGCCGTGATGGTATAGTTAACCAGGTTTTATGGGGGTGGCTATGCCAAGTTGGAACATTCATATCGCTCAAACGGAGCGCTTGCTGGCACGTGCTAGCGTGCTTGCCGATAGCGTGCGCGACCGCAATGCCTTTTTGTTTGGCTGCGTGATTCCGGATATCTTCGTGGGCTATATGGTCCCTGGCATCGCCGATCCCATTCCGTATCGCATTACGCACTTTGCAAAGCCCGAGCCTATCCCTAAGCCGCGCGAGCACGAGTTCTGGGATACCTATGTGGCGCCGCTGCTTAAAGGCGCACCCGCGGGCGAACCTGCTGAGGCTACCTCGATTGTCGAGGAGCGCGAGCGACTGAACCGCGTGCACTATCCTCAGCGCTACAGGGATGCCGAGCCGGTTGTCGGTCCCGGCGCCTGTGAGTTCTCGCTTGCGTCCGAAGATGTGGCGCAGTCGCTGCTCGATTTAACGCTGGGCGTCTGGTCGCATCTGGTGGCCGACACGGTATGGAACACGCGTGTGAACCAGTATCTGGAAGCACACGGCGGCAAGCCGTGCGAGGAATTCCGCATTAAAAAGCAGGGCGATTTTGACTGGTTTGGCAAGACGCTGGGCATCGTTTCCATTCCGCGTGCGACCGATCGCCTCTATACCGCTGCGACGCGTTTTGGGCAGTATCCCATCCATAAAGAATATGTGCTCAAGACTATCGGCGTCATGCACGAGATTGTACGCGAAAACCCCGGCGAGCCCGATCATCCGCCGTATCGCCTGCTAACCGAGGAGTTTTTCGATGCAACGTTTACCGAGGTCATCGAGCTGACCGAGGCGGGATTTGCGGCTCGCGTTGCTGCTTCTGACGTTCCCGCAGTCCCCCTGATCGCTAGCTGCTAGCCGGCCGGCTTGACGGCGAACAGCTCATCCCAATCGACCAATAGCTCCCGCCGCAGGGCATCTTCGGTGGTGCGTTTCTGATCGGTCTTTGGGATGTAGGGGAGCCCTGCCTTTTTATGGATGAGTTCGGCGATGTTGTTAAAGCTCTTCGTGTCTTTGATTTGCTCATAGGTTATCTGGATAACGTCATAGCCCATGCTTGTGAGGGCGGTGGTGCGCTCGGCATCGGAGAGACTTGCGGCTTCGCCATCGTGGGCGGAGCGGCCTTGGCATTCCAAGATGACGCCCATGCTGTCGGTGTTGCTCTCTATGAGGATATCGGCGTAGCAGCAGGTTTTGTCATACAGTGAGCGCGCGGCGTCGCTGAGTGGGATGCGCACGTTGTTTGCGATGTTGATGCCCATGCCGCCCTCGTTGCGGGGGAGCGAGACAAGCATAGAGGCCTGTACTTCGAAGGGCGAGGCGGTCTGCCCCGTCATGTGCTCGGCCGCCCAGCGCAGTTGTTTAACGCCGCGCAGGCCTGCAGCCTGCTTGGCGAACGCGGCGATATCCGCCGCGCTGAGGAGCGGCGGGCGCTTCCACAAATTGGTGTCATTGCCCTTGGTGTCGACAACACGCTCCCAGCAGCAGTTGGGTGGAATGAGCTTAAGCGAAATAGCTTCATCAAGATGTTGTTGCGTTCGCTCGCAGGGCTTAAACACTGCAAAGGAGCCGCACATCTCGTAGCAAGCCATGAGTAGCTGGTTGCGTGAGACCTGCGTAGCAAGGCTGAGCAGCGTAAACTCGGGCGACGTGACATCAAATCCATGTTCAGTTTGCCTAAACGACCCGGGAGGCGGCTCTTGGGTCAGGAGGTGCGATTTAAACAGGCTTCGCGACCCGGATTGTGCTCGAGTGAATACAAACCTGTGAAGCGGTGCGTGAAGTAGGTCTTTTACAACTGCATGACTTCCGAGGCCGCAACATCTGCGATCCATATTGCCAAGGCTAATGGCGGGGTAAAGCCCTAATACCTGCGGCGGGATACAGTGATAGTAAAAAGCGGATTGACCGCATAGCGTCAGGCCCATGATATCCTCCTGGTCGAAATGTGCTTTTGGACCGTGCGATGCCAGCGTCAATTCGGAAGTATGCGGCAAAATCTGAACCCTGTGAGCAGACCTGGCTTTTGAGGCCAGTTTATCAGGCATTTTGTTGCGAAAAAACGGGGTGTGCTCGGAGGTCTCAGAATTTGCCGCATACTTCCGAAAACGCGGTCGATCTGGCTCTTGCTAAAACGATTTAGCAGCGTCGGGTAAGGTGTGGTTTCGCCATCGGGCGAACACTTTTAGCGCTTGGGACTTTATTTTTGGGCCTCGAAAGGTGGATTTCGCGCTTTTGGTAAAGAAATGGGTGCGTGTTTTGCCGTGTGCCGGCATTGACACAGAAAAAGGGCCCGGAAGGCGAAGCCTTCCGGGCCCTTTGCAATGCAAACATGCTTGCAAGTACGACTTAACGCACCTGAGCGACGTAAGCGACGTTGGTCGAGGAGACCTTGTCCTCGAGCTGGACGCTCATGCGGGGATCGCCGGCGGTAGCGACGGTCAAATCGCCAGCCTCGACGTAGCCGAGCTCCTTAGCGGTCTCGATCGCCTTGACGATCGTGCCGTTGACGGTGCCCTGGGTAATCTCGGCCTGGTGCGGGATAACGCCCCAGTACATGATCATCTGCTGGACGGCCCACTCGTGGCGGGAGAACGCGCAGATCGGCATGTTGGGGCGGAAGTGCGAGATCAGGCGAGCGGTACGACCGGTGGTCGTCGGCACGGTGATGCACTTGGCGCCAACGGTGGTGGCCATGTTCACAGCGGACATACCCACAACGTTGTTGACGACGCGGGTGCCGTGAGCGTCGGCCGGAACCTCGAGCGGAGCGTGGGCCGGGAGGTACTTCTCGGTCTCGAGAGCAATGCTGGCCTGCATCTTAACGGCCTCGACCGGGTACTTACCGGCAGCGGACTCGCCGGACAGCATAACGGCGTCGGTGCCGTCGTAGATGGCGTTAGCAACGTCGGCAACCTCGGCGCGCGTCGGGCGCGGGTTCTGCTGCATGGAGTCGAGCATCTGCGTAGCGGTGATAACGGGCTTGTAGGCCGCGTTGCACTTGGCGATGATCTCCTTCTGGATGTGCGGAACGAGCTCGGGCTTGATCTCGATACCCAGGTCGCCACGGGCGACCATGATGCCGTCGGAAGCCTCGAGGATCTCGTCGAAGTTCTCGACGCCCAGGGCGCACTCGATCTTCGGGAAGATCGTCACGTGCTCGCCACCGTTCTCGCGGCAAAGCTTGCGGATGCCGCGGACGGACTCGCCGTCACGGATGAAGGAAGCGGCGATGTAGTCGATGTTCTCGGTCAGGCCAAAGAGGATGTCCTGACGATCGCGCTCGGTGATGGCGGGCAGCGAGATGTTGACGTTGGGCATGTTGACGCCCTTGCGCTCGCCGATCAGGCCGTCGTTCTTAACGACGCAGGTCATGTCCTGGCCGCTGACGGACTCGACCTCGAGGGCAACCAGGCCGTCATCGATCAGGATGAGGGAGCCCTTCTCGACCTCGGAAGGCAGAGCCAGGTAGTCGAGGGAGATGTGCTCAGCGGTGCCGTGGAAATCCTCGGACGTGGGCTGAGCGGTGACGACGATCTTATCGCCGGTCTTGACGGCAACCTTCTTGCCGTCGACCAGAAGGCCGGTGCGGACCTCGGGGCCCTTGGTGTCGAGCAGGATGCCGACAGGCAGACCGAGCTCCTTGGAAATACGGCGGACGCGCTCGATGCGACCGTGGTGCTCGTCGTAGGAGCCGTGCGAGAAGTTAAAACGGGCGACGTTCATGCCCGCCTTGATCATCTCGCGGATGGTCTCGTCGCTATCGCAGGCGGGACCCATGGTGCATACAATCTTAGTGCGCTTGTACATTCAGACCTCCATCTGACATCGTCTTGCGCTGATAGATAAACCATAAGAAATAAAACCGAGATGATTATAACGAAATGCCGACCGAATACCCCAAAAAATCGACCGTATGCCGAAATGGAAGTTCATTTTTTGCGAGAAAAACGGTATATGAAAAATCTTTACCAACCGCTCTAACCGCTGCTATCTGGGCGATATTTCAGTTTGACGATGTGCCGAAGAAAAAACGTTTTATCAATGTTGAGCATCACATGGTCTGCACCGTTGCGGTGGGACCATATTTCCAGATGGATTGTTTTGGCTAGACGCGTCGCTTTGGGGTACCATAGCTCCACTATCAACTGCCGCTCAGCACGGCAGCCTTGATGAGCCCTTGCCCTTCTCCTGGGAATTATGATCGGGCATCAATCTGCTGAGTGGCCCGAATCCCAGGAGGGGACTCTATATGCAAAAGGAATACCTGTCCGCCGCGGCGGAGGTGCTCAGCGACCAAGGTGTCGATGAGAACCTCGGCCTGAGCAACGACGAGGCGTCGTCGCGCCTCGCCAAGACAGGCCCTAACAAGCTCGAGGAAGCTGAGAAGACGCCGCTGTGGAAGCGTTTCTTTGAACAGATGGCCGACCCCATGGTCATCATGCTGATCGTTGCCGCCGTCATCAGTGCGCTCACGGGCATGGTCAAGGGCGAGCCCGACTTTGCCGATGTTGCCATCATCATGTTCGTCGTTATCGTCAACTCGGTGCTGGGCGTGGTCCAGGAAGCCAAGAGCGAGGAGGCCCTCGAGGCCCTGCAGGAGATGAGTGCGGCGCAGTCCAAGGTGCTACGCGACGGCAAGCTCGTGCACCTGCCGAGCGCCGAGCTCGTGCCCGGCGACGTGATCATGCTCGAGGCGGGCGACTCCGTCCCGGCCGACTGCCGCGTGCTCGAGAGCGCCACGATGAAGATCGAAGAGGCCGCGCTCACCGGCGAGTCCGTGCCCGTCGAGAAGCATGCCAACGTGATCGAGCTCGCCGCCGGCACCGACGACGTGCCGCTCGGCGACCGTAAGAACATGTGCTATATGGGCTCCACCGTCGTGTACGGCCGTGGTCGCGCCGTCGTGGTCGGCACCGGCATGAACACCGAGATGGGCAAGATCGCCGGCGCCCTGGCCGAGGCCAAGGAAGAGCTCACGCCGCTGCAGGTGAAGCTCGCCGAGCTCAGCCGCATCCTCACCATCATGGTGATCGTCATCTGCGTCGTCATCTTTGGCGTTGACATCCTCCGCCACGGCGTGGGCAACGTCCTTACCGATCCGACTGCCCTGCTCGACACCTTTATGGTTGCCGTCTCGCTCGCCGTCGCCGCCATCCCCGAGGGCCTTGTTGCCGTCGTGACCATCGTCCTTTCGCTTGGCGTGACCAAGATGGCCAAGCGCCAGGCGATTATCCGCAAGCTCTCTGCTGTCGAGACCCTTGGCTGCACACAGACCATCTGCTCCGACAAGACCGGTACCCTTACCCAGAACAAGATGACCGTCGTCAAGCACGAGCTCGCTGCGCCCAAGGAGAAGTTCCTGGCCGGCATGGCGCTGTGCTCCGATGCTCAGTGGGACGAGGAGCTGGGCGAGGCCGTGGGCGAGCCGACCGAGTGCGCGCTCGTCAACGACGCCGGCAAGGCTGGCCTCACCGGCCTGACTGCCGAGCATCCGCGCGTGGGCGAGGCCCCGTTCGACTCGGGCCGCAAGATGATGTCCGTGATCGTCGAGACCTTGGATGGCGAGTACGAGCAGTATACCAAGGGCGCGCCCGACGTGGTGATCGGCCTGTGCACCCATATCTACGAGGGCGAAAAGGTCGTCCCGCTGACCGAGGAGCGTCGCGCCGAGCTCGTGGCCGCCAACAAGGCCATGGCCGACGAGGCTCTGCGCGTGCTGGCGCTGGCAAGCCGCACCTACACCGAGGTCCCGAGCGACTGCAGCCCCGCTGCGCTCGAGCACGACCTGGTCTTCTGCGGCCTGTCCGGCATGATCGACCCGGTCCGCCCCGAGGTCGCCGAAGCCATCCGCGAGGCCCACGACGCTGGCATTCGCACCGTCATGATCACGGGCGACCACATCGACACCGCCGTGGCCATCGCCAAGCAGCTGGGCATCGTCACCGATCGCAGCCATGCCATCACCGGTGCCGACCTCGATCGCATGAGCGACGAGGAACTCGACGCGCACATCGAGGACTACGGCGTGTACGCCCGCGTCCAGCCCGAGCACAAGACACGCATCGTCGAGGCTTGGAAGTCGCGCGACCAGATCGTGGCCATGACGGGCGACGGCGTCAACGACGCCCCGTCCATCAAGCGCGCCGACATCGGCGTTGGCATGGGCATCACCGGTACCGATGTCACCAAGAACGTCGCCGACATGGTGCTTGCCGACGACAATTTCGCCACCATCATCGGTGCCTGCGAAGAGGGCCGTCGCATCTACGACAACATCCGCAAGGTCATCCAGTTCCTGCTTTCGGCCAACCTTGCCGAGGTCTTCTCGGTGTTTATCGCCACGCTCATCGGCTTTACCATCTTCCAGCCGGTGCAGCTGCTGTGGGTGAACCTGGTTACCGACTGCTTCCCTGCGCTCGCGCTGGGCATGGAGGACGCCGAGGGCGACATCATGAAGCGCAAGCCGCGCAACGCCAAGGATGGTGTCTTTGCCGGACATATGGGTCTGGACTGCGTGGTCCAGGGCCTAATCATCACCGTGCTGGTGCTGGCGAGCTTCTTTGTGGGCGTGTACTTTGACATGGGCTACATCCACATCGCCGATATGATCGCCGGCAATGCCGACGAGGAAGGCGTGATGATGGCGTTCATCACGCTCAACATGGTCGAGATTTTCCACTGCTTCAATATGCGCAGCCGTCGTGCGTCGCTGTTCACCATGAAGAAGCAGAACAAGTGGCTGTGGGCTTCCGCCGCTCTGGCACTGGTGCTGACGGTGATCGTGACCGTGCAGCCGACGCTTGCCGAGATGTTCTTTGGCCCTGTGACGCTTGAGCTCAAGGGCGTTGTCGCTGCCCTGGGCCTTGCCTTCCTGATTATTCCGCTGATGGAGATCTACAAGGCGATCATGCGCGCGGTCGAGAAGGAGTAGGTCGAAAGGCCATCCTTCCCACCGGCCCGACTGCCTGCGGGGTTTCTTCCTCGCTGGTCCTCGCGCTTCGCGCTGCGGGATCGCTCGGAAGAAACCCCTCCCGGCGGGCGGGCCTTCGGATAACCTCGCGGGACCATTGGCTGAGGGAAAGTATGTGAGTCGGTCGAGCGTTTGCTCGACCGACTCTTTTTTGTGGGTAAAATACCTGCTCAGTTGTGTGGTTTTGTGCTGGGAGGCATCTGTGGGCAAGGCTAAGGCTAAGGCGAAGAAAAAGACGACGGGGGCGCGGGCTAAGCGTGATCGTCGTCGGAAGCTCGCGACCGAAGCCCCTGCATCTGCTGAGGAATTGCTGGCGAGTGTACCGGGGCTTGACGCGCTGCAGGATGTTCCGGCGTTTGATGACCTGCCGGTCGATGAAGCTCAGCAGACTGCCTTTGATGATTTCTGCGCACATGCCGAGGAGCCCGAGCAGATGCAGCTTGGCGCCGTGGTGCGCCTGGACCGCGGGTTTCCGCTGGTGGCGACTGCCGATGACACGTTTCGTGCCGAGCATGCCGTGGGGTTTGCCAAGTCGCGCGGCGAGGACGAGGTCCTGCTGCCTGCCGTGGGCGATCGTGTGGCGGTGCGCCGCGCTCCCGGGCACGATATGGGCGTGATTGAATGCGTACTGCCGCGCCGTACGAGCTTTGAGCGTTGGCGCGGCCGTGCCCGCGGTGAGCGCCAGGTGCTCTGCTCCAACGTTGACAGCGTGCTGATCGTGCAGGCGCTCGGCGCCGGCGAGGTGCTGCTCGATCGCGTGGCGCGCTCACTGGTGTTGGCGCTCGATTGCGATGCCGAGCCGGTGGTGGTGCTCACCAAGGCCGACCGCTGCGAGGCCGATGAGCTCGAGCGCGATCTGGACCGCGTGCGTCGTCTGGTGGGTCCGGACGTGCGCGTGATCGTGACGTCTTCTGCCGAGGGCCGCGGTCTGGACGAGGTCCGTGCCTGCGTGCCTGCCGGGAGCTGCGCCATGATTCTGGGCGAGTCGGGTGCCGGCAAGTCGACGCTGCTCAATGCACTGCTGGGCCACGATACGTTGGCGACCGGCGGTGTGCGCGAACGCGACGACCAGGGCCGTCACACTACCGTCGCGCGCGTGATGGTGGCGCTGCCGGGCGACGCCGGCGTGATCGCCGATGCCCCGGGTCTGCGCAGTTTGCCGCTCGTGGGTCACGAGCGGGGTCTGGCACGCGCCTTCCCCGAGATTGTCGAGGCATCGCGTGCGTGCCGGTTTGGCGACTGCACGCATACCCACGAACCGGGTTGCGCCGTTCGCGAGGCCGAGGACGTCGGGCAGATCGACGGCCTGCGTCTGGAAACGTTCCAAAATCTGGCGTCATCCATGCGCGTGAGCGCTCAAATGCTCGATCCCGATGTCCATCTGTAATTGAATTTATCTATGACAGCCGTCTCCCAACTGTTCGGGAGACGGCTTTTTTGCTGCGGAAAAGCCTCGAAACATGCAGTTTGCTGACGTGCTGACCAAAACCTTGTCACGAGCTTGACGGGCTGTTCAGCTTTTGGTCAGCGATTGGTTTGACATCGAAAACCAAGATTGCGATTGCGCCGCTTTGCACTCTGACCGCTCAGACAATGGTGGTACGGGCATTCGCCCGGCACTGCCATGAGAGGAGCGGCCGTGAACAAGAGCAAGCGCATCGCCATCAGTCTGGTCGCGGGCGTGCTCGCTGCTCTGCTCTGCATGGTTTACGGCTCGTCGATCCGCTCGCAAGCCGAACAGGTCCAGGCTGAGACCTTGGCCAAGTACGGTGGCGATCGCGTCGAGGTATGCGTCGCGGCGCGCGATATCGATGTGGGTGAGACCCTCGATGAGACCAATGTCATAACCCAGGAGTGGTTGACGAGTCTGCTGCCGCGTGACGCGGCGACCGAGCTACGCCAGGTGCGCGGCGACGTGACGACTTCGCGTATTCCCAAAAACGCCGTGATCTGCAATGTCTACACCAAGGCCGAGAGCCACATGCTCGAGGTGCCTAAGGGCAAGGTCGCCGTTTCGGTGGCGGTCGATGCCGAGCACTCGGTCGGCGGTGCTGCGGGCGTGGGCAGCTACGTGGACGTGTACGTGCAAAAAGACGGCGTAACCGATCGGCTGTGCGGTGCGTACGTGATCGATACCAGTGAGAATTCCGGTTCCACGCGCGAGGGCAAGATCGAATGGGTGACGCTGGCGGCTGACCCCGAAGACGTCAAGGAACTGCTGGGAGCCTCGGGCAAGGGAACGGTCAGCTTGACGATTCCCGCCACGGCGCGCGGCAAAAAGAGCGGAGGCGACGAGTGATGAAGGCGATCTGGCTTGCGTGCTGCGCGTGCGGCGATTACGGGCTGTTGCAGCGGGAAGTCGAGGGCCGTGATGTGGGTGCACAGGTGCTTCGCGTGGGTGACCTGGACGGGCTGGTTTCCATGGCGCGGGCGTTTCCGTCGCGCCGCGGGGCTGCCATCATCGCGGCGTCTCTGTTTGATACCGAAGATGTGCGCAAGACTGTTGCGCGCCTGACGGCCGAAGGCCGCGTGAGTCGCGTGGTCGTGTTGATAGAAGCGCTCGATCCGTCGGATATCGAGGGGCTGTTTCGCGCGGGGGCGACCGAGGTCATCGCTGCACACAGTATATGCGGCAACGGGCGTGCGGGCGAGGGAGCGGTTGATTCCGATCGGCGCATGACGATTGAGCCCGATGCTTTTGTTGATAGGGAACCCGGGGCGCCTCGCGCTACAAGAGGCCCGCGTGTTGATGATTATGGAAAAGCGGAAGCCGAGCATGGTCGGCGCCCCCGGAACCCCCTTGTAGACGATGACGCTGGAGGGCCGGCGCAGCATGCTGGCGACTCCCCGGCTGTAGATATGGGATACGTGCACGGCGTGAATCTGGCGGATGAACTCGACGAAGTTGAGGGCTTTGCCGGGTGCGGCGAGTTGTCGCTGATGCAGCATGAGCAGATTGTACAGAACGAGCCTGCCTCGCAGACCGAACAAGCTGCCATGCCGGCTTGGACGCAGCGTGTGGTTGCGGCGGGGGAGACGGGTGCGCTGCCACCGACGCCCGCCCCGCCGCCTCCGATGCCGCCGGCAGACGCTGCCGCTCCGCCGCATCGAGCTCCAGTCATCTGCGCTATTTCGGGTTCGGGCGGTTGCGGCAAGTCGACGATCGTTGCCACCATGGCACACACATCGTCGCTGTTGGGCTTGCGTGCCGCCGTGCTCGACCTGGACCTGATGTTTGGAAACCTTTACGACTTGTTAGGCGTCGATGCTCCGCGCGATATGGCGGCACTTATCGAGCCGTCGGCGGCGGGCATGCTCACCGAGCCGGATATCGTAGCCGCTTCGATGCGCGTGGCGCCGGGCGTTACGCTCTGGGGTCCCGTCGCGGCGCCCGAGCAAGCCGAGCTCATGGCACGTCCGGTGGAGCTACTGCTTGATGTTCTGCGTCGCGAATCCGACGTGGTCTTTATCGATACCTCGGTCTTTTGGGGCGACGCCGTGGCGGCTGCGGTGGCGGCGAGCGACCGTTGCCTGGTCGTTGGCGATGCGGCGGTGTCGTCCGCGGCATCGGCATCGCGCGTCATTGAACTGGCAGGTCGAGTAGGTGTGCCGCGCACGCGCATGAGCGCCGTGTTCAACCGGTTCGGTGCGCGCGGGGCAGACGAGGACGTCGCCATGCGCTTTGAGATTGCCTGTGCGTTAAGCTCCAAGATTCGTATCGCCGATGGCGGGCAGGATCTCGCCGCGCTCATGGCGTTTGGGCGCGCTGACGAGGCAGTGGGGCAGACCAGCGCTTTTGCGACTAGCGTGCGCGAGGCCACGCGCGAGATGCTCGTGGAACTGGGGTGCGCCGTCGGCCCTTGGAGCGATATGGTCGCCGACCGTGCAACGCGCACCGAACGCCCGCGTATCCGCCTTCCCTGGTCGCGCGAGGGTGATCAGCGATGAGCCTGCAAACGAGGATTAAGGCTGCCGGCGCTGCGGCGGCGGCAGCGCCTGTAGATGTGGGGCGTCGCCGCGCCGTGAAACGACGCACCAAGCGCGCCGTGATGGACCGCATGGGTTACGACGAAGTGGCGCGTATCAGCGCCTATATCGACCCGGCACTTGCCCGCTCGGAATTGCGTCCTGCGGTGGAGGC
Organism: uncultured Collinsella sp.; assembly: GCA_902466075.1. GTDB lineage: Bacteria > Actinomycetota > Coriobacteriia > Coriobacteriales > Coriobacteriaceae > Collinsella. The sequence continues at coordinate 84,742 of CABQQA010000001.1, forward strand.
GGCGCTCAATGTTGAGGAGCCGACCGATCTCGCGACGCCCGAGCGCGAGACCATCATCGACGAGATTTTGGATGACGTGGTGGGCTTGGGGCCGTTGCAGCCGCTCATCGAGGACGACACCGTTACCGAGATCATGATCAACGGCTGCCGCTCGGCTTTCTTTGAACGCGGCGGCGTCTTGTACCCCATCGAGCATGCGTTTGAGGATGATGAGCAGATCCGTGTGCTTATCGACCGCATTATCTCGCCACTTGGCCGCCGTATCGACGAGCGCAGCCCCATCGTCAACGCCCGCCTCAAAACGGGCTATCGCGTCAACGCGGTGATTCCGCCTGTGGCGATTGACGGACCGATTCTCACCATCCGAAAGTTCTCGGACCGTATCTGCTCGCTGGACGAGCTCGTGGGGTTGGGATCGCTGCCGCTTTGGTATGCGCAGCTGCTGTCGTGTGCGGTGTCGCTGCGACAGGACCTGGCGGTTGCGGGAGGCACGGGATCTGGTAAGACCACCCTGCTCAACGCGTTGTCATGTGAGATTTCCACCGGCGAGCGCATCGTGACGATCGAGGACTCTGCCGAGCTCAAGTTTGCGCATCATCCGCACGTGGTGCGCCTAGAGGCGCGCGAGGCTTCAATTGAGGGCGAGGGCGCGGTGACGATCCGCGACCTGGTGACTAATGCCCTGCGCATGCGCCCCGACCGCATCGTGGTGGGCGAGGTGCGCGGTGCCGAGTGCTGCGACATGTTGCAGGCCATGAACACGGGCCACGACGGGTCGCTCACCACGCTTCATGCGGGTTCAGAACAGGAGACCGTGGTGCGTCTGACGTTGCTTGCACGTTATGGCATCGATCTGCCGAGCGAGCTCATCGAGGAGCAGATTGCCATGGCACTCGACGGTATCGTGATGTCCGAGCGCCACGCCGATGGCAGGCGCTTCGTCTCCTCGTATTCGGGGGTGCGACGCGCCGCATCGGGCGGCGTAGAGCTCGAGCGCTATGTGACGTTCGATGCCGCCGAGCGCACCTGGACGCTTGACCGCGAGCCGCCGTTTATCGCAGAAGGCCTGCGGTCGGGGACGCTCACACAAGAGGAGGTGGACGAATGGAGATCACTGTGCCCCTCGTCGTAGGGGGCTTGGCAGGGCTTTCTGTCGCGACGGCGTGCGGGGCGGAACCTCGTGTGCCGCAGGTACCGCCGGCGGAGCTGGCACGTCAGGCGCTCGAGACGGTGGCAGAGAAGCTGCCGCGTGAGCTGGTGGAAAACGATCTGCTGAAAAAGATCGCCCGTTCGTGGGCATCGCTGGCTCCGGCGCATCGCCTTGGCCTCGTGATCGAAGATGCTTCGGGACGTTTGGCGTTTCTGCTGCTATCGAGCGGTGTCTGCTGCGTTTTACTAACGATGGTGTCGTTATCGCCCATCGGATTTGCCTTGGGACTTGTTGCTCCGTTTGCCGTTGGTGCCGCTCGGGATGGCTTTGAGAGCCGGCGCGAGCAACACGATGCAGAAGAGGCAATGCCCGAGGCGTTTACCGCACTTTCCATGTCGCTTGCCTCGGGACATTCGCTGGCTCAGGGCATGCGCTTTGTGGGCGCTCATGCGCAAAAGCCAGTGCATACCGAGTTTTTGCGGGTGGCGGCGGCGATCGATTGCGGCATCTCGGCGACCGACGCGCTCGATGACTTGCTCGTGCGTATCGACGCCCCCGGTCTTTCGCTTGTGACCTTGGCGCTTAAGGTGTCTCAGCGCACCGGCGCTCCGCTTGCCGACTTACTGTCCGAGGCGTCGAGCATGGTGGGGGAGCGCATTGAGCTCAAGCGCCGCCTGGATGTTAAGACGTCGCAGGCTCGCATGTCTGCGCATATGGTCGCGGCGATGCCGGCGGGCATGTGCGCGGTGTTGGTGCTGCTTTCGGCAGATTTTCGTCGCGGTCTTGCGACGCCTGCCGGCGCGGGCGCTGTGGTGCTGGGTCTTGCCCTCAACGCCGTTGCCCTGGTGGTTATCCGGCGCATTATGCGGGTGGAGCTATGAGCGCCCCGGTTGCAGTTGCGGCTTGCCTGTGCGCCCTGAGTGTATTTGTCGCGACGGGTTTGGATCGGGCGGATGCACGCAAGATCGCAGGGGCCTGCAAGCGCGAGGCGGTGCTGGTCGCTGCCGCGGGTCGCTCGGTGGTCGATGCTCTGACCGCGCGAGTGAAGGGCGCGGTTGGAGCGGGCGGCCCGGCGCGAGTGTCGCTCGGCGAAGTGTCCGAGATGATCGATGTTGTGCGCTTGGGTCTTTCGGCCGGTCTTTCGTTTGATGCGGCGCTTGAGATTTTCTGCGCCAACCGCCGGTCAGTGCTGGCTCTTCGCCTTGAGCGCGCCTGCATGGCGTGGCAGGTGGGCGTGGGCACGCGTGAGGACGAGTTGTTGGCCGCCGCGCGCGACCTGGACGTGCGAGCGCTCGAGACCTTTGCCATCACGGTGGGGCAGGCGCTCGCCCTGGGTGCCCCACTTGCCGAGACGCTGGCCGCTCAAAGTCGCGAGATCCGTGCGGCTCATCGCGCCGCGGTCGAGCGCGAGATCGAGCGTGCACCCGTCAAGCTGCTGATTCCCACCGGCACGCTCATCTTGCCGGCGTTGCTTCTGTCCATATTGGGCCCGCTGCTGGGAGCAGGCGGGATGATGTAGGGAGGAATACATGAACACGATGACTGACGCTGCTGGCAAGGTCCAGGGCTGGGCGTTTTGCCGGGCGGCACATGTTCGTCAGCGCGCCAAGGAACTATTGCAGGAGGAGAGTGCACAGGGTACCACCGAGTATGCCATCTTGGTCGGCGTGCTCGTGGTGATCGCGATTATCGCCATCGTCGCATTTAAGGGCAAGGTCCAAGATCTATGGAACGCTATCAGCGAGGGCATCAACAGCCTGTAGAGGGCGAGCGCCCCATCGGGGTGCTGCTGGTGTTTGCTTGCCTGACCGTGGCGATAGCGGCGGTGCTTTGGGGGCTTAACGCCGCGCGGCAGCAGCGTCCTGGGACCGCCTCCGATTTGGGCTCAGATTCGGCGGTGGCGTCTCAAAAAGATGAGATGCGAGATGCGGACGATTCGGATGTCGCTGTCACGGCGCAAACCTTTCTGCGGACGCTCGACAAGCGGTCTGGCACTGCGACGGATTCGCCTGAGGGCAACGCGATTGCGGTCCGGCTTGCATGGTCCGAGGACCGACCGATGACCGAAGCGGCGGCGGATATGCTGCGTGCCTATCGCGAGGTACCCACGGCGCAACTTGCTCTGAGCGGCTATCTCGACATCAAGGGAAACGTGTGGGGCGCCATCGTGCGCGACGAACGCGGCTGGGTCGATATGGTGACAATTGCCGCGGATGCTGGCGATGCTTCGTGTCGTCTGCGCGCCGTGCGCCTGAGCCCGCAGGCAACGGACTCAAAGGAGGGATCGTGAAATGCATGATGTCCTGCGTGAGGAATCTGCCCAGGCGACGGTCGAATACGCCATCGTCACGGTGGCGCTGTTATCGATCGTGCTGGCGATCGCGGGACTTTGGCGTGCCGGCACCGATGGGCGCTTGGCGGCGCTGGTTGAGCGGGCGGCATCCCATGGCGTTGCCTCGACGTCGGTTATCGACGCCGCTGCGGCCGCTAAGGACATCGCGTTGTATTGATGCCGCGCGCGAGGACCGGGCGCAGTCTACGGTCGAGGCCGCTTTTTTGCTGCCGACGTTTCTGACACTCATCCTTCTCGCGCTGCAACCGGTGTGCCTGCTCTATACGCGCGCGGTCATGGAGTCTGCCGCCGCCGAGACCGCGCGGCTCATGACCACGACGACGGCGGAGGACGACGATCTTAAGGAGTTCACCCGCCGCCGACTTGCCGCAGTGCCCAACGTTTCGATCTTTCATGCCGGCGGGCCGTTGTCGTGGGATATCGAGCTTGGCCGGGCCGGTGCGGGTGGCGTCTCGTCCGTGTCCGTTTCCGGCGAGGTCAAGCCGTTGCCTGTGATCGGTGCGTTTGCGCAGGCTATGGGTGGTACCGCCGAGGGCGGCTACGTTGAGCTCAAGGTCGATGTCTCGTATCAATCGCGTCCCGAATGGCTGGAGGGAGATTATGATTCGTGGATTGCTGCATGGGATTAGGCGCTGCCTGTTGCGGGTGACGCAAGGGTTTGCGGCCCGCCGTCGACCAGGCGCTCTCCGCAAACGAGGCGGCTTTATGGGTCGAGCCGGTATCGACCTGTTTATCGAAGACGGTGCCTACACCACGCTCTCCTCTGCGGTGGTCATCCTAGTGGTGCTCACATTGTTGTTTTCGTCGACCGCGGCGATATGGAGCATGTCGCGTGCCGGGGATACCCAGGTGGCGGCTGATAGCGGCGCGCTGGCGGGTGCCAACGTAGTGTCGTCCTATCACACGGCTGCCACGGTGGTTGATGCGAGCATCTTGAGTCTGGGGCTGGCGGGGTTTGCCACGATCGGGACGGGCCTGGTCGCCATCCTCATCCCGGGTGCCGAGCCGGTTGCCGGCAATATGGTCGACACCGGGATTGAGATCATTAAAACGCGCAACAAGTTTGCCAAAAGCGCATCGGAAGGCTTACAGAAAATCGAGACGGCCCTGCCGTATCTGATCGCCGCGCGTGCCACGCAGGCGGTGTCGGCGCAGGATACCGATAGTGTGACCTATACCGGTACGGCGCTTGCCGTGCCCAGGACATCCGAGTCTGACTTCGCTGCGCTCAAAGGATCAGAGATCTCGACCGATACCATTAAAGACACATCAGATGATTTAGAGGGTGCGGCCGAGGAGCTGCGGAAGGCTTCTGAGGACACGGCGAAGGCTAAAGAGCGTGCTTGGCTGGTGGATTGTGGTGGGTCTGACAAGGGCTCGGTCGGCAGCTGTTCTTGCATGTGGGAGCGTGCGAAAAGCCTAACGGATCTCTCCGGTGTTCAAAATCCGCATTACTCATCGAGCGTTACGTGGGAGCCCCAAGTTGCCCTTGATCGCGCGAAGGACTACTACCATTGGCGTCTGACAAATGAGAAGCCCCACGGCTCGAGTGTCGAGATGAAGGCAGAGTCTGCGGCGCGTAAGGCGTTTTATACCTATGCGAGCGCGGAGGTCGATCGGGCACATATAACCGAGAACGGAGACAGGGTCTCCTCCTATATTCCGCTGCTGCCGCGCAACTCTGATGAGGTTCGGGCGACGGAACTCTATACCGATGCGGTGTGGCCGACTAGCGTGAACGATGACAAGGCGTATCTGCATTACGGGACGACCTGCCCTAACTATAAGAAAGGGACGCCGAGCGGATTTGCTTCGGTTGCCGATTACGATGGACAGGATAAATGCAGCAAATGCCATTTTGGCGTTTTGTCGCTTGGTGCCGTTGCGGCGCCTTCAACCTCTATCGAAAACGGCTTCGAGTATCACTTTGACAAGTTTAAAGACGCCCTGGAGGACTACGTCGACTGTCGCAACAAGGAGCTCGAGCTCGAGCGTCAGACCGAGGACGAAGCCGACCGTGCGGGCAATGCGTTTGACCAGGCCATTAAAGCGCTTTCGGGCGAGCGTCCGCGTATCGCTCCGCCCGGTCGCAACGGCGTGGTTGCCTTTGCGGTTTCGGGTGCCATCTCGAGCCCCGATGAACTCAACTCTTCGTTTAACACGGCAGTCAGGCTTGGCGATCGCGGTGCCATCTCTGCCGCGGTGCTGGCGCCCGATGAGGCGACGGCGCAAAACAACGTGCTTTCGCGATTTTTCTCGACATTGAAGGAACGCTCGGGTGGCGTTGCCGGCGTACTCGATGGCGTCATGGATGTCTGGGGACGGCTGCTTGTGGGATACGGAGACATCCAAGGTTCGGCCGACGAACTTATGGACGAGATGATTAAAGGCCTAGGAGGGGGCAGCGGCGCGTTGGGCTCCATTGCATCGTGGCTCGGCGATACCGTTTCGGCGTCCGTGGCGGCGCTGGGTTTGGAACCGTGCGACTTGCGCCTGCGAAAGCCGGTGCTGACCGATTCCGCCAACGTCATTAAGAGCCCGGGGTCTGACATTGCTGGTCTCTCTCAAGCGCAAGACAGGCTGCGAAGTATTCCGTTGGGCGTGACCGATCCCAAGGCGCTTTGCGAGGCGTTGGAATATCAAGTCGAACGCACCATCAGCGGTGCGGTGTTCACGCTTGCGGAGATTCCTCTGCCCGGCGGCAGCTCCATCCCACTCACCGTCGATGTCGCCACGCTGGTTGGCGCTCTGGGCGGTGGGTCGTAATGAGTATCCGCATGCGTCTGCGCGAGGAGCGCGCCCAAGCGACGGTGGAGATGGCAGTGGTTGCGCCCGTTTTGCTGGTGCTGGCACTCATCGTGTACAACGTCATGATCTATGCCAGCGCTGTCGCGCGCTTCGACCGCGTGGTGCCCGACATCGTGTTGGCGCACGCCGTGGCATCGGAGGGGGAGAGCGACGAAAGCTCTGTCGATGCCTCGGCGACGGTCCAGACTCAAATTCTGAATGCCATGGAAGGCTATGACTTGCAGATCGAAGTGTCGAGCGAGCAAGGCGCGGAGGCAACGGATGGTGCTCTGCTCTCCCTATCCGGTACGTTTAGGACCTATACCTGCACCATGCGCTATGAGCCGTGGCCGAGCTCGTTCAGCATCGCCGGCGTTTCGCTGGGGGCACCGGCAAAGTTGTCACACGAGCGCGCGGTGACGGTCGATCCATGGCGTCCGGGGGTGGTCATGTGACCGCGGTCTCGTCCTACATCGCCTACGCGCGGGCACTCAATAGGCTGGGCTGGACGCCGGCCGAGTTTGCGGTGGCGGAGTCGTTTGCCGTGCGCCTGCGCGGCATGCTGGGACGGTGTCCGGTTGCCGCCAACGGTCTGCCGCTCGTCATGGCATTTCCACGCTGCTCTTCGGTCCATACGTGTTTTATGGCCTATCCCATCGACATCGCCTTCATCGATCGCGACGGCAATATCCTCGCGCGCTACGAAAACGTACGTCCCTGGCGTATGTGCTCCTGCCCCGGCGCCTGGGCCGCACTAGAGCGCCCTTCAATCATTGTTTCGACCCCTGCTCTCCAACGCGTGCCGGCTTAAGAATTGGCGACAGCGGACTTTCGTCATACGAAATTGGGTAAGATGGAGGAGAAGATGCATGGATGTTGAGATCCATCCCAACGCTAAAAAGCACCTGACAGAAAAGCAGGTGCTTGGCGCTTGGCTTGCGGTTACTGAGTGCATTCGTCGCGAGTCGAAGGACGAGCCGCCGAGATGGCTTGCGATTGGATGGCTCCCAGACGGACGAAGCGTGGAGCTTGTCGCGGTCGAGCTTGTCCGTGGGTGGCTTATCATTCATGCCTTGTCTCCAGTCCAGAAGAATTTTTGGCAGGAGATTGAACGGGCTCGGCAAAGGGGTCGATGATGGGCAAGACGTATACGGCCGCTAATGGTCAGGTTGTAACGGATGAAATGATTGACGCGTGGTGCGAGTCGTACGAGCGCGGAGAGTTTCCGGATGGCGAACACACCGTTGGTGGGATCGTGCATGGACGGCCCCCACTCTCAGGTGAGGGGACGGCAACGCTGTCGGTCAAGATTCCTCTGGGAATGAAGGAGGCCATTCGTCGACGGGCGGCTGCCGAGGGGATGACGCCAAGTGAGTTTGCCCGTGCGGCTCTGAGCGAAAAACTTCTTGCTGCCGGCTGATGTCTCTGACGTGCCGATTTATAGAACCGAGGCTGTGCTCAAAAACTTTTTTAAAATTCTCGGTTGACCGGAACGCGTCCTTGGTTATACTAATCAAGCCTTGAAACAAGGCACACCTCAAATGGCTGGGTAGCTCAGTTGGTAGAGCAGAGGACTGAAAATCCTCGTGTCAGGGGTTCGATTCCCTTCCCCGCCACCTTGAATTGACTAGGACCTCTGCAAAGGGGTCCTTTTCTTTTATGTAGGGTTCTGCGGAAACTGCGTCCCAGAATAAGGGCTCAGAACGGGACACACTTTCCGGTGCCTGCCTCCGGCGCGCGTACACACCTCATCGCACCATTCCGAGCCCGCCCGCCCCAGACATTCCTCCCACTTTCGCGTCACTTTGCAGACCGTTCGGTCGCCTGTCCGCACACGCGGGTATACTCAAAACGATACTTATCCTATGCAATACGATGCGGGTTCGACCTGCATGATCCGAAGGGGGCAGTGATGGAGAGGATACTCGGCGTTAATCTCTCTGGCTGGTTTATTCCCGAGCCTTGGGTGACCCCGTCGCTGTACGCGGCGACCGGTGCATCCAACGCGGCCGAGCTACAGGAGGCCATGGGTACCGCCGCCTATAACGAGCGCATGCGCCGCCATTACGAGACGTTTGTGAGCGAGGACGATTTTCGTCGCATGGCGCAGATCGGTCTCAATGCCGTGCGTCTGCCGGTGCCCTGGTATGCCTTTGGCTCACAGGAGTCCGATGCCTCCTACATATCGGTTGTCGATTACATCGACCGCGCAATTGAGTGGGCTGCCAAGTACGACATCCGCGTGCTGCTCGATCTGGCAACCGTGCCCGGTGGCCAGGGCGATTCCAACGATTCGCCCACCACGCCGGAGGCTGTTGCCGAGTGGCATTCGTCCACCAACGGCCGTCATGTCGCACTCGACGTGCTCGAGCGCTTGGCCGATCGCTATGGCGAGGCCGAGAGCCTGCTGGGCATTGAGCTGCTGGACACGCCGCAGATGAGCGTTCGCAAGAGCCTCTTCACCATGACGGATGGCATTCCCGCTCACTACCTGCGCAATTTCTATCGCGATGCCTACGAGCTCGTCCGTTCGTATATGCCCGAGGATAAGATCGTCGTCTTCTCGTCGTCGGGGCATCCCAGCGAGTGGAAGCATTTTATGCGCGGCGCCAAGTACAAGAACGTCTACATGGACCTTCACCTGTACCATTACCGCGACGAGTATGCGCTCGACATCACGAGCCCCCGCGGGCTGACGACGGCGATTTTGCGTAACAAGCGCGAGCTTAAAGAGGCGATTTCGACTGGGTTCCCCGTGCTGGTGGGCGAATGGTCGGGCGCGGCGATCTTTGCCAACTCGTCGGTTACGCCCGAGGGCCGCAATGCCTACGAGCGCGTGTTTATCGCCAACCAGCTGGCTTCGTTTGCGCCGGCTGCCGGTTGGTTCTTCCAAACGTGGAAGACCGAGAAGCGCATTGCAGCATGGGACGCCCGCGCGGCGCTCGGTACGCTCGAGCGCGGCATGATTGAATAGGTTGATATGACGCAAAACAGCGCCCATACGGGCAAACTCTATGTGGTCGGCACGCCCATCGGCAACCTAGGCGACCTGTCCCCGCGCGTTGGCGAGGCTTTTGCCGCCGCCGATGCCATTTGCTGCGAAGACACGCGTGTGACGTCAAAGCTACTGATGCACCTGGGTATTTCCAAGCCGCTTGTCCGTTGCGACGAGAATGTGATCGCTAGCCGCGCTGCCGGCCTGGTCGACCGTCTGCTGGCGGGGGAGACCCTCGCCTTTGCCTCGGACGCCGGCATGCCGAGCGTGTCCGATCCCGGCCAGGCGCTGGTCGAGGCGGCGCGTGAGGCCGATGTGCCTGTCGAAGTTATTCCCGGACCCTCTGCTTGCGTCACGGCACTCGTTTCGTCCGGCATTCCCTGCGAGCATTTTTTCTTCGAGGGCTTTTTGGGCCGAAAGCACGGCGACCGTGTGCGCCGTTTGCAGCGCCTTGCCGTGGTGCCCGGCGCACTCATCTTCTACGAGTCTCCACATCGCATCGTGGCGACGCTCGAGGCCGTGGCGGAGGTCTTTCCCCAGCGTGAGCTTGCCGTCTGCCGCGAACTCACCAAGCTGCACGAGGAGGTCTTGCGCGGGCCCGCTGACCAGCTTGCCGAGGAGCTGCGTGCTCGCGGCGAGGTAAAGGGCGAGATTGCGCTGGTCATCGCGCCGCCGAGCGAGGACGAGGAGGCCGGCATCGCGCCGGTTGGCGCTGCGGTAGCGGATCCCGACGATGCCCTGCGCGAGGATATCCGCACCGCGCTCGAGGAGGGGGAGCCCGCCTCTGCGGTGGCCAAGCGCCTGTCTCAGAAGTATTCGCGCCGCAAGCGCGATGTCTATGCCATGGTGCTCGATATGCAATAGATGGAGGATATCCAGCCCTTGCGCTAGAATCATCCCCTGTATGCAACGTTTTTCTGGAGGACAAACCCCATGGATCAAAGCAAGCCTTCGTTCTTTATCACGACGCCCATCTACTACGTCAACGCCGATCCGCACCTGGGCACGGCTTATTCCACCATCATCGCCGACGTTCAGGCTCGCTATCGCCGCTCCGCCGGCTATAACGTCAAGTTCCTGACCGGCATGGACGAGCATGGCGAGAAGGTCGCCGAGGCCGCAGCCAAGCATGGCATGACGCCGCAGGAGTGGACCGACAGCCAGGCTCCGCACTTCAAGGAGCTTTGGAGCAAGCTCGAGATCTCCAACGACGACTTCATCCGCACCACCGAGCCGCGCCAGCATCATGCCGTGCAGTACCTGTGGGAGCGCATGAAGGAGTCCGGCTATCTGTATAAGGGCAGCTACGACGGTTGGTATTGCGTGCCTGACGAGACCTACTTCACCGATACGCAGGTCCAGAAGGGCGACGAGGAGTACGGCAGCGTCGGCCAGCATCTATGCCCCGACTGCCACCGTCCGCTTGAGCGCGTCCAGGAGGAGTCCTACTTCTTTAAGCTTTCCGCCTTCCAGGACAAGCTTCTCAAGCTCTATGACGAGCACCCCGACTTTGTCGAGCCTGCGTTCCGCATGAACGAGGTTCGCAGCTTTGTCGAGGGCGGCCTCAACGACCTTTCTGTGAGTCGCACGAGCTTTGACTGGGGCATCCAGGTTCCGTTTGACGAGGGCCATGTGACCTATGTATGGTTTGACGCGCTGCTCAACTATATGACGGCCGTCGGCTACGGTGTCGACACCGACGAGGCGCGTGCCGAGCTGGCCTATCGCTGGCCCGCGCAGTTCCACATCGTGGGTAAGGACATCATCCGCTTCCACTGCGTCATTTGGCCCGCCATGCTCATGGCCATCGGCGAGGCCCTGCCCGAGCACGTCTTTGCCCACGGCTTCCTGACCGTGCGCAATGCCGAGACCGGCAAGGCCGAGAAGATGTCCAAGAGCCGCGGTAACGCCATCGCTCCGCAGGACGTTATCGACATGCTGGGCGTCGAGGGCTATCGCTACTACTTTATGACCGATGTCGTTCCCGGTACCGACGGCGCCATCAGCTTCGATCGCATGGAGCAGGTCTACAACGCCGACCTGGCCAACAGCTGGGGCAACCTTATCTCGCGTTCGCTCAACATGAGCGGCAAGTACTTTGACGGTTGCGCGCCCGCCAAGCCCGCATCGTTCGATGCGTTCGACAACCCGCTGGCAAAGATCGCCGATGGCCTGGTCGACCGCTACATGGCCAAGATGGACGTGCTCGATTACGGCGGAGCCAAGGATGAGGTCATGGAGCTCATCCACGCCGCCAACCACTACATCGAGGACTCCGAGCCCTGGGCACTTGCCAAGGACGAGGCCAAGGCTGACGAGCTGGCGTTTGTGATCTACAACCTGCTCGAGGCCATCCGCATTGCCGCTCACCTGCTGATGCCGCTCATGCCTCAGACCTCTGCCGAGGCCCTGCGCCGCCTGTCCTGCGAGAACGAGGCCGCGACCGACGACCTCAAGGGCATTTGCGCTTGGGGCCTGCTTGCTGGTGGTCAGCCCGTCGAGAAGGGCGATCCGCTGTTCCCGCGTCTGGCGTAGAGACCGCACGAGCGCCATATCGGCAATTTGCTGTTTAGATGTAAGGGCATGGCCGCAACGGTCCATGCCCTTTCGTTTCAAGACGCCGCCATCATGCTAAGGAGGCAACTATGACAACTTCGCCTTTGGCAAACCCCACGGCAACAAGGGAGCTGCTGGAGGAGTTTGGCCTTGCGACCAAGCATCGCCTGGGCCAGAACTTTCTAATCGACAATCATGTGATCGAACGTATCTGCGAGCTTGCCGAGCTTGCAGGTGACGAGCGCGTACTCGAGGTGGGTCCAGGTTGCGGTACGTTGACACTTGCGTTGCTGCAGGAAGCGGCGTGCGTTACGTCCATTGAGGCCGATCCCGAGCTTGAGCCGGTGCTCGATGCCCACGCCGCCGACTATGCCAACTTCCGCTTTATCATGGGCGACGCGCTTAAGGTGGGCCCGGAGCAGATTGAGCAGGCTGCGGGCGGTGAGCCGACGGTATTTGTTGCGAACTTGCCCTATAACGTGGCGGCGACGATCATCCTGCAGTTCTTCCAGACGATGCCCGCGCTCAAGCGTGCTGTGGTCATGGTTCAAAAGGAGGTTGCCGATCGCATTGCCGCGGTGCCGGGTAACAAGACCTATGGCGGCTACACGGCAAAGCTCGGCCTGTATGCGCAGGTTACGGGTCGCTTTGAGGTGCCGCCACGTTGCTTTATGCCGGCACCGCACGTGGACTCGGCCGTCGTGCGTATCGATCGCGTTGACGGCGTGGTACCCGAGGGCCTCGACCGCGAGTTTGTGACTCGTGTGATCGACGCCGCGTTTGCTCAGCGCCGCAAGACGATTCGCAACTCCATGAGCGCCAACGGCTTTGCCAAGGACGTGCTCGACGCCGCCTTTGAGGCTTGCGGTATCGCACCCACCACGCGCGCAGAAACGCTTGATGTTGCCGACTTTATCCGCCTGGCTCAGGAGCTCATCCATGATGCCTAATGCCGAACGCGTGACGTTTACCAAGAAAAAGAAGACGGTTGCTTGTCCCGTGCCCTTGGCACCGCTTGCTGACACGCATGCGCATCTGCTTTCGTTTTGGGGGAAAGAAGTGCCCGAGACGCTCGTGCGCGCCAAAGCCGCGGGCGTCGACCTGTTGGTGACGATGCTCGACCCCATCGCCGACAAGCGCAGCGTGACGGACTATAGCGACTGGCTCGTGCGCGAAATTCTGCCGATGCGGGATATTCCGCAGATCAAGTATCTCGCTGGCGTTCACCCCTATGGCGCGCCGGATTATACCGATGACATTCACGCGCAGGTTGTTGCTGCGCTCGATGACCCTTTGTGCGCCGGTATCGGCGAGATCGGTCTGGACTACCACATGGATTACGACGACGACATCGCGCCGGCGCCCCACAGTGTGCAGATTGATTGCATGGCGCGTCAGCTCGAAGTTGCCGTGCGCCGCAATGTGCCGGTGGAGCTGCACCTGCGGCACGAGGACTCGGATGGGGAGCGCACCTCGCATATGGATGCGTACAACGTGCTGCGCGAGGTGGGTGTGCCTCAGGCCGGTTGCGTGCTGCACTGCTTTGGCGAGGACCGCGCCACGATGGAGCGCTTTGTGGAGCTGGGCTGCTATATCGCCTATGGTGGTGCGGCCACCTTTAAGCGCAACGACGACGTGCGCGAGGCATTTGCGGCGACCCCGCTCGACCGCATTTTGTTCGAGACGGATTGCCCGTATATGGCGCCGGAGCCCATTCGCGGTCTTGAATGCGAGCCAGCAATGATCTCCATTACGGCAAACGCGCTGGTTAACGACCGTGTCGATCGCACTGGTGAGGACGCCGAAACAATCGCGCATGCCGCTTGGGAAAATGCCTGCAAACTTTTTCAAAAATAGTTCTTGCGTTCGCGGTGGCGCTCCGTTATTCTAATTCCTGCACGCGGGCGTGGCGGAATTGGCAGACGCGTACGGTTCAGGTCCGTATGGGGGCAACCCCATGAAGGTTCAAGTCCTTTCGCCCGCACCATTGATTGAAAGAGCTCCCAGCAATGGGAGCTTTTTTGTTATGGGCCCGTCGCAGGGACTTGAACCTGTGAAGGAGCGAGCGTAAAGAAAACGCGGAGCGTTTTTAGCGAGCTGGCGAGGACGCCGGCAGGCGGCCGATGCCGGTGCGGATCCGCGAAGCGGATACGCGGACGTCCTTTCGCCAGCACCATGGATTGAAAGAGCTCCCAGCAATGGGAGCTTTTTTGTTATGCACGATCTCCTTGGACGGGTATCCTAATGCCAACGTGTGCCTATCAGAGGAGAGACCATGCTGTTTTCCGGTATCATCGCCGCCCTTACCAGCCTTTTGATTCCCATCATCATCCTGTTGTTGCTGCTCCCCAACGCCTGCTACGTCGTTGAGCAGCAGCACGCTGTGATCATCGAGCGCTTGGGTAAGTTCAATCGTATCGTCAACGCGGGCTTCCACGTGAAGGTGCCCGTGATTGACCGCAAGGCCGCCACGGTGAGTCTGCGCACCATGAAAAATGGTTTTGGCATCGACGTTAAGACCCAGGACAACGTGACCATCGGTCTTGAGGTCTCCGCTCAGTACCACGTGAGCTACGACATGGGCGCCGGCCCGGCAGATTCGGGCATCTACAAGAGCTACTACATGCTGCAGGAGCCCGTCGACCAGATGCGCGACTTCATCACCGACGCCCTGCGCTCCTCCATCCCCGTCTACACACTCGATGAGGTCTTTGCCAAGAAGGATGACATCGCCAAGGATGTCAACGCTACCGTTTCCGAGCAGATGGCCGCCTACGGCTTCACCCTCGTGTCGACGCTCATCACCAAAATCGCACTGCCGACCGAGGTTGAGAACTCCATGAACGACATCAACGCTGCCCAGCGCAAGCGCGCTGCCGCGCAGGAGCTCGCCGAGGCCGACCGCATCAAGCGCGTCACCGAGGCGACCGCCGAGGCCGAGGCTATGGAAAAGGCGGGCGAGGGCATCGCCAACCAGCGCAAGGCCATCGCGCTGGGTATCAAAGATTCGCTCGAGATCATCCAGGAGACGGGTGTCGGCAATGACGAGGCCAACCAACTGTTCATGTTTACGCAGTGGTCCGAGATGATGACGGAGTTCGCTCGCACGGGTAAAACCTCGACGGTCGTGCTGCCGAGCGACTTTTCGCAGTCGGCCTCGATGTTCGAGCAGATGCTGGCCGCCGGCAAAGTTCAAAACGATTCGAAGGGGTAGACGCGCGTGAAATACACCGTCGTTTGCGTCGGTAAGCTCAAGGGGCGCTTTTGGAAGGACGCGTGCGCTGAGTACACCAAGCGCCTAGGTGCCTATGCCAAGGTGGATATCCGCGAGGTGGCCGATATCGACCCGGCTAAGGCGGGCGGCGTGGATGCCGCGCGCGACAAGGAGGGGGCGGCGATTCTTGCCGCCTTGCCATCTCGAGCGCATGTGATCCTGCTGGCTATCGAGGGCAAGGAGCGCTCGAGCGAGGAGTTTTCGGCGAGGCTCGACGATCTTATGCTGCGAGGCAGCAGCGACATTGCCTTTGTAATCGGCGGTTCGGACGGCGTGAGCGATGACGTGCGCGCACGCGCCGACGAGATGCTCAGTTTTGGACGCATTACCCTGCCGCATAACCTGGCGCGCGTGGTGCTGCTAGAGCAGATTTACCGTGCCTGCAAGATTAGCCGTGGCGAGCCGTATCACAAATAGGTCGGCAATACGAAACAATGGCGTGGGACAATACCTTTCGTTTTGAGGAATGTGTCTGAAAGGACTATGTGATATGAAGATTGGATTTGTCGGTTTTGGCAATATGGCGAGCGCTATGGCCGATGGCTGGATCGCTGCCGGTGTAGCTGCGAGCGACATGTGCGCCTGTGCGGGTCGCTACGACGCACTGGTTGAGCGCTGTGAGGCGCGCGGGACGGTCGCTTGCCACGATGCCGCCGAGGTTGTCGCCGCATCCGATATCGTGGTTGCTGCGGTCAAACCGTACATGATCGAGAAGGTATTCGCCCCGCTCAAGGATGCTCTTGCCAAAAAGGTCGTTCTGTCGGTTGCCTGGACCTGGGACAGTGCCAAGTGGGAGCAGGTCCTGCCGGGCGTCGCGCATATCTCGACGGTGCCCAACACGCCGGTTTCGGTGGGCGAGGGCGTCATCGCTTGCGAGAAGGCTTCCACGCTTAGTGATGAGCAGAGCGCAGTGGTGCTTGATTTGCTTGGCAAGCTCGGTGCGGTGGTCGAGCTCGATACGAGCCTGCTGTTCGTGGGCGGCACGGTGGGTGGTTGCGCTCCGGCATTTGTCGCTATGGCAATCGAGGCCCTGGGCGATGCAGCGGTCAAGCACGGTATCCCGCGTGCTGATGCCTATCGCATTGTGAGCCAGATGGTGCTGGGTACGGCAAAGCTGCAGCTCGCAACCGGTCAGCATCCCGCAGCGATGAAGGATGCCGTGTGCTCGCCCGGCGGTGCCACCATCAAGGGCGTCGTTGCGCTCGAGGACGCCGGCATGCGCAGCGCCCTGGTCAAGGCAATCGACGCAACCCTCCAGTAAAACCGACCAAAAAAGGGACAGTTTATTTTGGCAGGTTTTTCCTGCGGTTTTGTCCTTTTAGCGAAAAGTGCCCCGCAACTGGCTCAATTCCAGTTGCGGGGCACTTGCGTTTGCCCAGATAAAACCGACCAAAATAAACCTGTCCCTTTTTGGCAGGTTAGTCCCAGAAGCTGTCTTCTTCGTCCTCGGACTTGGGGCCGCGGTCGACATACATCTTATGGGTGCGCTTCTCCATTACAAAGGCAATAATCGCAAACAGCAGGATGCCGCCGGCGAAAAGGATGGCAAAACCGGTGCGGGTGCCAAACAAAAAGGAAAAAACTGCGTCCATTGGGTGCCTTCTTGCGTAGTTGAGTTGGGTCGTAAACGCTCATAAGTATATACTTGCCCATACATGTACAAGGTTGCAACCTAAATGGAATGTATATCGCCGGAGGATCTAATGCTTGATATCAAGTTTGTTCGCGAGAACCCCGATGCCATCGATGTCGCCATGGCTAACCGCCAGACGTCTTGGGATCGCGAGAAGTTCTTTGAGCTCGACGACGAGCGTCGTGCCGTCATCACCGAGGTCGAGGAACTTCAAGCTACGCGCAACGCCGAGTCCAAGAAGATCGGCGCCCTGATGAAGGAGGGCAAGAAGGACGAGGCCGAGGCCGCCAAGGAGGCCGTGCGCGCCGTCAACGAGAAGATTGACGGTCTGGCCGAGCGCCGCACCGCCCTCGAGCAGGAGCAGTACGACTTCATGGCTCACCTGCCCAACATTCCTTGCGAGGCCACGCCGTACGGCAAGGACGAGGACGAGAACATCGAGCGCCGTCGTTGGGGCACCCCGCGCGAGTTCGACTTCGACTTTAAGCCGCACTGGGATCTGGGCACCGACCTCGACATCCTTGACTTCGAGCGCGGCAACAAGCTCTCCGGCAGCCGCTTCACCGTTCTCGGTGGCGCCGGCGCCCGTCTTGAGCGCGCCCTCATCAACTTCTTCCTCGATACGCACACCAGCCGTGGTTTTAAGGAGTGGTGGCCGCCCATCGTCGTCAAGCGTCAGACCATGTTCGGCACGGGCCAGCTGCCCAAGTTCGAGGACGACGCCTATCACGTCTCGGGCGACAACTTCCTGATCCCCACCGCCGAGGTCGTGCTCACCAACCTGCACGCCGGTGAGGTCCTCGACGCCGATACCCTGCCGCGCCGCTACACCGCCTTCACCCCCTGCTTCCGCGAGGAGGCCGGCTCCGCTGGTCGCGATACCCGCGGCATCATTCGCCAGCACGAGTTCGACAAGGTCGAGATGGTAAAGTTTGCCAAGCCGGAGGAGTCCGACGAGGAGCTCGAGAGCATGACCGCCGAGGCCGAGTACCTGCTGCAGCAGCTGGGCCTTCCGTATCGCGTGATTAGCCTGTGCACCGGCGACTTGGGCTTCTCTGCCCGTCAGACCTACGACGTTGAGGTCTGGCTGCCGAGCTACAACGCCTACAAGGAGATCAGCTCCTGCTCCAACTGCGGTGACTTCCAGGCCCGTCGCGCCAACATCAAGTATCGCGACCCCGAGAACTTCAAGGGTTCGCGCTATCTGCACACCCTCAACGGTTCCGGTCTGCCGGCTGGCCGTACCATGGCAGCCATTCTGGAGAACTACCAGAACGCTGACGGCACCATCACGATCCCCGAGGTTCTGCGTCCCTACATGGGCGGCCTCGAGAAGATCGAGCCGGTCGCGTAGATTGGCTGCATAAGCGATTTGCTAGGGCACTCCTTTTTGGGGTGCCCTTTTTGTGTACGGCCATACCATGCTGTGCGGACAGCTCAATAGAAAACACACGAACAACTGTTCTGTATACAGCCATCTACCTGCTATGCTTTTGCTAAATAAGAGCGAGAGAAAGGGGACGCGATGGAGC
This sequence comes from uncultured Collinsella sp., assembly GCA_902466075.1. GTDB lineage: Bacteria > Actinomycetota > Coriobacteriia > Coriobacteriales > Coriobacteriaceae > Collinsella. The sequence continues at coordinate 103,022 of CABQQA010000001.1, forward strand.
TGTTTGATGATCGGGTGGTTTTGTTTGAGAGCGACGAGGGCGGGGAGTACCTGCTTGTGACGTGTGAGCCGTCTGGCATGGGTGGCCTGGTGGTTCGACAGACGAGCGAGGGTCCGTTGACCCAATGGTGCTACGAGGAGTCGCCGCATGTGGTTGAGACGTTTGTGGCGCACGAGGGGCTTGTGGCCCTGGAGCATTTCTATGGGGTCCGGACATCTAACCAGGTTGCTCGCATGTTGAGCATCTCGTTTGCCGATTATGATTGTGCCCAGCGGGTGAGATCGCTCCTGAGGGAACTTGATGCTAAGTTTGACGTGATCGAAAAGCCAATCGATCGTACGGGGAACGACGGTATATGCGGATCAGCATGACAAAACTGCGTTCCACAAAAAAGTTTGAGATTGTGCTTGACTCCAATAAGCTAAAGTGGTTTTATATGTTTTGCGCTGCGGCGTTACCTCAGCTGGATAGAGGGTCTGACTACGAATCAGAACGTCATAGGTTCGAATCCTATACGCCGCACCATTTGAGATTAAAGCTCCCGGCAACGGGGGCTTTTCTTTTACGTAAACACCGCATTGATTCGAACCTCGGTCGAGGCGCGGGCGTAAAGCGGACGATTTCCTGTCGACTCGTGTAAGATTCCGAGTAGATGTCGCGACTAATTCGCGACCACTCCTTCTTCAAGCGACCGATCAGGGTGATACTTCGTGGCAGAGCGTCCGACATACAAGCTCAGGTTTCTCGATCCCAAAAAGCGCTTTCCGGCGATGCCCGAGCAGCCTGCGGGACGTTCATATGGCGTGGTCTGGAAACTCTTTGGCGAGGATCAGCATGAATCTTGCTATGTCGTCGAATTCGTTGGCAAAAGTCATGTGTCGCTTTTGGGCTACGTAAGCGTTTCGGGCGAGGTGTACAAGGTGGACCGCCCCGTTAGCGAGACTCCGCTGCCCAACGATCCCGACATGGAACTGGTCCTTGACGAGTCGGACTCCGGTATTGGTGAGATTGTGGTTCGGGGAGCCAACGGCACAATGCGCGCGTGCGCGCGAACCGTCGGCTCTCCCGAAGGCCCCATGCGCGAACAGTCCGATCACGAGACATGGAATTCGACCCGCTCCCTTCCTTACGGTGAGTTCATGGCATCGATGTTCCTGCGCTACGTGATATTCGCTGACTCCGAAAATACCATTGCGAGCACGGCGGACGCCGACGGACTCGACGAGGGTATGCAAAACGTTGTCGACAAGATCAAGCTCGTAAAGTTGCCCGAGCCGGTCGAGGTGTTTTTGGGCTTTAACACGACACCGCTCCCTGATGCTATCGAGACGCTGCTTTACCGCATTGACCATGCCGAGAATCCGAGCGGTATCGAGCGCTATGCCGCCGCCCTTATGAGTGAAATTGACTTGCCCCGCTTGCGCACCATCGCCGCTAAGTCCGAGATGAGCCTGGCTCGCATCGATCGCTCAAAGCTTTTCTATCTCAATTTTGATCGCAGCCTGCTGGACCAGGACGAGATTGACATGCTGCTTGCCATCGAGTGCCGTCTTAACCGTCTCTCCGCCATCCTTGAGCACATCGGGGCCGGATTGGTCCCTGCGGCATCCTCGCCGAGCCTTGAGGGCTGCGCGCTCTTTGATGCGTGGCATATCGCCAAGACGACCAACGATGTTCCCCGACTGCTCGATACGGCCTCGAGCGATAACCCGTGGGGCAAACCGGGTACGGTGGCTTGCCAGCCGGGCGGTGAGTGGGATGTGCGTACCCGCTTCGCGCGTATTGTCGAGGCACTTAACGTGGTCACGCGGCTCGACTATACCTATCGGGCAAACGTTGCCGAGGGGATCATGCTCGTTCGGTTTGGGCAGTCTGTCGTTGATGCTATGCCACAACGTGAATACGACGCTCAAGATGACGCCTGGCACGAGTTGGACGAGGACACGCGCGCGATCTGGGCCGCGGAGCACGATGCGCGCGTGGCGCTCACGCTTGCGGCAGCGTGTTTTGCCGCGGGCACCTGCATCACGCGCTGCTATGTGCAGATTGCTGCTCCCGACAGTGAGCAGGGCGAGTGCGTTGTCGCAACGTATTTCTTTGGGCGCGCGGCCTATCTGGCCGATTGCGTGCCTGTCGCCAAGGATCTTGAGAGCATGGACATGGACGATATGCCGTGCAAGCGTGTGCTTGAGGCATATGAGTCAACCGCTCCGGAGACGATTGAACCTGCGGAGGTTCATGCCCGTCCGCGTGATGACCATCGCACGCTGCCGCCGGCGCTGCGCGATCTGCTGCTTGCCGATAAGGCTGACGAGTTGGAGGTCATGGAAGAGGACGATGACCCATACGTGGCCCGTGTTGTTGAATTGCGCGAGCAGGCAAAAGTCGACCGTACAGGTGCTTTTGAAGGTTTTTCCCGTCTTGTCGAGGAGTTGGAGGCTAAGTGCGCCGTCGCCGAGCTTTTGGCGACAGGTCCGGTTCAAACGCAGTTTTGCGATAACCAGCTGGTGCGCATGGTGCTTCCGGTGTTGGAAGAAGACCGCTCTGTGCGTATCCTTCGCGCTCCTGATGCGCTGTATTTTGCCCAGCACGAGATCTGCAGCTTTTACGCCGAACAAGAGGACTTTGAGCGTGCGCTGCCCGAGGTGCGCCATCTTTACGATTTGGCGCGCTCGTCCATGCAGTCTCACTTTGCCCTGATCAACGTGCTAGCACGCCTGGAGCGCTTTGACGAGATTATCGAGGTGGCGCGCCACGGCCTACGTATTGCCAGCGATCGTTCTGCAATCGGCTACCTGTTCTATCGCTTGGCGTTTGCCTATTGGAATTGCGATCAGCTCGACCTGGCGCTGGCTTGTTACCGTCTGGTGCCGCGCGGCGAGGAGTCGGGCAGCAGCGCGCTGGAAGAAATGCAGGGCCTTATGAACGAGATGGGCGTCAGCGAGCCTCCGACATTCGAGGAAGCGGTCGAGACCATCCGCAAGGCAGGTCTTGAGCTGCCGCCGGTGCCCGCCGTGACCAATCAACTCGCGGATGCCGCTGTGCAACTGGTCGACAACGGTTTCTTTTTCCTGGCACGCGGTTGCATCTTCCAAATGTGGCGCACCATGGGCAACGACGAGCTCGGCTCCCTCAACCGCTCGCTGGGGTAGGCGAAGCTTTCAAGGAGGAAAGGCTGCTAGGCAATTAGAAAATTTCCTCTTGCCCAACTTCGGCTGTTTGGTTACTATAGAACGGCTGTTACGGAGAGCTGACCGAGAGGCCGAAGGTGCTCGCCTGCTAAGCGAGTATGCCCCAAAAGGGCATCTGGGGTTCGAATCCCCAGCTCTCCGCCAGTAAGACTTTAAAGAAGGGTTCCGAAAGGGGCCCTTTTTTAGTTGAACCACGTTAGCTGGGGATTCGAACCCGAGAGGGCACGGGCGTTAAGCAAACGCGAAAGCGTTTGTAGCCCGTGGGCGAAAAGCCGCCAGGCTTTGAAGCCGGAGGGCATGCGCAGCATGCCCGGACATCCCCAGCTCTCCGCCAGTACGAATTTGAAGAAGGGTCCCATTTGGGGCCCTTTTTTAATTAGAAGGATGTTAACTGGGGATTCGAACCCTCAAAAAAGAGGCATCCTTTCGGACGCCTCCTTTCAATGGGCTTATTATTCTTGCGCCCTACACCTCGGGCGCCTTGGCGACGGTCTCGCTTTCTGCCGTGAGCGGGCGGTTGTCGATGCGGCGGCCCAAGCGATCGAGCTTCACGAGTAGCCACTCAATGGGATTCGGCCCCGAGCCTTCCTCGTCGGCAACCAAATCCATGACGGCGATCTTGGTGCCGTCCTGCTTGAGCGTAATGCTGCCCACCTTGTCGCCCACATGCACCGTGCCCGAAAGATCGTCGTAGCTAACCTTTTCGGTCACCTCGCCGGCAAGGGAAAACACGGTCGCTTGCGCCGTAGGATCGGCGAGTGTGGCGTCGATCGTCTTATCCGTCCAGTCGGTTTGACCAATGCGCGCCATAAGCGGGTTGCCGTTGGCGGTCTTTTCCTGCGTGTTGGCGATCGCGACCGTCACCTTGTGACCGTAGTGCCAATTGGCAAGGGTTGCGGTATCGGTAAAGCGCTGGTCGGTGGTGGTGGAGTTCAAAACGACGGTGTAGATCTCGTCGCCATCGCGGTTGTAGGCACCCGTAAAGCAATAGCCTGCATCGTCGGTAGTGCCGGTCTTGCCACCGATGTTGCCATCTTGGCCCAGCAAATAGTTATGCGTGTCCATGGAATGCGAATGGTCGGTGCCGTCGGCGCCCGTGACCTCGATCCAGGAATCCTCGCTCGCTACGACCTCGCGGATCGTGTCGTTTTTCATGGCCTCCTGCATCATCAGCGCTACGTCGTGTGCGGTTGAGTGCATATCGCCAGCCCACTCATCAAAGTCCAGACCATGCGGGTTTTCAAAAAGCGTACCGGTGCAGCCGAGCTTCTTAGCGCGCTCGTTCATGGCCTTCACAAATGTGGCCTCGGCGTCTTTGGTCTTAGGGTCGATCTTCTTGCCCACATATTCGGCGAGCACGATGGCGGCGTCGTTGCCCGAGGGAATCATCAGGCCGCGCAGCGCCTGCTCCACGGTAAGCTCGTCGCCTTCGAGCAAGCCGGCGGTCGAATTACCCACGGTGGCTGCGGCGTTGCTCACCGTGACCTTCTCGTCCATCTTGCAATTCTCGACGGTTAGGATTGCGGTCATGACCTTGGTGATCGAGGCGATTTTGACCTGCTCATCGGCGCCGCGCCCATAGTAGACGGTGCCGTCTTTGCCCATGACGAGGGCATTGGTCGCATCGATATCGGGCAGGTTTTCGGCCGTGATGCCGCGCGCATCGGCGGTTTTGCCGCAAACATTGTCGGTCGTGAGCACTTGGGCGCCGGCGACGGTGGGCACGCCAGCGGCAAGGGCGATAGCGCAGACAAAGCCGGCGGCAAGCTGGGCTGAGCGCTTTGCAAAAGAGATGAGGGACTTCACAGATTTCGCTTTCGACGGGATGGTCTCTTCTGGAACTAGAGTATATCGTTTGCCGGTGTCGGCGATTATCGCGTGCGTGCGTGGCCCACATCCGCGCCCGAACGGGCACAAGGGTGCTTAAGGCCGACTTAATCACCCACGCTTGTTGTGTGTGGCATGCGCCCCCTCGGGCATAATGGAGCGCGAGAGGAGCACGCATGAACGAGCGCATTTTGGTAGTTGATGACGAAAAGGCCATCGCCGACTTGGTTGGTATCTACCTTACAAAAGAAGGCTTTGACGTACAGGTCGCCTATAGCGGGGCCGATGCTGCCAAGGCAATCTTGGAGCAGGAGTTCGATCTGGCGCTGCTGGATGTCATGCTGCCCGATATCGATGGCTTTGAGCTGCTACGTACGATCCGTTCCAGCCATACCTATCCCGTGATCATGCTGACGGCGCGCGATGCCCAGCAAGACAAGATCGAGGGCCTTTCGCTTGGCGCGGACGATTATGTGGTCAAGCCGTTCCGTCCGCTTGAGCTCATCGCACGCGTGCACGCTCAGCTTCGTCGCTACACCAGCTACGGTAGCCGCGCGCAGGCGGCCGAGTCGCCGACCATCCAGCTCGACGGCCTTGAGATCAACCGCGATGCTCGTTCCGTGACAGTGGACGGTTCACCGGTTCGCCTCACGCCCATCGAGTATTCCATCTTGCTGTATCTGGTCGAGCATCGCGGCAGCGTGGTGGCCGTGGAGGACCTGTTCCGCGCGGTGTGGAACGAGGATTTTATGCCCGGCTCCAACAATACGGTGATGGTGCACATTCGCCACCTGCGCGAAAAGATCGGCGACGACGCTCAAAAGCCGCGCTTTATCAAAAACGTCTGGGGCGTCGGCTACATAATCGAATAACGCCTTTGATGGTGGGGAAGTGGATATGACAAAAGACGATAGGCGGGTATTCGAGGTGCCCGATCGACTCTTTGAATACGTAAGGGCGGTCGTTGACAACCGTGCGTTGGCGACGGTACTGCTCTTTATGCTGAGTCTGCTGCTCATCGGCATCGACAATATCGTTGGCATCCTGGCGGTGCTGCTCATTGGCTTTTTGCTGATCGATCGATTCGAAATCGTTCGCCGCTGCGTGGTAATCGGCGGTGCCGCGTGGACCCTTACGCTGGCGATCGGGGCCCTGGCGCTTGGCGGTATTCGCGAGCCCGTGTTCTTTGATGCCGGCTTTGTGTTCAACATGCTTGGCTTTGTGCTGGCACTTGCCGTGTGCGTCCTGTTCTTTTGCGGGCGTGCCCTGTACTACCAGGGTTATGAGCAGGGCGAGCAGCATGCCGACCGCGTGATCGCCGCCCGCATTCAGGACCGTCTGATCGATAACCCCGACACATGGGACAACATTGACGGCGACTTCCTCGAGGTCGAGGGCGCGCTCAACCGGGTGCGCGATTGCGAGCGTAGGGTTCAACAAGCCCTGCGTGACGAATCCCACCGCAAAGATGACCTGGTGACGTACCTGGCGCACGACCTGCGCACGCCGCTCGCCAGCGTGGTGGGCTACCTTTCGCTCTTGCAGGAGGCCCCCGATTTGCCGCTTGAGCAGCGCGCACGTTTTACGGGCGTGGCACTCGACAAGGCCCACCGGCTCGATGCGCTCATCGAGGAGTTCTTCGACATCACGCGCTTTGATTTCCACGATATCGTGCTCACCCGCAGCTACGTCGATTTAGGGCTCTTACTGGCACAGGTGGCCGACGAGTTCTATCCCATTCTCAACGAACAGCATAAAGAAGCCCAGGTTGATATCTGCGAGGATCTGACGGTGCTCGTGGACGGCGACAAGATGGCTCGCGTATTCAACAACATCATGAAAAACGCCGTTGCCTATAGCTATGAAGGCTCGATGATCACGATTGAGGCCAGGCGCCAAGACGATGGCGGCGTGCGCGTACGATTTATAAACCAGGGCGATCCGATCCCTGCGGCAAAGCTCAAGGTGATCTTTGAGAAGTTCTATCGCCTGGATGCGGCGCGTGCAACCAATCGCGGTGGCGCCGGTCTGGGCCTTGCTATTGCCAAGGAGATCATCGCGGCACACGGCGGTACCGTTGCATGTGAATCGACGCCCGAACACACGATATTCACCATCGAGCTGCCCGCCGCATAGCCAGCGTGCCCTTACAAACACTTGACAATGTGCTCACGTGCGTATGAGCCGCGATTCCTACTATCGATACTGCTGAATTGATATCGATATGGAGGTATGCGGTATGACGGCTGCTGCGGCTGTGGAGCCCACGGAGCTTGAAGAACTCATGGAAGCGCAGGCCGAGGCCGCGCATGAGCGCGAGGTTGGGGATGCGACTCGCCCCACGGCAGAGGATCTTGCCGCCTCGCCGACGCGCATCGATGTCGAGGGCCTCGACCTGTTCTATGGCGACCACCATGCGCTCAAGGACGTGAATATCAAGATCCGCGACAAGCAGATCACCTCGTTCATCGGGCCTTCGGGCTGCGGAAAGTCCACGTTGCTGCGCTGCTTTAACCGCATGAACGACGGCATCAAGGATTGCCGCATCGAGGGCAAGATCGCGCTCGATGGTCAAGATATCCTGGGCGATTACGACATCTGCCGTTTGCGCCAGCGCGTGGGCATGGTGTTCCAGCGCCCCAACCCGTTTCCCATGAGCATTTACGACAACGTCGCCTACGGTCCTCGCGGTATGGGTGTGCGCGAGCGCGCCGTGCTCGATGAGCTGGTCGAGGACTCCCTGCGTCGCGCTGCCCTGTGGGACGAGGTCAAGGACAAGCTCAAGAAGTCGGGCCTGGGTCTTTCGGGTGGACAGCAGCAGCGCCTGTGCATCGCCCGCGCACTTGCCGTGCAGCCCGACATTCTGCTGATGGACGAGCCGACCTCGGCGCTCGACCCCGTGTCGACGCTCGTGGTGGAGCAGCTTGCCTGCGAGCTCAAGGAAACCTGCACGCTGGTGGTCGTTACGCACAATATGCAGCAGGCGGCGCGCATCTCCGACTCGGTCGCGTTTTTCTTGCTGGGCGAGCTGGTGGAGCACGCGCCTACCGCACAACTCTTCAAAAATCCGTCCGATCCGCGCACGGCGGATTATTTGACGGGGCGTTTTGGCTGACGCTGTCTTTTACAGGTGCTTTTAGGGTTAAGATGCGGTCATATCGGCCGCAAAGGGGTTCAACATGATCTATTACGTCGAGGACGATGACAACATCAGGGATTTGACGGTCTACGCGCTGCGCAAGCAGGGAATCGAGGCCGAGGGCTTTTCGTGCGATGGCGAGTTTAAGGCTGCCGTGGCGCGACGGGTGCCCGATGCTGTGCTGCTCGATATCATGCTGCCCGACACCGATGGCCTAGCGATTATGCGTCGCCTGCGTGCCGATCGCCTGACGGCGACGGTGCCCATCATGATGCTTACCGCCAAGGACACCGAGCTCGACAAGGTGATGGCGCTCGATGGCGGTGCCGACGATTACCTGACTAAGCCGTTTTCGCTCATGGAGCTTGCGAGCCGCTGCCGCGCACTGCTGCGTCGCGGCGGCATGGTCAAGCAGGCGAGCGATGTGCTCAGCGTGGGCGGCATCGTGCTCTCGCCCAGCCATCGCGAGGTGACCGTTGCCGGCGAGCCGCTTAAGCTCACCCTGCGCGAGTTCGACCTGCTCGAGTACCTCATGCGCAAGCCCGGCGTGGTCTTTACCCGCGAGTCGTTGCTGCAGAGCGTGTGGGGCTGGGACTTCGACGGCGGTTCGCGCACCGTTGACGTGCACGTGCAGACGCTTCGCCAAAAACTGGGCGAGCATGCCAGCGCCATCGAGACCGTGCGCGGCGTGGGCTATCGCCTGGCCGAGCCTTCTGCCGGTGATGGTGCCGAAGGCGACGACACCGCGGCCACCGCATCGGAGGAGTAACCCGTGGTCTTCGCCCCCCAGGGAAAACATACGCTGTCGCACCGCGTTTTTGTGACGATCTTTGTCTGCGCCATGGCGGTTATCGTGGCGTTTACGGTGCTGGGCGCGTTCTTTGTGCAAAACACTTTGGCGGATGCCACGAGTGCCAATCTGGCGCAGGAAACCGAGCTCATTGCTGCCGCCCTCGACGAGCAGCGGGAGCCCATCCCGTTCTTGCGAAGCCTCGATCGCGAGGACTTGCGCATCACGCTGATTAACAAGGATGGATCGGTTGCCTACGACAACGAGGCGTCGCCTTCCACACTGCCCAACCACGGCGATCGCCCCGAGGTCATCGAGGCCTTTGAGAATGGTTCGGGTTCCGCGGAGCGTGCAAGCTCTACGCTCGACGAGATTATGCTGTATCGCGCCGTCGTCCTTGATAACGGCCAGGTTGTCCGCTTGGCGCAGGCCCAGCCTGGCGTTGCGGCGATTTTGCTGTCGATGCTGGCGCCGATGCTGCTTATCGCAGCAGCGGGTGCGGTGCTCTCGTTTTTTATGGCGCGCCGCGAGTCCCGTGCCATCATCGCGCCGTTGCAAGAGGTGGATTTGGACCACCCGCGCCGTAGCTATGAGCACGCCTATGTCGAGATGGTCCCCATGCTTGAGCGTATCGAGTCGCAGCGCCAGGAACTCAAGCGCCAAATGGCGGCGCTAGCGGACAACGACCGTATGCGCCGCGAGTTCACGGCGAATATCACCCATGAGCTCAAGACGCCGCTTACGGCGATTTCGGGCTATGCCGAGCTCATCGCAAACGGCATGGTTGAGGGCGAGGATGACCTGCGCAACTTCGGCGGTCGCATCTATCGTGAGGCGGGCCGCTTGGCAGCGCTTGTCAACGATATCCTCACGCTGTCTAATTTGGACGAGGCCGAACGTGCAACTGAGGGCGAGGCGGTGCCCATTGGGTCCACGGAGCCTATTGAGCTCTCGCGTGCGATCTATGCGGTTGAGCAGCGTCTCGAACAGGTCGCCCGTCAGGCGAATGTGACGATAAGTCATGAGACCAAGCCTGTGGTCATCGAAGGCGTTTCGCGCTTGATCGACGAGCTCATCTATAATCTGGCAAGCAACGCCATCCGCTACAATCGGCCCGGCGGTACGGTTACGTTGCAGTGCGGCACCAACGACGAAGGCCGTCCGTTCCTCGCTGTCGCCGACACGGGAATCGGTATCGCGCCTGAAGAACAGGGCAAGGTATTTGAGCGGTTCTATCGCGTGGACAAGAGTAGGTCCAAGGCGCGCGGCGGAACCGGCCTGGGGCTTGCCATTGTCAAGCATGCGGCCCTGTATCATCACGCCACGCTCGATCTGTCGAGCGAGTTGGGCGTGGGAACCACCATTACGGTGACGTTTCCCATACAGCAGGACGAGCCATTCGCATAGCGATGCAACATAGATATTGATGTAGACGCCGCATCGGGCTTTCGGGTGCGGCGTTGTTGTGCAATTTTACGATTGCTTCCGACATTTTTACAGGAGAGCCTGTTTCTTATGTATAGAGTTTGGTCTCGGTAAAAAGATGCGATAACATACGGACAGTTTTGTCAATCCGAACTGGGGAAATGAAAGGCAAGCTGCATGACCCTTCTCGAACTGTTCCAGCTGCTGAAGAAGCACCTCAAGCTGGTCATCACCCTTCCGGTGGTCTGCGCGATCGCCATGGGCATCGTGTCCTTCGTTGCGATGGACAACACCTATACCGCGACGACGAGCATGTACATTCTCGCCAAGACCGACGATAGCGGTCAGATGAGCTACAACGATCTCTCGGCGAGCCAGATGCTTTCCAATGATATCGCCACGCTGCTGGATAGCGATAGCGTTAAGAGCGGCGCCGCCAAAGAACTGGGCCTCACCGATCTGGATGACTACAAGGTGTCTGTTTCCTCCGAGACCACCACGCGTGTCATTACGCTTTCGGTTACCGGCACCGATGCCAAGGAGACGGCTGAGGTCGCAAAGGCCATTGCCAGCTCGGTGAGTACGGTCGCTCAGAACGTCGGCGCTGCCCAGAGCATCAACGTTATCGACGAGGCTAAGACCCCCGAAGCCCCCAGCGGCCCCAAGCGTACGCTGTATATTGCCGTCGCGTTCCTCGCCGGTATCTTTATCGCAGTTGCCTATGTCGTTTTGGCAGACATGCTCAATACCCGCATCCGCGGTGCCGAAGAGGCAGAAGAGCTCCTGGGTATTCCCGTTGTTGGCCGAATTCCGGCTATGAAAGGTGGTAAATAGGCATGGCTAAGGCAAAGAACACCGATAAGCTCGTTGTACAGAATGCCGCCAAGACCCTTCTGGCCAATATCCGCTTTGCGAGCGTGGACGACCCCATTCGCACCATCACCGTTACCTCCTCGATTCCCAACGAGGGCAAGTCTACGGTTTCCATTAACCTTGCTCAGGCAATCGCCACGAGCGGCAAGTCCGTGCTCCTGGTCGAGGCCGATATGCGCCGCAGGTCCCTTTCCGATATGCTCGGCGTCCGCTCCCGCGGCGGACTCTATGCAGTCCTGTCCGAGCAGGTTTCTATCGACCAGGCGATTGTCGAGACAGGTCAGAAGAATTTCTACTTCCTCGATGCCGAGCCGCATATTCCCAATCCTGCCGACATCATCGTCTCCCATCGCTTTGCCAAGCTGGTCAAGGCACTGTCTGCTAAGTTCCAGTACGTCATCTTCGATGCTCCTCCGGTCGGCACCTTCATCGATGCTGCCGAGATTGCCAGCCTGACCGACGGCGCGCTGTTCGTGGTGCGCGAGGATTTCACCAAGCGCGAGGAGGCGCTCAACGCCATCGGTCAGCTTAAGAAGTCCGAGAAGGTCAAGCTCATCGGTACCGTCATGAATTACTGTGAGACCGAGACCAGCGAGTACTACTATTCTTACTACACCAAGGACGGTAAGAAGGTTAAGAAGGGCTCCGACGATCAGGGCACTTCCAAAAAGGGCATCTTCACCAACCGAGCAAACGTTTAGTTGATTAAGGCTGACCTATGCGTGACATTCATTGCCATATCTTGCCGGGTGTAGACGACGGCGCCGCCGATCTCGAAGAGAGCTTGGCGATGCTCGAGGCTGCCAAGCGGGCCGGTGTAACCAGAATCGTTTGCACTCCTCACTGCCGTGATCCCTATTTTGATTACGACAAGATGTGGGATGCCTTTGAGCTGCTGCGCGATAACGCTGACGGTTTTCCGCTCCAGATGGGCTTCGAGGTCAACCATCGAAAGCTCGTTGAGCTTGGTATCGATGCCGCGGAGCACTTGCATTTTGATGGAACCAATGAGTTCCTGCTTGAGCTTTCGACGCATGCCGATGCGTATGCGTTTAGAGAGTACGAGAACACGATTTACGATTTGCAGTGCCGTGGCTACCAGGTGATCATCGCTCATCCTGAGCGCTATCGTGCGGTTCAAAAGGATGTAAGCGTGGCGGAGCGCCTGGTCGATATGGGCTGCAAGCTGCAGGCTTCGGCGGACTTTATTGCCGGCGGTCGCTTTGGTCGCGAGAAAAAGCCGGCACAGCGCCTGTTCGATCAGAACCTGTACAGCTTCATCGCGAGCGATGCCCATAACGTGGGTCATTACGACTGCCTGGCGAAGGCTCGCGCGAAGTTTAGCGTGCGCGGAGCTCATTTTCGCTAAAATCTGTCCCTAACGTTCGCATTGAATGAAAGGGCAGCATGGATATCCAACTTAAGACGGGATGCTTTGATGACGCGGCGTTGGTGCGCCGCGTCGTTTTTATGGACGAGCAGGGCTACGAGAATGAGTTCGACGCTATCGACGAGGATCCGAACTGCATTCATGTGACGCTCTATGTAGACGGCGAGCTTGCCGGTTGCTCGCGCGTGTTTCCCGAAGAGCTTGAGCGCGTGGCTGACGCAGAGGCTCCGGTGTCGCCGGCGTGCGACTTGGACGAAGGCGTCGCGGCGGGGGAGACCTACATTATGGGGCGCGTGGCCGTGCTGCCGAGCATGCGCCGTCGCGGTTTGGCGAGCAAGATTGTCGAGGCCAGTGATACGTGCGCGCGTGATGCCGGCGCCAAGCTCATTAAGCTGCATGCTCAGGAATACGTGCTGCCGCTCTATGCCAAGGCGGGCTACACGCAGATTGCCCCGGTGGACTACGAAGACGAGGGCCAGCCCCATGCTTGGATGGCCAAGCGCGTAGATGGCAGATAGGGACGTTCCTTTCCTGCCGGTAGTTTGGGACACTCCTTGGCAATTGGCGCATCAGAGCGCTCTGACATACAGTTTTTCGATTCCGTATGTATATATGCGCGCTAATGGGTTATAAAATCTAAGTCTGAACATAGCAGGTCTGCGATGCGGCTCGGGCGACCGGGCCGTTTTTGCGGGCGGGGGTAGCGCGAAAGGACTGCACATGCGTCAATTTAAGACCGAGAGCAAAAAACTGCTCGACCTCATGATCAACTCCATCTACACCAATAAGGAAATCTTCCTGCGCGAGCTTATCTCTAACGCGAGCGACGCCGTCGACAAGCTCAACTTTAAGAGCCTGCAGGACCCGAGCGTCAAGCTCGACCAGGGCGACCTGGCTATTCGCGTCTCCTTTGATAAAGACGCCCGCACCATTACCATCTCGGATAACGGCATTGGCATGACCGCCGAGGAGCTCGAGCGCAATCTGGGCACCATCGCCCATTCCGGCTCCGAGGAGTTTAAGACCGAGAACGCCGAGCAGCAGGGTTCGGATGTCGACATCATCGGCCAGTTTGGCGTGGGCTTCTACTCCGCCTTTATGGTTGCCACACACGTAAAGGTTGTCAGCCGCGCCTATGGCGAGGACACCGCTCACGTGTGGGAGTCTGATGGTCTTGAGGGCTACACCATCGAAGACGGCGAGCGCGCCGAGCACGGTACCGATGTCATCCTGACGCTGCGCGAGAACGAGAAGCTCGATGCCGACGGCGAGGCCGAGACCTACGATCGCTTCCTGACCGAGTGGGGCCTCAAGAGCCTGATTCAGCAGTACAGCAACTATGTGCGCTACCCGATACAGATGATGGTGTCCAAGAGCCGCCAGAAGCCCAAGCCCGAGGATGCTGGCGATGACTACACGCCCGAGTACGAGGACTACCAGGAGCTCGAGACCGTCAATTCCATGACACCGATCTGGAAGAAACGCAGCTCCGATGTCGAGCAGAAGGACTACGACGAGTTCTACAAGTCTACGTTCCACGACTTTGACGATCCGGCGCGCACCATCAGCTTCCATGCCGAGGGCACGCTCGAGTATGACGCCCTGCTGTTTGTGCCGGGCCGCGCGCCGTTCGATTTGTACAGCAAGGACTACGAGAAGGGTCTGGCGCTCTACAGCTCCAACGTTCTGATTATGGAGAAGTGTGACGACCTGCTGCCCGACTACTACAACTTTGTGCGCGGTGTCGTGGACTCTGCCGACGTGACGCTCAATATTTCGCGTGAGACGCTGCAACAGAACCGTCAGCTCAAGGCCATTGCCAAGCGTGTCGAGAAGAAGATCACTGCCGATCTTGAGGACATGCGCGACAACGACCGCGAGGCCTACGAGAAGTTCTTTGAGAACTTTGGCCGCGGCCTTAAGTACGGCATCTACTCGAGCTATGGCATGAAGGCCGATGAGCTCGCCGACCTGCTACTGTTCTGGTCTGCCAAGGAGCAGAAGATGATCACCCTTGCCGAGTATGCCAAGGGCATGCCCGAGGGCCAGAAGGCAATCTACTATGCCGCCGGCGATTCGCGCGAGCGTCTGGCCAAGATGCCCGTCGTGAAGGGCGTGCTCGACCGCGGCTACGATGTATTGCTGCTGACGCAGGACGTGGATGAGTTCACCTTCCAGGCTATGCGTGAGTACGTTGCCGCCGATATGCCTAAGATCTACGAAGACGACGCCGCCCGCGAGGCTGCCGAGAAGGCCGTTGCCGACGGTGCCGAGCCCGAGGTCGAGGATCGTCACCTGGAGCTCAAGAACGTCGCGACTGGCGATCTTGATCTGGCGACCGAGGACGAGAAGAAGGAGGCCGAGGACGCCACCAAGGAAAACGAGGACCTCTTTAGCGCTATGAAGGAGGCGCTCGGTGACAAGGTCGAGAAAGTTGCCGTCTCCGCGCGCCTGACCGATGCCCCCGCTTGCATCACCACCGAGGGTCCGCTTTCGCTCGAGATGGAGAAGGTGCTCCAGAAGGGGCCCGAGGGCGCGCCCAACGGCATGCCCAAGAGCCAGCGCGTGCTCGAGCTCAACGCCAAGCACCCGGTCTTTGACAAGCTTGTCGCTGCCCAGAAGGCAGGCGACGCCGATAAGATCAAGCAGTACTCCGGCTTGCTCTACGATCAGGCCCTGCTGGTCGAGGGCATCCTCCCCGAGGACCCCGTTGCCTTCGCAGCAGCTGTTTGCAACTTGATGTAGTTAGGTATTTACGCGGTTTTACCAAACCGCGTAACGGCTCGACGCTGCCCTCAGTTCCGCCGTTCTAACGAACGGCGGACCAGTCGACGCTGCGCGGGCGCCAGAGCGACAACTTGTCATTCAAAGAGGACGGCATGACCAGAAGGTCTATGCCGTCCTCTTTTCATGCCAATTTGTTCGCTCTGGCGCCCGCTCGCTGGCATTGCCAAAACATCGACGTTGCCGTGGTCCTAAGTAGTCATTGGGGACGTTTTTGTTTGACTAGTCGTTTAAGAACGTCCCCGATGACTATTTGAATTGCTAATTTGTGCGGGTTGTGGTTTTGTGACCTGCTGAAATTTAGGATACTGTACATCTGTACGTTAACTCATCTTCGTAGTATATTGCTACCCGCAAAACTCAACACCATTGTGCTTTGAGACGTTAAAGCGCCTACTACAATGGTTGTCGATAGTACGATTCGATTTAACGACAGGATGGATGGTCCAAGCGTGAGTCTCGGCAGCAAACTATCCAATGCAAAGGTGTCCTTTGCGATATTTAAGCGCGACATTAAGCGACTGCTTGTGAACCCCGTCGCCCTGGTGGTTACCCTAGGCGTGTGCGTTATTCCCTCGCTGTATGCCTGGTACAACATCGTGGCAAACTGGGATCCGTACGGAAACACCCAGGGCATCAAGATTGCTATCGCCAACAACGACCAGGGAACCCAAAACGACCTGGTGGGCGAGCTCAATGCGGGCGACAAGGTCGTCGATCAGCTCAAGGAAAACGATCAGCTGGGCTGGACCTTCGTCGATTCGGCCGCCGATGCCAAAGAGGGCGTCGAGAGTGGTGAGTACTATGCGGCCATCGTAATCCCCAAGAACTTCTCAGATAACCTGGTCTCGATGCTCGACGGCAATTACCATCAGCCCAAGCTCACGTACTACGTCAACGAGAAGAAGAGCGCTATTGCGCCCAAGGTCACCGACACTGGCGCCAATACCATCGAGGAACAGATCAACTCGGAGTTTGTCTCCACGGTGGGCGAGACCGTCGCGGGCATTGCTAAAGATGCTGGCATCGACCTTAAAGACAAGGCGACCCAGACCCGGGATTCGCTGGCGGGCTCGGTGTCCGAGGCGTCTGATACCCTGGGCGAAGTACGCGATTCCATCGGCGACATGAACACCGCCATCGACAAGACGAGCAGCTCGATTGCTTCGGCCGATGCTGCGCTGGCGGGCCTGCAGGGGCAGGCGCCCTCTCTAACGCAGGCGATCTCCCAGGGCAACGACCTGCTGGGCGAGGCTCGCGCCACGGCGGGCAACTCTATCACCTCGCTCTCCAAGGCACTCTCGGAAGGTAGCCTTGCACTCACCAAGACGTCAGCCTCCGCGAACGCTGCGATTGGCAAGCTAACGGGTACGGTCACATCTACGACCACCCGCATCGACAACTCGCTCGAGTCTCTCCAGGCGACGATCGATCACAATAAGGCCGTTATCGGGCACTTGGAGATTCTCGTTAATGACACGTCGACAGGTTCCGAGGAAATTGACGCGCGCATTGTATCGACCATCGATTCGCTTCGCGAGCAAAACCAGAAGCTGCAGAGCATCAAGGATGGCCTTTCTGCACAGTCGAGCGCCATGGCAAACGACGCTACGGCAATCTCGAACGCGAGCAACGCACTCAACGCGGCAATTCAGACCGGTACGGCTAGCCTCGGTCAGGCTCAGACCGATCTGGGTCAGAACGCACTTCCGAAGGCTTCGAGCGCGCTTGACTCCTTTGCCGCCGTTTCGGGCGATTTGACCGGCATTGTGTCGGGTATGACCCCCACGATAGCGAGCGCGCGCGGCACGCTGGCGCAGCTCGACGCCACGCTCAAGCAGGCAAAGACCACGCTGTCCCAAACCGACGCCTCCCTTGCCAAGGTTCAGGACAAGCTCGCGACCGCCGCCAATGACATTGCGGCGCTGCAGACCTCTGAGTCTATGGGCGAGTTAGCCGACCTCATGGACGTCGACGTCAATGACGTGGCAGATTTCATGGCATCTCCGGTTGAGCTGACGTCCAAGTCAATCTATCCGGTCAAGAGCTTTGGCTCGGGCATCGCGCCCTTCTACACCAATCTGGCGCTGTGGGTAGGCGGCTATGTGCTCATCGCTATCTATAAACTCGAGGTCGACCGCGAGGGCATCGGTAGCTTTACGGCGCGTCAGGGCTACTTTGGCCGCTGGCTGCTGCTGGTGATCCTGGGCGCGTTCCAGGCCATTATCGTTACGGTGGGCGACCTGGTCATTGGCGTTCAGTGCGTCAATCCGCTGCTCTTTGTACTGGGCGGCATCGCTATTTCGTTCACCTACGTCAACATCATCTATGCGCTGTCCACCACGTTTAAGCATATCGGTAAAGCCATTGGCGTCATCCTCGTCATTGTGCAGATCCCCGGCTCGTCGGGCATGTATCCCATCGAGATGATGCCCGGCTTCTTCCAATGGCTGCATCCGCTGCTGCCCTTCACCTATGGCATCAACCTGCTGCGCGAGACCGTCGGTGGCATGTATTCGTTCAACTACCTGTTCAACCTGTGCATCCTGGGCGTGTTCCTTGCCATCGCACTCTTTATTGGCTTGCAGCTGCGTCCGCTGCTGCTCAACCTCAACCTGCTCTTTGACAAGCAGCTTTCCACGACGGGCCTCATGATCTGCGAGTCCAACGACCTGCCGCGCCAGCGCTATTCGCTGCGCACGGCCATGCGCGTCATGCTCGATTCGGATTCGTACCGTCGCGAGCTGCTCGATCATGCCGTGGCGTTTGAGCATCGCTACCCGTACTACATCAAGGGCGGTTTTGCCGCCGTGGTAGGCGTGCAGGTTCTGCTCTTTGTGCTTTCGACGGTGCTCGATATCGACAATAACGGCAAGATCATCCTGCTCGTTATCTGGATCATTTCGGTTATCGCCATCTGCGGCTGGCTCATCAACATCGAATACATCCGTGCGAGCCTCAATACCCAGATGCGTATCTCGGCGCTTTCGGACGAGGACCTTCGCCGCGAGATGCGCGAGCACACGGCTGCCATCCCTGCCGCCCGTCGCATGTTTGGTCTCAACGCCAGCGAGCGTGGCGCCAAGGGAGGCGAACAGCCTACGAGCCGTCTGTCGCATATCGGTGCGCATCGTAAGGCTCAAGATGCCGACGGCGCTGACAACGTAAACGGAAACGACGGGGACACCACCTCGCTTGGCAAGCACTCTAAAGGAGGTGAGGCATAAATGAAAAACATCCTGCACCTGTTTAAGCGCGATGTCCAAAACGTGTCTCGCTCCGTGATCGGCATGGTCGTCGTGATGGGCCTGATCATCGTGCCATGTCTCTATGCATGGTTTAACATCGCCGGAAGCTGGGATCCGTACGGCAACACCGGCAACCTTAAGATCGCCGTGGTCAACACTGATGAGGGTTACGAGAGCGATCTGATTCCCGTCGAGGTCAACGTGGGCGAAAACGTAACCGCCACCCTGCGCGGCAACGAGAACTTCGACTGGGTTGTGCTCAACGATCGCGATAAGGCCATCGATGGCGTCAAGTCGGGCGCGTACTACGCTGCCGTCGTTATCCCTAAAACGTTTAGCGCCGACATGATGACGCTTTTCTCGACCGAGGTGAAGCACGCCGATATCGAGTTCTACGAGAACCAGAAGGCTAACGCCATCGCACAGATCGTGACTGAAAAGGGCTCGAGCGCCGTCCAGAGTCAGGTCAACGAGACCTTTACCAAGACCATCACGACCATCGGCCTTAAGACCGTGTCCAGCCTGCTCGACTATATGAGTACCGACCAGGTGAGCAACTTTATCGCCAATCTGTCCTCGACGCTGGGCGATTCGGTCGAGGACCTGCAGGACGTTCAGGCGAGTGCGACGTCGCTCGCGGGCATTTTGAGCTCCACGTCCGATTCACTGACATCGGCGGGCGGCATGCTCAAGCAGACGGGCACCGTTGATGAGTCGACGAAGCAGCTGATGGAGCACGCCAAGAGCGGCATCAATGATTCCAAGGAAGCGCTCAAGGCCGCCAACGATGCCGTTGACGCGGCGATTGACGGAAGCGCGGGCTCGTTCGACAACGTGTCCGCCGAGCTTGCGAAGGCATTCGATGCCGCGAATCAGCATGTTCACCTTACGGTGTCTCAGCTCAACGATGCCGCGGCGGCACTCAACACGCGTGCCGACGATATCGACGCCACGGCCGACCAGCTCCGCAGCTTTGCCGATCAGGTGACTGACGAAAAGCTCCAGGACAGTCTTAAGTCTGTGGCGACATCGCTGGGCAGGATCGCGACGGAGTATCGCAACAACGCCAAGGACCTGAAGGCAACCGCAAAGTCCCTCTCGGACAGCATGGCAGAGGTTAACAAGTCGCGTGCCGAGGTCGATCAGGCAATCGCGGATGCCAAGGCTGGTATCTCGGGCGCCAAGACTGACTACGACTCTACGTTTTCGGTTAAGGCCAAGGAGCTCAAGAAGACCATTTCGGGCGTTTTGGATTCGCTGAACAGCATCTCGGGCGACCTGGATAGCGCCGTAGACGGCTTGACCGACGCATCTGGTTCGCTGGCAAAGGGTCTCTCTAAGGCCGCAGAGCTGGTCAACAAGGCTTCCGATCAGCTAGGTGAGGCATCGGACAAGATTAGCGCCTTTAAGGACGAGCTCGACGGTGCCCTTATGTCGGACGATCTGGCCGCGATCAAGACGATGATCGGCAACGATCCCGAGGGTTTGGCCGTGTCGCTTTCCGGCCCCGTCGCGCTCGACCGCAAGCCGGTCTATCCGATCCGCAACTACGGTTCGGCCATGGCGCCGTTCTACACGATTCTGTCGCTCTGGGTCGGCTCGATCGTGCTGGCGGCCATGATGAAGGTCTCGGTTGACGATGAGCTCATCAACGAGCTCATCCCCGTGCGCCTGCACGAAATCTACCTGGGCCGTTACCTGTTCTTTGGCGGTCTGGCTCTGCTGCAGGCAACGCTCGTGTGCGCGGGCGACATCCTGTTCTTTGGCATCCAGTGCGACAACCCGCTGCAATTTGTGCTGGCGGGTTGGATCGCGAGTCTCGTGTTCTCCAATATCGTCTACACGCTTACGGTGTCGTTTGGCGATATCGGTAAGGCACTCGCCGTCGTGTTGCTGGTCATGCAGGTCGGCGGTTCGGGCGGCACGTTCCCCATCGAGATGACCGGCCCCGTGTTCCAGGCGATCTACCCGTTCCTGCCGTTTACCCACGGCATCAACGCCATGCATGCCGCCATGGCCGGCGCCTACCATATGGAGTACTGGATTGGGTTGGGTATCTTGGCGAGTTACCTGATTCCGTCGCTGGCCCTTGGCGTCGTCTTCCGCCGCCCGGTCATCAAAGCCAACGACTGGATTATCGAAAGGCTGGAGTCGACCAAATTGATTTAATACAGCAACGTAAACGCCGTCGGAACATCGAGGTTTTCTGTTCCGACGCTTTAGTTGAGTGAATTGCATGGGCTGCTTGGTTGTTGCTACAGTAGCGGGGCGTGCCGGGGGTCCGGTGCGCCCTGTTTTTATTTGACCATGAGGCGGCATGCGGTCACGCGCGTGCGGACACCACGCCCAGATTGAGCGCGAGGATGCCCTATGCCCCAGCATGTCACTGACAATATCGAAATGATGCCCGATGGCCCTGTGGCTCGCGAGGACCTGGGTGCGGGCGGCACCTCCCGTGGTGCCGGTGCTCGTTCGCCGTTGTTCTGGAAAGTTCTACTGCTTTCGGTGGCGATTATCTGGGGTTACTCCTTTACCACTATGAAGGACGCGCTCGACACCATTCCGGTGTTTGAACTGCTCTGCGTGCGCTTTCTGCCTGCGGCGTTGGTCATGTTTGTCATCTTCCACAAGCGCATCATCGCGCACCTCAACGCCCGCAATCTTATCGTCGGACTTGGAATGGGCACACTTATGTGGGCCGCCTACGTCCTGCAGACGGTCGGCCTGGCGCACACCACGGCGGGCAAGAACGCGTTTTTGACGGGTACGTACTGCATCCTCGTGCCCTTTGCGAGCTATTTTCTGAGCGGCGAAAAACTCACCCGCTATAATCTGGGCGCGGCACTGCTGTGCTTGGCGGGCATTGGCCTGGTGGCGCTCGATAGCGTCGAGTTCAACATCGGCGATGCCATTACGCTGGGCGGCGCGGTCTTCTTCGCCATCCAGATGGCGGTGACCGCCAAGTACGGTCGCAAAATGGACATCAACGTCATCACGTTTTGGATGTTTGTGGGCAATGGCGTGCTGAGCCTGATCTCGTCGCTGCTATTCGAGACCCAGGCGCCTCTGTCCGTGTGGACGCCGAATTTTATCTGTGTGATGGCGTTTCTCTCGGTGGGCTGCACATGCGTGGCTCTGCTCATCCAAAACGTCGGCCTGGCGCATGTCCCGGCTTCGACGGGCTCGCTGCTCCTTTCGATGGAGTCGCCTTCGGGCGTGTTGTTTTCGGTGCTGCTGATGGGGGAGGCGCTCACCTCGCGCCTGCTCGCCGGCTTTGTGCTTATCTTCCTGTCGATTATCTTGAGCGAGACTCACTTCGATTTTTTGCGTCGAAAGCCGCGCCCGCAATTGTAAACAACTTGTTGCGCCGCCCTCCTGGGGCGGCATTTTTTATGCCTCGCCCTTAAAGTTGTACCTTGCGCTTTACGCTATCAAAGTGCTTACTGCAAAAACGTTACTGGAGGGCATTTATGGCACCAGCTTTGTCCGATCTTCAACCGCAATCAACGCCCAAGGCCACCGCCGCGGCGCAGACCGCTATCGGTGACGGTCTTGTTGCAGAAGCTCAGGCTTTTGCAGACGAGCTCGCTGCGTGGCGACACGATCTCCACCAGATGCCCGAGCTGGGTAATAGCCTCCCACAGACCTCTGCGTATATCCAGGCACGTCTGACCGAGATGGACATCCCGTTTGCCACGCTCGTCGACGGCTCCTGTGTTGTGGGCCTTGTCGGCTCCGGTGCCGCCGCGGCCCAAGGCAATGGCGTCTGCACGAATGAGCAGGCTGGTACGGTCATCATGCTTCGTGGCGACATGGACGCCCTGCCCGTTGCCGAGGAATCCGGCGAGCCCTTTGCATCCACCAACGGCTGCATGCACGCTTGCGGTCACGATATGCACGCGACGGCGCTGCTTGGCGCGGCTCGTATGCTCAAAGCGCGCGAGACTGAGCTTGTTGATGCCAACGCCACGGTTAAGCTGCTGTTCCAGCCGGGCGAGGAAACCTTTGAGGGTGCCCGCGCCGCCATCGCCGACGGTCTGCTGCAGAACCCGCGCCCTCAGGTCGCCTTTGCCATGCATGTCAATAGCCAGTCGCCGCTTGGCCTGGTGCTTTACGGCAGTCCGGCGCTCTCGGGCGTGTACGGTTTCCGCATCACGCTGCAGGGCAAGGGCGGTCATGGCTCGAGCCCCGAGATCTGCATCGACCCCATTACGGCGGGCGTGCACGTGCATCTGGCACTTCAGGAGCTTATCGCTCGCGAAGTGCCGGCGGCCAAGGAGGTCGCGCTTACCGTTGGCAAGTTCGCCGGCGGTCAGGCCGCAAATGTCATCCCTGATACTTGTGTGCTCGAGGGAACGCTGCGTGGCTTCGATGTCGAGCTCATGGAGCACCTCAAGGCCCGCATCGCGGAGGTCGTCAAAGGCGTTGCCACGACCTATCGTACGCCGGCGACTATTGAGACGCTCTCGGATGTTCCCCCGCTCGTACTCGATGACGATATGACGCAGGCGTCGCTTGGCTACGTGGGCGCGGTGCTGCCCAAGTCCGCCTTCCTGCCGCTGTTCCACGCCATGGCGAGCGAGGACTTCGCGTTGATCTCGAGCGAGATCCCGAGTGCGTACTTTACCGTGGGCGCTGCCGTGACTGATACGGACGAGCATTTTGCTCAGCATCATCCCAAGGCGCGCTTTAACGATGCCGAACTGCCGCTCGGTGCCGCGGCCTATACCGCCGTCGCTTTGGGCTATATCGCCGACCACCGGTAGCACCCAACCTTGCCTTTCAAGCCTGCGGGCATGGCCGTAAGGCCTATGCCCTTGTCTTTCAAGGCAATCTTGGGCACTACCGGCGCCCGGCGCCGGCTATTCGTTTGTTAAATAAGGAGCAGTATGTCCCAGCAGCGTAAGTTTTTCCCCGGCTGGCTCGTGGTGGCCTCCGGCTTCGTGATCATGGCCACGTGCTACACGATTTTCGTCAACTGCATGAGCCTGTTCCAGCCGTTGATCGTCAGCGACCTGGGCATTTCCCTTGCGCAGTACAACATCTCCAACGCCTACGATCGCTGCGTCTAAGCAGTTTGGCATGGCCGACCTGGGTAAGGTCACGGGCACCATTACCTCGCTCGAGATGGTCGGCGGCACCGTGGGCGCCATTGTCTCGGGCGTGCTGTTCGATGTCACGGGCTCCTTTGCGAGCACCTGGATTGTGTGCCTGGCGTGCTCCGTGGTCATGCTTGTGTTCCTGCTAGCATCCGAGCCTATCGCCGCCAAGTTGCGCGCGAGCGTGGCGGGGGAGTAGATAGGCCAAAGCGCATTGCCGCTTGTCCGCTTCGTCCGTGGCTACCGCGGCGGCGCATCTGGCCGAACGAGCCCCCATACCCTCGTTCGGTCAGACGCGCCGCCGCTGTATGTGTTTGTGCCGTATAATGACCGTTACCTATGACGCGATACAAAAGAAAGGTGTTTGCCCATGCAGGCACAGAAGGCGGAGGGAACCCGCGACCTTATCGGCGCCGAGATGCGCGCCTGGCAAAAGATGCAGCAGATTGCGGCCGGCGTGTTCGAGCCGTTTGGTTTTAAGCCCATCGAGACGCCCGCGATCGAGCAGGTGGACGTGTTTGTCCACGGTATCGGCCAGTCGACCGACGTCGTGCGCAAGGAAATGTTCCGCGTGTTCAGCGGCGCCAACCTGGAGCGCGTCTTTACCGAGGGCACCGACACCAAGCTTAAGCCCAAGCAGCGCCTGGCCCTTCGTCCCGAGGGCACGGCCGGTGTGGTGCGCGCCGTCGTCGAGAACAACCTGGTGCCCCAGGGCTCCACGCCGTTTAAGGCCTATTACGCCGAGGCCATGTTCCGTGGCGAGCGCCCCCAGAAGGGACGCCTGCGCCAGTTCCACCAGGTGGGCATCGAGTGGCTCGGTGCTCCCGATCCGGCGGCAGACGCCGAGTGCATCATTATGCTCATGGAGTTCTACAAGCGCCTGGGCTTCGATCTTTCCAAGCTTCGTCTACTCATTAACTCGATGGGCGATGCCCAGTGCCGTCCGGCCTATCGCGAGCAGGTCAAGCAGTTCATTCTCGATCACGCCGACGAGATGTGCGACGAGTGCCGCGAGCGCGCCGAGCTCAATCCGCTGCGCGCCTTCGACTGCAAGAACGACCGCTGCCGCGAGATCATGGCCGAGGCCCCGCTGATGGGCGACAACCTGTGCGACGAGTGCCGCGAGCACTACGAGCAGGTCAAGCGCTATCTGGATGCCGCCGGTATCGAGTATGTCGAGGATCCCACCCTGGTGCGCGGCCTGGACTACTACACCCGTACTGTCTTTGAGGTCGAGGCTCCCGGTGCCGGTGTCGGCTCCATCGGTGGCGGCGGTCGCTATGACGGCTTGGTCGAGCTCGAGGGTGGCAAGCCCACGGCCGGCGTCGGCTTCGCCGTCGGTTTTGAGCGCGCCCTGCTGGCCCTTCAGGCATTTGGTAACGACTTGGGTGCCGAGGAGGCCCCGTGCGTCTACGTCGCCAATGCCGGCAAGGAGCTGCGTCAGAACGTCTTTGCCATCACGCAGGAGCTTCGCGCCGCAGGCATCGTGACCGAGGCCGACTACCAGGGTCGTTCGCTCAAGGCCCAGTTTAAGCAGGCCGACAAGGTGGGCGCCAAGCTCATCCTGGTCCTGGGCGGCGACGAGCTTGCCGCCGGCAAGGTCAAGGTGCGCGACATGCAGAGTCACGACGAGGTTCTCGTCGATTTGGCCAACGTGGTCGAGGCGGTTCGCGAGCGCCTGTAGCGCATCTTTTTGAGCTGCGGGCCTGCTAACGTGCCCTGCTCATGGAGAGCGATTGTTACGGGGGTGTTTCGCATTTATGCGGAATGCCCCCGTTTGCATATGCCGTCCACCGAGAAATACGACCATTTGGGGCAAAAACCCTTGCAATGCAGAAAATACTTTTGTGTGGTAAAGCGCAATCAGCTCCGAAAGTTTTTGCCGAGTGCCTATAATGGATACCGCATGTTACGTGCATAGAAGGAGGAATGGGAGGAAACGTGGCTGAGAACCTAAGCAACCAGTCTGTACCCGAAGCCGCGGCGCGCGTCGCTGCCGTGGTCAACCGCCTCGTTAACCGAATCGGCTCGAATGCCGAGTCCAAGGAGCGTCTCGCCGAGATCGAGATCCCCGAGGAGCTGCGCGACAATCTGGCGCTGTTCTTGCGCCTGGAGCGCCGTGTGCTTAGCGAGTATGATCCCGAGATCGCGGACCTGTTCGACAAGATTTTGACAGCCGAGATTGTGGCCAATGCCGGCAACCCCGGTAGCCGTGCTGCCGATGAGTCCGTCGACGAGCAGGGCGTGCCCACTGCCGACGAGCCCACCGCCGTGGCGTTTCGCGAAGTCGTCGATTTGATCGACAGCCTGCCGCTCGATAAACAGCAGGTTATCGTCCGCGCCTTTACGAGCTTCTTCCATCTGGCAAACCTGTCGGAGGAGAATTACCGTGTGGCGCAGCTGCGCGAGCGCGAGGCCGGCGCATCGACCGATACCGAGGTCGATCCTGCCAACGAACTCACCGTCGCCTATCACCAGTTGGTAAACGAGATGGGTGTCGAGGGCGCCAACGAGCTGCTCGGCAAGCTCGAGTTCCACCCTGTCTTTACCGCACATCCCACCGAGGCCCGTCGTAAGGCCGTCGAGGGCAAGATTCGCCGTATCTCCAACCTGCTGGAGGAGCGTCCGCGTCTGGGCGGTTCCGACCTGGTGGAGAACGAGCGCCATATGCTGCAGGAGATCGACGCCCTGGTGCGTACGAGCCCCATCGCGCTCAAGAAACCCACGCCGGTCGAGGAAGCCGATACCATCATCGACATCTTCGATAACACGCTGTTCGACGTTATTCCCGTCATCTATCGTCGTTTTGATGACTGGGTGCTGGGCGATAAGGCCGGCACCGTGCCGCCGCTGTGCCCGGCGTTCTTCCACCCCGGCAGCTGGATCGGTTCCGACCGCGACGGTAACCCCAACGTCACCGCCAAGGTGAGCCGCGAGGTCGCTGCCAAGTATTTCACCCATATGGTGCTCAAGCTCGAGGACAAGTGCCGCCGCATCGGCCGCAACCTCACGCTCGAGGCCACCTACAGCAAGCCGTCTGCCGAGCTCATCAACCTGTGGAACCATCAGGTCGAGATGAGCACTCAGTACACCGCACGTGCTGAACTAATCTCCGAGCACGAGCCGCATCGCGCCGTCATGCTCGTCATGGCCGACCGACTCAACGCCACCGTGCGTCGCATCACCGACACCATGTACCACAGCGCCGATGAGTTCCTGGAGGACCTGCGCGTCGTCCAGCGCTCGCTGGCCGCCTGCGGTGCCGTCCGTGCTGCCTACGGCCCGGTCCAGACCATCATCTGGCAGGTCGAGTCCTTCGGCTTCCACATGGTCGAGATGGAGTTCCGTCAGCACTCCGTGGTGCACGCCCGCGCCCTCAAGGATATCCACGAGAACGGTATCCATGGTGATCTGCAGCCCATGACGCGCGAGGTCATCGATACCTTCCGCGCTATCGGCTCCATCCAAAAGCGTTACGGCAAGAAGATGGCGCACCGCTACATCATCTCGTTCACCAAGAGCGCCCAGCATGTGGCCGACGTCTTTGAGCTTGCCCACCTGTCCTTTGCGCATGAGGAGGATGTCCCCGAGCTCGACGTGATCCCGCTGTTCGAGCAGCTCGAGGACCTCGAGGGCTGCGTCGACGTGCTCGACCAGATGCTTACGCTGCCCGTGGTGCAAAAGCGCCTTGCCCAGACCAACCGTCGCATGGAGGTCATGCTGGGCTATTCCGACTCCTCCAAGGATGCCGGTCCTACCACGGCTATGCTCGCGCTGCACTCCGCACAGGAGCGTATTGCCAAGTGGGCCGAGAAGAACGATATCGATCTGGTGCTCATGCACGGTCGCGGCGGTGCCGTGGGCCGTGGTGGCGGCCCGGCCAACAAGGCCGTGCTGGCGCAGCCCAAGGGTTCGGTCAACTGCTTCTTTAAGCTCACCGAGCAGGGCGAGGTCATCTTTGCCCGTTACGGTAACCGCACGCTGGCTCAGCGCCATGTTGAGTCCGTTGCCGCTGCAACGCTTTTGCAGTCGGCCCCGAGCGTCGAGAAGACCAACACCGAGACCACGCAGAAGTTCTGGGATATGGCCGAGAAGCTCAACGCTGCAAGCCACGAGCGCTATCTGGATCTGCTGAACACCGAGGACTTTACACCGTGGTTCTCGACCGTGACGCCGCTGACCGAGGTCGGTCTGCTGCCGATCGGCTCGCGCCCGGCCAAGCGCGGTCTGGGTGCCAAGTCGCTCGACGACCTGCGTACCATTCCGTGGATTTTCAGCTGGAGCCAGGCTCGCATTAACCTGGCCGCTTGGTACGGTCTGGGTACCGCCTGCGAGCAGCTGGGCGATCTTGACCAGCTCAAGGCTGCCTACCAGGAGTGGCCGTTCTTCCGCACGTTCATCGACAACATCGAGATGTCGATCGCTAAGACCGACCAGCGCATCGCCAAGATGTATCTGCACCTGGGCGATCGCCAGGATCTGTCCAAGAAGGTCTTCACCGAGATGCAGCTCACGCGTAAGTGGGTCCTTGCCATCGTCGGTGACGAGTGGCCGCTACAGCGCCGTCGCGTGCTTGGCTGCGCCGTTCGCGTGCGTAACCCCTATGTCGACGCCCTGTCCATCGCTCAGGTCCGCGCCCTTCGCGAGGTGCGTATGAACCAGGACGAGATGGCCGAGGAGAAGAAGGCCGAGTACATGAGCCTGATTCTTTCGACTGTGACCGGCGTCTCGGCGGGATTGCAAAACACGGGGTAATCGATAGCCCTGTGGCTCTCACCGGGACCCGACGGGTTTCCCTCTGAATGCGTCCTCGCACTTGAAGCCCCCTTATCCTGCTCCTTCGGAGCTGCGGATAAGGGGGCTTCGTGCTGCGGAATGCATTCAGAGGGAAACCCATCGGGTCCCTTCGTCCTCGGTCTTCGGGGATTACAGCTGAGGGGAGAATGGCGCGCTTCGCGCCTAATGTGGAGTGCGGCGAGGGCTTCTTGCGTCCTGCGGAGTGTGCCTAAAAGTAAGCTGATGGCGGGCCCTACGATGTCCGGTCTTCGGTGGATTACTGGCTGGGGGAATAATGGCGCGCTTCGCGCCTCGCGTCTTATCGATTGGGATTGAGATGCATGTGGCGCTTCTCGATTTACGACTGTAGCGGCCGCGGTCCCGTTTGGGATCGCGGTTGTTTTGTTGTGGGTCAAATATGAACGTTGTGTTAATGAGTCGGTGGACGGTGGTGTTTTTCGGTGAGCGGCGTATCCTTCCAACGGTTTATCTAGTGTGTCAGTTGAAAGGAAGAGGGCGCTCGTCATTGTTTGAATGTGAACTGCCGTTTGACCACAAGACGTTGCATCTGGAACTCGAGGATAAGAACTTCGCGGGTGTGATGGAAGGTCATCAAAACGAGTTTAAGACCACGAAATCGCAGGAAGAGCTGGTGGAGGAGTCGCTTGCCAACCCTTACGGCTCGCCTTCGCTCGAGGAGCTTTGTGCTGGCAAGAAGGATATTGTCATCATTAGCTCAGATCATACGCGTCCCGTTCCCTCGCGTGTGACGATGCCTATTCTGCTGCATCACATCCACTCCGCTGCGCCTGAGGCGCGCGTTCGCATTTTGGTTGCTACGGGTATGCATCGTCCGTCGACGCACGAGGAGCTCGTCAACAAGTACGGCGAGGAGATCGTTGCCAACGAAGAAATCGTTATGCACGTCGCGACTGACGACAGCATGATGAAAAAGATCGGCACCCTGCCTTCTGGTGGCGAGTGCATCATCAACAAGATCGCTGCCGATTGCGATCTGCTGCTTGCCGAGGGCTTTATTGAGCCGCACTTCTTTGCCGGTTTCTCTGGTAGCCGCAAGTCCGTCCTGCCTGGCATCGCCAGCTACAAGACCATCATGTACAACCACAACGGTCAGTTTGTGAACGATTCCCACTCGCGTGCCGGCAACCTGTGCCACAACCACGTGAGCGAGGACATGTTTGCCGCCGCCGAGATGGCTCACCTTGCCTTTGTGCTCAACGTGGTGCTCAACGGCAAGCACGAGGTCATTGGCTCCTTTGCCGGCGACATCCACAAGGCGCACGAGGCTGGCTGCGAGTTCGTGAAGAGCCTTGCCGGCGTTGAGCCCGTCGAGTGCGAGATCGCCATTACCACTAACGGCGGCTACCCCCTCGATCAGAACATCTATCAGGCTGTGAAGGGCATGTGCGCTGCCGAGGCCACGCTTCCCGAGGGCGGCGTGATCATCGACGTCGCCGGTTGTGCCGACGGTCACGGCGGCGAGGGCTTCTATCACAACATCGCCGACAACGATCCGGCAGAGTTTGAGCGCGCCTGCATCGATCGTCCTAAGGACGAGACCCTGCCCGATCAGTGGACGAGCCAGATCTTTGCCCGCATCCTGGCGCATCACCCTGTGATCATGGTCACCGACCTGTGCGATCACCAGATGCTCAAGGATATGCACATGACGCCGGTCAACACTATCGAGGAGGCGCTCAAGCTCGCCTTTGAGATGAAGGGTGCCGATGCCAAGGTCGCCGTCATCCCCGATGGCCTGGGTGTTGTTGTCGCACAGCACTAGCGCGCGGCTTAAACGAATCGTTTATAACCGACAAGAAAGATAAGGTTTTATGCTTACCAAACTCCTCTGCGAATTCGGCGCAACGGCCCTCATGATCGTCTTTGGCGTGGGTGTTCACTGCGATACCGTGCTCAAGGGCACCAAGTATCAGGGCTCCGGCCATATGTTTGCCATCACCACCTGGTCCTTTGGCATCTCGGTCTGCCTGTTTGTCTTTGGTGGCGCTGTGTGCATGAACCCCGCCATGGTGCTTGCCCAGTGCATCGTCGGCCTGGTGCCGTGGGGCAACTGCATCCCCTTCATGCTTGCCGATATGCTCGGCGGCTTTGTGGGTGCCGTGATCGCTTGGTTTATGTATGCCGATGAGTTCAAGGCTTCCGAGGGCGTCGTCGACCCCATTGCCCAGCGCAACATCTTCTCGACCAACCCCACCACCGAGGGCACGAACTATGCTCGTAACTTCTTCTGCGAGGCTATCTGCACCTTCGTGTTCATCAGCGCCATCCTTGCTGCCGCTAGCCGCGCCGGCGAGAACGTTCTGATGCTCGCAATCTGCGTCGGCCTGATCGTTTGGGCTGTCGGCATGGGCATGGGCGGCATCACCGGCTTCGCCATGAACCAGGCTCGTGACCTTGGTCCTCGCATGGCCTATCAGGTGCTGCCGATTAAGAACAAGGCCGACAACAACTGGAAGTACGGCCTGCTTGTTCCTGGCATCGCGCCGTTTGTCGGTGCTATTGTGGCCGCGCTGTTTGTGCATGGCTTCTTGGGCATGTTCTAGTCCAAGGCTACATAGTTGTCCGCTGGCCGCATGGGGTAACTTCCCAGCGCGTCCTCGGACATGCAAAAAGGCTCGCTGCGCACTTCGTGCGGCGAGCCTTTTTGCGTCCTGCGGAATGCGCTGGGAAGTTACCCCATGCGGCCAGCTGCGGGATTTTAGTCGCGTTGGAACAAGCAACCCAACATATAAATCTGAATTTGGATGGGAGGGGCTTGTTGCTGATAGGGGCGCTGGGCTGTTGTTGACACTTTGGGATGCGTGGCGCCCTGGGTTGGGGTGATGCTTTGGGATGAGCTTCTTACTTAGTTGAAGAGGGGCTTAATGGCTGATAGGTAGTCTTTGGCTACGTCCTCTTTTGGGGCTTGGAAGTTGTGCCAGGCCCACCATTGGACCATTCCTACGAAGCTTGAGGCTATGTGGTGGAGGAGGAAGCTTCGGTCCATGGTGGCGGCGGGGCCGTTTGGGTCGGTGGGGACGGTTCTGGCTGCTCGTGACATGATGGTCTTGCGTAAGCAGTCGGCGAAGACGCGTGAGCCGGCGCCGGCTACGAGGGCTCGGACGCCCTGGCGGCGCTCCCAGAGGTTGTTGAGGATATGCTCGACCTGCACGAGTGGGTCGTCGAGCGGTGTGCCATCGTCGTCGAGGGCGTGGGTGCAGATGTCGCTCACGAGTTCGGACAGTAGGTCATCCTTGCTCTTGAAGAGACCGTAGAACGTGGCTCGACCCACATGGGCGTGAGCGATGATGTCGCCGACGGTGATCTTGCCGTAGTCCTCTTCGCGCAGCAGTTCGGAGAACGCCGCGACGATGGCGGCGCGGCTTTTTGCCTTGCGGGCATCCATGGCTATGCGTCCGCGTGAACGAGCAGACAGCGGAGCGTGCCGGAGCAGCCCTCGTAGGGGCGCTTACCGGCGCCGTAGCCGACGGCCTCGATGCGGTAGCGGGCCGGCAGGTGCTCGGACGTGCGCAGTGCGGCGACGATGGCGGCGCCCGTGGGCGTCACAAGCTCGCCGGCGACCGGTGCGGGCGTGAGGGCGATATTGCCCGCCTGGCACAGGTTGACGACAGCGGGGACGGGAATGGGCATGAGACCGTGGGCACAGCGGATGGTACCGTGACCCTCAGAGAGCGACTCGACCACGATGTCCTCAATACCTAGGTCATCGAGGCAGATGGCGACAGAGCAGACGTCGACGATGGAGTCGATGGCGCCCACCTCGTGGAACATGACGGTCTCGGTCGTTTTGCCGTGGGCCTTGGCCTCGGCGGCGGCGAGCGCGGTAAAGATGGCGAGCGCGCGACGCTTGGCGCCATCGCTTAGCTGCGAGCCATCGATGATGGCGGTGACATCCGCCAAAGAACGGTGGTGATGGTGGTGGGCGTGATGGTGACCCTCGTGGCCATGACCGTGGGCCTCATGGTCATGCTCGTGGCAGTGCTCGTGTTCGTGCTCGCCATGATCATGATGGTAGTGCTCATGCTCATGTGTGTGCTCGGTGCCCGCTTCGTTGCCGTAGAGCCAGACCATGTCGTGGTCGTGGTTCTCGAGCTCCTCAGCCAGCTGAACATCAAAGTCGCAGGCGTCGATGCCATGCTTGTTTACGCGTGTAACGGCAATCTCAAAGCCGCCGACCGGCAGCGTGGCGAGCTGGTCGCGCAGATGCTCCTCGCTGGCACCCAGGTCGAGCAGGGCCGCGACGGTCATGTCGCCGCTGATGCCCGAGGTGCCGTCGATGATAAGCGTGTGCTGATGGTTGGACATGAAATGCTCCTTAGCGGGCGCAGGACGTGCCGGCGCTCAGATGATTGATAAGACTTGCCTGGTAGGCGGCGCCAAAGCCGTTGTCGATATTGACGACCGAAACGCCGCTGGCGCAGGAGTTGAGCATGGCGAGCAGTGCGGCCATGCCGCCAAAGTTCGCGCCATAGCCCACGCTGGTGGGGACGGCGATGACCGGACAGCTCACAAGGCCTCCGATGACGCTCGCCAGGGCGCCCTCCATGCCGGCGATGGCGATGACCACCTGCGCCTGGGCAAGTTCCTCAGCATGCGCGAGCAGACGGTGCAGGCCGGCGACACCCACGTCGTAGAGGCGATCGACCTCGTTGCCGTAGAACTCGGCCGTCAACGCGGCTTCCTCGGCAACGGGCAGGTCGCTCGTGCCGGCGCAGGCGACGACGATGCGTCCGTTGCCGTTGGGGGAGGGCTTGCCACCCACGAGGGCGAGCTGGGCGTCCGGGACATATCCCAGGTCGATGCCGTTGCCGAGGAGCTCCGAGGTGCGGACTGCCTTTTCGTCGTCCAGGCGCGTGACCAGGATGCGCTCCTGGCCGGCATCGAGTAATGCTTTGATAATGGCGGCAATTTGCTCGGCGGTTTTACCGGCGCCGTAGACAACTTCGCCGGCTCCCTGGCGCACCCCGCGCGAAAGGTCGAGCTGCGCAAAGCCCAAATCGGCGGTCGGAGCCGTCTGGATGCGCGTGAGGGCGTCGGCAGGGGTGACTGCTCCGCCGGCAACATCGCTCAGCAGCTGCTCTAGATCTCGCTTATCCATATATGTTCCCTTCGACGGCGCAAAGTTTAGCACTCAAAGGGTATGTTTCCGAACACTAAGACAGAATTGTTCGGAAACTATAGGACAGACTGATTCAATTGCTAGACGGATTGGCTAGTCGCGCAGGATGATGTCCATGGCGAGCATCAGATTGCGCTCGTCGATGGCAAACGGGGCGGCCTCGCGCGTCTTGGGCTTGGCACAAAACGCGATGCCCGTGCCCGCGGCCTGAATCATGGGGATGTCGTTGGCACCGTCGCCGATCGCGACGGTGTGGGCCATATCGACGCCGCACTCAACTGCCCAGTCCAGCAGCTGGATGAGCTTGGACTCCTTGGTCACAATGTCGGCAGCCAACTTACCGGTGAGCTTGCCGTCCACGACCTCCAGACGATTGGCCAGGCAAAAGTCGATGCCCGCGGCGGCCACGATCTTATCGGCGACTTCGTGAAAGCCGCCACTCACGACGCCGACCTTCCAACCCTTGCTGTGTGCCGAGCGCACAAGCTCCAACGCGCCGGGGGTAAATGTCACGCGCTTAAAGGTGCGCTCGAACACGCTCTCGTCCAGGCCGGCGAGCAGCCTCACGCGCTCCTCGAGCGCCTGCTTAAAGTCAAGCTCGCCGCGCATGGCGCGTTCGGTGATCTGTGCCACCTGCTCGCCCACGCCGGCCTCTTCGCCCAACAGGTCGATGACCTCCTGGTTGATGAGCGTGGAGTCGATATCCATAACGATGAGGCGTGCAGTCATGGCGGGCCTTTCCGAGTGCTGTTTTATTGGGGCATATTGTCGCACGTGACAAGCGCGGGCGGGTGTCGCGGCGCGTCAATTGTTTCGTCTCCGTCAAGTCTTTGGGCAGGAGCCACTTTTTCGCGGCACATCGACGCGAGTGCGATAAGATAGAACGCCATGTCTGGCTGCGCGGTTTACGCAGGCTGGGCAAATCTGTACGACGCCGCCCGGAACGACACGGGGCGGCACAGATCCATAAAGGAGGATCACTGGTATGAGCCAGACCCGTCCCATCGATGAGCATTCCATGCACACCCGTACCTGCGGCGAGCTTCGCTTCGAGAACGTGGGCGAAGAGGTCACCCTCACCGGTTGGGTGAGCCGTCGCCGCGACCACGGCGGCCTTATCTTCTGCGACCTTCGCGACCGTGAGGGCATCACGCAGCTTACCTTCGACCCCGAGCACTCCGACGGCGACGCCTTTAAGATCGCCGAGACCATGCGTCCCGAGTGGCCCATCAAGATTCACGGCGTCGTGCGCGCCCGTGGCGAGGAGACCACCAACACCAAGCTCGCCACCGGCGAGATCGAGGTCCTGACCGACCACGCCGAGGTGCTCAATACGTCCGTCACCCCGCCGTTCCAGATCGAGGACGGCATCGAGACCAGCGAGGACACCCGCCTGCGCTATCGCTATCTGGACCTTCGTCGTCCCGAGATGATGGCCAACCTCAAGCTGCGCTCCGACTTTACCTTTGCCATTCGCGAGGCGCTGCACAACCGTGAGTTCATGGAGGTCGAGACGCCCTCCCTGTTCAAGTCCACGCCCGAGGGCGCCCGCGACTTCATCGTCCCCAGCCGCATCCAGCCGGGCAACTTCTACGCCCTGCCGCAGTCCCCGCAGCTCCTGAAGCAGCTGCTTATGGTCGGTGGCGTCGAGCGCTACTATCAGGTTGCCAAGTGCTTCCGCGACGAGGACTTGCGTGCCGACCGTCAGCCCGAGTTCACCCAGGTCGATATCGAGATGTCCTTCGTGGACCAGAACGACGTTATGAGCGCGCTCGAAGAGGTTCTTGCCGATGCCTTCGGCCGCATGGGTGTCGAGATGCCCACGCCGCTGCGTCGCATGAACTACTGGGAGGCCATGGACACCTATGGCTCCGACAAGCCCGATACCCGCTATGGCATGCACTTGGTCGACCTGACCGACATCTTCGCCAACTCCAAGTTCAAGGTCTTTGCGACTGCCGCGAACGAGGAGGGCTCTGTCGTCAAGGCCATCAACGCCAAGGGCGCCGGTGCCTGGGCTCGCGCCAAGATCGATAAGCTTGCCGGCGTGGCTTCCACGTTTGGCGCCAAGGGCCTTGCCTGGATCGCCTTCCGCGAGGACGGCTCCATCAACAGCCCCATCGTCAAGTTCTTCTCGGACGAGGAGATGGCTGCCCTGCGCGAGCGCATGGACGTCGAGCCCGGCGACCTTGTGATGTTCGCCGCCGGCCCGCGCCTGCTCTCCGACGAGATCCTGGGCGGCATGCGTTCCCACATGGCTAACGCGCTCGAGATCAAGCGCGAGGGCCACGACTTCTTGTGGGTCGTCAACTTCCCGCTGTTCCACTGGGACGAGGACCGCAAGGCTTACGCTGCCGAGCACCAGCCCTTCACCCTGCCGACCGAGACCGACATCGCCAAGATCGAGGCCGACCCGCTGGCAGCCGGTTCCTGCACCTACGACTTTGTCATGGACGGCTTTGAGGCCGGCGGCGGCGGTATGCGTATCCACAACGCCGAAATGCAGATGTCCATGCTCAAGCTCCTGGGCTTTACCGAGGAGCGCGCCGAGTCGCAGTTCGGCTTCCTCATGGAGGCGCTCAAGTTTGGTGCGCCCCCGATGGGCGGTTTTGCTCTGGGCCTGGACCGCGTGTGCATGCTGCTCACCGGCTCCGACTCCATCCGCGACGTCATGGCGTTCCCCAAGACGGCCAGCGGCTCCGACCTCATGTCGGGCGCCCCGAGTGCCGTTTCCGGCGCCCAGCTCAAGGACGTCAGCCTGCGCCTGATGTAGGCAAGCGGCTACATATTGCCCGTAACGAGGGAAGGACACGTGCCTTCCCTCGTTTTTTATACGTCGAGATTGTGAGGGCATGGGATGACCGGGCGTCGCAGAAACTGCGACCCGGAATCTGCGTCCAGAACGGGTCGCGCTTTCCCAAAGGGGGTCCTCTGGGAAAGCGCGACCCAGAATTCGGCAAAAAATGGGGCACAGTTTCCGGTTGAGCGGTCTAACGGAAACTGTGCCCCAGAATGAGCACTCAAAACGGGGCAGGCTTTCCGCAACAACTGTCTGGCGGAAAGCCTGTCCTAGTTTCTTATAGCGAGTCTCTCTGGATTAGCTGCATGTGCATCACGGAGGTGGTGGGCTCGGCGCCCTTGATCATGTCGAGCGCAATGTTGGCGGCCATGTGGCCTTCTTCGCGCAGGGGCTGGCGGACGGTCGTGAGCGCGGGGACGCAGCGCGCCGCAATCTCGTGATCGTCGAAGCCGACGACGGAAACGTCCGCCGGAACAGATAGGCCTGCCTCGTTGAGTGCGGTGATGACGCCAGCCGCGATACGGTCCGATCCGCAGAGCACGCCATCGAAAGCAATCTCGCGCGCGAGGATCTGGTGCATGGCCTGATAGCCGTCTCCGCTGTTCCAGCCGGTATAGATAACGTTTGCGCCTGGGAGGTCTTCGCCCAGGACGGTGCGGTAGCCGCGCAGGCGGTCGACAACAGCGGGGTTGTCTTGCGGTCCCAACACGGCGACGATATCTTTGCGCCCGCGCTCTTTCATAGCGAGCGCTGCAAAGCGTCCGCCCTCTTCGTCGTCAGAGTAGACTGTCGAGAACACGTCGCGATAGGGGTGGCCCTCGAGCTGGCCGCACAACACGGTGGGTACGCCCAGCTCGCGCAGCACCTCGAGCAGCTCGCTGCCCTTGTAGGGGGAGACGTCGATCACGGCGTCGAACGAGCGGCGCTCAAAGTGCTCGCGTGCGCGGTTGCGCTCATGCGTAGAAGACGCCTGCAAGATAACGGGCAGATAGGACGACTCCGACAGTTCCTCGGTAATGCCGCTCAAAAACTCGCTATAGGTGGGGTCGCTGAAGAGTTCACTCAGGGGCTCGGTCACGAGCACGGCGATGATTTCCGTGCGCCCGACAGCGAGCGCTCGGCCACGAGCGTTGGGGACAAAATTGACTTTCTTGGCCGCCGCACGGACGCGCTTTTTGGTTTCCTCGCTAATGCGGGGCGAATCGTTGAGGGCGCGCGATGCCGTGGAGCGCGACACGCCGGCAGCTGCGGCAACCTCGGCAAGCGTAGGTGCGGTGCGAACTGGTTGGGTCATGGCGTCTCCTGGAAAATGCGGTCGATGTTGTCACTGATACGGGCTGGTGCGGATACAGCTTACTATAGTGCACCTGAACAGCGTTCATGATATCCGGTGACAGGTGTCGTTTTGCAACCAAGCCGCAATCGAATACGTCTCGTGTGGGTGAGATATCAGCGGGCGTGGCGGTTGCCTACGAGCTTAAGAATGATGTTTTGCGCTGAGTTTCGATACTCAGGGTGACATAAGTGAGGCGGTTGTACAACCGGTTGCACCGTTAATCCGGCAGAATCGACCGTTCAGCGGACAACCGGTTGCACAGAGTTTTGCATCGCTCGTAAGATAAGGACAACCGGTTGCACAAGAATCACTACGATGACGAAGGAGCATCACCATGGACGCCATTAACGATTGGGAAAACCAAGCGCTCACCCACAGGAACCGCCTGGCACCCCATGCGTACTTTATGGGTTACGAGACCGCCGATCTCGCCGCTACGTACAGCCGCGAGCTGTCGCGCGGGTTTGTCCAGCTGTCCGGCTCGTGGCAGTTCCGCCTCTTTGAGGGGCCTGCTGCCGTTTCCAACGAGGAACTCTCTACGTACGAGCCCGAGTGGGATCACGTGGAGGTTCCGCACCTGTGGCAGGTGGATGGCTATGGCAACCTTGCCTACACCGACGAGGGTTTCCCGTTCCCGGTGGATCAGCCGTTCGTTCCCTCCGACGACCCCACGGGCGTCTACCAGCGCA
This sequence comes from uncultured Collinsella sp., assembly GCA_902466075.1. Lineage (GTDB taxonomy): Bacteria > Actinomycetota > Coriobacteriia > Coriobacteriales > Coriobacteriaceae > Collinsella. Next base: position 141,550 of record CABQQA010000001.1, read on the forward strand.
TCGTCAACCTTCCCGCCGTGCCTGCCGGCGCTCGCGAGATCATTCGCTTTGACGGCATCGAGAGCTATGGTGAGCTGTACGTCAACGGTCAGTTTATCGGCATGACCAAGGGCTCGCGCCTGTCTGCCGAGTTCGACGTGACCGACGCGCTCGTCGAGGGCGACAACCTGTTTGCGGTCAAGGTCCTGCAGTACAGCGATGGCAGCTATATCGAGGATCAGGACATGTGGTGGGCCTCGGGCATCTTCCGCGATGTGTACCTTATGCAGCGTCCCGCCGCGCACCTGGTCGACTTTAGGTTCCGCACGCACCGCGAGGGCGATGCCGCTCTGATCACGCTCGATACGGTGGCGGAGGGCGCTTCCCGCGTCGTGTTTACGCTCAGCGATGGCGAGAACGTGGTCGCTACGGGCGAGTGCGTCGATGGCCATGCCGAGTGCAGCGTTGCCGATGCCCACTTCTGGAACCCCGAGGACCCCTTCCTCTATGACCTTACGTTTGAGGTCTACGACGGCGACGAGGTCAGCGAGTACGTTCCGCATCACCAGGGACTTGCCGAGGTGACGGTCGAGGGCAATCATATCTACCTCAACGGCACTTACTTTAAGATGCATGGCGTCAACCGCCACGATCACGACGATCACAAGGGTCGCGCCGTGGGCCTCGATCGCATGCGCCGCGACCTGGAGCTCATGAAGCGGCACAACATCAACGCGGTGCGCACCTCTCACTATGCCAATGACCCGCGCTTCTACGAGCTGTGTGATGAGTATGGCATCATGCTGGTCGCCGAGACCGATATGGAGAGCCACGGCTTCGAGAATATCGGCAACATCGCCCTGGTCACCGACGATCCGGCATGGGAGCCGGCCTACGTCGACCGCATTGAGCGCCTGGTGATGCAGGAGCGCAACCACGCCTGCATCATTATGTGGTCGATGGGCAACGAGAGCGGCTATGGCTGCAACATCCGCGCGATGTACGCCAAGGCTCACGAGCTCGATGATCGTCCGGTCCATTACGAGGAGGACCGCAACGCCGATACCGTCGACGTCATTTCCACGATGTACTCCCGTGTGTCGCAGATGAACGACTTTGGCGAGCATCCGTTCCCCAAGCCGCGCATCAACTGCGAGTACGGCCACTCCATGGGCAATGGCCCCGGAGGCCTGTCCGAGTACCAGGAGGTCTTCGATCGCTGGGATTGCATCCAAGGCCAGTTTATCTGGGAATGGTGCGACCACGGTTTGGCTGCTGTGGCCGAGGACGGCGTTGCCTACGATATGTATGGTGGCGACAACGGCGATTACCCCAACAACAGCAACTTCTGCATCGATGGCATGGTGTTCCCCTGGCAGCAGCCGAGCCCGGGCCTTACCGAGTACGGCCAGGTCATCTGCCCGGTCCGCATGGCTTATGACGCCGAGGCAGGCGAGCTGACCGTCACCAACAAGCGTTGGTTCACCACCCTCGAGGATGTCTGCCTGTCGGCCGAGACCCTGGTGGACGGCGACGTGGTCTGCCGCAAGACGCTCATGCCCGGCGCGGTTGCCCCCGGCGAGTCCGTCCAGCTGCCGCTGGTGATTCGCGAGGCCGCAGTGGGCGAGACCCTGCTGACCGTGCGCGCCTACACCATGGCCGCTCACGTCTGGTGCGAGCCGATGTTCCAGCTGGGCGCAAGCCAGTTTGCCATCGCAAACCATCCGGCGCCGGCCATCGTGCCCCCCGCTCGTCCTGAGCTTACGGTTGAGGAGACCGAGCAGGAGATCCGCATCCACTCCCTCAACGGCGAGCTGACCTTCAGCAAAGTCAACGGTACCGTGAGCGAGTGGAAGGCATCCGGCCGCGACGTCATGGCCTCTGGTCCCCAGGTTGGTTTTTGGCATCCGCTCGTCGATAACCATGCCCAGGAGTATGACTCACTGTGGAAGGACAACTTCATCGATGTGATGCAGACGTCTACCCGCAAGGTTTCTTGGAAGCAGGATGGCAATGCGGTCGTCGTTACCGTGAGCCAGCGTATCGCTCCTCCCGTCCGCGCGTTCGGCATGCGCGTCGAGCTCGTCTACACCGTGCTTCCGAGCGGTCGCGTCGACCTCAAGGTTTCCGGCGAGCCCTACGGCGATTACTCGGATATCATCCCGCGCATCGGCATCTCCTTCGAGGTCCCCGGTTGCGATCGTGCCGTCGAGTGGTATGGCCACGGCCCGGGCGAGAACTATCCGGACTCGCTGCGCGCCAACCCGGTCGGTCATTACCGCACTACGGTCGACGACATGTTCACGCCCTACGTTATGCCTCAGGATTGCGCTAACCGCGAGGGCACCCGTTGGGTCGCCCTGCGCTCTAGCCACGGTGACGGTCTGGTCGTGACGCGTCCGAGCGACGCCGCTTCCAACCCGTTCTCGTTCTCGGCATGGCCCTATAGCTGCGAGGCCATCGATAACGCCAAGCACGTCTACGACCTTGTCAAGGGCGACACGGTTACGGTCAACATCAACGACCAGCTGCTCGGCCTTGGCTCGAACTCTTGGGGTTCCGAGGTACTCGATTCCTACCGCACCCGTTTTGAGAGCTTCAGCTTCGAGGTGTCCCTGCGACCGCTGACGTCTGCCGATCTGGCTCAGGCGCTGGCACCCATTAAGGAGGCATAAGTCATGCATGTCTTTAACTCGCGCGCCGATTTCGACGCTCAGATGAAGTCTGTCAAGAAGTGGATGCGTACCGGTCAGGCGCTCGACGGCGTTTCTGAACTGCAGCACGATGTGGCGTACTCCATCGGCGACTCGTTGGTGTACTGGTGGGTGAACGCCCACGAGGCAGTTACCGCCGATCTGGTCGGTCACCGGCGCTACCATGCCGTGCTCGCCCCGCTCGACGGCGACCTGACTGTCGAGGTGGCTTCCAAGACGGATCTTACCCGCACGCGCGCCTACAGCGATATCGACGATCGCGAGCGCTTTGAGGGTACGGGGGAGACCGTGACGATTCCCGCCGGCGGCGTTGCCGTCGTCGAGATCGACGAGGCCTACCGTGTCGTGGCCGATGCCGCGGATCCCCGCGTCGTGGTACTGCACGTGACGGTTGAAGGTTATTCCTTCCCCAACAAGTAGTATTCGTCCGTTTGGACGTTTGCTTCGCGCCGTTAAGGGGGATGGCTTTGTTGACTCCCTTTTCCCCATTCCCCTTAGCAGGTGCGCCGTCCACGATTGCGCTTGCAGTCCGGACGGTTTTAGATGAGATATAACGGATGATTGGGAGGGCTTATGAGCTCTGAAAAACGAGGAACGATCGGTTCGTTCGCTCTGCTGGGCATGACGGTCGCCGCCGTGTTCGGTATCAAGAACATCATCAACAACAACGCGGCCATCGGCTTGGCAGCTGCGCCGTCGTTCTTCTTCGCCACGCTTTTGTACTTTGTCCCCTATACCCTGGTTACCGCTGAGTTCGTCGGCCTCAACAGGGACTCCGAGTCTGGCGTGTACGCATGGGTTAAGACCTCGATGGGTGGTCGCTGGGCGTTCCTGACGGCATTTAGCTACTGGTTCGTTAACCTGTTCTACTTTGCGTCCGTCCTGCCCAACGTCATCATTTACGCGAGCTACGTGTTCTTTGGTGCCAATGCCGAGCTCTCGCAGCTGTGGATCACCATTATCGAGATCGTCGTCTTTGCTATCGCCACGTGGGTTTCGACCAAGGGCGCTAAGTGGATCGGCTCCATTTCCTCCTTCGGCTCGACCGCGGCTCTCGGCCTGACTGCCGTGTTCATCTTGCTGTCCCTGGCTGCTGCCTTTGGCGGCGTCGAGTTCGCTACGGCTCCTACCCCCGCTAACATGGCTCCCGACATGAGCAACTTCGCAACTATGTGGGGCTTCTTCGGTACGCTTGCCTGGATCATCCAGGGCGTTGGCGGCGCTGAGTCTGTCGGCGTGTTCCTTAACGACCTTAAGGGCGGCGTCAAGGCCTTCGTGCGCACCGTCGTTATCGCCGGCCTGACCATCGGCCTTCTGTACGCAGGTGCTTCGCTGCTGGTCAACCTGTTCATTCCCGAGGGCGGTGTTGCCATCTCCACCGGTATCTTCGACGTATTCGGCGCTGTCTTTGCCCACTTTGGCATTCCCATGGAAGTGTCCACGCGCGTCATTGGCCTGATCCTTCTCGCTGCCACGCTGGGCTCCCTCATGATGTGGACCTCTGCTCCCATCAAGGTCTTCTTCACCGAGATCCCCAAGGGCGTCTTTGGTAGCAAGATCGTCGAGCTTAACGAGCACGGCATTCCCGCCCGCGCCGCTTGGCTGCAGTTCGCCATCGTCGTCCCCATCCTGATCATCCCGGCCTTGGGATCTGGTAACCTCGACGACCTGCTCATGATCGTCACCAACATGACGGCTGCCACTGCTCTGCTCCCGCCGCTGCTGATCCTGCTTGCCTACTTTATGCTGCGCAAGAACTTCGACGCCGCTCCCCGTGACTTCCGCATGGGCTCGCGCAGCTTTGGTCTGGTCGTTGCCGCATTCCTGCTTGTGGTCTTCTGCTTTGTGCTTGTCTGCGGCACCATCCCGCTCGATCAGCCGCTGTGGCTGACGCTGGTCTACAACGTTGGCGGTGTGGTTGTCTTCCTGGGCCTTGCCGTGATGTGGTACAACCGCTATATCAACCGCCTGCGCGAGACCGATCCCGAGGCCGCCGAGAGCGAGCTGCGCCCCTCCGTCCTCGACATGATGGAGTAGCGGCTAGGATTAATCTACGGCTGTGGAATAAATCGATTCCCTTTCCTAAGGAGGGGCCTTACGAGGCCCCCCTTTGTGTTTTGGGGCATGGTTTTGGACCCCGTGGTCAAAAAATGCCAAATATGAGTACTGTTGCAAAAGAGGTGTCATATTATTCGGCCTGTTCTGAGCAAAAACGGGCTCAAAATCAATTTATATAACCCCCTTTAAAGGGCGTTTGACGGCTTTCAACCTCTTCGAATCGCTCAAAGTAGGCAATTTGCTCTCGATTTTGCTGCTACTAAATTGGTGACAGTACTCATATTTGCCACTTTTTGCCCACGAGGTGTTCAGAGGAGCTCTCGACAAGCATCTAACGCTACAATAACTACCACGTGGCTGGGTTTGCCGGCCGAATGTGCGATGCCGTGGGAGGGGACATGGTCGAGTTTACAAAGACGATTAAAGATCCGTTGGGACTGCATGCCCGCCCGGTTGCGCTGCTCTATGACATAATTGCCAAGCATCGTAGCAACGTATCGGTCAGCATCGGCGATCGCCATACCGACGGCCGCGATGTAATGGGGCTCATGGCTCTCTACGGCGAGTGCGGCGAGGACATCATCTTCCGCATTTCGGGCGTAGACGAGGCTTCCTGCGTCACGTCGATCAGAAACCTCTCGCTCTAAGCATGACAGGGCGCGGCAAAGGACAGCTCTTTGCCGCGCCTTTTTGTTTCGTATAGGAAACTTTTTCGGAATCTAAATGGGGACCCTTTCCAAAAAGTTAACCACGTGCTAGTTTACTAAAGCGAACATAGATGTGGTTAACTTTTACCGCGTCGATGTTGAGGACGAACTGACGTTAGGAGCCACTCATGTCTTGCGGACCGCAGATGCCGGCAATGCCGCTTTCGATGGTAAAAGCGGGCGAAACCGTGCGCGTGTCTCGTGTAAAGGGCAATGAGGATATGAAGCACCACCTCAAGGACCTCGGCTTTGTCGAGGGCAGCGAAATTCACGTGGTGAGCTCGAGTGGCGCCAATATCATCGTCACGGTGCTGGGCGCACGCTTTGGTATCGATTCCAAGGTTGCCATGCACATCATGACCGTCAGTTAGTCCGCAGCATTTAAAAAACCGAAAGGGGGACAAGTAAATGAAGACGTTGGGTGACGTTAAGGTGGGCGAGAGCTCCACCATCGTCAAGCTTCACGGTGAGGGTGCGCTTCGCCGCCACCTTATGGACCTGGGGCTCATCAAGGGCACTTCGTTCAAGGTCGTAAAGGTTGCACCGCTCGGAGATCCGGTCGAGATCAACGTGCGTGGCTACGAGCTCTCCATCCGCAAGGAGGAGGCTGCCGTCGTCGAGGTCCAGTAAGGGCCGGTGGCACATATTTCTGCAGATAAAGTTAGGTTTTTCTAACTTAATGCAGCAACGTTGAAGCACAATATCCAGCCCGCGCGGAGAAAGCAGCGCGGGCATACAAGGAAGAAGGATTGAATGGCGGATTCTCAGATCCATGTCGCGCTGGCGGGTAACCCCAACTGCGGCAAGACCACGCTTTTCAACCTGATCACCGGCGCCAACGGCTACGTTGGCAACTGGCCCGGCGTCACGGTTGAGAAAAAGGAAGCCAAGCTCCTGAGCGACAAGAGCGTTACGATTACGGACCTCCCCGGCATCTACTCGCTTTCCCCCTACAGCCCCGAGGAGCAGTGCTCGCGCGATTACCTCATGAGCGGCGAGCCCGATGTGGTCGTCCAGGTTGTCGACGCGACCAACCTTGAGCGCAATCTGTACCTGGCACTTCAGGTCATCGAGACCGGCCTACCCGTGGTCGTGGCCCTCAACATGGCCGACCTCGTGGAGAAAAACGGCGACAAGATCGACACGGACAAGCTTTCCAAGAAGCTCGGCTGCCCGGTCATGATGATCTCGGCCCTTAAGAACAAGGGTATCAACGAGCTGTTCGAGCAGGTCAAGAAGTCCGCTGCTTCCAAGGGCCAGGTGCCGGAGCACAAGTTCGATTCCTCCATCGAGGACGTTCTGGACCACATCGAGAACAACCTGCCGGCGAGCGTTCCCGCCAACAAGCGTCGCTACTACGCTGTCAAGCTGTTTGAGCGCGACGCGGACGCCTGCAAGCTCATCAACCTCACCAAGGAGAAGGCCGCTCGCGTGGAGCAGTTGGTCGCCCAGTGCGAGCAGGATTGCGACGACGATGCCGAGTCCATCATCACCGGCGAGCGCTATGGCGTGATCGCCCACATCATCGACGAGTGCCTGACCAAGGCTCCGGCCAAGATGAGCACCTCCGAGAAGATCGACCGCGTGGTTACCAACCGTATCCTGGGCCTGCCGATCTTCGTGGTCATCATGTTCTGCGTGTACTACATCGCCGTTTCCACCCTGGGCGGTACGGTGACCGACTTCACCAACGACCAGCTCTTCGGCACCGACGGCTGGTACGTGCTCGGTCAGGGTCGCGACGCCTATGACGCAGCTGTTGAGGCTGCGGGCGACAACGCCGACTCGGTCGACCCAGCACAGTACGGCCCCTATGTCCCGGGTATCACCACCGCGGTGCATGACGCTCTCGTGGCGGGCGGTACCGAGGACGGTGGCCTCGTCGATTCGCTGGTCTGCGACGGCATCGTGGCTGGCATCGGCGCCATCATGGGCTTCGTCCCGCAGATGTTCCTGCTCTTTGTGATGCTGTCTTTCTTGGAGGACTGCGGTTACATGGCCCGCGTCGCCTTCATCATGGACCGCGTGTTCCGCCGCTTTGGCCTGTCCGGTAAGTCCTTTATCCCCATGCTCGTGTCCTCGGGCTGCGGCGTCCCCGGCGTCATGGCTACCAAGACCATCGAGAACGAGAAGGACCGCCGCATGACGGTCATGACCACCACGTTCATCCCTTGCGGCGCCAAGCTGCCGATCATCGCCCTGCTTATGGGTTCCATCATTGGCGACTCTTCTACCACTGCTGCGTGGATCAGCCCGCTCTTCTACTTCCTGGGCGTCTTTGCCGTCATTGCCTCGGGCCTCATGCTCAAGAAGACCAAGCTCTTCGCCGGCCGCCCGACGCCGTTTGTTATGGAGCTTCCTGCCTACCACTTCCCGGCGATCCGCTCTTGGGCGCTGCACGTGTGGGAGCGCTGCTTCGCCTTTATCAAGAAGGCCGGCACGGTCATCTTTGCGTCCACCGTCGTCGTTTGGTTCCTCTCCAACTTTGGTAGCTACAACGGCGCCTTTGGCTACCTGCCTTCCATGGAGGGCATCCCCGAGGAGTTCATGGATTACTCCGTGCTTGCCATGTTCGGCAACCTGGTCGCTTGGATCTTCGCCCCGCTCGGCTTTAGCACCTGGCAGGCCACCGCACTGACCGTCTCGGGTCTCGTTGCCAAGGAGAACGTTGTCGCCACCGCCGGCTCGCTGCTGTCCGTTGCCGACGCCGGCGAGACCGACCCGAGCCTGTGGACCGCGTTTGCGGCTATGTTCCCGACCATGGGCGCTTGCGTCGCCTTTGGTGCCTTCAACCTGCTGTGCGCTCCGTGCTTTGCCGCTATCGGCACCATCCGTAACCAGATGAACTCCGGTAAGTGGACCGCGATTGCCATCGGCTACGAGTGTGCCTTTGCTTGGGTCATCGGCCTGTTCATCAACCAGTTCTATAACCTGCTTGTTCTTGGACAGTTTGGTATCTGGACGGTTGTGGCCATCGTGCTGCTGGCTGCGATGCTCTTCCAGATCTTCCGTCCCATGCCCAAGCATGCATGGACCGACGAGGACGAGACCAACACTGCTTCCGCCGCAGTTTCCGCCTAAGTCCGAATAAGGATTAGCCCCTTTTCACGAGCCCGGGTGTCCCAGCGACACTCGGGCTTTTTGGTGCAATGGGGGACAGATTGCTTTGCTCCAGAAGTTAAGATGTGACGTTTCCGCAGATAAAACCAACCAAAATAAACCTGTCCCTTTTTGGCAGGTGGAGAATGGGGTAAAGTAAGTGGTGGTTAACTAGAGGAGGCTTGCTATGGCACCTATCGATATTGTTGTACTGGCTGTTATCGGCATTGCGTTTGTCGCCGTGTGCGTGCGCATCTACCGTAAGGGCACCTGCGCCGACTGCGCTCAAGGTGGCGTTTGCACGGGACATTGTTCCAATAAAAAAACCTGCGCCGCGCTTAAGGGCGTGGACAAAATTGCCGAAGACCTGGGCCGCGGTATCAAATAAGGTCCAGGCATCCAGGCGCCCCGCGAGCATCCGTTCGCGGGGCGCTTTGCACATATGGGGGCGAGCGCGGTGAGTTAAAGAGTGATTTTGGGGTATCGCTAACTATGTGGTCAACGGCCCGCTCACCGTGGTCCATGCCGTGGCCGGCGCCAAGCTCGCCGCCGAAGGCATGACCAGCTACCTGGGCCTCTAACTCCATCCCACCCATCAGTTGCGGTGAAATACGGACTGTTTTGGCTGTCAAAGGCCTTATCTACTCCGTATTCCACCGCAACTTTTTTGTGGGGTGGGCTAGAGACGCTGCATGCGGTACCCGACACCCATGTGCGTCTGAATCATCTTGGGGTGAGAGGGGTCTGCCTCGATCTTCTTGCGCAGGGTGCGCATGAACACGCGCAGGCTCGCCAGATCGCTGTCCCAACTCGTGCCCCATATCTCGCGGGTGATGAAGGTGTGGGTGAGCACCTTGTCGACGTTTTTCGCCAGAAGGACGAGCAATTTGTACTCGGTTGGGGTGAGCGAGAGCTCGCGTCCGTCTTTCGTCGCGTATCCCGCGGCGTAGTCGATATGCAGCGGACCGTTGTCGAACGTGCTCGCTTCTGTCGACTCGCTCGACGCCATCGAGGAGCGCCTCAAATTCGCACGGACGCGCGCGAGCAACTCATCCACAGAAAAGGGCTTGGTGAGGTAGTCGTCTGCCCCTGCGTCAAGTGCTGCAATCTTGTCGGAATCTTCGGAGCGCGCCGAAATGACGATAATGGGGACTGCCGACCAGCTTCGGATCTTCGTGATGACCTCGATACCGTCAATGTCGGGAAGGCCGAGGTCGAGCATGATGAGGCTGGGGCCGTGTGACACCGCATCCATGATGGCGGCCTGGCCGTTGCAAACCTTGCTCACGACGTAGCCGTGGAGGTCAAGCGCGGTCGAAACGAGGTTTTGAACGGTCAGGTCATCTTCGACCAGGAGGATGCGTGGCTTAGCGGCATTATTCATGAATCTCGATCTCCTCGGCGGGCAGGGTAAAACGGAAGACGGCCCCATGGGGGTGGTTGTCGCGAACTTCGATGGCGCCGCCATGCGCCTCCACGATGGAGCGGCAGAGCGACAGCCCAAGGCCAATGCTTCGACGCGAATCCACGGGCCGCGTATTGCTTGAGGTAAAGAAGCGCTCAAAGATATGAGGCTTGTCGCAGTCTGCCACACCCGGCCCATCGTCTGCGACGTCCACCACGACGAACGCACCCTCGCGACGTGCGCTGATGGTGACAGTCGAGTCCTCGGGTGTGTATTTGAAGGCGTTCATGATGAGATTCGTAAGCACCTGCATGATGAGATGGACGTCGATGCGTACCAGCAGGATGTCGTCAGCGTGCTCGATGGTGACGGCGCGTCCATGCGATACTTGGGCGACATGGCTGAGGGCGGCCTCGATGACCTCGTCGATGAGCTCGGATGTTAAGTTGAGGCGAATGGTGCCGTCCTCGACGCGTGTGATGGCGAGGAGGTTCTCCACGGTATCAATAAGCCAGAGGGAGTCGTCGTAGATGGCATCGGCAAGATCGCAGCGTTGTTCGAGGCTGAGCTTCTCGTCGCCCTTCCGAAGGATTGCCGCAGATCCGGATATAGCCGTGAGGGGTGTCCTCAAATCGTGGCCGATGGAGCGCAAAAGGTTGGCGCGCAGCTGCTCGTTTTTCGCCAAGACCGCAGCCTCTTCGCGCTCTTGCGCCGCCCGGTCGCTTTCGAGCGCCAAGGCGCATTCGCCTACGATAGATAGGACGATCGAATGCTCGAAGGCTTCGATCTCGCGCCCCTCCAGGTCGATGCCGATGACACCGAATACCTTGTCGCCGGTGCGAACCGCGAGGTAGAGGCAGCGCGCCTCGGGCAGGGTCCGCGTGCTTGCGCCCGCGCGCTTGTTGTTGGTGTAGGTCCAGGTTGCAACAGCGCGCTCGTAGTCGGTGAACAGCGACACGGATCGGTTTTCGGTGCCAGCGGACTCATAGAGCGTCTTGCCGAGCGTGCCGTGTTCGGCGGTGTAGAAGACCACGTCGAGTTTTAGCAGTTTGATGAGTTGGTTCATGGCGACGCGGGCGCACTCCTCCGCGCTATGGGCTTGCTGCAAGAGCTGGTTCGTTTCGAGGAGTACGCGCGTTTTGAATGCGTTCTCGGCGGAGGTACGGGCGTTGTCGGCGATGCGCGCAGTTAACTCGCCGGCGACCATAGCGGTAGCGAACATGATGCCGAACGTGACCAGATAGCTTCGGTCGTAGCTGGCGAGCGAAAACAGAGGCGTGACGAAGCAGAAGTTGTAAAGCACTACAGAGAGCACGCTCGATACGATCGTGCAGATACGCCCCGTCGTGGTGACGGCGGTCAGCAGGGCCGTGAGGATATAGAGGGATATGATGCTGGAATCGGCAAATCCCAGATGGCGGAAAGCCGTGCCGATCGCCGTGGCGACAAGAGAGAGGGTCAGCGTGCGAAGCACGTCTCGGCTGCTGGGCGGCTGCAGGGCGAGCGCACGGCGGCGTCCTTTGGGCCGGGAGGGCGGAGTCGACTGGTCTGGAATGATGTAAATGTCGAGGTTCGGGGCGAATGCTATGAGCTGCTCTACGAGAGATTTGCGGCCGAAGAGGGCCTGACGGACGCTGCTGCGCTCGCCCGTGCGCCCCATGACGATCTTCGAAATACCCGACAGGCGCGCGAACTCGGAGATCTGAAACGCGACGTCGTCGCCATAGACGGTTTCCATATGTGCTCCGAGCTGCTCGGCTAGGGCGATATTGGCTGCAAGCTTGGCGCGCTCATCATCGCTCATGGCTTGCGTGCGCGGGCTCTCTACGAACAGGGCGACGAGCTCGCTGCGAAACGCTTTCGCCATGCGTGCGGCGGCACGGACGATGCGGGGATTGGTCGGCGCCGGGGAGACACAGACTAAGATACGCTCCCTGGTGTAGTAGTCACGGTTTCCCAGCACGCGTGCGGCGTCTGTAAGGTGGCCGGTGCGATCGGCGCAGCGGCGCAGCGCGATTTCTCGGAGTGCGGTGAGGTTCTCGACGGTAAAAAAATGCTGTTGCGCTCGCTCGGCTTGTGCGGGACGGTAGACGAGGCCGGCGCGAAGGCGCTCAAGTAGGTCTTCGGGCTCTATGTCAACGAGCTCGACCTGGTCGGCATCATCGAAGATGCGGTCGGGGATTCGTTCGCTAACGACAACGCCGGTGATGGATGCAACCATGTCGTTTAGGCTCTCGATATGCTGAACGTTCACGGTCGTATAGACGTCGATGCCTGCATGTAGAAGTTCCTCGACGTCTTGATAGCGTTTGTCGTGGCGAGACCCCGGCGCATTCGTATGGGCGAGCTCGTCGACAAGGATGAGCTGAGGGGCGCGTTCGATAGCCGCATCTAGATCGAACTCGCTGAGCGTAATGCCGTTGTGCTCGATGAGTTTACAGGGCACGTTCTCAAGCCCTTGTGCAAGATGGGCAGTTGCCGGACGTTCGTGCGGCTCGATGTATCCCGCGACGACGTCGACACCTCGCCGCTTGGCGGCGTGGGCGGCTTGAAGCATCGCATAGGTTTTGCCTGCACCAGCAGCGTAGCCAAAGAAAATCTTGAGGTGTCCCCGGCTGGTTCGAGCGTCATCGGCGACCTCGTCTTTCTCAATTGCCTTGAGGATGAGGTCTGGATTGACGCGAGTGTCCGATGCGTCGCGCTGCATAGCGTAGCCTTTCTGAAACGTTGTCCATGTGTGCATACGCGGTGAGAACGCCACTGTATGCTCGCGAGGTCGAGTATAGGCGCACTGCAGCCGCAATAGTGCTTTCTACCTGCATCTTTACGGCATCTTAAGGTCGTGAGCCCCGGCCCTCACGCCTCTTTAATCTCTAGAAGCGTTTACTGTCCCCAGGCGCTTGCGAGAGCAGGCGTCCGAGACATCGGACCGCGCGTGAAAGGGGCGGTAATGGACATCCTCATTCCCATTATCGGAGTCGTCTGCATTGGACTCCTTATCTATTACATCTACATTCTGATGAGGAGTGATTCGTAAACTATGGACGCTGCGATTCAGTACATCTTGTACTTTGCCGTGCTCGTCGTCCTGGCCGTTCCGCTCGGTCGGTTCATGGCCCATATCATGGATGGCGAGCATACGTTCCTGTCGCCTGTGATTGCTCCTGTGGAGCGTGGCGTCTATCGTCTGCTTCGCATCGACGCGGCAGAGCAGATGGGGTGTAGGCGCTATCTGGCGAGCGTGCTGGTCTTTTCGGGGATCGGCCTCGTGGCCCTTGTGGCACTCCAGGCGCTTCAGTCCTTCTTGCCGGGCAATCCCCAGCACCTGCCGGGTGTGTCATGGGACCTGTCGTTCAATACGGCCGCTTCCTTCATAACCAACACCAATTGGCAATCCTATTCCGGTGAGACCACCCTGTCCTACCTTGTGCAGTTCATGGGCCTCACCGTGCAGAACTTCGTTTCCGCTGGCACCGGTATCGCGGTCATGTTCGCGCTGATTCGCGGCTTCCGTCAGGTCAAGGAGCAGGGTCTGGGTTCCTTCTGGGTCGACCTCACCCGCACCGTCCTGTATGTGCTCATCCCGCTGAACCTCGTGTTCGGCATCTGCCTGGCTGCCGGTGGCGTCATCTCCAACTTCCAGCCGGCTCAGAAGGCTGAGCTCGTAGAGCCCGTCGCTGTCCAGCCTAATGCAGGCGGCGGCTGGAGCGTCATCGACGGCGCCCAGATCGAGGGCGATACGGTCAAGGTCGACGGCAAGGTTGTCGAGGGCGCGCGCGTGGTCACCGAGCAGTTCCTGCCCCAGGGTCCTGCGGCTCCTCAGGTCGCCATCAAGCAGTCCGGCACCAACGGCGGCGGCTTCTTCGGCGCGAACTCTGCGCATCCGTATGAGAACCCCAATGCCTTCACCAACATCATCGAGATGACCAGCTTGCTGCTGATTCCGGTCGCCTGCTGCTTCACCTTCGGCATCGGTGTCAAGAATGCCAGGCAGGGCAAGGCCATCTTCGCGGCGATGCTTATCCTGCTCGTGGTCTTTACCGGCATCATCGCCGTTAACGAGCATATGGGTACGCCGCAGCTGGCAGATGGCGGCGCGGTCAATATCGAGATGACCGATGGCCAGGCGGGCGGCAACATGGAGGGCAAGGAGAGCCGCTTTGGCATCGCCTCCTCTTCCACCTGGTCCGTTTTCACGACGGCTGCTTCCAACGGCTCGGTCAACTCCATGCACGACTCCTACACCCCGCTCGGCGGGTTTGTCCAGATGCTCCAGATAGCGCTGGGCGAGGTGGTGTTCGGCGGCGTGGGCTGCGGCCTGTACGGCATGATCGGCTTCGCCATCCTCACAGTGTTCATCGCCGGCCTCATGGTCGGACGCACGCCTGAGTTCCTGGGCAAGAAGATCGAGCCGGGCGAGATGCGCTGGGCAGTTGTCCTGTGCCTGGCAACTCCGTTTGCCATTCTGGTGTGCTCGGCCATCGCCTGCATGGTGCCCGGTCTTGCCGACCAGCTCAACAATGGTGGCGCGCACGGCTTCTCCGAGGTGCTGTATGCCTTCACCTCATGCGGCGGCAACAACGGCTCGGCGTTTGCAGGTATGAACTGCAACATTCCCTGGATCAACGTCATGCTCGGCCTCGAGATGCTGTTCGCCCGCTTCATGCCCATCATCGGTACGCTGGCTATCGCCGGCTCGCTGGCCAAGAAGGGTAAGGTCGCCGAGAGCGCCGGTACCCTGTCCACCACCAACGGCATGTTCGTATTCCTGCTCGTGTTCATCGTTCTACTGATCGGTGCCCTGAGCTTCTTCCCGGCCCTGGCGCTTGGCCCCGTTGCCGAGTTCTTCCAGATGATTGCGTAAAGGAGGGCGCAGATTTATGACTATGCAAAAAGACATGATGGGCCGCGCGGTCCGCGACTCGTTTGCCAAGCTGGATCCTCGCGTCCAGATTCAAAACCCGGTCATGTTCCTGGTGTGGCTTTCCGCCGTCATGACCTCCGTCCTGGCCGTCGCTTCCATCTTCGGTGTGCAGGACGCGGGTGTGCCCACTTACTATGTGGTCGCCATCGCGGTCATCCTGTGGCTCACCGACCTGTTCTCGAACTTCGCCGAGGCGCTTGCCGAGGGCCGCGGTAAGGCCCAGGCCGATTCCCTGCGTGCGGCCAAGAAGGATGTCGAGGCCCATCGCATCGAGTCCGTTGAGGACAAGGAGCACTTCACCGTCGTTCCCGGCACCGAGCTCACGCGCGGCGACCTGGTGATCGTACGCGCCGGCGAGCAGATTCCCGGCGACGGCGACGTCATCGAGGGCGCTGCCTCCGTTGACGAGTCCGCCATCACCGGCGAGTCCGCCCCCGTGGTCCGCGAGGCCGGCGGCGACCGCTCTGCCGTTACCGGCGGTACCACGGTGCTGTCCGACTGGATCATCGTCAAGATCTCCAGCGAGCCCGGCCAGAGCTTCCTGGACAAGATGATCGCGATGGTCGAGGGTGCCGCGCGTAAGAAGACCCCTAACGAGATTGCTCTGGAGATCTTCCTGGTGGCCCTCTCCATCGTCTTTATCCTAGTCACGTTGGCCCTGTATTGTTACTCCTGCTTCTCGTCCGGTCTTAACGACATGGTCAACCCCACGGCCGTGACCACGCTCGTGGCGCTGCTCGTGTGCCTGGCTCCCACTACCATCGGCGCCCTTCTGTCCGCCATCGGCATCGCCGGCATGAGCCGTCTGAACGAGGCCAACGTGTTGGCCATGTCCGGCCGCGCCATCGAGGCCGCCGGCGACGTCGACATCCTCATGCTCGACAAGACCGGCACCATCACCCTGGGTAACCGCCAAGCCGCCGAGTTCATCCCGGTCGACGGCGTCGATCCCGCGGAGCTGGCCGATGCCGCCCAGCTTTCCTCGCTGGCCGACGAGACCCCCGAGGGCCGTTCCATCGTCGTGCTCGCCAAGGAGCAGTTCGGTCTGCGCGGCCGCACACTCGAGGATAAGGGCATGGAGTTCATCCCGTTCACCGCGGCAACGCGTATGTCCGGCGTGAACTACGAGGGCAATGAGATTCGCAAGGGCGCTGCCGATTCCGTGCGCACCTATGTGGAGGCAGCCGGCGGCGTGTTCTCCCAGGAGTGCGACGAGGCCGTCGAACGCATCGCCAAGGCCGGCGGCACCCCGCTGGTCGTGACTAAGAACTGCCGCGTGCTGGGCGTTGTGTACCTCAAGGACATCATCAAGTCCGGCGTTAAGGAGAAGTTCGCCGACCTGCGCAAGATGGGCATCAAGACCATCATGGTGACGGGCGACAACCCGCTCACCGCCGCGGCAATCGCCGCCGAGGCCGGCGTTGACGACTTTCTGGCCGAGGCCACCCCTGAAGGCAAGCTCGAGAAGATCCGCGAGTTCCAGCGTGAGGGCCACCTGGTCGCCATGACCGGCGACGGCACCAACGACGCGCCCGCTCTGGCCCAGGCGGACGTCGCCGTGGCCATGAACACGGGCACCCAGGCTGCCAAGGAGGCCGGCAACATGGTCGACCTCGACTCCAGCCCCACCAAGCTCATCGAGGTCGTGCGTATTGGCAAGCAGCTGCTCATGACCCGCGGTTCGCTCACGACCTTCTCGGTGGCCAACGACGTGGCGAAGTACTTCGCTATCATCCCGGCCCTGTTCTCGCCGATCTACCCGGGCCTTGGCGCGCTTAACATCCTCGGTCTGGCAAGCCCGCTGTCCGCGGTTCTTTCGGCCATCATCTATAACGCGCTCGTTATCGTCGCGCTGATTCCGGCCGCGCTGAAGGGCGTTAAGTACCGCGAGGTCCCGTCCGGACAGCTGCTGACCCACAACCTGCTCGTGTGGGGTCTGGGCGGCATCGTTGCCCCGTTCGTATTCATCAAGCTCATCGACATGCTGCTCGCGTTCTGCGGCATTATGTAAGTGGAGGTTTGTATGTTCAAAGGTGTTGCATCGCGCGCACTGGGCGTGTTCGCGCTGTTTACCGTTGTCTGCGGCCTGGGATACACGCTCGTGGTGACCGGCATCGCCCAGGTTGCGTTCCCGTATCAGGCGAACGGTTCGCTCATTACGGTCGACGGCAAGGTTGTGGGTTCCGAGCTCATCGGCCAGAACTTCGATGACGAAGCCCACATGTGGGGTCGTATCCAGAACGTGTCAATTGTCGAAGGCGAAGACGGCGAGCTCATGGCCTACGGTGCCCCGTCCAATTTGTCCCCGGCGAGTGAGGAGTACCGGCAGCTTGTGGATGCGCGCGTGAAGAAGATCCGCGCCGCCAACCCCGATGCCGATATGGACACTGTGCCCGTCGACCTGGTGACGTGTTCGGGGTCCGGCCTCGACCCGGAAATCTCTCCGGATGCCGCCGAGTACCAGGTCCCGCGCCTTGCCAAGGCCACGGGCAAAAGTGAGGACGAGGTGCGCGACATCATCGCCGCGTGCACCAAGGGCCGTTTCCTCGGCGTGTTCGGCGAGCCCACGGTCAACGTGCTCAAGGTGAACCTTATGCTGGACGGCGCGCTGTAGGTGAGGGAGTGGCGGATGAGGGCATGGCTGACTATCTGAGCCCTCAATTCCACCCCGCCCATCAGTTGCGGTGAAATACGGACTGTTTTGGCTGTCAAAGGCCTTATCAACTCCGTATTCCACCGCAACTTTTTTGTGGGTCGAGCAAAAGCTGGGGGAGCGCGTGCGGTCGGTTGCTACGCGGTTGCTGATACGATAGGTACGTTAGCAACTGCCGCCAAGCGGCTCAAACGAAAGGAACCCTGTATGGAGTCCTCCGCCTACCCGATGCTCTTTAGTCCGATCAAGGTTGGTACGACCGAGGTCAAGAACCGCGTCTTTATGCCGCCGGTATCTACCAACCTGGCCGATCACGGCTATGTGACCGACGACTTGGTCGATCATTACCGTGCCCGCGCCAAGGGCGGCGTGGGCCTGATCATCACCGAGGTCGTGACGGTCGAGCCCACCTATACCTATCTGCCGGGTGACATGTGCTGCTACGACGACACGTTCATCCCCGGTTGGGAAAAGCTCGCCGCCGCCGTCCACGAGTACGGCTGCAAGATCATGCCGCAGCTCTTCCACCCCGCCTACATGGCCTTTAACATTCCGGGCACGCCGCGCCTGATCGCTCCGTCCTTTGTGGGCCCGTCCTATGCCCGCGAGGCGCCGCGCCCCATCACGGTCGATGAGATCCATGAGCTCACGCATCAGTTTGGCGACGCTGCCGTGCGTATGCAGAAGGCCGGTGTCGATGGCGTCGAGGTCCACGCGGCGCACGCCCACGGTATGCTCGGCGGCTTTTTGACTCCGCTCTACAACAAGCGTACCGACGAGTATGGTGGCTCGCTCGATGCCCGCATGCGCTTCTTGCTCGAGGTCATCGCCGAGATTCGCGAGCGCTGCGGCGAGGACTTCATCATCGACGTCCGCATCTCGGGCGACGAGTACACCGATGGCGGTCTGACCCTCAACGACATGATCTACGTCTCGCGTCGCCTGGAGAAGGCTGGCGTCGACATGATTCACGTGTCGGGCGGCACTACCATCAAGCGCGGCTCCGCCATTCCCGCCGCCGGCACCCAGCAGGCCTCGCACGCCGCCTGCTCGCGCGAGATCAAGAAGCATGTGAACATTCCCGTTGCCACGGTCGGCCGCATCAACGAGGCATGGATTGCCGAGGAACTGATCGAGGACGGCGCCGCCGACATCTGCATGATGGGCCGCGCCAACCTGTGCGATGCCGAGTTCTGCAACAAGGCGGCTGCCGGCAACGCCGACGAGATCCGTCCCTGCATCGGTTGCCTGCGCTGTTTGAACGGCATCATGTTTGGCAAGCGCATCTCCTGCACCGTCAATCCGGACGTGGAGCGCGACGAGGCCGGCTACGAGCCTGCCGCCGAGGCAAAGAACGTGCTCGTTGTGGGTGCCGGTCCCGCGGGCATGGAGGCAGCCTACATTGCCGCCAAGCGCGGCCATAACGCGGTGCTCGTGGACAAGCAGGACGAGCCGGGCGGCGAGATGCGCATCGCAGCCGTTCCGCCGGCAAAGCAGGAGCTCACGCGCGTGATCAAGTACCAGTATCGTCGCCTGGCCGAGGCCGGCGTGAAGTGCGTATTTGGCACCGAGCTTACTGCCGAGGACATTCAGCGCGATTACGCCGGCTACGAGGTTGTCCTGGCTTATGGTGCCGAGCCCATCGCTCCGGCCTTCATGCAGGGCTTTAAGCAGGTTATGACGGCTGACGACCTGCTGGGCGGCAGGGCTTTCCCGGGCAAGAAGATTGTCATCGTGGGCGGCGGCACCGTCGGTTGCGAGACGGCCGATTATCTGGCTCCGCTGGTCAACGACCTGTCGCCGGCCAATCGCGATGTCACTGTTATCGAGATGACTAAGACGCTCGCCGCCAACGAGGGTGGTGCCGGTCGCGCGGTGCTCATCACGCGCATGCTCTCCAAGGGCGTTCACGTGCTGACCGAGGCCAAGGTGACCGAGATTACCGAGGACACCATCAGTTACGAAAAGGACGGCGAGATCCACACCATCGCCGATGCCGATACGCTGGTGCTTGCCATGGGCTATCGTCCCAATACCAAGCTTGCCGACGACCTTGCCGCTGCCGGTGTCTCCACCCACGTGCTGGGCGATGCCCAGAAGTGCGGCAACATCCGCGACGCCATCGGCGACGGCTACAAGGTGGCCTGCGAACTCTAGTCAGCCCCCTGGTGCACGAGGAGAGGCGTCTCTGCGCCATCCGATAGCAAAACAGCGGTGGTGTCCCGGGTTTCGGGATGCCGCCGCTCGCTCTTGCGGTGCTGGCGACGTGAGCACCGCCTCTTTCACCGCAATTGAGGGGATGGGGGATGCGATAGTATTACGTGGTATTCGACAAACCGTGAGCTTCATCCGAGGGCTTTAGCTTTATGGAACAACACCAGCATTATCAGAGCCTGCAAGATCAGGCATACAGCGCATTGCGCTCCAAGATTATCTATGCCGAGCTCAAGCCCGGCACGCGTCTTTCGGCGATTGGCCTGGAAAAAGAGACAGGAATCGGGCGAACGCCCATTCGCGAGTCCTTTGTGCGTCTGCGCGAGCAGGAGCTGGTGGAAACGCGTCCCAAGAGCGGCACCTACGTCTCCAAGATCAGCATGGAGCGCGCCGAGAACGCTTGTTTCTTGCGCGAGAAACTCGAGAGAAGTGTGCTCATTAAATGCTGCTCTGCCGCCACGCCCGAGCAAAAGCATCGGCTCGGGCAGATTCTTGCCGAGTCTGAGTCGCTCGACCATAGCGAAACGCGTCGCTTTTTCGATCTGGACAACCTGTTCCATGAGACGTGTTTTGTGATTGCCGGTCGTCACATGTTGTGGGATTGGATGAAGAGCATCAACACGCATTTTGAGCGATACAACTGGTTGCGTATGGTGTCGCAGGATTTGGATTGGGAGCCGATTCGTCGACAGCATCGCCGGATTCTCGAGGCCATTAAGAGGGGCGATACCGACGCGGCGAGCTATCTGGCAGAGATACACCTGCACCTGATGCCCGAGGAACAGGGCCCGGTTATCGCCTTGTATCCCGACTATTTCGAGCTGTCCAAAGACTCGTCTATCTAGCCCATCATCGCATCTGCTCGAGACGCAAAACGATGCTGCTCACCTACAGCGTTTTGCAACCGAAATTATTAAAAATGCCTAAAATGGCTCAGACTGCCGACAATGGGGAAACGGGGTGCGCTATGGCGCAGATGAGAATCAAGGACATTGCCGCCGAGGCGGGCGTGAGCCCGGCCACGGTCTCGCGCTACCTCAATAACCGCCCCGGGCAGATGACCGAGGAAACCCGCGCCCGCATCGCGGCGGTTATCGAGCGCACCGGCTATCGCCCGCGTGCCGCCGCGCGTAATTTGCGCAGCTCGCGCACCAATCTCATCGGCGTGATCCTGGCCGACATTGGCAACCCGTTCTCCAGCGCCATGCTTGAGGACCTTTCCGCCAGCGCCGCTGCGCGCGGCTGCTCGCTCATGACGGCCGTTAGCGGCAATGATCCTGCTAAGGAGGCCGAATCGCTCACCAGGCTTATCGATGCCGGCGTGGACGGCCTCGTCGTTAACACCTGCGGCGGCAACGACGAGGCGATCGCCGCGGCCGCGGGACGCCTGCCTGTCGTTCTGCTCGACCGCGATGTTGCCGCCGGCGGCATCGATCTGGTGACCTCCAACAACCGTGAGCTGGTTGCCGGCCTGGTAGACGCCTTGGCCGCTGCTGGCAGCGAGCGCCTGTGCCTGCTCACCGAGGCAAGCGATGACAGCCCCGTGCGTCGCGAGCGCGCCGAGGCCTTTGCCGACGAGCTTTCGCGCCGCGGCCTTGCGGGTGAGGTCGTCACCCTGGCCGACGGTGGTGCCACGGGCGTTGGCCGCTTGGACGAGACCATCCGCGGCTATGCGGGCAAAAAGCTCGGCCTCATTGCCGTCAACGGCCTGGTCTTTCTGCGCCTGACCGAGGCGCTGGCACAGTTGGGACCTTCGTTGCCGGCTGGCCTCAAGATTGCGACGTTTGACGATTACCCCTGGAACCATGTGCTCTTTGGCGGTGTGACCACGGCAGCGCAGGACACTCTTACCATTGCCGAGCGCGTAGTCGAGCGCCTGTCCGAGCGTATCGACATCGTTACCACTACGGTGGGCGATGCCGCAAAGCTCGCCCCCAAGCGCATCGAGATCCCCGGCCACATCGAACACCGCGCTTCGACCTCGCGCTAGCCGCTCGTTCGCAACGGCCTGCTCAAGCACGTTTTTTGAGCGCTTGACACGCTTTAACCCTGCGGAAACATTTTTCTGCGATAGTATCTGCGATATAGATCAGTCGAAACCCGCCCGAAAGAAAGGGGAGCGACATGAACCAGCAGAACATCGATTACGTACTCCGCTCCGTAGAGCAGCGTGATATCCGCTTTGTGCGTCTGTGGTTTGTCGACATTCTCGGCCGCCTCAAGAACTTTGCCATTAGCCCCGAGGACCTCGAGGTCGCTTTTGAGGAGGGCATTGGCTTTGACGGCTCCGCCATCGAGGGCTTTGCCACGCCCGAGGAAGCCGACATGCTGGCGTTCCCCGATGCTTCGACCTTCCAGATTTTGCCGTGGCGTCCGAGCCACAACGGCGTCGCGCGCGTGTTCTGCGACGTGTGTACTCCCGATCGCAAGCCGTTTGCCGGCGACCCGCGTGATGCCTTGCGCCGCATGTTCCGCAAGGCCGAGAAGGCTGGCTATCTGCTCAACGTGGGTGCCGAGCTGGAGTATTACTACTTCCCCGACGAGCACACCCCCGAGCCGCTCGACAACGTGGGCTACTTCGATCTTTCGGTGAGCGATGCCGCCCGCGACCTGCGTCGCAACACGGTCCTCACGCTCGAGAAGATGTCCGTGCCCGTGGAGTACACCTTCCACGCCGCCGGCCGCTCGCAGCACGGTATGAGCCTGCGCCACGCCGAGGCCCTGAGCATGTCCGACGCCATCACCACGGCCAAACTCATCATTAAGCAGCAGGCCTACGAGAGCGGTTGCCACGCCTCCTTTATGCCCAAGCCGCTGGCGGGCGAGGACGGCAGCGCTATGTTCTTGTGCCAGTCGCTGTTCGACCACGACGGCAACAACGTCTTTTGGGGCGAGGATGACGAGAAGTATCATCTCTCCGACGTCGCCAAGCACTATATGGCCGGTATCTTGGCGCACGCGCGCGAGATCAGCGCCATCACCAATCCCACGGTCAACTCGTATAAGCGCATCACCACGGGTGGCGACTCCGTGCCGCAGTACGCCACGTGGGGCCTGCGCAACCGCGCGAGTATGGTCCGCATTCCGGTTTACAAGCCCGGCAAGCAGCTGTCCACGCGCATCGAGCTTCGCAGCCCCGACCCCATGGCCAATCCGTACCTGGTCAACGCCGTCACGCTGGCGGCTGGTCTGGACGGCATCGAGCGCAAGCTGGAGCTCCCGCCCGAGGCAACGGCCGAGACGCTCAAGCTTACCGACCGTCAGATGGTCGAGGCCGGCTACGCGCCGCTGCCGCGCTCGCTCAAAGAGGCGCTTGACGTGTTTGAGGACTCGCAGTTTATGAAGGATGCCCTCGGCGAGCACATTCACAGCTTCTTCCTCAAAAAGAAGCGCGACGAGTGGCATAAGTTTGAGTCTACGATCACCGAGTGGGAGATCAAGCACTACCTGGCGAACTCCTAATCGCGCTGGCTTGTTCCAGTACGATTGAGCTCATTTCTTTGGAGGCCGATATGTCCGAAAAGAGTGCCCTATTCATGGCGCGCACGACGCGCTTCCACGAGTTTGCCCGCAGCTTGACGACTACCCTGGGTGTCGAGGTGAGCCTGGCAACTCCCGATTCGCCAACTGCGGCGCACGACTTTGACCTGCTGATTCTCGATTCAGATGGCATCCGCAGCGACCGCATCGATCAGATTGCCAAGTGGCTTGACGATCGCGGCGGCGTCCCCATGCTGGTGATCGTCGACGACGAGGCACTCGGTACCTTGCGCCTGCCCAATCACGCGCATGCCGACTTTGTATGCCCCACGGCGACGCCCAACGAGCTCAAGGCTCGCGCGCAGCGCCTGATGGGCGAGGAGGAGACCGTTACCGCCGACGATGTGCTCAATATCGATAACCTCGAGATTAACCTGGCTACCTACCAGGTGACGCTCGATAACGAGCCCATCGACCTGACGCTGATGGAGTACTCACTGCTGAGCTTTTTGGCGACGCACCCCAACCGCGCCTACAGCCGCGAGGTGCTGCTGCACCGCGTGTGGGGCTTTGAGTACTGCGGCGGCACGCGCACCGTCGACGTGCACATTCGACGCATCCGCTCCAAGGTGGGCCCGCAGATCGCGGCGCACATCACCACCGTCCGCGGCGTGGGCTATCTGTTTAAGGACTAGATTTCCACCACAAAGGGGACAGGCACCTTTGTGATGGTTTTGACGCAGATGCGGGTTCCTCTCGAATCTGCAACAGAACTTAAGCCTTCCTAAAAGATTGCGTTCTCATACACTTGCGCCCGCATATTGGGGTACAACTCAACGTGAACAACGATGGCCCGCCACGTGTTTGGCGGGCCTTTGGTTATTTGACGAAAGGATCGCAGCCATGAGCGAGAACGATTCCCAGCGTCCCCAGGATGCGGGCAACGCCGGCGAGACCCAGCAGCAGCCGCGTGTGCAGGTGGAGTCGACGCCTGCCGACAGCAACATTCCCTACGTGCAGGCATACGACACGCAGACCGGCAAGCCGCTGGGCGGCCAACAGGTTGTAAACAAGCACACAGTGGTCAAGACTAAGACCAAAAAGCTGCCGATCTTTATTACGGCGCTCGCCGGCTGCGCCTGCGGAGCCCTGCTGGTCATCGCGCTCATTATGAGTGGCACGCTCAATATCGGTGGCGGCAAGAATGCCGTGACGGCGGGTGCTTCGGGTTCATCGACGCAAAAGATTACGATTGATTCCGAGGACACCACGTTGGCCGAGGCCGTTTCTGCCAAGGCCCTGCCCTCCGTCGTTTCCATCACCGCCACGTCGAGCGGCGGCCAGAATGGCTCGCTTTCGCAGTCTGCCGACGAGTCGAACAACTCGGGCAGCGTCGGTTCGGGCGTGGTGCTCGATACCGAGGGCCATATCCTCACCAACAACCACGTGGTCGATGGCTATGACCAGTACGTGGTGACCATGGACGACGGCACCACCTACGAGGCCGAGTTCGTGGGCAACGACGCTTCGAGCGACCTGGCCGTCATCAAGCTCAAGGACGCCGACGCCTCCAAGCTCACGCCGATTGAGATTGGTGATTCCTCCAAGCTCAACGTGGGCGAGTGGGTCATGGCGATCGGCTCGCCCTTCGGCAACGAACAGTCTGTCTCCACCGGTATCGTCTCGGCGCTGTATCGCTCCACGGCCATGAGCTCTACCAGCGGCAACACCATCTATGCCAACATGATCCAGACCGATGCCGCCATCAATCCGGGCAACTCCGGCGGCGCGCTCGTCAACGACAATGGCGAGCTTGTGGGTATCAACTCGCTTATCGAGAGCTACTCGGGCTCTAGCTCGGGCGTGGGTTTTGCCATTCCGGTTAACTACGCCAAGAACATTGCCGACCAGATTATCGACGGTAAGACGCCGGTGCATCCGTACATGGGCGCTACGCTTTCGAGCGTCAATGCGCTTAACGCCCGCACCAACAAGTTGAGCACCGATAGCGGCGCGTATGTGGCGAGCGTCGTTGAGGATGGTCCTGCCGCCAAGGCCGGCATTCAGGAGGGCGACGTCATCACCAAGCTGGGCGACGATGAGATTTCGAGCGCCGATGGCCTGATCATCGCACTGCGCAGCCACGAGGTGGGCGAGAAGGTCGAGATCACGCTCATGCGCGGCAAGGAAGAGAAGAAGGTCACCGTCGAGCTGGGCTCCGATGAGGAGCTGCAGAACCAGCAGCAGGACGACAGCGCAACCGACACTGGCAACGGCGGTATTACCGATGAGCAGCTGCGCCAGTACCTGGAGGAGCTGCTCGGCCAGCAGGGCCAGGGTCAGGGCAACGGCCAGGGTTTCTAACGAGCTGTATCGCACATATCGAAGCCAGAGGGGCTGTTCCGCCAGCGCGGGACAGCCCCTCTTTTCGCGATGATCCCTTGGAGACGGAGGAAAACGGATCATTTAGAAACGGCAAGGGCATGGTTTGAACGCGCGATCCACTCCAGTTTGATGGCTGCCGATTCGGTGCGGTTTGAGACCGCTATTCGGCCCCATGGTGACCGGTGGTACTCTTGTATCCGTTTGAAATCGAGCGAAGGAGTGCCGCTATGGAGCAATCGAGCCTGTTTGGTGACGGCGTGGACATCGATACCGAAACGCCCGCGAGCGCGGGTACCGCTGCACCGGCCGATGCCCGCGCCCAGGCGGCAGCGCGTGCGGCCGAGCTGCGCCACGAGCTCGATTACCACGCCTACCGCTACTACATGCTCGATGCGCCCGAGATCACGGACGCCGCCTTCGACAAAATGCTCGTTGAGCTGCAGGAAATCGAGGCGACCTACCCCGACCTGGTAACGCCCGACAGCTATACTCAGCGCGTGGGCGGATACGTGAGCGAGCAGTTTACGCCGGTCACGCACATGGCACGCATGTATTCCATGGACGATGCCATGGATCTGGACGAGCTCGACGCATGGCTCCAGCGCACCGAGGATGCGCTCGGTGCCGGCAGCGTCACCTATACCTGCGAGCTTAAGATCGACGGTCTGGGCGTGGCGCTTACCTACCAAAACGGCACCTTTGTGCGCGCCGCTACACGTGGCGATGGCACCACGGGCGAGGACGTGTCGCTCAACGTCCGTACCATCAAGGATGTGCCCATGCACCTGTCCGAGCCGGCGCTCGCCCACATGGGCGCCGACCGCGAGCGTACCATCGAAGTGCGCGGCGAGGTCTATATGCCCAAGGGCAGCTTTGTGCGCCTGAACGACGAGGCCGATGCCGAGGGCCGCGACCCCTTCGCCAACCCGCGCAACGCCGCCGCCGGCAGCCTGCGTCAAAAGGATCCCAAGGTCACGGCGCGCCGCGATCTGGCCACCTTTATCTACGCCATCGCCGATACCGATCCGCTGCACGTCCACAGCCAGCGTGAGTTTCTGGACTGGCTGCGTAGCGCCGGCTTTAGCGTCAACCCCAACGTGGCGCGCTGCGCCACGCCGGCCGAGGTCCACGAGTTCTGCGCCCAGGCCCTCGAGCATCGCGATGACCTGGACTACGACATCGATGGCGTGGTCGTAAAGGTCGACAGCTTCCAGCAGCAGCTTGACTTGGGCTTTACCGCCCGCGCGCCGCGCTGGGCCATTGCCTTTAAGTTCCCGCCCGAGGAAAAGCAGACCGTCCTGCGCGAAATTCGCATCCAGGTGGGCCGCACCGGTGTGCTCACGCCGGTCGCCGAGTTCGACCCGGTGACGGTCGCCGGCTCTACCATCGCGCGCGCCACGCTGCACAACATCGACGAGATCCGCCGCAAAAACGTGCGCGAGGGCGACACCATCATCGTGCACAAGGCGGGCGACGTGATCCCCGAGGTTGTGGGTCCCGTGCTCGACAAGCGCCCGGCCGATTCGGTCGACTGGCACATGCCCGAGGCCTGTCCCGTGTGCGGTAGCCCCGTGGTCCACGAGGACGGCGAGGTGGCCTACCGCTGCGTGTCCATCGACTGCCCCGCGCAGCTCAAGGAGCGCCTGCTCCACTGGGTGAGCCGCGGCTGTATGGACGTCGACGGCCTGGGCGACGAGATCGTCGACAAGATGATCGCCGCCGGCCTGATCCACGATGTCGCGGACTTCTACCAGCTCACGGTGGACGATATCGCCGGCCTGGACACAGGCCGCGTGTACGCCAGCTCCAATAGCAAAAAGGGCGTCAAGAAGGGCGACCCCATTCCGGTAGGCCTCAAGACGGCCGAGAAAATCATCGCCGAGCTTAACAAGTCCAAGAGCCAACCGCTCGGTCGCGTGCTGTTTGCCCTGGGTATCCGCCATGTGGGCAAGAGTGTGGGCGAGGTCATTGCCGAGCGATTCCTGTCGATTGACAAGCTTATCTTGGCAAGCGAAGAGGATATTGCCGAGTGCGAGGGCATCGGTCCCAAGATTGCGGCGAGCGTCAAGCAGTTCCTGTCCGTGCCCGAGAACCTTGCCGTGCTGGAGCGCCTGCGTCAGACGGGTCTGTCACTTGAGGTCGACTTGGGCACCGCGCACGCGCAAGCCGCAGCCGACGCTGGCGTGGCAGGCGAGCTTGCCGACGCACAGCCACTCGCGGGTCTGACCTTCGTGCTCACCGGCACGCTCGTCAATCGCACGCGCGACGAGGCGGGTGCGGCGCTCAAGGTACTCGGCGCCAAGGTTTCGGGCAGCGTGTCGAAGAAGACGAGCTATCTGGTCGCCGGCCCCAAAGCGGGCTCCAAGCTCACCAAAGCCGAGCAGCTGGGCGTGCCTGTATTGGATGAGGACGCACTCGAGCAGATCTTGGCTACTGGTGAGGTGCCGGAGGCGTAATGGATATCGAGAATCGCAATTGCTCGCAGGCGGAAGGGCGCGCGAGGCATTCCCAAGTGCAGGCAAAAGAGCGCTTAATGATGCGAATTTGCGTTGCCGAGCGCGAGCGCGCGGCGGGTGCATCTCGCGATGCCTTTGAGGCGTTGACCGAGTTAGAGGCGAGGCTCGGTCTAGCCTAGAGAGACCGGCACCGTGATCTGCGTCACGTAGGTTGCTGGGTCGTCGCTGATGATGTCGTCGATGAGGGCGATCTCGCGCGAGGGGCCGGCGGGCGTCAGGTTGTGTTCGTGCGTGTAGCCGAGCAGCCGCTCGTAGCGAGGGGCTGCTTGTCCGTGCGTGCCACGGAAACTTATGGTCAGGCAGCGCGCGGCAGGTCGCGTCTCAACATCGCCCAAGTACTCATCGGTGTCATCGAGCAGCAGAAAGACCTCGTCGTAACCATCAAAATCACCGGTGGCAAGGCGTTCGGCGCTGATCCCGACGCCCAGGTTGCCCAAAAAGACAAAGGTCTCGTGCTGGCCCTTCTGCAGTTGACGAATCTGCCACTCCAGCGCATAGGCGTCGGTGGGGTTGACGCGTTCGTGCAGCACAGCGCAGCGAAGCTCGGGCGCGTCGATTTCGCAGATGGTGTCGAGCTGGGCGTCCAAGGCATCGTGTAACAGGGCAAGTCGGTTGTCGATCTTGCGCGACACGCGCTCCAGCTCGCGGCGCTTGCGCTCGATCAGTTCTTGCTGCTGGACCAGCTGCCGCTGCATGAGGTCCACATCGCGCGTGGTCACAAACTCACGGATTTGCGCTAATGGCAAGTCGAGAACACGCAGGTGGCTGATGGTGTTGAGCGTGGAGAGCTGCCGCGATCCGTAGTAGCGGTACCCACTCGCCGGATCGATGCGCGCCGGCTCCAGCAGGCCCATCTGCTCGTAATGACGCAGCGTACCCACACTCAGGTTAAACAGGCGCGCCACCTCGCCAATGCGGAGCAGGCCCTCGGTGTGTTCGCTTGGCATGTCGGTCACAGGACCGCTCCTTTCAGTAAAAACAGGGGAGAGGTGCTAGGCATGCGTCTCCTCGCTACGCTACCAGCTTGTCAAAAGCTCCGCGCCGGTTGAGTACGGTAAACGCGACAACGCAGATGGCCGCCGACAGAATCGACCCGCACGGCGAGGCGATACCCATGGGGAACAGCGTGTCGGAATAGGCGTTCGACAGCAGCCATGCGCCGGGTACGCGAATGAGCACCACGGCCAGTACGTTGTGCGCAAAGCCGATGTAACTCTTGCCATACGCAGCGAAAAAGCCGCTAAAGCAAATGTGGATGCCGGCAAAGATCGCGTCGAAAATATAGCTGCGCATATAGCCGGTGCCGGCGGCGACCACCGCGGGGTCCTTGGCAAAAAAGCCGATAAACGCCGGCGCCACCAGCCACATCAGCACCGTGATCAGGCAGCCGTACACCACCGAGATGGTCATGGCGTCCCTGAGTACCTGACGCGCGCGGTCGCCCTTGCCCGCGCCGGCGTTTTGCGCCGTGAGCGCGCTGACGGTAGCGCCCATGGAACTCGGCACGATAAACAAAAAGCTGATCATCTTCTCGACTAGGCCCACGGCGGCGGCGTCGACCAGGCCGCGGTGGTTGGCGATGACGGTGATGAACATAAATGCCACCTGGATGCAGCCGTCCTGCACGGCCACGGGCACGCCGATCTTAAGAATGCTGCCGAGCACCTCGGGCTGGGGGCGCAGGTCGCTGCGCTTAACGTGGATGTTTGTGCGACGGCTCTTGAGCCACACGAGCGCGAGAGCCACGCTCGCCGTCTGCGCGATGACTGTGCCGAGTGCCGCGCCTACGGGGCCGAGCCCCATGTGGCCGATAAACAGAAAGTCGAGCGCGATGTTGATGATGCATGCCACGCCAATCACGTACATGGGCGAGCGCGAATCGCCTAGGCCGCGAAAGATGGCCGAGAGGATGTTGTACGCGGCGATAAAGGGAATGCCCATAAAGCAGATACGCAGGTAGGCGGCGGTTCCTTCGACCGCTTCGGCCGGCGTGCCAATGAGTGCCACAATCTGCGGACACAGTGCGAGCAGGACAGCGGCCAGCACCACCGAGACACCCATAAAGAGCGTGATGGTGTTGCCGATGGCGGTCTCGGCGCGGTCAAACCGACGCGAACCCACGGCGTGGCCGACGATAACCGTCGTTCCCATGGCCAGGCCCACGAGCGTCACGGTAATGATATAGAGCGTCTGCGCGCCATTGCCCACGGCGGTGATGCCGGCGGCGCCGCTAAACTGCCCCATCATGTACAGGTCGGCCATGCCGTAGAGCATCTGCAAAAAGTACGAGAGCATATAGGGCAGGGCAAAGACCGCGATGGTCTTAAGGACATTGCCGCGTGTGAGGTCGTGTTCCATGGGCGGGGCTTTCTGGCTTGGTCTGTTTACGTACCAGTGTAGTGAAAACCCTACAACGATTATAGAGTCAAGGTTTATGTTGGCAGTGGGGCGAAAAAGTCACGCTCGCGTTCATTTCTAATTGAATACAGGGGCGCGTCCTGCGAGCTTGGTGCCTGCACTAGCCTTGCAGAAATCGATTTCGGAACACTTGACACCGCCGCACGGCGCGCCATAATACGTGGGTTTGCGAACAACGTTTGATGGGGGATGAACCTGCGTGCGCAATCTCAAGATTCTGTTTTCCTATCTGGGGGCATACCGCCGCGATGCCATGCTCGGCGTGCTCTTTGTGACGGCCGAGACGGCGCTCGAGCTGTTTATCCCGGTCATCATGGCAAATATCATCGATGTAGGCGTGCCCGCGGGCGACATCGACTACATGCTGTTGCAGGGCACGTATATGTTGGTATGTGCCGCATTTTCGCTGGTACTTGGCTTGGGCTATGCGCGCACGTCTGCTCGCGTCGCCTCGGGGCTGGGCGCTAACCTGCGCGAGGCCGAGTATCGCAAGATCCAGACGCTCGCCTTTGGCAATCTGGACAACTACGACGCCAGCTCGCTCGTCACTCGCATGACCACCGACATCACCGTGATTCAAAACGCCATCGGCAACGGCTTTCGCCCCATGGTGCGCGGCCCCGTGACGCTCATCGTCGGCTTGGTCTATGCGCTGGTGCTGTCGCGCCCGCTCGCTACGGTATTCGCGATTATTCTGCCAGTGCTGGCGATTGTACTGGGCGTTATCACCTATCGCGTCAGCCCGCTCTACCGCCAGCTGCAGACCTCGATGGACCATCTCAACGGTGTGGTGCAGGAGGACCTCACCGCCGTGCGCGCCGTCAAGGCGTACGTGCGTGCCGAGCACGAGGAGGCCAAGTTCGATGCCGTCAATACCGAGCTTGCGCATACGGCGACGAAGACCTTTGGCAACGCCGTGCTCAACCTGCCGGTGTTTCAGCTGTCGATGTACGTGGCGGCGCTTTCCATTCTGTGGATCGGCGGGCGCATGATTCTTGCCGGCGAGCTCGGCGTGGGCTCGCTCACGGGCTTTATGAGCTACGTGCTGCTCATCATGAACTCGCTCATGATGATTTCCAACGTGTTTTTGCTGCTCACGCGCGCACTTGCCAGTGTGGAGCGCATCTCGCGGGTGCTCGACGAGCGTTCGCTTATCCAGGCGCCCGACGTTGCCACTGCCGTGCACGGGGTGGCCGACGGAAGCATCGAGTTTCGCGACGTGTCGTTTAAGTACCGCGCGGATGCTGCCGAGGACGTGCTCGAGCATATCGACCTTTGCATCGAGGGCGGCTCGACGGTGGGCGTGCTCGGCGGCACGGGCTCGGGCAAGAGTTCGCTTGTGCAGCTGATCGCGCGCCTGTACGACGCCACCGAAGGCGCCGTGCTCGTGGGCGGGCGCGATGTGCGCGACTACGACCTCGCGACCCTACGCGACGCCGTGGGTATCGTGCTGCAAAAGAACGTGCTGTTTACGGGTACCGTGCGCGAGAACCTGCAGTGGGGAGCGCCCGATGCCACCGACGAGGAGCTCCTGCGTGCCTGCCGGGCGGCATGCGTGGACAAGTTCCTGGATCGCATCGGCGGCCTTGACGGCTATCTGGGCCCGGGCGGTGCCGGTGTCTCGGGCGGGCAGAAGCAGCGCCTGTGCATCGCGCGTACATTGCTCAAGCATCCGCGTGTGCTCATCTTTGACGATTCGACCAGCGCGGTCGATATGGCGACCGACGCCAAGATCCGCGAGCATATCGCTCAGATTCCCAACACGACGGTGATTGTCATTGCGCAGCGCATTGCGAGCGTCATGGATGCCGCCCGCATTATTGTGTTGGACGACGGCCGTGTCCACGGCGTGGGCACGCATGAGGAGCTGCTGGCGGGCGACAACATCTACCAGGAGATTTATGCCTCGCAGATGGAGTTCGCTGGGAACGCAGACACCGGCGACGGCTGCGACGATCGCTGTGCGAACGATCAGTTTTCCTCCGTCCCCAGCGAATCGCCCTTGGAAGGGGGTGAGCGCCATGCCTAAGACCGCAGCCCAAGCACGCCCTGCCGACCTCAAGCGCACTGTGCGTCGCTTGCTCTCCTACATGGGGCATGCCAAGTTCTCGTTGCTCGCGGTGGGCGTGCTCGCCTCCGTCGCCGCCATCGCGAGCCTCGCCGGCACCTACATGGTGCGCCCCATCGTTAACGGTTTGGCCACGGGCGGGGAGGAACTGCTCGCCAAGCAGGTCATCCTGACGGCGATCATCTACGCCGCGGGCGTGCTCTCGGCTCTGGGCTACTCGCAGATTATGGTGCGCGCGGCCCAGCGCGTGGTGTCCGATATCCGCCGCGACCTGTTTGCCCACATTCAGACGCTGCCGCTGAGCTACTTCGACAGCACGCGCTCGGGTGACATCATGAGCTTCTTTACCAACGACGTCGACACCGTCTCCGAGGCGCTCAACAACAGCTTTGCCAACGTGATTCAGGCGATCATCCAGGTGGTCGGCACCACGGCCATGCTCATCATCCTCAACTGGCAGCTCACGATTATCACGCTCGTGTGCGATGCGGCCATTGTGCTGTATGCGCGCTACTCGGGCACGCGCTCTAAGCGTTTCTTTGCCGCCCAGCAGGCATCGCTTGGCGACCTGGACGGATATATCGAAGAGATGGTCTCGGGTCAAAAGGTCATCAAGGTCTTTAATCACGAGCAAGCCAACGTGGCTGGTTTTGACGCGCGCAACCAAGAGCTGCGCCGCACCGGTGGTGCCGCGCAGGCCTACGCCAACTCGATGGTGCCCATGACCGTGGTGATCGGCTATGCCAACTACGCCATCGTCGCCGTGGCGGGCGGCATGCTCTGCATCAAGGGGCTCGCCGACGTGGGCGCGCTTGCAAGTTACCTGGTCTTTGTACGCCAGGCCGCCATGCCCATCAACCAGTTTACGCAGCTGGGCAACTTTTTGCTCAACGCGCTGGCCGGTGCCGAGCGCCTGTTTGCCGCCATGGATCTTGAGCCCGAGGTGGACGAGGGCTGCGTGGAGCTGGTGCAGACGGGCGGCGCCGCGTGGGCATGGAAGATTCCCGAGGGCCAGGGCGTGGGCGCGTACGGACACCTGCATGATGTGGCTGCCGTTGATGAGTCGGGCCGTGCGGTGGCTGCCGACGGCACCGAGCTCACGTGCGGCTTGGTCCCACTTGCCGGCGACGTGCGCTTCCATGCCGTGGACTTTTCCTACGTGCCAGGCACCCGTGTGCTCACGGATCTCAACCTGTTTGCCAAGCCGGGGCAAAAGATCGCGTTTGTGGGCTCCACAGGCGCCGGTAAGACGACCATCACCAACCTCATCAACCGCTTCTACGAGGTCGATGACGGCGAGATCACGTACGACGGCATTGACGTCAAGCACATTGCCAAGGCCAGCCTGCGCGGGTCGCTCGGCATTGTGCTGCAGGACACGCACCTGTTTAGCGGCACCATCGCACAGAACATCCGCTTTGGCAAGCTCGACGCGACCGACGAGGAAGTGCGCGCCGCTGCCGAGGCTGCCTGCGCGGATTCGTTTATCCGCCGCCTGCCTAGAGGCTACGACACACCGGTCACGGCCGACGGCGCCAACCTGTCGCAGGGCCAGCGCCAGCTGCTCGCCATCGCGCGCGTGGCCGTTGCCGACCCGCCGGTGCTCATCTTGGACGAGGCCACGAGCTCTATCGACACGCGCACCGAAAAGCTCATCGAGCGCGGCATGGACCGCATCATGCGCGGACGCACCACGTTTATGATCGCGCACCGCCTGTCCACCGTCCGCGACGCCGACGCCATC
This sequence comes from uncultured Collinsella sp., assembly GCA_902466075.1. GTDB lineage: Bacteria > Actinomycetota > Coriobacteriia > Coriobacteriales > Coriobacteriaceae > Collinsella. The sequence goes on from CABQQA010000001.1 coordinate 175,914, forward strand.
ATGGTCCTCGAACACGGTCGCATCATCGAGCGCGGCACGCACGAAGAGCTGCTCGCTCAGCACGGCGAGTACTGGCAGCTGGCGCATGGCTTAAAAGAGTTGGATTAACCCGTTCGAGCACGATGCTTTGACCCCTCCATGCTCCTCACCTCGCCTCAAACCATCACAACATTCGACGTTTTTTGCCAAAATTGGGAAAAGCATCGAATGTTGTGATGGTTTTTCTACCACTCGATCGGGTGGAATCGCTTTCTTGCGCACGAAGGTGTGCGGACCCGGGGGCAGGGGAATAAGGTTGGTTATCCGACTCCATTGGAGGGCTCATGGACCTGCCGATTGTCCTGTCCCATAAGACTGCCTGGCTGTACCACAACGTGGCGCGCCCGTCCGAGCCGCTCTCGCGAGCAAGCAGCCTATACGATGAGGACTCGCTTGCTAACGAGGCGGAGCCGACCGCGAGCCTGCCCAAATTGGGACTCGATGCCAAGGGGCTGAGGGCTTCAACGGCAGTTGGGATCGTTACCGACTATCTGGTTTCGCTTGGTATTCCACGAGAAGAGCTCGATCATATCGACACGCTCGTCAACTTCGATTTTGAGCGCTCGACGCCGGCTGGATTTAGGTGCCACGTGTTTGGGGCGCCGGTGCCTCCAGGCCATCTTATCGAGGTGGCGGAGGGCCTTCTGGTGGTTGATGAGGCCATGTGCTTTGTCCAAGCGGGTTCGTGGATGAGCGAGCCCGAGCAGTTGGAATATGGGTATGAAATCTGCGCCCGATACCATTTGAATCATCTGTCGACAGGCGATTATATCGAGATGGGGCAGAGGTATGCCGTTGCCGATTTGATTGCCTATTGCAATGAGAACCGATCTCGTCAGGGGGCTATACGCGCGGTCGCTGTGCTCAAGCGCGTGCACGATGGCGCGCGGTCGCCCATGGAGACGGCCACCGCAATCATGGTCGTAGCAAAACGTTCCCAGGGCGGGCTAGGATACGTCAAGATCGAGCTCAACCATCGGGTCGATGTTCCCAACGAGTTCAAGTATCTCGCTAAGGCCGGGTATTTCGAGATTGACGTATATGCGCCTGCGAGCGGTACGGGAATTGAATACAACGGCTCGGACCATCTTGATAAACAGCGCAGCGCGTCGGATGCGGAGCGCATGACTGTGCTGAGCGCGCTGGGCTTTAAGATGATCGTCCTCACCGGGACTCAGTTTGCCCATCAGCTGCAATTGCACCGGGCGATGAACGCCATCGCGCTTGCGATAGGCCTTAAGTGCGACCGAAGCGAAGCGTTCCAAAAGCGGCAGAACGACCTGCTAGAATTCGTGATTCGGCACTGGGACGGCGGCCTTTAGGGGCGCTTTGGCCCTTCTGCGGGGTGCCGTGGGCAGGCAAACCATCACAACATTCGACGTTTTTTGCCAAAATCGGGAAAAGCATCGAATGTTGTGATGGTCTGTGTTGAGGATGGGCTTGGAAAGTCCGTTTTGCTCGAAGCGACCTGTCCTGTCGTACGGGTGTCGGCATGATTCTCCCGTGGGGTATTATGTTTTCCGAAGAATAAAACGCCGCGTGAGGGGAGGGCTGCGTGGACGGGCGCGTGCAACATGACGGCTTTGGCCGCGATATCAACTACCTGCGCATTGCCGTTACCGACAAGTGCAATTTCCGCTGCATTTACTGCATGCCAGCCGATGGCGTGGCGCCCCGCGCGCACGACGAGCTGCTCAGCGCCGAGGAAATCGCCCGCTTTGTGCGCTTGGTGGCGGGGGAGGGCATTCGTCGCGTACGCCTGACGGGCGGCGAGCCGCTGGTCAGCCGCCGTATTATCCCGCTCATTCGCGACATCCGCGCGATTCCGCAGATCGAGGACATCTCGCTTACCACCAACGGCGCCCTGCTGCCCAAGCTGGCGCCGCAGCTCAAAGATGCCGGGCTTAACCGCGTCAACATTTCGCTCGACACGCTCGACCCTACGCTGTTTGGAAAGATCACGCGCCTGGGTCGACTCGAGCAGACCATGGCCGGCATCGACGCGGCGCTGGCTTGGGGCTTTGAACCCGTTAAGGTCAACTGCGTTGTGGTGCGCCGGCTCAATCAAGATGTGGCGGCCCTCGCGCGGCTCACGCTCGACCGCCCCATCCACCTGCGCTTTATCGAATATATGCCCATCGGCGACGAGCGCACGAGCTCGCATTGCGCTGTGGACCCGCATGCGCCTGCGCTCAATCCGGCGCTGTGGGATGCGAGCGACACCGTGCCGAGCGACGAGCTGCGGGCGCGCATCAATGCCGGGGCCGCCGCGGTTGGTCTGGGCGAGCTTGAGCCGCTCGACATCAACGACGCTCCTGCCGGCGCGGGCCCTGCACGCTACTGGCACTTTCCGGGCGCGGCGGGAACGGTCGGCTTCATCAGCGCCATGTCCAACCATTTTTGCGCGAATTGCAACCGTCTGCGCCTGACAGCAGACGGCAACGTGCGTCCGTGCCTGTTCAGCGATGCCGAGTATTCGGTGCGCGACGCCCTGCGCCGTGGTGATGATATGCAGGTACTTTCGATTTGGCGCGATGCCGTCGCCCACAAACCGCAGGAACACGCGATAATTGAGGGCACGCAACGATTTATGTCCCAAATCGGAGGATGATCATATGGCCAAGAGCAGGTACGCCGATGCCACCAAGGCCGCTCGCAGGGCCGCGATGTCTGCCCATAAAGCCACGGCTGCTGCCAGCAACACCGCTGGGTCCGCGGCGGTACAGCCGTCCGCCGGCACTGCTGCCGAGCCCGCCCGCGACGCCCGCCGCGACGAGCTGACGCACGTGGATGCCAAGGGCGAGGTGCGCATGGTCGACGTGTCCGACAAGGCCGAGACCCATCGCATTGCCATCGCCGAGGGCACGATTCTTATGCACCCCGAGACGCAGGCCATGGTGCTGCAGGATGGCGCTAAAAAGGGCGACGTGCTCGCTTGCGCACGCGTTGCGGGCATCATGGCCATCAAACGCACGAGTGACATCATCCCCATGTGTCATCCGTTGCTCATTACCAAGAGTAAGTGCGATATCGAGCCTATCGCGCCGGTGGGGACGCCTGCCGAGGACGTGCCCGAGGGCTGGGCGCCGGCGCGCGCAGACGGGCAAGTTGGCTTTCACGTACTGGTTACGGCTGGCGTGACGGGCAAGACGGGTATTGAGATGGAGGCCCTGACCGGCGCGAGTGCCGCGTGCTTAACGATCTATGACATGTGCAAGGCCGTCGATCGTGGCATGGAGATCGTCGACGTTCGCCTGCTGCACAAGGAGGGCGGCCGCTCGGGTGTGTGGGACCGCGCCGAGCGCCAGGCCGCTGCTGTTGAGGCTGTGGGGGCCGCGGGCGACGCACCCGCGAGCGCACCCGTCGCCGTCGCACCCGCAGCTCCCACTCCAGCCGTCCCTGCGATCGCGTTTATCGGCTACCAAAACTCGGGCAAGACCACGCTCGTCGAGAAGGTTATCGCCGAGCTCACCCGCCGCGGCCTGCGCGTGGGCTCGCTCAAGCATCATGGGCATCACGGCTTTGATATCGATGTGCCCGCTAAGGACACCTGGCGCCATCACCAGGCCGGATCCAAGCACGTGGGCCTCATCTGCGCCACGCGCTGGGCGGAGTACGCCGACACACGCGAGGAGGACGAGATGCCCGCGCGCGAGCTGCTGTCGCGCTACAACGATGTCGACGTGGTGATCATTGAGGGCTACAAGACCGAGGGTTTCGACAACATCGTGGTCGCGCGCTCCGGTGTCGACCGTCTGCGTGGCAAGAGCTCGCTCGACCTGGTCGACGGTCACACGCTGGCCCTTGCCTGCAACGAAGCCCTGGCGCGTCAGGCCTTCGACGCCGGCTTCGCGACCCGAGCCATCAACATCAATGACGCCCGAGCCATCTGCGATCTTATCCAAGATCATCTTTAAGGCTCGACGCTGCGCCGGCCCCAAGCACCCCATCTCGTCCCTCAAGCCGTCGCTCGCGTACCAAAGTACGCGTCGCTCCTCTTTCGGGGCGACCTGGGGCACTTGGAACCGGCTCGCTGCGTTGCCATAACATGCCAAAAAGGGACAGGTTTGTTTTGGCAGGTTTTATCTGGGCAAACGTCATTTCCACCACAAAGGGGCCAGGCACCTTTGTGGTGGTTTTTACTTTGGTAGATGTGTGGGACATGCCTTACAATCTACCAAGTAGTTCATACTGAGCGAAAAACGGAGAGAAGGGTCCTGATGCGTCCTTAATGTATCATGCGGATAGATTGATTTGACAGACGGTGGCGAATACCCACCGCCCGTATTCGTATGAAACAAGGAGTCTCCATGCTCGCATCTCTTCTCTCAAAACCTCAACCTTCGCTGTCCATGCAGGCCAAGCGCCTGGTAGCGATGCGCTTTCTCATCTACACCGGGTTTCAGACCAGCTACTTTATCGGCGTCATCGGAACGCTCACCTATGCAGACGATGCCTCAGTCGTCGCGACATCGCTGGCCGTCCTGTTCATGAACGTTTTCGTGATCCTGGGATCCTTTGCGGGCGGCGCTGCGCTCGACGCATGGGGTCCGCGCCGCCATTTCTTGCTGAGCATCGTCGGCACGCTCGCAACTGGCACGGCAATCATCGCCTTTGGTAGCGCGACCGGCGTCGTCCTGCTCGGCGCGGTGTTTCTGGGCTTTACGATGGGATTCGCCCAGCCCATCGCCACATCCTATCCGGCTTACCTCACCGACGATCCTGTCGAGCTCAAAGACATCAACTCCGCCATCGCCATGTTTTCAAACGTGAGTATCATCGTTGGTCCCACGCTGGGCGGCTTTGTCGCGGCGGCTGCGTCGTCGCGTGCGGTGTTCGTGCTTATGATGCTCTTTACCGTGCTGGCGTTCGTCGCCGGTTGGGGCTTTAGGCCGCAGACCAGCCATGTCGCCGGGCATGCGGATGCCGATTCGACAGAGGAAGGGGAGCGTGCGGGACAAAGCTCCAACCCCAGCACGTCCGCCCGCGCCACCTTCGCGACCAGCATCAAGACGGTCTTTACCAACAGCGTTCTTGCCCTGCTGTTTTGTATCATTTTTCTTTCGAACTTTGGCTACGGGGCCTTCGATCCGCTCGAGTCGTTTTTCTATCGCGATGTCCTGCACGTCGGCGTTGAGTGGATGGGCTGGCTTTCGTCGGCCTGCGGTGTGGGCGCGGTGCTGGGCGCCGTGGTTGCGCTTCGGATGCCGCCGCACCTGGTCAACCTTAAAACACTGCTCGTGGCGCTCATGTCCGTGGGCCTGGGAAGCCTGCTCTATGTGGGGACACCGTACGTGGGCGTGGCTCTTGTCGGCCAGATTGCACTGGGCATAGCTTGGGGTGTCGTCAACCCGCTCCACAACACCATTGTGCAGACGACGGCTCCGCTCGAGCAGCTTGGTCGCGTCAATTCGGTCATGGGCTTTGGCAATATGTTCGCTGGTGTGGCCCCTCTGGCGATTGCCCCGTGGCTGGCGGCAACATTTGGCGTACAACGGACACTCGTGGGGGCAGGCATGGTCGTGACGGCGGTTCCCGCGGCACTGCTGCTGTTTGGACGCAATCACTTGGAACGTGCCGTAAAGCAGTAAGAAACCATCACAACATTCGGTAAAAATCGCGATTTTGCCGAAAAACGTCGAATGTTGTGATGGTTTGGCCCGTAGACGCCGCGATCACCACAAAGGGGCCAGGCGCCTTTGTGGTGGTTTTTGCTTTGACAGGCCGCGCCTGCGCCTTGGTATACCATGTACACCATTTCTGACCTCATCCAGCACCGCCGCACAACCCAGAAAGGCCCCCATGGACACCACCTTCAGCCATATCAAAGCCGTGTTCTGCGATATCGACGGCACGCTGCTCACGAGCCAGCACACGGTGTCCCCGCGCACCGTGGCGGCGATCCGCGCCCTGCGCGAGCGCGGCGTGCTCTTTGGCCTGTGCACCGGGCGCGACGCCCACGCGACCGAGGCCATGTACGAGCTCTGGGGCATCGAAGGCCTGGTGGACGTGCTCGTGGGCTGCGGTGGCGCCGAGGTCATCGACCGCGCGCACGACATCAACGAGTTGAGCTATCCGCTGCCGGGCGAGACCATCGCACGCATCTGCAAGCACATGGCGGGCCTGCCGGCAACGCCCGTCTGCCCCCGAGACGGCGTGTTCTACGTGCCCGAGAGCAACGCGTGCGTCGAGCACTTGTCGCGCGTCGACGGCGTGCCCTACCAGGTGGTCGATTTTGCCGAGTTTTTGCGCGAGCCGCAGCCCAAGGTGATGTTTACCATGGCGCCCGAGGTAATGCCGCGGGTGATTGAGCGAGCATTGACGCTTGCCGATGATACTGTTAAGGCGGCGGCCCTGCAGACCACGCAGCGGCTCTACGAGTTCATGGATCCGCGCGTGTCCAAGACGCGCGGCCTTGGGCGCGTGGCGGAGCTCAACGATATGGAGCTCCAGGACATCTGCGTGTTTGGCGATGCGGACAACGACACCTGCATGGTGGCCGACGCCGGCGTGGGCGTGGCTATGGCAAACGGCAGCGACGCCACCCGTACCGCCGCGGACTTTGTAACCGCGAGCAACGACGAGGACGGCATCGCGATCTTTATCGAGGAACATCTGCTGTAGCGCCGGGGGGCAGCCACAAAGAGGGCAGAGCGCCTTTGTGGTGGTTTTCCAAGCGTCCCAACAGTCGATTGTTGGGACGCTTTTTTGTAGCGAGGAGATTTGCGGCCGGTAACATGCGATGCCATTCAAGTGTCGATGTATGAACATATCGGCACACGCTAGTTGTGCAGTAATTGACCAATTAGCTCATAACTAATATTTCCAGGTAGATATACTGCCATTCACGGCGCAATTTTGACCGTTCACAGATTGAGCGGGTTAAAACAAAGTGTTGTACAAACAATGATAAAGTGTCATTTATCTAGATTTGCTAACGAGTTTACCAGCGTCTTTCCGAAATTTAACCCTCGAAAAACAATGCATAGTTTGAATAATTGTCAAGAAGTTAAGGCAACGTAAAGCAAAACTGACATTGTTAGGCTTGCGTTGTTTAAACAAAGAGTAATAATATGCATATCGAGCGCGAGCAATTATAGGTTGCGCGCCCAAGTTTGATGGTGAAAGAGCAAGATCGCGGTCTCTTGGGGAGGAGACATCGATGAAAGCGAATTCGGATAAATCTAAGCAGAGTAATAAAGCGACGCGCCGTGTGCTGGCAGGCGTTTTGTGCGGAGCCTCCGTTTTGAGCCTGGTACTGTCGCTCGTCATGCCTCCGATCTCGCAGGCCATTGCCAACGATGCCCAGACGGTTTCTACCGAGGAAACTGTGATGGGGGGGGGTTCCTCAAGTGAGTCTACTGATGCAGGCAACACCAACAACGGGGATACCGAAAACCAGAATAGTGACGATGCTGCGGGCGACGAAGCCGACCCTTCAAATGGTGTTGAGCAGGGTCAGCCTGAAGGTAAGCTGCAGGCCGAAGATGGCGAGTTGTCGGATGGCAATGCCGTAATGCTGGCTGCGGAAGGCGGGCAGACTAAAACGGCATCCACTGAAATACGAACAGCTGACGACTTGAAAAAACTGGCAAATGCAAGCGGTGTTGCTAGCTTCAAGCTTATGAATGATGTCGAGACCGGCGAGACAATCGCGCTTAACAAGGACGGCAGCAATATCACGCTGGATTTAAATGGCTGCAAAATTAAGTATACAAGTCAGAGCCAGCCCCTATTCAACATAACCGGCGGCGCAACGTTGACTGTCAAGGACGGTCAGCAAGTTGCCGCGACAGAGACTACGACTTCTCAAACAAATAAATGCGGCAATCTCGCTTTAATGGAATACGATACTTCCAATGGCATTCCGACTGGCCTTACCTACTACGTAACCGAATCGGTCGCAAGCGGAACCCGTACAACCGAGACTCTTAAGGCGTATAAGGCTCATGTCAAGGGTGCCATCGTGGCGTGCTCAGGCTCAAAGGACTTGAGGCTCATCGTAATCAATAGCGGTGGCCACCTCAATCTTGAGAGCGGCATGATTACGCAGGATAAAAACAACTGTGTCAAAAATTTGGTGTACGCAGCGGGCAGTTCGGCCATCAGCGTGGACGGCGGGTATGTCTGCGGCGGATATTGTCCGGAGGGCGCCGCTGGTGCGGGTATTTCTGTCGAGAACTCAACTCTTGACATCTCTGACGGCGTAATCGCTGGTAACTATGCCCCCAGTGGCGGCGGCGTTTATGCCCTGAATTCTACGGTAAACATGGTTGGCGGTATTATCTCCGGTAACGGTACAAATGATAATGAAGTCGGTTATGGCGCGGGAATTTGTGCTGAGGACTCTATGGTGACCATTACGAATGGTTACATTACTAACAACAAATATCAGTTCTATACCGATGAAGGACACAAAGGTAACGGTTGTCACGGTGGTGGCGGCATTGCTGCCTTTAGCCACAATCAGGGACAGAAAAAAGGCGGTCTGGTTATTAGCGGCGGCTACATCACGGGCAACTACTCTGCCGAGGCTGGCGGCGGCGTTTATGCTGGCGCTTGGAATAAACCTCTTTCCGGGTTTGCGTTTTATGGTGGAATCATCGCCAGCAATGTGGCGCAAAACTCAGAGGGTGGCGGCATCCGTATCGCTGCGCCTACAGTTGGCGAATTTAATGTGAGCGGCAAGAAAGCCTACATAACTAACAATACGACTAATACCACCAATGACTGGGGTGGCGGTGGCGTTTTTGTCCAGGGAGGCAACAGTGACGAGGGCGTTAATTCGGCGCGTCTCAAGATATATAACGCCCTGATTACCAAAAACTCGGCTAAGGGCTATGGTGGTGGCTTCGCAGCCTGCCCGAGCGGCAAGACGGCGATTACCGATGCCAATGGTATTGCGATTTTCGGAAACACCGATGCAAACGGTGAGAATCTATCAGGTGGCACCAATGGTAAGAATGAAGACCAGCCTCCAAGTGTTGATGGCGGTGAGATTACCGATGACTTCAAGAGGCGTGGCCATGAGGACCTCTTCCTTATCCGCAAGTCGGATAACGCTGACTATATCGCAGCCGTAACGGGCCAGATGCTCGGCGGTGGTGCTGCAAATTGGTCGGGCACGATTGACGGTCAGCCTACGACCATCGGTAAGTATGACGGAGTCCAGGCCAAGTACATGATTGGCCTAAAGTCCGAACCGTTCGTTGAAGATCAAAATGAAGCTATAAGGCTGGCTACGTTATATATCACGGGCAACAGTTCCAACATCCACGGTGGTGGCATCATGACCAACGGCGACGTAATCGCTGGCTCCACTCAAGAAGTCAAGGTTTACCCCAAGATGAAGCTCAATGGCTCCAAGGTGCTTAAGGACGGCACGCTTAAAGGAAATGACTTCGATTTCCAGCTACTCAGACAGAACAAGATTATTAACGAACAAGGCGGGATCTCATATACAGTTCCGAGCTTTGACTCCAATGGCAAACTTCAGCTCAATGGCTGCTCGGTGGTTGATACGGTGAAAAACGATGGGGATGGAAATCTCACCTTTGATCTGGGTGAAGTTTATGCCGACGACGATCTTGTTTACTACTTGGTAGAGGTTCCGGGCACGGACAAGAACGTGACTTACGACAAAACGATCTACAAAATTGATCCTGAGGTTGTGAGGGATGAGAAAAAGTCGCACAACGTGCTTGACATTAAATACACGTATTACAAAGTCGGGAGCGTTTCGGTAACAAAGGTAAAAAATGACGGCGCTGGCGCAAGAACGCCAGAAACAGAATCAGCAGCCACCGTAGCAGCTGAAGGCGAAAACGCTGTTATCGTTGCGCTTACCAGTGGTGCAACTTTCACTAACAAATACACTCCGTACACCTCCAAGGGCTCTTGGACTCCCAAGGTGACTAAGGTTGTTAAGGGTGGCGAGATGAAGGAGTTCACGCTCGAGCTTGCGGATAACGATAAGTTCGATAATGCCGAGACGGTTACGACTGACCCCAAGGGCGAGATTACCCCCACTGCCGACGGTGACAAGTCCCAGACCCGGAGCTTCAAGCCGATCGAGTACGAACTCAATCAACTCGACAAGCTCGCGTCCGACTCCACGGGCCGTGGCGCTTCCAAGACCTTCACGTACTATGTGCGCGAGAAAACTGACGGTTCGCTGTTCTCGCACTATAAATACGACAAGTCTGTCTATCGATTTGACGTCACGATGACGGACAATACAAACGGCAAAATCGAGCCCACGAATGTGGCCTGCACCAAGATCGTTGACGCCGACGGTAATCCCATCGATGGCACCAAACCCGAGTCCACCCCCACCTTCACCAACACCTACTCCACCACATTGCCCCTTTCTGGTATGTCGGGCGTCACTCTGACGTACCTTGCCGGCGCGGCGGCGCTTTGCGCTGCTGCGGCCTGGATGCACATTCGTCGCAAGGCGAATGCGAAGGGAGGCGAGCGTCGTGAATAAGAAAGTTTGCTCCTTCCCGATCTTGTTTGCGCTGCTCGCCCTCTTGATCGGCACCTGCGCGGTTGTGTTCCCCGCATCCGCGCAGGCCGCGCCGAGCGCGACCGGATCCATCACGGTGACAGGCACCGTGGCGCGCAGCTACGACGCCTACCAGATCTTTGACGCCAACGTCGTCGATGACGACAACGACGCCAAGATCGCCACCGACCTTGTCTGGGCAAGCGATGCCGTGCGCGACGCCGCGCTGCCTGTGTTGCACAGCGCCGGCATGCCCAATTCCCAGACCACCGCACAGGAAGCTGCCGAGTGGCTCAACACCGATTCCCGCCTTACGAGCGCGCTGAGCGCACAGCTCGCTCGTTCCCTCCAGAGCTCTGGCGCCGTGTCCGTGGCCCTTAACGCGGGCACGACGGCCGAGCTGCCCTGTGGCTACTGGCTCATCGTCGCCAAAGACGACGCCATCTCCCAAAACGAGGCCGGCACCGCGCCGATCATGGCCCTGGTCGGCGGCAGCGCCGTCACCGTCAAGCCCAAGGCCGCGACGCCCAAGGTCCAAAAGCACGTGCTGGAGGACAGCACCGCCGCATGGCAGAAGGCCGCCGACGCCACGGTCGCCGACGACCTGTACTGGCGCCTCTCGGCCACGGTCCCGGCCGGGCTCACCGCCTACGACACCTATACGGTGCGGTTCGTCGACACCATGAGCGCGGGGCTCGACCCCTCCAAGGTGGCCGCGAGCATGCGCGTGTACGTGGCGGCGGGCGCGGACGGCGGCTTCGACGCCGTCTCGGCCGGCAAGGACGGACGCGCCGGCACCGAGCCCGCGAAGGGCTGGACCGACATCACGGCCCAGTGCGCCACCAAGGTAGCGGCCGACGGCAAGACCTTCACCGTGCGCACCGGCGACCTGATCGCCGCGCTCGGCGGGGCCGACGCCTTCACCGCGGGCGCTCGCGTGGTCGCCGTGTACAATGCGCCGCTCAACAGCGCATGCAACCACGGCATCGCGAAGGGCAACCCCAACGAGGTCTACCTGCGCTACCCGCGCTCTCCCTTTGCCGACCAGTCCGGCGACGCCGGCTTCACCCGCACGCCGAGCGACGACGCGTGCGCCTACACCTGGGATCTCGCACTCACCAAGCGCGGCAGCGACGGCGACAAGCCGCTTGCCGGGGCGGTCCTGAGCATCGCCGACGACCGCGGCCGCACACTGGCGGCCGACGGCACGTGGGATGCGGAGGGCAAGGCCACCGTCACCACGGGCGAGGACGGCCACGTGACCGTCTCGGGCGTGGACTCTGGCAAGCTGGAGATCCGCGAGCTCAAGGCGCCCAAGGGCTACACCGCCTTCGAGGGCACGCGCTCCGTGACGGTCAAGGCCGAGGGCCTGGACGTCGACCAGGTGGCCGCTGCCAAGCCCAAACTCACCATCACGGCCGAGTCGCCCCTGCGTGCCGACAGCGCGGACGGCTCGACGGGCAGCCTGGAGGCATCGCTCATCAACACGCCCACCGGCACACCCCCTAGCATTACCACCGGAGGCTTTATGCCCTCGACTGGCGATATGGCAATGTACGCCGCGGCCGCCGCAGCGGTCGCCGGAGCCGCGCTCATCGTGGTCGCGCTCCTGGTCAAGCGGGGAGGTGGCGGCCATAAAGAGTAGCTGGCAGCCCCACAGAGAGCGGGGCGAGACGTAGCGAAGCAGATGCTAAGACACAGACAGATGATGATCGATCGAATGAGAACCAACCGGAAAACGGAGGAAAAGAAGATGAGCATGAGCAAGAACATCGCACGCCTGGCAGTAACCGCCGGCCTCACAGCAGCGCTGAGCTTCGGCGGTGTGATGGCCCCGGTCACGATGGCGTTTGCTGATGGTACGCCTGTGGCTACGACGATTGGCAATGTGACGATCAAAGATGACGACTACGCGGGTACGACCTTTAAGGGCATCAAGATTTTCTCCGCTACGGTTACGCAGGATCAGACAAGCCCCAATGTTTGGGATTCTACCGATGAGAAGACGCTGTCCGATATTAAGTGGGCATCGGATGAAGTGAGGGATGCCGTGACCGGGGAATTTAACTCGGACACGACGGACCCTTCTAAACCGAACAACATCAATGATGCTGCCGCCTGGGCGAAGTGGATTAAGACTAAGACCGAGGCTGAGTATGAGGCTGGCACCAACCAGACTACCAATCTGAACGTGGGAACGACGCTCGACAGGATCGCCAAAGCCCTGGAGAAAGTGACTGCAACTAACGCGACCACTGGCTGGAAAACCTCTACCGATGGTAAATTCAACGATCTGCCCGCTGGTTACTGGCTCTTTGTGACCGATCAGCCCGGTTCGACTAAGAGTACCAATAAGACCAATGGTAATGACGACGCGTTCACCTCACCGATTTTCACCATCGTCGGCGGCGCCGATGTAAATGCGGAGCCCAAGAAGAGCGTCCCTAAAGTGACCAAGGCCGTCATGGATGACAAGGGCGATAAATTTGTTACGGACGTTAATAAAACCGTTTTCACTGCTGCCAACAAAGCTGCCGACTCTGCCTCCGAGCAGCTGATTAAATATCAGCTTGCCGGTACTGTTGCAAGCAACATTAATACGTACAAGAAGTACAGCTACACTTTCACCGACGAGCTTCCCTGCACGATGGTGCCGAATCTTAATGGAAATAACCCGGTCGTTGAGGTCAAGATTGACAATTCAGTCGTAGATCCCGCCTGCTACAGTGCGACCTATGCCCCGGGGAAAAGCACGAATACGCTCACTGTTTCCTTCGAAAACCTCAAAGAAGCAAAGGATACGCATGGCACTTCCATCAACGTTGACGGTAGTTCGACAGTCTATGTGAACTATGAGGCAAAACTGGATGCTGGCAAGATTAACGCGGATATGCTCGGCAAGGCCCAGGTGAACAATGTCATGTTGACCTATTCCAACAACCCGCACACCGACGGTACTGGCACCACGGTCGAGCACCCCGCCTACGATTACACCTACGGTATCGATGTCACCAAGGTCGGTTCTAATGATGAAACAAAGGGACTCAAAGGTGTTGAGTTTACGCTGCAAGAGCAGGGTGATACTAACAAGTTTATCATGGCAAATGGTGTCAAGACGACCGATGGAGCAAAGGCTAAGCTGACAACTGATGACTCCGGCAAGATTAATGTTGTCGGTCTCGACGAGGGCACCTACGTCCTCACGGAGGTTACGCCCGCCCCTGGTTACAACAACTCCGCAGCAAACGGTGTGACCTTTACCATCAAGCGCGATCTTAACCAGAATGGCGGTGACGTTATCCCTAGTGCGGATTCTGCAATCAATGCAGCGAGTGGTGTCGTGAAGAACAATTCGGCTACCGCGTCTACCGGTAAGCTCAGCTTCACTATTGTCGACCAGAAGGGCACCGGCCTCCCGCTGACCGGTCTTAACGGCGTGACCTTCACTTGGATCGCTGGTGGCGCGGTGCTGTGCATCGGCGTGGCGCACCTCATCCGCAGCCGTAAGCAGGCTGAGGAGTCCGAGCAGGAGTAACGCTCGCTCACCCATCCCTTTGGCAGGTGGGATGTGATGGCCATGAGACTTGCGGACACTTTTCTCGTCCATCCACGTTCTTGCTTTGCCATTCTCTTTTCGGGGCAGACTCCGCACTGGAGTCTGCCCCGTTTTTTTGGGACAACGCAGCCAGCCTCCATCGTCCGATGTGGGACGTTCGTCATCGCGTTTCTTGACTCGTATGAGGTTCGGTTTAAGGTCCGTAGGCGCACGCGCGATGCGGACGGTGGAAGGCATTTGCGCCGCAACAAGCGCAAATAAGAATGCCCGGGGGTAGGATCCCGGGCATTTAACAAAACCAGAAAACTAGGCCGCCCGCGCTCCCAAACATTTACGCGGGGTGCGTCGTTTTCTATTGATATTGTATCCCGAATCGCCCCGCCGATCCGGGACATTTTGAAAACTCAAATGCTGGCTTATCCTCGACTGGACGGTGCAGTCTAGCTGCGTTGTCCGGCGCGGAAGCTCGCTAATCGGCTATTATTTGTTTAGACAACTTGAGTTGTAGAGGAGTGACTGGCGATGGTGCAGGGCGCCAAACATATGAAGAGCAATAACGCCGCGGCCAACGGTGGCTCAAGCCCTCAGCCCAAACCTCAACAAAAGCCCAAGCGCCGCCGCAAGCGACTGCCGCGTTGGGCCGATCGACTCATCACCATCGTCATCATCCTTATTGGCGTGGGCCTTATGACCTGGCCGTGGATCTTGGACCGGCTCGAGGCCTCGGGCGTGTTCAACCAGATTAGCACCGTGTCCAGCACCGTGGACGCGCTGTCTGCCGAGGAGCGCGAGCGCATCCTGCTCCAGGCGCGCTCCTTTAACGAGCAGCTGGCGGGCGAGGCCACCGAGCTCCCCGCCGACCGGATCGAGCCCTACGCTCAGCAGCTCATCTTTGACCGCGACCCCATGATGAGCTGGGTCGAGATCCCCTCCATCGACGTGAGCATGCCCATCTACCACGGCACGAGCGAAGAAGTCCTTATGGCGGGCGTCGGCCACCTGGAGGGCACGAGCCTGCCGGTGGGCGGCACCTCGACGCATTGCGTGCTCACCGCGCACTCGGGCATGCGCAACCTGAGCATGTTCGACGACATCCATTCGCTGGAACCCGGCGACCTGGTGCTGCTGCACACCATGAACAAGACGCTCGCCTATAAGATGGTGGACTCCGAGGTGGTGCTGCCCGAGGAGATGGAGTCGCTGACCATCGAGCCCGGCGCCGACAAGGTGACGCTCGTCACCTGCACGCCCTACGGCGTGAACGACCATCGCCTGCTGGTGCATTGCGTGCGCACCAAGTACAACAAGAAGGACGTTGACAAGCAAAAGTCGCTGGCCGGCCGCCACTGGGGCAAGCGCGAGTTCGCCGTGCTCATCGTGGTCGTGGCCATTGTACTGTTGCTGCTGGACATCGTGATCCACACGATCCGTAAGCGCCGCAAGGCCAAAGCCTCGGCATAAGGCATCGTTCAGAACCACCACAATGGGGACAGGCACCTTTGTGGTGGTCGGGACTTCCAAACCATCACAACATTCGATGAAAATCGCGATTTTGGCGAAAAACGTCGAATGTTGTGATGCTTTTCGTTGCGGGCGGGACGGTTTTCGTTGTGAGCAGTACGGTTTTCGCTATGGACGGTGCGGTTTCGCTGCAGAACCGCCAGCCCGCCGCCTGTCAATCGCCGCCCTCGTTACGTTTTCGCTGCATTTGGGTAAAGCGCCTGCTCCAAGCCGGCGTTGCCCTGTATACTAGAGCGGTTTAACTGTTATGCGGAAGGGAGCGCCTATGGCACTCAGCGAGAAAGACGTGCGCGGCATCGCCGAGTACGCAAAGATCGCACTGACCGATGACGAGCTCACCCAGATGACGTCCTACCTGAACGACGCCGTCCAGATGCTCGAGCCCGTCTTGCAATATGACTTGCCCGACGTGGAGCCCACGTTCCATCCCATCGGAAGCCTGTCCAACGTGATGGGCGATGACCTGCGCGAGCCCGAGCGCGACCTGCCGCTCGACGTTGCGCTCGAAAACGCCGGCAGCGCGCGCGACCGCTACTTCCGCGTGCCGTCCATTTTGGGAGAGGGGGAGAGCGAGTAATGGCGCTAAGCTTCGATTCCCTTACCGCCGCCCAGATCGCCGCAGGCGTTGCCGCCGGCGACTTTACTGCTACCGAGGTGGCCCAGGCCTCCCTTGCCGCCATCGAGGCGCGCGAGGGCGGGGTCCAGGCATTCCTGCAGGTGGCGCCCGAGCTTGCGCTTGAGGCCGCTGCGCGCGTGGATGCCGACCGCGCTGCAGGCAAGCCGCTGCCCCCGCTCGCAGGCGTGCCGCTGGCCATCAAGGACAACATGAACCTCGTGGGCACGCGCACCACCTGCGCTTCCCGCATGCTCGAGAACTACCAGAGCGTCTACACCGCCACCTGCGTCCAGCGCATGCTCGATGCCGGCTGCCTGCCCATGGGCAAGGCCAACATGGACGAGTTTGCCTTCGGTAGCTCCACTGAGAGCTCGGCGTTCCACCGCACCAACAACCCTTGGGATACCGAGCGCGTGCCCGGTGGCTCTTCGGGCGGCTCTGCTGCCGCCGTCGCCGCTAGCGAAGTCGCGCTCTCGCTGGGCTCGGACACCGGCGGCTCCATTCGTCAGCCGGCGGCGCTCTGCGGCGTGGTGGGCTTTAAGCCCACGTATGGCGCCGTGAGCCGTTACGGCGTGGTTGCCTTTGGCTCGTCGCTCGACCAGGTGGGTCCCTTTGGCCGCACGGTCGAGGATGTCGCGCTGGCCATGAACGCGCTTACCGGCGCGGGCCACGATCCGTACGACTGCACCAGCCAGGATTGCGCCGTCGACTTTACCGAGCATCTCAACGACAGCATCGAGGGCAAGCGCGTGGGCATCATCCCCGCGTTTATGGAGGCCGAGGGCCTGACGCCCGAGGTCAAGGCCGCTGTTCAGCGCGCCGCCCAGGAGCTGCAGAACCAGGGCGCCGAGCTGGTCGAGGTCGACCTGCCGCACCTGGATGCCGCCATCGCCGCCTACTACGTCATCGGCCCGGCCGAGGCGTTCTCCAACCTGGCCCGCTTCGACGGCATTCGCTACGGCTATCAGGAGGAGGGCTGCGCCAACCTGTCCGACCAGAGCTCGCTTTCGCGCGCCCACGGCTTTGGCGCCGAGGCCAAGCGCCGTCAGATGCTCGGCGCCTACCTGCTGAGCTCGGGCGTGTACGACAAGTACTACTACGCTGCGCAAAAGGCCCGTACGCTCATCACGCGGGACTACGACGCCGCGTATGCCAAGGTGGACACCATCCTCATGCCAGCCTCGCCGCGCACGGCCTTTAAGTTTGGCGAGATCAGCGACCCCACGCAGATGTACCTCTCCGACCTGTACACCATCTCGCTCAACATTTGCGGCAACGGCGGCATCTCGGTGCCGCTGGGCCTGGGCGAGGACACTCAGCTGCCCGTTTCTGCCCAGCTGGTGGGCCCGGCGTTTAAGGACCGTCAGCTGCTCACGTTTGCCCGCGCCCTGGAGCGCGGCTTTGCCGATGCCGCCACGGGCGCGCCCGTGCTTTCCGTCGCGCCCGATTTTGCCGGGAAGGGAGGCGAGCTGTAATGAAGGAGCTTTCCGAGGTCCTGCAGGATTGGGAGGCCGTGATCGGCCTGGAGATCCACACCGAGCTCACCGCACTCGATACCAAGATGTTCTGCAACTGCAAGCTCAGCCACGATGACGAGCCCAACGCCAACGTGTGCCCGGTGTGCCTGGGCCTGCCCGGCGCCCTGCCGGTGCCCAACAAGCGCGCTATCGAGAGCATCGTCAAGGCGGGTCTGGCCACCAACTGCGAGATCCAGCGCCACTCGATGTTCTACCGCAAGCACTACTTCTATCCCGATATGGCCAAGAACTTCCAGACCACGCAGGGTCCGGTCGCCTTTGCCATGTACGGTCACCTTGATCTGGATGTGACCGGTCGCGGTGCCGCCGAGCGCCCCGAATGCGCGTTTGGCGAGGCCGAGGCCCAGAGCCTGGCGAGCGCCTCGGCCAACGCCGAGGGCTTGTCCACGTCCATGACGTCGACCATGCGCGAGGGCAACCAGCGCGCCGGCCACCTGGCCAGCTATGACGCGTCCAACTTGCAGATGCCCGAGCGTCGCGAGGACGGTTCCTACACGGTGCCCATCCGCATCCTGCGCATCCACATGGAGGAGGACGCCGCCAAGATGGTTCACGTGGGCGGCGCCGAGGGCCGCATTACCGCCGCGGCCGAGTCGCTCGTCGACTACAACCGCTGCGGCACGCCGCTGATCGAGCTCGTCACCGAGCCCGACCTGCGCACGCCCGAGGAGGCTCGCCTGTTTATGGAGAAGCTCCGCCGCATCTTTGTGACGCTGGGCATTTCGGACTGCTCCATGGAGAAGGGTTCCATGCGCTGCGATGGCAACGTGTCGCTGCGCCGCCGCGGCGAGACCAAGCTGGGTACCAAGACCGAGCTCAAGAACCTCAACTCGTTTAAGAGCCTGCACGACGGCCTTGCCTACGAGATCTGCCGTCAGGCCGAGGTGCTCGAGGAGGGCGGCATCATCTATCAGGAGACCCGCCACTGGGAGCCCAGCCGCAAGCGCACCGTGGTCATGCGTGTGAAGGAAACGGCCGACGACTATCGTCTGTTCCCCGATCCCGACTTGGCGCCGTTCGACCTGGACGACGAGTTTATCGATCGTTGCCGTGGCGAGATCCCCGAGCTGCCCGATGCCAAGCGCGCTCGTTTTGAGGCCGACTTTGGCATTAAGACGGCCGACGCCGAGCAGATTGCCGGCGACCCGGAGTTTGCCGAGTTCTTTGAGGCCGCCGCTGCCGGTATGGCTGGCAAGGAGGCCCAGACGGTCGCAAACCTGCTGGTCAACGAGATGATCGCCTACCTTAAGGGAGCGGGTGTGTCGCTCGCCGAGTCCGGCATCGCGCCGGCTCAGGTGGCAGCGCTGGCTAAGCTGCTGGCGACCGACGCCATCAGCTCCAACCAGGCGCACGAGGTCTTTGAGGCCATGGCCCAGACCGGCGACGACCCCAATAAGATCGTCGACGAGCGCGGTATGCGTCAGGTGAGCGATGCCGGCGCGCTGCAGCCGATCGTGGACGAGGTGCTGGCAAACTGTGCCGATCAGGCACAGCAGTATCGTGACGGCAACCAGAAGGTCATCGGCTTTTTGGTGGGCCAGTGCATGAAGGCGAGCCGCGGCAAGGGCAACCCGAAGCTCTTCAACGAGTTGCTGAGAACGTCGCTCTCGTAGCTGCGAGGCCGGGGAAGCCCCGAGTCGCCGGGGTATTTCCTCCAAATTTCAAACAGTCCTATGCAAGACGAAGGCCACATTTAGTGGCCTTCTTTGCATGCGGAACTCATTTGGAGCAAACACCCCGGCGACTCGGGGCTTCCCCGGCCAGACGACTCGGCCGTTCGGGTCAGGCGGGGCTGAATGGAATAGAGTGAATGGGCGCGCCGTTGGCGCGCCCATTGTTTTGGAGGGAACTCATTTTGAGCAAGCACCCGCCCTGCCGGGACTCCCGGGTTCTGCGACGACTCGGCCGTTCGGGTCAGGTGGGCTGAATGGAATAGAGTGAATGGGCGTGCCGTCGGCACGCCCATTGTTTTGAAGGGAACTCATTGAGAGGCAAGGCCCTGCGCCCGGCCCCTCGGTTCCGTAACGACTCGGCCGTTCGGGTCAGGCGGGCTGAATGGAATTTGGTGAATGAGGGCGCCGATGGCGCCTTCATTCTTTATATATGTTGGGAGCGCCAGGCGGTGGGGGTGGTGCCGGTGTGTTGCTTGAAGGCTTGGGCGAAGGCGGCCTGCTGAGGGTAGCCTAGACGCTCTGCCACCTGCGCTATCGTGAGCGCGCTATCGGCCAAAAGGTCCTGTGCTCGCTCCATGCGGCGTCTGCGAATGTAGGCGCCCAGGGACTCGCCGGTTTGGGCTTTAAAGGTGGCGCATAGCTTGGAGCGGCTTGTGTAGAGCCTCTCGGCCACCTCGTTGATACCCACACGCCTGCCTTTGTCGAGCGCGCGCTCAATCATTGCCGCCGCTTCCTCGGCAATGGTCACGCTGGCGCGTGTGTCTGCCGCCTGCTGCGCCTGCTTGTGGGCCGTGCGCGAACAGGCGAGCTCCGCGACCATGGTCTCCACGATGCCTTGCATATAGACGTGCCCGCCTACGGTGCGGGCGCGGTCCTCGTTAATCCGGCGCAGCGTGTGGCAGATGGCGGACGTCGCTTCCTCGTGCCATGGCTCGGCAAACGCCTCAAAGACCCCTGCGAACTCGGTGGGATAGCGGTGCTCCAGTTCGTCAAAATATCCAGGCAAAAAGAGCACCGAGCGCGAGTGATAGAGCTGCCCTGCAAACAGCGGACTTAGCTCCTCGCCGCAGCTATCTTGGATAAAGCTGCACACCGCGCTGTTCGGCCACGGCCCGCGCAGTGGCTTAAGGTTCGCAGGCGTTATGCCAGCCTTGGGCATGCATATGAGCGTGGGTGCGCTGACCTCGCTCACGCACGCGTACGGTTCGGGTGTGTACTCGGCTAGGTGCATGTTGTGCATCGGGGTAATGAAATGCTCCATGACGATGCAGGCGGGGGAAAGGGGCATGATCCATGCGCGGCCGTGCGCCCGGTCGTTTGCCACCTCGCCGGTAAAGACGGCGCCCTTGCCGGAAAGCTGCAGGCCAAACTGCTCAAACTGCGGTGCGTAGAGCTCGGTTATATCGGTTGCTGCCCGCCGCATTTTCAAAAGCGTCCCCTTCCTTTGCGGAAACGTCCACGCCTGGCTCGATTGTGTGCCTTGGCTAACACGCCAATGATAAGTTTCTAGCGGTTAACTCTCAAGCCGTTAGAAAGGAATCTCATGGCAAAGGGATCAAAAAAGGAAGGTGGCGGCATCGGCGAGCTGCTTGCATATGCCGGTGACCGTAAATTCCTAACGTATTTGGGCATGGCCCTCTCGGCGTTCTCGCAGCTGCTGGGCTTTGGCCCGTACGTCTGCATCTGGTTTGTTGCGCGAGATCTTATCGCCGTGGCGCCCAACTGGAGCGAGGCCACCGACATCGCGATGTATGGTTGGTGGGCTGTGGGCTTTGCCCTGGCGAGCATTGTGGTTTATTTCGCGGGACTCATGTGCACGCACCTGTCCGCGTTTCGCTGCGCGTCCAATATCCGCAAGGCTACGAGCGAGCATCTGCTTAAGCTGCCGCTCGGCTACTTTGACATGCACGCCACCGGTGAGCTGCGCCGTATCGTAGACGGCTGCGCCGCCTCCACCGAGACGCTGCTCGCGCACATGCTGCCCGATATCGCAGGCGCCACCGCCATGGTCGTGGGCCTGCTCGTGCTGCTTTTCGCCCTCGATTGGCGTTTGGGCGCGGCATGCTTAATCTCGGTCGTCGTTTCGTTTTGCGCCATGGCCACCATGATGAGCGGCAAGGGCGCCGAATTTATGAAGGCCTACATGGGCGCGCTGGTCAAGATGAACAAGACCGGCACCGAATACGTGCGCGGCATCCCCGTGGTCAAGGTGTTCCAGCAGACGGTCTACTCCTTTAAGGCGTTTCACGATGCGATCGCCGAATACGCCGACATGGCGCAAAGCTATGCGGGCACGTTCTGCCGAGGCCCGCAGGTGCTCAACCTTACCGCGCTCAATGGTCTTGTGACATTCCTGTTGCCCGTGGCGTTGCTGTTGGCGCCGGGCGAGAAGGACTTCGCGCATTTTATGGCCAACTTCACGTTTTACGCGATATTTTCGGCCGTGGTACCGACGGCCATGACCAAGCTCATGTTTGTGGGCGAGGCCTCTCAGATGAGTGCCGATTCGCTGGCTCGAATTCGAAGCGTCATGGATTCCAAGCGGCTCTCCGTGCCCGCGCAACCCAAGCACCCTGCCGGCGGCGACGTGCGATTTGAGGACGTGAGCTTTACGTACGAGGGTGCCGAAGCACCTGCCGTTAGCCATGTGAGCTTTAACGTTTCCGCGGGTAGCACCCTCGCCCTGGTGGGTCCCTCGGGCGGCGGTAAGTCAACCTGCGCCAGCCTGATCCCGCGTTTTTGGGATGTTTCTTCGGGTCGAGTGCTCGTAGGCGGTGTGGACGTTCGCGACATGGACCCGCACGAGCTTATGGACCAGGTTGCCTTCGTGTTCCAGACCAACCAGCTGTTCCGGCAAACACTTGCCGATAACGTGCGCGCTTCCAAGCCTACGGCCACTGACGACGAAGTGCGTGCGGCCCTCTCCGCAGCTCAGTGCGACGACATTGTGGCCAAGCTCCCGCAGGGTATTAACACCATGCTCGGTGCTGGAGGGGCATATCTTTCGGGCGGCGAGGTGCAGCGCGTAGCACTCGCCCGCGCGATCCTTAAAGACGCGCCTATCGTGGTGCTCGATGAGGCCACGGCGTTTGCCGACCCCGAGAACGAGGCGCTCATCCAGCGTGCCTTTAGCAAGCTGGCGGCGGGTCGCACAGTCATTATGATCGCGCACCGGCTTTCGACCGTGGTGGGGGCCGACAAGATCGTGGTGCTCAACCAAGGTAGCGTGCAGGAGACTGGCACCCATGCCGAGCTGCTGTCCCAAAACGGTCTATACGCCAAGATGTGGGCCGAATACGAACAGGCCGCGAGCTGGAAGATCACTGCTGCCGCGGATGCCGCCGTCACGAAGGGAGGCGAGGCCTAAATGTTCGCCTCATTCCAAAAGAAGTACTTCCTATCCGATAAAGGCGTCGCCGGCGTAAAACGCGGCATTTTCTGGACCGCGCTCACCAATCTCATTACCATGGCCGGCATGGGCTTATTGTTCCTGGTCATGGCCGGTTTTGTCGAACATCTCGCCACCGGTGCCGACCTGCCGGATGCCCTGCCGATTGTGGGCGGCCTCCTGGTCTTTTTCGTGTTGCTCTTTGCCTCTAACTGGCAGCAGTATTACTACACCTACTGCATCTTTTACGAGGAGTGCGGCAAGCAGCGTATGGAGATTGCCGAGCGCTTGCGCAAACTGCCGCTGTCGTTTTTTGGTCGTCGTGATCTGGCCGATTTAACCGAGACCATCATGGGTGACGTCCAGGCCATGGAGCACGCCTACAGCCACGTGCTGGGAGAGCTTTGGGGTGCCATCATCGCAAGCGTCATTGTGTTCGTGGCGTCGCTGTTCTTTTGCTGGCAGCTGGCGATTGCGGCGTTTTGGAGCGTTCCCGTGGCCTTTGCCGTGCTGTATCTGACGCGCGGCCCCATGATCCCGGTGTTCGACCATGTGCGTGCCGAGAAGGTCAAGGTTACCGAGGCGATCCAGGAGACGCTCGACTGCGTGCGCGAGATCCGCGCCACCAACCAGGAGGCTCATTATCTTGAGGGGCTCAACGCCGTGATCGATGCCGAGGAGCGCGAGACCACCAGAGGCGAGCTCGCCAATGGGCTTTTGGTCAACTCCGCCTTTGCCATCCTGCGCCTGGGGATTGCCACCACGTTGGTCACGGGCGCTGCGATGGTCGCCTCCGGCCAGGTCGACTTTTTGATGATGTTTGCCTTCCTGCTTATGGTGAGCCGCATCTATGCGCCCTTTGATCAGGCGCTGATGCTGATGTCCGAGCTGTTTGCCGCCGAGTCGTCGGCCAAGCGCATGCGTTCCATCATGGAAGAGCCCGTGGCGCGGGGCAGCGAGCAGTTTGAGCCCGTAGGCCACGATGTGGTGTTCGATCACGTGGCATTTGGCTATGGTGCGGGCGAGGACGGCCGCGCCGGCGAGAAAGTTCTTACCGATGTGAGCTTTACCGCCAAGGAAGGCGAGGTCACGGCACTGGTCGGTCCTTCGGGCTCCGGTAAGTCCACGGTGAGCCGCCTGGCCGCGCGCTTTTGGGACGCCACCGAAGGCACGGTCACCGTGGGCGGCGTGGATGTTGCGAGCGTGGATCCCGAGGTGCTGCTGCGCGACTACGCCATTGTGTTCCAAGACGTGCTGCTCTTTGACGACACGGTGATGGGAAACATCCGTCTTGGTCGTCGCGATGCCACCGATGAGGAAGTGCTTGCTGCCGCGCGTGCCGCCAACTGCGACGAGTTTGTGAGCCGCATGCCGCAGGGCTATGACACCATGATCGGCGAGAACGGCTCCAAGCTGTCCGGCGGTGAGCGCCAGCGCATCTCTATCGCCCGTGCGCTGCTCAAAGACGCGCCTATCGTGCTGTTGGACGAGGCGACGGCGAGCTTGGATGTGGAGAACGAGACCGTGGTTCAGCAGGCGCTCTCCCGTCTGCTTGCAGGTAAGACGGTTATCGTTATTGCCCACCGTATGCGTACGGTGGAAAATGCCGACAAAATCGTTGTACTCAAGGATGGTGTGGTTGCCGAGCAGGGCACTCCGGCGCAGCTCAAGGCGGCAGGTGGAGAATTCGCCCGCATGGTGGCGCTGCAAAAGGAAGCAGCTACCTGGCAGTTGTAAGAAGGGGCAAAGGGACAGTCCCTTTCTCACATTGACAATCGGTTACTCCGCATCGTTAATTTTCAAAAGGTTAGCCATGGCTGACCTAGATAGTTAGATAAAATTGAGATATTTCAAAAGCGTGCTCGAGCAAACTTGTTTACTCGGGTGCTGAAGCACCATGCCGCGTCCAATGCGGCAAAAGGGAGAAGCAACATGAAGAAGTCGACGTTCAATACCCTGCTTGTCGGTGGCGGTTTTCTGCTTGGCACGGCCGGCATCAAGCTGCTTACCAGCGCTCCGGTAAAGAATGCCTGCGTGCAGGGTATCGCGTGCGGCATGCGCATCAAGAACGGCTACCAGGACATGGTCGAGCAGGCCAAGGCCGAGGTCGACGACATGGTTGCCGAGGCGGCCTATATCACCCAGAGCGAGGCCGCCGCGGACAAGGCAGCCGAGTAGCGCTCCTAGGCACAAACTATGAGATTCTCGATTATCAGCGAGATCCCCGGCAGGACCCGCCTCCAGTTGGCGGGTCCTGTGCCAGAGAGCGATCTCGATGCGCTTCTTAAACTCAGCGGTGACATCGACGGCGTGCGCAAGGTGCGCGTCTATGGCCGTATTGGCCAGTTAGCGCTCGAATATGATGAGCCGTGTCGCGATGCCGTGCTGGCCGCCGTCGGTGCGCTCGACGCTCAGGCCATTGCCGACGCAAAGATGGGTTACGTGATGCAGCTTGAGCCGCGCAGGCACAAACTCGTTATGGACCTGGCGACACTCGTCGGCGCCCACTACGCGCGCCGCTGGTTCTTGCCGACGCCTCTGCGTGCGGTGTTTGTCGTGGCCGGTTACATGGCATTTTTGCGCGCTGCCCTTCATGAGCTGGCGCAGCCGCGCCTGACCGTTCCCGTGCTCGACGCTTCGGCCATCGGCATTTCGTTCGTCAAGCGTGATGTCGACACCGCGGGCCAGACAATGTTCCTGCTCAACGTGGGCGAGCTGCTCGAGGACTACACCCGCGCCATGAGCGAAAACGAGCTCATCAACTCGCTGCTCGATGTGCCCGACAAGGCGCAAAAGGTTGTCGGCGACACCGAGGTAAGCGTTGCTGCGACCGAGCTCGAGCCCGGCGATCTGGTCGCCGTGCGCACTGGCATGTCCATTTGCATCGACGGTGTTGTCGAGCAGGGGAGCGCTATGGTCAACCAGGCGACCCTGACCGGCGAGCCGCTGGCCGTCGAGCGCAGCGTGGGCGACGACGTGTTCGCCGGTACCGTCGTGGAAGACGGCGGCATCTTGGTGCGCGTGCGCGCCAATACGGCGCAAACCAAACTGCGCTCAATCGTCTCGCTCGTGCAGACGGCCGACTCGCTCAAGTCCGAGGGCCAGTCGCATATGGAGGACCTCGCCAACAAGATCGTCCCGTGGAACTTCCTGCTCGCGGGCCTGGTTGCGCTCACCACGCGCAGTCTCATCAAGACCTCCGCGGCACTGATGGTCGACTACTCGTGCGCACTCAAGCTCACGGGTTCCGTTGCCGTCATGACTGCCATGAGCGATGCCGCCAAGATGGGCGTCATGGTCAAGGGCGCGAAGTACTTTGAGTCGTTTGCCAAGGCTGACACCATTGTGTTTGATAAGACCGGCACGCTGACCGAGGCGCAGCCGCGCCTGGCTTGTGTGCTGACGACCGACGGCTGGAGCGAGGACGAGGTCCTGCGCCTTTCTGCCTGCCTGGAGGAGCATTTCCCGCATCCTGTGGCGCGTGCCGTGGTCAACGCCGCCCGCGAGCGCGGGCTCGAGCACCGCGAGCGCCATGCCGCCGTCGAGTACATCGTGGCGCACGGCATCGCTTCGTCCATCGAGGGGCGTCGCGCCATTATCGGTTCGGCGCACTTTGTATTTGAGGACGAGGGTGCGCAGCTCGAGTCCGACATCAAGGAGCAAATCGAGCTCCAGATGCAAGGCCTGTCGCCGCTGTATCTGGCGGTCGACGGCAAGGTCGTCGGCGTGCTCGGCATCGAGGATCCGCTCAAGCCCGGCGTCCGTGAGGCCATCGCCGACCTACATGCGCTGGGCGTCAAGCATGTCGTTATGCTCACGGGCGATTCGGAGCGCACGGCCGAGCGCATTGCGCGCGAGGCGGGTGTCGACGAGTTTAAGGCCGAGCTGCTGCCCGAGGACAAGTACGCCTATGTGGAGCGCATTAAGGGTGAGGGGCGCCACGTTGCCATGGTGGGCGACGGCGTCAACGATTCGCCGGCACTCGGTTTGGCCGACGTGGGGCTGGCAATGGGTGGCGGAAGCGACATCGCCAAGGAGGTCGCCGATATCATCCTGACCGACACGGATCTGGCCGCGATCGTGCGTTTGCGCCGCATGAGCCAGGGCCTCATTGATCGTCTGACGAGCTCCTACTCTAAGGTGATGCGCACCAACTCGGCGCTGTTGGCATTGGGTATTACCGGCGCGATTACCCCACAGACGTCGTCACTGCTGCACAACGGCTCGACGATTGCCTACAGCCTGAGCAACGCGAAGGCTTACCTGCGTTAGCAGACGTGTTCGCCCACGTTATCTGGCCTGCGCCCAGACGGCATCGGTGTCGTCCGGGCGCAGGCCTTTTGCATTTGGATGCCAACGTATGTGTTGATTCGTTTTGCGTCGACCATGCCGAGTCGCTTGCCGCGCGTGCGTTTATTGGGCAGGCGACGGAGGCGGGGGCATTGCTGTTCTTTCCGGTGCATATCGCCAAGGACGTACTGTATGTTGTACAGCACGAACTGAAGCGCAGCGTTCTTGCCAGCGGGGGAGCGCTCGGCGAGGCTTCTGCCCGCGCGATTGGCGATGCGGCGCTGGCGTTTGTTCGGAACATGACCGAAAACGCCACGGCCGTGGGTGCAGATGCGTCGGACCTTTGGCTGGCCGACAAATACTTAGCGCTCCATCGCGATTACGAGGACAACTTGGTACTCGCCGCATGCAAACGCGCCCAGGTCGATTACTTG
Source organism: uncultured Collinsella sp. (assembly GCA_902466075.1). Taxonomy (GTDB): domain Bacteria; phylum Actinomycetota; class Coriobacteriia; order Coriobacteriales; family Coriobacteriaceae; genus Collinsella. The sequence goes on from CABQQA010000001.1 coordinate 203,476, forward strand.
GTGACCAACGATCGAAAACTGCTCGAACATGCCGATCTTGCAGCAAAGACACCTCGTCAAATGATGCCGATTCTTGCCTTGGCCGAATGCGGCGGTGCGGCAATCGGTTGACGCGAACTGTTTGCGGGCCTCTTGGACGACGATGCGCCAAGGGGCCCGCGTCTGCTATTTACAAAAGCTCGGCCTTGATGGCGGGACTTTCTGCGAGCTGCTCGGCTGCCTTTTCGTCGGAGCTGTCGAGTGCTGCCAGACTGCGGTAGACCCACTCGTTGACCTGGGTGTTCTTGACGCCTGCGGTCTGCATAAGGGCGCCTACCTCGCGGATTGCTGCGAACAGATCGGCCTTGGGACCCGCGAGCTCGACCTCGATACCGTGGTAGGCGGCCACGCCGCGGTTCTCACTCACGTGGTCGATAAAGCCCTCGACGGTCTCAAGCTGCTGGGCGAGAGCTGCATCATCGTCAACGTCCAGCGCGACGAGTGCGTTCGATACCGTGAGGGCGGGATGTCCGCAGGGGACAAAGCCCTCGATGACATCCATAGCTTCAGTAATGGTTGAGCCCAGGCCTGCGAGGGCATCGACGAGTTGCTGCTTGGTATCCATAACGGTCCTTTCGACGGGTCAATTTTGCTTGGCGAAAATATACGTGACGCGATCGGTAACAAAAGTGCGAAGTGCGGCGCACATTGGGGTCTTCACAGCTCGTGCATAGAACAGCTGTCCGCTTTCAGAACGTGGTAAGATAACACTCCACAAGCGGGGCTCGCCCCGTATGTTCCTTGAAAAGTCGACGGTTATCGGGTGTTTGCAGGCCCGATACCATCCAGACTTTCCCGACATTCGGGGGGCGACTGGTTTCGACACGATAGCTCTGAGAGAGGAAGCAAGCCGAGGTCTCCTCGCCTCGTTAAACAGGGGTACCGTCAAATTGAATTGACAACAACTCTTCTTTTGAGCCTATGGCTCTCGCTGCTTAATTTATAGCGGCGCGTCAACCCGGTGATTTCCCCGACACCGGCGCGACGTCATCTTAGGGGAATGCTCCTGCGCACGTAATCGGTATGGCGTGGGCTAAGACCGAACCGGTTAGGACGTCACGAGCGTGTCGCTGCGCGCAAGGCGTCCGAGACTAAACCAGCGACTGAGCTTGGAGATGCCAATCAGGGGGCTTTCGTGGACCGGAGTTCGATTCTCCGCGCCTCCACCATAAGTAACAGGCAGGTAGATATTCGTATCTACCTGTCTTTTTATTTCTAGTCCGTACCGCGGAGAATCGAACTCTATGCAGGGCGCGGGCGTTAAGCAAACGCGAAGCGTTTGTAGCCCGCGGGCGAGGGCGGCGGCAGCCGGCCGAAGCCGGTGCGTGTTCGCGAAGCAAACACGCGGATTCTTCGCGCAAAGCCCCAGCCAAAACAGATGTGCTGCCGACGGCATTTCTGCTGGCTGTGCCCCGCGCCGACAGATCCCCTTCATCCGCGGAGAATCGAACTCTGTTTAGGGCGCGGACGTTAAGCAAACGCTACGGCAACGCAGGGTGGGACACGCTTTCCTAACGGCGGCCCAGGCGGAAAATCCATCCCGGAATTCCGGCTCAGACTGGGGTGCAGTTTCCGGATGACGCCTCAAGCGGAAACTGCATCCCGGAATCTTCATTCGGAATGGGATGCAATTTCCAAATGAATGGCTAGCGGAAAGTATATCCCGGAATCCGCGCTCAGAACGGGTCGCGCTTTCCCAACGGCGGTCCAAGCGGAAAGCGCATCCCGTAATCCCGCCTCAAACTGGGACACACTTTCCGCTTCACCTGCCGCCTCGAAAAACCTGCGCGCCCTCCATCCCAAAACTGGGTAGAAGAAAGCCAAAACGCAATCGCAGGAGGTCAATATGACTGCAGAAGATAAGGCAAAGAACGCCGGCAAGGTCGCGCTCGTCTTGGAGGGCGGCAGTTTTCGCGGGCAGTTTACCGCCGGCGTGCTCGACGTTCTCATGGAGGCCGGTGTCGAAATTCCGGCGGTGTACGGCGTATCGGCCGGTGCGCTCAACGGCGTCAACTACAAGTCACGCCAGATCGGTCGCGTCAATCGCATCAACCTGACCTTCTGCAATGACAACCGCTACATGGGTGCCGCATCCTTCGCATCCACGGGCTCCATCGTGGGTTACGACTTTATCTTCAACGATATCCAGGACCGCCTGGATCCCTTTGACAACGAGGCGTTCGACGCGAGCCCCATCGAGATGTACGCCGTCGCGACGGACATGCTCTTTGGAACTGCCGCATACCTGCCGGTCAAAAGCGCCGTGCTCGACCTCGACGCCGTGCGTGCCTCGACGTCGCTGCCGCTGGTGACGCCGCCGGTCGAGATCGACGGGCACAAATACGTCGACGGCGGCGTAGCCGATTCGGTCCCCATCGAGCACGTGCTGGAGGAGGCGGGCTTCGATCGCGCGGTTGTCATTGTCACGCAGGACCGCTCGTACGAGAAAAAGCCCTACGAGTTTATGCCTGCCGCGCGCGCCCGCTATGTCGACTACCCCTATCTGCTCGAGGCTATCGAGACGCGCCACGACCGCTATAACCTCCAGCGCATGCACCTGTGGAAGTATGAGCGCGAGGGCCGCGCGCTGGTCATTGCTCCGCAAAAGCCGGTCGAGGTCGGCCATGTCGAGCACGATCCGGCAAAGCTTTTGGACCTGTATATCCAGGGCCGTCAGGAGGCAAAGCGCTTGCTGGGAGATATCGAGGCGTTTGTCGAGCGTCAACGCTGCGACATCACGGCTCGTGGATGACATGTGCAGAAACTCTGGTCGGAGCCAAAATACCTGTTGACTCGTACGGCGAGCGGGGTAATATGGACGGGTTACTTGCAGAGCCCCGTGAATCTCTGTAACAACACGTACTGTACATGGAGGAGTCTAAGTGATTTCGAAATCGACTCACTACGCCAAGCAGGGCGAGGTCCAGCGCAACTGGGTTCTCGTCGACGCCGATGGTGCTGTCCTGGGCCGTCTTGCCACCCAGATCGCAATGATCCTGCGCGGTAAGAACAAGCCCCAGTTCACGCCCAACAGCGACTGCGGCGACTTCGTTGTCGTCATCAACGCCGATAAGGTCCAGCTTACCGGTAACAAGGCCGACACGAAGACCTATTATCGCCACAGCGGCTACAACGGCGGCCTCAAGGCTGAGAGCTTCCGCCAGGCTATGGAGAAGCACCCGGAGAAGGTCATCGAGCGCGCCGTTCGCGGTATGCTGCCCAAGACCACCCTCGGCCGTGCCCAGATGACCAAGCTTAAGGTCTACGCTGGTGCCGAGCATCCGCATGCTGCCCAGAACCCCACGAAGATTGAGCTGGAGGCTTAAAGATGGCTGAGAACACCGTTGTCTACCAGGGTACCGGCCGTCGTAAGAACGCCGTCGCCCGCGTCCGTCTCGTCCCCGGCACCGGCAAGGTGACCATCAACAAGCGTGACGCCGAGCAGTATTTCGGCCGTCATCAGCTCGTTGAGAACGCCCTTGCTCCCTTCAAGGTGACCGACACCGCCGGTCAGTTCGACGTTATCGCTCTGTGCGATGGCGGCGGCATCTCCGGTCAGTCCGGCGCTCTGCGCCTGGGCATCGCTCGCGCTCTTCTGAACGCTGGCGATTACCGTGCTGACCTCAAGAAGGCCGGTTTCCTTACGCGCGATGCTCGCGTGGTCGAGCGCAAGAAGTACGGCCTCAAGAAGGCCCGCCGCGCTCCCCAGTTCTCCAAGCGCTAAGGTTTTATCTCCTTTCGAGATACAATGTACAAGCGGGGCCTGCCGATTCCTCGGCGGGTCCCGCTTTTCTTTTTCGACTAGGGTGGGCGGTTGCATATCGCCTGCTAGGGAAGGAGCGATCCTATGCCCCAGAACATCTTCGGTACCGACGGCGTCCGTGGCGTCGCCAATGCCGACCTCTCGTGCGACCTCGCGTTTCGCCTGGGCCGCGCGGCGACCAAGTTCCTTGGTCCGGATATCTGCGTCGGCCGCGATACGCGTCTTTCGGGTACCATGCTCGAGAGCGCTCTGACTGCCGGCATCATGGCCGAGGGCGGCCGTCCGCACTGCTGCGGCGTCATCCCCACGCCTGCCGTGGCGCTGCTCACCGTCCAGAACGAGCTCGACGGCGGCATCGTCATCTCTGCTTCGCATAATCCGCCGGAGTTCAACGGCATCAAATTCTTTAGCCGCAAGGGTATGAAGCTTCCCGATGCGGTCGAGGAAGAGATCAGCGCCTGGGTCATGTCCGAGGAAGTCATGGCTGCCGACACGCTGCCGACCGGTGCCGGCGTGGGCCACATCATCAAGATGAAGGACGCTCGCAAGGCATACGTCGACCACGCCATCGATACGCTTGATGGCCTGAGGCTCGATGGCCTGGTCGTTGCCGTCGACTGCGGTCACGGTGCTTCCTGCCAGACTACGCCCGCCGCGCTGCAGCGCCTGGGTGCCACGGTCCATGCCATCAACACCGATTACTGCGGCACCGACATCAATGTCGAGTGCGGCTCTACGCACCTCGAGCCTCTGCGCGAGCTCGTGCTGCGCACCCATGCTGACATCGGTCTGGCCCACGACGGCGACGCCGACCGCGTACTGTTCGTGGACAGTGAGGGCAATGAGATCGACGGTGACTACATCCTGGCTATCTGCGGTTCTGACCTCGCCGCCCGCGGGAAGCTCGCCAATTCCGAGATTGTCTCGACCGTCATGTGCAACCTTGGCTTCTCCATCGCTATGAAGGAGCAGGGCTTCGAAATGGTTCAGACCGCCGTGGGCGATCGCTACGTTCTGGAGCGCATGCTCGCGGACGGCGCCGTCATCGGCGGCGAACAGTCCGGCCACATCATCTTCCTGGAGCACAACACCACCGGTGACGGCTTGGTGACGGCTCTGCAGCTGCTGGCCGTGCTCAAGCGCACCGGTCGTACCCTCACCGATCTTGCCGGCATCATGAAGAAGTACCCGCAGGTACTCGTCAACGTGCATTCCGACAACAAGGCCGGTCTGGACGATTGCCAGCCCATCTGGGATGCCGTCGCTGCTGCCGAGAAGGAGCTTGACGGCCGCGGCCGCATTCTGGTGCGCCCGAGCGGTACCGAGCCGCTGGTCCGCGTGATGGCCGAGGCCGAGACACACGAGCTGACCCAGCGCGTTGTCGACGACATCGTCGAGGTTGTCAAGCGCGAACTTCCCTAATGGTCAAAAACGGGTGCCAAGTGGTAAACTGTTAAGGTTATTTTGGTTGATCGGTATGTCCGAGGGGGAGCATGTTCACTAAAGTCCTAAGGTCTTTTGGTATGCGTGGTCGAGTCCTTACGTTGGATGCTCCCATCTCGGGTGACGTCATTCCACTCTCCGAGGTAAACGATCAGACGTTTGCTACCGGCCTTTTGGGCCAGGGCGTGGCGATTCAGCCCACCGGAACGCGTGTGATCGCGCCGGCTGATGCCAAGGTCGAGGCCATTTTTCCCACGGGACACGCCGTTGCGCTTAACACGGTCGATGGCTTGGACGTGCTCATCCACGTTGGTTTGGACACTGTTCAGCTCGAGGGTAAGCACTTTACCGTACATGCGCAAGTGGGTGACATCGTCCATAAGGGCGATGTACTCATTGAGTTCGATCGCGAGGCAATTGCTGCCGAGGGCTACGATGTGACGGTTCCCATCTTGGTGTGCAACTCCGTTGAGTTCTCGAGCATCAAGGGCTCCGTTGGTGCGCATGTCGAAGAGATGGACCAGCTCATCGTTGCTCGCGAGCGCTAGCAAGTGCACGTGGCCATTAGCCTACAATTCAAACACGTTTATGGAGGGCGCCCTTGAAAGAGGGCGCCCTCCGTGGCAAGATGGGATTTGTCCGAAGCTAAACGGCTTTGGGTCACCGTGGACGGGCAGGGGCCTCGACGCGGCTAGACACGAGACACATACATTACGCGACCTCGCCCTGGTGGCCGCACACGTTGGTTGCGGCCGACGCGGGCCGCGGGCAAGTGCTTGTAAGGGGAGCCTTGCCTCTCTTGTACGAGAAAGGACGCGTAATGAAGATCATTAAAGCTAAAGACTACGAGGATATGAGCCGCAAGGCCGCCAATATCATCTCGGCGCAGGTTATCCTCAAGCCCGATTGCGTGCTGGGTCTTGCCACCGGCTCCACCCCGATCGGTGCCTACAAGCAGCTCGCTGCTTGGTACGAGAAGGGCGACGTCGACTTTGCCGAGGTCAGCACCTACAACCTGGACGAGTATCGCGGCCTTTCGCACGACGATCCCCAGAGCTATCACTACTTCATGCGTGAGAACTTCTTCGATCACATCAACATCGACCTGAACAACACGCATGTGCCCGACGGTTCCAACCCCGACGCCGCCGCTGCCTGCTCTGAGTACGATAAGGTCGTCGCTGCCGCCGGCTATCCCGATCTGCAGCTGCTCGGCATCGGCAACAACGGCCACATCGGCTTCAACGAGCCCGATGACCACTTCTCCAAGGGCACGCACTGCGTCGACCTTACCGAGAGCACCATTCAGGCCAACAGCCGCCTGTTCGACAGCATCGACGACGTTCCCCGTCAGGCCTACACCATGGGTACCCAGACCATCATGTATGCCCGCATGATCCTGGTCGTCGCCAACGGCGAGGCCAAGGCTCAGGCCGTGCACGATATGTGCTATGGTCCGGTTACGCCCGAGTGCCCGGCTTCGATCCTGCAGCTGCACACCAACTGCGTTGTCGTTGCCGACGAGGCCGCCCTTTCGCTCTGCGAGTAGCGCGAATCCTGCATCTCGACATAGCCTTGCCTAAGGCCTCCGCTTTGCGGGGGCCTTTTTGTTATCCCTCTCCGCCCGCTTGACCAAAATCTTGCCGCAAGCTTGACGAATGCCGGATGCCCAACAGCTTGATTCATTCCATACCAGATTCTATGCAAAAATGCCACTAAAAGGTCGTAGACGGTAGCGGGTGCTAGGCGAGTTGAATGACATAGCTGAACCTTGTTCATTTGCGTTACACTGCCGCTTAGATGGGACAAGCTGACAAGCTCATTTACCTGCTTAAAGACCGATTAGTCGGGGGATTAATAACAATCGGCCCTCGCTGTACAAAAACTTGCCGCTTGCGTACCAAAAGACAACCTAAAACACAAGGTCGCTCTATTCATAGCGCGGCTTGTATGGTCTTGCGGTTACAGTGTCCATACGGTCGAGTTGAGGAGCGGGCATGGTAAACGATTTGGGCAGTATGGACGACCTCGAGCTGATGCCGCTGGGCGGTGGCTATATGGTGCGACGCGAACGCTTGATGAATGAGCTTCTCGCCAAGGGCCGAAAGGCCGGCATCGTGGTTCTTTATGCGCCCGACGGGTTTGGGAAGACCTCGGTGCTGCTGCAGTACACCCATGAGGTTAAATGCGACCCGACGCGAGGCCCCGTGCGGATTATCGAGGCCGATCGCGCCACTGGGCGCGAGGTGTTTATGCAGCTCGAGGTGGTTACCGAAGAACTCAAAGACAAACCGCACTCCCTTATCGCGATTGATAATGTGCCAAACCTCGATCAGCACGATACCGAAGACCTCATCGACAGGATTCGCGGCCTGCGCGCTATGGGGGTGGGGGTCTTTATCTCCTGCCGTCCTTCAAATCGTCAACTGATTCATGGGCTGGGCGATTCGGTTAAGATCAATGCGCAGATGCTCAAGGTGCATGCCTATGAGTATTCGGCGTGGGCATCGGCGTTTTCGATCAGCACATCGCTCGACTTTTATCAGCTCACGCAGGGCGTGCCCGAGCTCGTTTCGGCATTGCAGACGGGTCTGTATGGCCAAGGCGACGTAGCCGGTCTGCTCGAAAACGAGATTGTCAACGTATATGGCGCGGCACTTGTCGACCTGGCTTCGCTCGACAATAATGCACTGTTTTGCGTGGCATGTCTCATGATTTTGATGGGCGAGGGCAATATCGCAGAACTCGAGGCTTGCGGGGTGAGGCTATCGATGGTCGACCAGTCCTACTTCGTACGCGACTACCCGATCTTTGGCTTGGACCCCGCCGAGCGGAGTTTTACGTGTCTGGGCACGGAGGATAACGGACGCTTGCGCTTGCGTAAGTTGGTGGCCGAGGTTCGCCCCGAACTTGTTCCGAGGGCGGCCCGGATTTTGCTTAAGGCGGGCCGATGCGATGCGGCGATGGGCCTGGCGGACGCTTTTTTGGACCGTGATGCGGTCCTTGAACTTGCTGGGCAGTATGGGGTCGATCTGGCTCTGACGGGGCACGGGGCCGATATCTGCCGAGCAGCGCTGGGCACGATCGATGCCGAGGATCCGGCTCCAGAGCCAACGCCTGCCGAGGCGCTTGGCGTATATCTGGCAGCGGTCAGCGTGTCCAATACAAAGCTCGCTCGCTATATGGCATCGGTCATCGAGCGCGGGGGCGAACGGGCGGCCTGCGAAATAGACCCTGTTTCATGGAGGGTGGCCCAGACACTGACGGCTGTTTGCTATGGGGACAACGGGCTTGGGCTTCCTACGAACCTGACCGTGCCAGAAATCGAGACATCCCATACCGCACTCGATATGTTGTCCGCGCATATCGAGGTCAAGCGCTGCCTGACCGAGCGGGGAGATGACGGCGGCGTTCTACAGCAGCTCAAAACGAGCAAGGCCTACGACTGCGAGCTCGACATCGCGGGGATTGTTATACGGGCCGACAGCATGCTGGTGGAGCTTTTTGACGGGTCGTTTGCGGGAACCGACGAGCGCGACGACGAGATGACGGTGGTGCGGGAGGCGCTCGACGTACGTGGGCTCAAGGCGATGGCTATCTGGGTGCGCATGGTGTTGGCGGCACGGCGGCTCCTTTCCGGCTTGCCGGTAACCGACGACGCGGCATTCAACGAGCTCGATCGTTTTGCCGTGCGCATGCGCGACAACCAGATTCAGCTGTTTGGCCTGTTGCTAGAAGGCTGGCAGTCGCTGGCAGAGGGACGGCCGGTTAATGCAAAGTTCCGTGCGGTCCAAGTGCTCAAACTTGCCGAGGAGTCGATTGCGTACATGCGCGATAACGCATTGCTGTTGGAGCGCGCGGCGTATCTGCGTAACACCTCGATGGTTTCGGTGCGCGAGGAAGCGGAGCTACTCGATATAAGCCAGACGCAGGTTGGTGGAGCGGAGGCCTGGATGGTGGCGCTGCATTTGGCCTGTGCGGGCCGAGACAGCGATCTTGCGGCCTGGATGTCCATGAATCGTGCGGGGATTCTGGAGCCATCGTATCGGCTCTTTGCGCGCCTTGCCATGCATTGTCTGGGCGAGCCGGCGACCAGGATTCGCAAGAAGCTTCCCGTGCGCGAGCTGTCGCGGTACTCGCTGCGCGATGATCTGGAAGGGGAGGGCGAGCGCCTGTTCCAGGCCGGCGAGGTTGAAGCCGTTGATACCATCGACCATATCGAGATTCGCATGTTTGGTGCGTTCCGCGCCGAGCGCGACGGGTTTCCCATCACGGACAAAATGTGGCGCCGCAAGAAGGCGGCGACACTTGCCGAGCGGCTTGCGCTGGGCATGGATGCGCTCGTCGACCGCGAGACGCTGGCCATGGAGTTGTGGCCCCATGCCGAGTTCAATAGCGCCCGCAACAACCTGTACTCGACGATATCGCGCTTGCGGTCGGCTTTGGGACCGACGCCGGATGGCAAGTCGTGTGTGCTCATCCAAAATGAATGCATCGGACTCAACGGCGACTACGTCAAGACCGATGTACGGCTGTTTGACCAGATAAGCCGCGAGGTTTTGGGAAATCGCACGGGTGCGCGCGGGCCCCATTTAGTTGAGCTGTGCCTTAAGATTGAGCAGCTTTATGCCGGACCGCTGTATGTTCCCAATGGCTGTAATCCCACCTACTTTTTGCGTATGCGACGCATTATGCAGTCAAAGTACATCGATTGCATGATTAAGGGAGCAAATGCCGCTCTAGAAGAAAACGATCTGCAGTCGGCGATTTGGCTGGCGGAGTCGGGTCTTCGACAGGAAACGGCGCGTGAGGATATGGTGCGCTGCGCCATGCGTGTCTACAGTGCGGCGGGGCGGAGGCGCGATATCGTCGAGCTATACAGTGGGCATATGCACCATCTGAGGGAGCAGGTCAATGGCGTGCCCGAGCCCGAGACGCGGCGTCTATACGAGCGCTTGGTGGAGGGACGGCTCAATCGCGTGCTGGTCGAGCGATAAAAAACGGGCGCCCGAAGTACTTGGGCACCCGTAAGCTTGCTATGTGTTGGCTCGCCGGATCATTGGCTCTTAGACGAGCTTGATCTTCTCGATGTCCTTGCGCGAGGACTCGCGATACAGCGAGAACTTGCGGCCGATGACCTGGACGACCTCGGCGTGGCAGCGCTCAGCGAGCTCTTCGGCGGCCTCGCGGGCGGAAAGACTGGAGCCATCGAGCACGGAGCACTTAACGAGCTCGTGCTTCTCCAGGTAGGCGACCGTCTGCTCGACGGTGCCCTCGTTGACATCGGACTTACCGATGATGATGGCGGGGTTGAGGTGATGGGCCATGCTGCGAAGCTGCTTGACCTGGGCTCCTGTCAGTGCCATGGGTTCTCGCTTTCTATGTATGGGGCGCCCCGCGACGGGGCCTTAATCTACGTGAGCTGTCCCACGATAGCGCAGGAACGGCGCGGTGTGGGGCGCGTTTGCCCAGTTCGCAAAGAATGCGGATGCCGAGGTGATGGGCAGCTCGGGCTGTGAACGGGCTACGAGCGGGATTCAGAGACCGGTTCCCATGCAATAAACGCCCAGCGAACCTTACGGATATGGTCGAGCATATAGCACCCCTGCGGCACGCCCTTGGAGCCCGGCTCACCGGCATGGGGATTCTCGATCATGTGTTGGGCGATGTAGTCGCGCAGACGGTCGACCTTATCCTCGTTACCGTGCTCGAGCATGCGGGAGAAGTCCGCCACGCCCGCCTCAAGGCTATCGAAGGTATCGCGACGAGGCGATTCAAAGTGCGTAACCTGCGGCAGGGCACCCATCTGAATGAGGATATTAAAAGCATACACAAAGCCATTACTGCAGGTAACCGAGGCGCCGATAGCGTTCATCAAGTGCAGATCATAGCGCGGGCTGGAGTTGGCGACCATCGTGACAGCACAACGCCGACGAGCCGTTCGATCAAGCTTGGCAAGCGCGCCTTTTAGGTTGGTCGTGGTGACAGAACGACTGGCAAAGGCAACATCTACCGCTTTCGCGACCGGTCCAACCAAATCCCAATCATCATCCCAAGCAAGCTCAAGCGGTGTAATGCGATCCTCGAGCCCATAGTACTCAATGCCAGCATCAAGCGTGCCCAACATAGCAGGGGAAAAATCAGCAGCAATCACGGGATGACCAGCCTGAGCAAGCGGAATAGCAATCGACCCAGCCCCACACCCCATATCAAGCACCGACTCGCCAGGCTTTAACGCCAACAGCTTTATAAAATCCCGGGCATACGGAGCAGTCTCAAGCGGCCGAAAATGCCGAGCCCGCTTATCCCACTTAAAAGAATCATCAGCCCGCCGCCGACCAGCTTGCAGGCGCATCCATTCCTGGTTCCAATCTGTGGAAAGCAGCTCAGAGCGAGCATCCCCATCAACCACGGGCCAACCTCCTAGCAACATAAAAGCGGCCCCTCCCAAAAGAAGAGCCGCAACAAGCATATATCAGAAAAAGAACCGCTCCAACGCCAAACCGCCACACCAACCAAGGCGGGCAGAAGCGAAGCGACTGCCACTGAGCCAGAACCCAGCCAAGGTTGAGATGTGCGAGGAGCCCCGCCGCCGGGCGGCAGACATATAAGGTCGATCGCGAGTTCCGCACGAGCCGGAGAGCACTTAATGTGCTCTCCGTGCGAGTCAGGACTGTCCGAGCAGGCGACCTTATATGTCTGCCGCCCGGCGGCGGGGCTCCTCGCCTCGTATCCCTAGGCTAGTTCTTCAGCGAGTTCAGCGGCGCCGGGAAGCGTCCACCGCGATGGGCAAGCACGGTGCCGGCGTTGGGGTTCACCGGCATGATGGGCGCACGGCCGAACAGGCCGCCGTACTCGACGCAGTCACCCACGCCCTTGCCGATGGCAGGAATCACGCGGACGGCCGTGGTCTTGTTGTTGATGACGCCGATGGCCATCTCGTCGGCGATGATGCCGGCGATGGTCTCGACCGGGGTGTCGCCGGGGATGGCGATCATGTCCAGGCCAACGGAGCACACGCAGGTCATGGCCTCGAGCTTCTCGAGCGAAAGCGCACCGGCCTCGACGGCGGCGATCATGCCGGCGTCCTCGGACACGGGGATAAAGGCGCCGGAAAGACCGCCCACGCTGGAGCTGGCCATGACGCCGCCCTTCTTGACGGCATCGTTGAGCATGGCGAGCGCGCAGGTCGTGCCCGGGCCACCGCAGGTGCCCACGCCGATGATCTCGAGGATGCGCGCGACGGAGTCGCCGATGGCAGGCGTGGGAGCCAGCGACAGGTCGACAATGCCCTTCTCGACACCCAGACGATGGGCGGCCTCGCGGCTCATGAGCTCGCCGGCACGGGTGATCTTAAAGGCGGTCTGCTTAATCTTTTCGGCGACTTCCATCATCGAGGCGGAATCGGGCAGCGTCTCCAGGGCTGCGGCCATAACGCCGGGGCCCGAGACGCCTACGTTGATGACGGCGTCGGCCTCGCCACCGCCGTGGACGGCGCCCGCCATAAACGGGGAGTCCTCGACCATGTTGGCAAAGCAGACAAACTTGGAAGCGCCGACGGAATCCTGGTCGGCCGTGAGTTTAGCGGCATCGATGATAGTCTGGGCGGCCATGAGCACGGCATCCATGTTGATACCGGCGCGCAGGCTGGCGACGTTGACGCTGGAGCAGACGCGGCTCGTGGTGGCGAGCGCCTGGGGGATGGACTGGATAACGCGGCGATCGGCGTCGCCGATGCCCTTCTGGACGAGTGCGGAGAAGCCGCCCAGGTAATCGATGCCGAGTGTCTCGGCCGCGCGGTCGAGGGCGTGCGCGATGGGGGTGAGGTCCTCATCCTTGCAGCACGCGGCGATCTGCGCCACCGGGGTGACGGAAACGCGCTTGTTGACGATGGGGATACCGTACTCGCGCTCGAGGTTCTCGGCGGTCTCGACCAGATGCTCAGCCGTGTGCGTCACGTGGTCGTAGATTTTCGTGCACATGCGGTCGAGGTTCTCGTCGCCGCAACCCATGAGCGAAACACCCATGGTGATGGTCCTGATGTCGAGGTTCTGCTCCTCAACCATGCCGCGGGTTTCCGCGATTTCTGCAGGCGTGATCGCCATCCTTGCGCTCCTATCTGCCAAAACGAGCATAGTCTTATCTATTCTAACGTGCCGCACGTGCCAAGTGGCGCGTGCGGCACGTTTTAGTGCTCGGTTGTTTCCGTTGTGTTACTGCCCAAAGACCTCTTCGGCAATGCGCGCGCTTTCGGCGGCATCCTTGGCGTAGTAGTCCGCGCCAATCTGCTTGGCGTATTCGGGGGTGAGCACGGCGCCGCCTACGATAATCTTGACGCCCGGAACCTCGGCATGGAGCAGCTTGATGGTCTCCTCCATGGCGACGACGGTGGTGGTCATAAGCGCCGAGAGGCCGACGAGTTTGATATCGCGCTCCTTGACGGTCTTGAGTACCTCCTGCGGATCGACATCGCGGCCCAGGTCAAAGACGGTGTAGCCGTAGTTGTCGAGCAGCATTTTGACGATGTTCTTGCCAATATCGTGGATGTCGCCCTTGACGGTGGCCACGCAGATCTTGCCCTTGTCGGCGATCTCGCCGGCGGGCATCAGGCGCTTGATGGTGTCGAAGCCCACGCGTGCGGCTTCGGCCGAGGCCATGAGCTGCGGCAAGAAGAACTTTCCCTGGTCAAAGAGGACGCCAACCTCGTCGAGAGCGGGGATAAAGTGATTGTTGATGAGGTCCATAGCGTCGTGGTCTGTCAGCAGACGCTCGGTCTCGGCAGCGATCTCGCCTTTGCGGCCCGAGACGACCATTCGACGAATCGGGTCGTCGTTGCCGTCAGTGCCGGCGGTGCCAGCAGCAGGCGCGGCATCACTCGATGCGGCCTGAGCCGCTGCCGGGTTGGCGGCGATCTTGTACGGATCGGTCCAGCCGGCATAGCGCTCGATGTATCCGGTCGAGCCCTCGTCCTCAACGCTCAGGACGCGATAGCTGTAGACGGTGTCCATAAAGCGCTTGGAGCCCGGGTTCATGATGGGGGCGTCCAGACCTGCACCAAAGGCGGCGGCCAAAAAGACCGAGCCCAGCAGCGGACGAGCGGGCAGGCCAAAGCTGATGTTCGACACGCCGAGCGCGCATTTGACGCCCAGGCGCTCCTTGCACAGGGACATGGCGCGCAGGATCTGCTCGGCCTGGCGCTGGTTGGTCGAGGCGGTCATGACCAGGCAGTCGATGAGGATGCGGTCCGGGCCGATGCCGTAGCGGGCGGCCTCGGCCACGATGCGCTCGGCGATGGCGAAGCGGGCCTCGGCGGTATCAGGGATGCCGCCTTCGTCGAGCGTAAGGCCGACAACGTTGGTGCCGTAGTGGGCGACCAGCGGAAAGATCTCATCCATGATCTGCTGCTTGCCGTTGACCGAGTTGATGATGGGCTTGCCGGCGTAGCGGCGCACGGCGGCCTCGACAGCGGCGGGATCGGTGGAGTCGATCTGCAGCGGCAACAGCGTGGAGCCTTGGAGCTGCTCGGTCGCCTGCTGGATAATCTTGACCTCGTCGATCTCGGGCAGGCCCACGTTGACGTCCAGGATATCGGCGCCCTGCTCCTGCTGGCTGATGCCTTGGCTCACGACGTAGTCCAGATCGCCGTCGCGCAGGGCCTGCTGCAGGCGCTTTTTGCCGGTGGGATTGATGCGCTCGCCGATGACGGCAATCTTGTGGCCGTCGCAGGGAAGGTCCACGACCGTCTGGGCGCTTGTGACCGACATGCTGGGCTTGCGGTGGCGCGGGCTGGGCGTGTGGTTGACGATGAGGGTGCGAAGTGCCGCCATGTGCGTCGGCGTGGTGCCGCAGCAGCCGCCCACGACGCTCACGCCGTCCTCAATCATGCCGGCGACGGCCTCGGCGTATTCGGGTGCCTGGATATCAAAGACGGTATTGCCGTCATCGTCCACGCGGGGCAGTCCCGCATTGGCCTGCACCATAACGGGCTTGTCCGTAACGGTGAGCATACGCGCGGCGAGTTCTCGGAGCTCGGCCGGGCCCTGGCTGCAGTTGATGCCCAAAACGTCGGCGCCGATGGCGTCGAGGGTGATGGCGGCGACCTCGGGGCTCGTGCCCAAGAAGGTGCGGCCGTCTTCCTCAAAGGTCATGGTGGCAAAGACGGGCAAGTCGGAATTCTCGCGGCAGGCGAGGACTGCCGCCTTGATCTCGGCCAGGTCGGTCATAGTCTCGATAATAAAGAGGTCCACACCCGCGGCGACGCCAGAGCGCACCTCCTCGGCAAAGAGGTCGTAGGCCTCGTCGAAGCTGAGGGTACCCAAGGGGCGCAGCAGCGCGCCGATGGGGCCGATGTCGCCGGCGACGTAGCGGGCGCCGGCCTCGCGGGCGCAGGTGACGGCTGCGGCAAAGACGTCTGCCACGGTGGCGGCGCCGTCGAGCTTGTGGGCGTTGGCACCAAAGGTGTTGGCGGTGATCACGTCGCAGCCGGCCTCGACGTACTGTCGCTGAATGTCGGTAATGACCTGGGGCTCCTCAAAGTTGAGCAGCTCGGGCAGGGCTCCGGCCTTCATGCCGGCCGCCTGCAGCATGGTGCCCATGCCGCCGTCGAACAGCAGATGCCCCGTGCCCTCGATGGCCGCACGCAGGCGATCGTCCTTAATGCGCAGATCGTCGATCGTGCGCGTCTTGTACGTGGCACCGTTGCGACGTGCGGCATCAACGGGTGCCGCCAATGCAGTGCCGTCAGAATCATGAGTGATAAGCGGAGTAAACATCGAGGGCTCCTAATGGCTGGAATAGCAGGTGGTGTGGGCGGCGCGGAAGCGACAGTGCTCGCGCATGCGGCAGATATTGCAGGTGGGGCGGCTCTGGGCGTCGTGGACCTCGCCGTCGAACAGACCGATCACCGCGGTCACGCTCTTGGTGGGCATGAGCAGGCTGGTGGGCGTGACGGTAAGCCCGATGAGCCGCGTGGCGTTGAGCGCGTCCACGATTGAGCGCTGTGCCGTAAGCGGGCAGTCGCCGTAGCCGGGACTGAAGCGCCAGTTACCGGCGAGTCCGTGTGCGGCGGCCGCAGCCTTAACCTGCTGGTCCATCTGCTCGACGGCGGCTTCTACATAGGCAGAGCATGCGGCGTCGAGCACAGCTCCCTCCAGGGGCTGCTGGGCTCCCGTGGTACGCAGGCGACGCTCGGCGTCCATGCCGAGGGTGCATGCCATGAGCGCGGCAAAGCGGGCGTCTTTGAGATGTCGATAGATGTCGCGACCGCGCAGCTCAACGTTGGTGCCAACCAGACGGATGCAAGGCTCTCCCTGCTCGTCCACGCCCGTGGCATCGACGGTAAACACGCGCCGCACGCCGCGGGGCTCAATGTCCAGCTCAAGGCGCTCGACCACAAGCTCAATACGTCGTGACAGCTCGGGCTCAATCTGCTGGCCGCCGTAACCCAGATAGCGCAGCATCTCGGCACGGTCGACACGGGGATGGTGCGCAGCATCGACACGGTAAAGCGCCGGCGACGCAAGGTCGGCCGGCACTTCGACAGCGGTTGTATCGATGTGCGGTTTTTCCATTACCCCAAGCGCTCCATAATGGTTGCGGCGATCGCAGGACGATTCATAGTGTACAGGTGCAGACCGGCGGCACCGTGCTCCTTGA
Source organism: uncultured Collinsella sp. (assembly GCA_902466075.1). GTDB lineage: Bacteria > Actinomycetota > Coriobacteriia > Coriobacteriales > Coriobacteriaceae > Collinsella. The sequence goes on from CABQQA010000001.1 coordinate 220,376, forward strand.
GGTCGCAAAGCTGACGGGCGGCATAATCTACACCGGCTGCCTGCAGGCTCTCGGGGTCGTTCTCGTACTTGGCGAGAATCTTGATGACGGGGGAGGGCAGCGACGCACCGCACATAAAGACCATGCGGCTGATTTGCGACTTGCCCATAAACGGCATGATGCCCGCGGTAATGGGCACGGTGATGCCCGCCTTGTCGGCAAGCTCGCGGAAGCGGTAGAAGCACTCGTTGTCAAAGAAGAGCTGCGTCACAAAGAAGCTCGCGCCGGCGTCCTGTTTTTGCTTGAGGTATTCGACCGAAGCGTTGAGGTCCTCACAGGCAATGTGGCCCTCGGGGTAGGCCGCGGCGCCCACACAAAAGCCGGCGTCGACAAGCTCGGGGATGAGGTCACGGGCGTAGGCGTAGTCCGAGGCGGGCTTGTCATCCTCGGTCGCGCCAGTGGGCAGATCACCGCGCAGGGCCAGGATGTTTTCTACGCCGGCGGAGCGGTATTCGTCGATCTTGGCGGCGATATCGGCGTGCGAGCGGCCCACACAGGTAAGGTGCGCCACCGAGGGCGTATTGAATTCGCTCGTAATCATATGCGCGATGGGGGCGGTGGTGGCGCCGTTGCCCGAGCCGCCGGCAGAGCAGGTGACCGAGACAAAGCTCGGCGAAAGCTTGCACAGATTGCCTGCCACCTCGCGAGCCGTGTTGAGGGTAAGCTCGCCCTTGGGCGGGAACATCTCAAACGAAACGGGTGCGGTGCCCTGGGATGCTGCCTGCTTAAAAACCTCGTCGACGCGCATATCGTGCTCCTTTAGATACGTAATAGTGTGATGTGTTGTAAGGATTCTACAGCACCACTGTGTCACGGTGGAGTTTCACTCGCTATTCGGGGATACCAATCAAAGATGCCTTGCTATCGACATTCCCTATAGCAGAGCGGTCAATCTAGGATGGGGCTATAAAGACTGGTATCTGATGCGAAATACCAGTTAATAGAGCCCCATCCCAAATTGACTACCCTTAAACCATGGGGAGAGGTCTGCAATTTATACAGTTGATTGGCTGTTGAGGGCGGCAACGCCGCCGCGATGCGGTAACCTCATTGATTGGTTTCGTGACAGCAACATAACGGTAATGTTGCGGAAACACGACGAGCCTAATCTATGACTCGTTCGTTAGTAATCAACACCGCTTCTCACGCGGTGCCGATACGAAGGGAGTTCCGTATGGCCGAACTTACTGACCGCTTCGGGACCATGGTGTTCTCTGAGGAAGTCATGAAGGACTACCTCCCCAAGGACATTTGGAAGCGCCTTGCTGCAACCCTCGAGGACGGTGAGCCGCTCGACCTGGATGTGGCCAACGCCGTTGCCCACGCCATGAAGGTCTGGGCCATCTCCAAGGGCGCGACGCACTACGCGCACTGGTTCCAGCCGCTTTCGGGCATTACTTCCGAGAAGCACGACAGCTTCCTCGAGCCCAACCACGACGGCACCGCCATTACCAAGTTTACGGGCAAGAACCTCATCCAGGGCGAGCCGGACGCCTCCAGCTTCCCCAACGGCGGCCTGCGTGCCACCTTCGAGGCCCGTGGCTACACCGCTTGGGATCCCACCAGCCCCGCATTCATTAAGGACGATGTCCTGTGCATCCCTACGGCTTTTTGCTCCTACACGGGCGAGGCCCTGGACAAGAAGACTCCGCTGCTGCGCTCCATGACCGCACTCTCGCGTGAGTCCAAGCGCGTTTTGGCGCTGTTTGGCAAGACCCCCAAGAAGGTCGTTCCTTCCGTGGGCGATGAGCAGGAGTACTTCCTGATCAAGAAGGACGCTTACCGCAAGCGCAGGGACCTGGTCATCACCGGGCGCACCCTCTTTGGTGCTGCTCCCTGCAAGGGCCAGGAGCTCGAGGAGCACTACTTTGGCGCTATCCGCCCCACCGTCTCGTCCTATATGAAGGACCTGGACGATGAACTGTGGGCGCTTGGCATTCCTGCCAAGACCAAGCACAACGAGGTCGCTCCCTGCCAGCACGAGCTCGCTCCCGTCTACGGCGAGGTCAACGAGGCCATCGACCAGAATCTGGTCATGATGGAGAAGATGAAGCTCATCGCCTCCCGTCACGACTTGGTCTGTCTGCTGCACGAGAAGCCCTTTGAGGGCATCAACGGTTCGGGCAAGCACAACAACTGGTCGCTTGGCACCGAGTCCGAGAACCTGCTCGACCCGGGCGACACCCCGCTCGACAACCTGCAGTTCATCGTCTTCCTTACCGCGGTGATCGAGGCCGTCGATAACTATCAGGAGCTCCTGCGTGCCTCCGTTGCCTCGGCCGGCAACGATCATCGTCTGGGCGCCAACGAGGCTCCTCCGGCGATTATGTCCATCTTCCTGGGCGACCAGCTTACCGAAGTCGTCGAGAAGATCATCGATGGCAAGGCTTCCGTCCATGCCACGCGCGGCGTGCTCGACCTGGGCGCCGATACCCTGCCCAAGCTGATGCAGGACAACACCGACCGCAACCGCACCTCCCCGTTCGCCTTCACCGGCAACAAGTTCGAGTTCCGTGCCTGCGGCTCCGAGCAGAACGTCTCCGACTCCAACCTGGTGCTCGATGCCGCCGTGGCCAAGTCGCTCAAGTCCTTCGCCGACGCACTCGAGGGTACGCCCGAGGATAAGTTCCAGGACGCCGCGCTCGAGTACTGCAAGAAGGTGCTGACCGATCACCAGCGCATCCTGTTCTCCGGCGACGGTTACTCCGACGAGTGGCCCATCGAGGCCGAGAAGCGCGGCCTTGCCAACAACAAGACCACGGCCGACGCTCTTCCCGCCTTTGTTTCCGATAAGGCCATCGCGCTCTTTGAGGAGACGGGCGTCCTGACCAAGGCCGAGGCTCAGTGCCGCTATGACTGCAAGCTCGAGAAGTACAACAAGCTCATGAACATCGAGGCTACCACGATGGTTCGCGAGGCGCGTCGTACCTATCGTCCGGTCATTACCGCCTATGCCACCAAGGTCGCTAAAGGCCTTGAGACTATTCGTGCCGCCGGTGCTGAGGCCGCCATGCAGTGCGAGCAGAACACGCTCAACAAGCTCTGCAACGGTATCACCGCCATCAACGACTCCATCAAGGCACTCGACGCCGTGCATCAGAAGGCCGAGGCCCTCGATGGCCAGGAGCAGGCCAACGTGTATGCACACGAGGTCGTTCCCGCTATGGATACGCTGCGTGCCGCCGTGGATGCCATGGAGGAGATCGTGGCAGCCGACTACTGGCCGGTCCCGACCTACGACGACATCCTGTTCTACGTGTAGGATTGGGACAACATACCGTCACGGTTGAAAGCCGGGGTCCGCATTACGCGGACCCCGGCTTTCTTGTTAAACAAATTTATTAGGGAAGAGTCTGCTCCGTGCCGTTTGCTAGGGTAAGGGCGTGCGCGTTGCCGTGTCATGAAAATGAAAAATGCTTGGAATATAACGTGCCTCGATGTACTCAAATTGAGTTCCGGTTGAGTCGAATGTCTGGCTGGTTACGACTGCCAGATACGAAGAAGAATCGACGCCAAGCAACCGGCAGTCCTCAGCGTCGGGCTGGGCGAGTGTTATCGTTCGTTTGCTCACGGCAATGGTGAGCCCTAGCTCATCCTCGATGTAATGGAAGAGCGACAGGGTGGCATTCTGCTCGTTTAAGCCGGGGACGGAGGAAGTTAGGAAGTAGTGGCGGTCGACAGCGACCGGTTTATCGTCGAGCATGCGGACGAGCTTCAAATGCGTAAGGTCTTCTCCTTCGGGAAATCCCGTCAACTGAGCTAGACACTTATTGGTGCTTACGTGTTCGAAATAGACGATTTTTGACGTTGGGATTGCTCCGATCGCGTGTGCCGATTCGCTGAACGAACAAAGGCCGCTTACGGTGAATGCGCCCTCTTTGCTGGTGCCTGCAACTGACGTCTCGATTACGAGGACTCCCTTGCCTTTAATGGACTGAACTAGACCTTCATTTGCGAGAAGCGAGATAGCCTTGCGCACCGTCATTCGAGAGCAGGAGAACTCTTTGGAAAGATTTTGTTCGGAAGGAAGGAGCGATCCCACGGGATGCTTGCCTTCGACAATCCGCTCTCGAAGGCTGCGGTAAATTTCACTGTACAGGATCCTTGCCAAAATGCTCTCCTTATTGAGGTTGTACGGAATGCGTCGAATCGGCGCGATTATCCGCTTCTACCAATTATAGGAAGTTGAGGCACTTAAAGTTGCCGCTTACCGCCATAAATCAACCGTTCACCCGTGTGCTTAACATGTCTAGACAGATAGCAAATCATGTGGCTATAATTCAAGTTGTCAAGTACATGTCTAGACAGGAGGATTTGTAATGGCAAAACAGAGCTATGCAGTTACTATCGCGGGAGGCGGAAGCACTTATACACCGGGTGTTGTTCTGACACTTCTCGCGAAGCGTGACGTGTTCCCCATCAATAGGATTACGCTCTATGACAACGATGCCGAGCGTCAGGGAACAATTGCCAAGGCATGTGCCATCTACATCAGGGAGAATGCTCCAGAGGTAACCTTCAGCTATACGACCGACCCTGAGGAGGCCTTCACAGGCATCGACTTTGTACTTGCCCAGATTCGCGTTGGCAAGTACGCTATGCGCGATAAGGACGAGAAGATCCCCCTGCGCTATAGCGTTCTTGGCCAAGAGACCTGTGGTCCTGGTGGCATTGCTTATGGCTTGCGCTCCATTGGCGGCGTACTCGAGATCCTTGACTACATGGAGAAATACAGTCCCGACGCATGGATGCTCAACTACTCCAACCCCGCGGCGATCGTTGCTGAGGCGACACGCCGTCTTCGCCCGGATTCAAAGATTATCAACATTTGCGATATGCCAATAGCCCTGATGGATATCATGGCTCAGATGTGTGGTCTCAAGGACCACAACGACCTCGTCGTCGGCTACTACGGCCTCAACCACTTTGGCTGGTGGACAAAGATTCACGACCGTGCTGGCAATGACCTTATGCCCACTATCAAGGCCCAAATGGCTAAAAACGGTTATGCCGGCGAGGATTCCGGCCTTGAATTCGTCGACGCGTCTTGGGACCAGACGTTCCGTAAGGCTAAGGATGTTTACGCGCTCGATCCGAATACCATCCCGAACACCTACCTCAAGTACTATCTCTTCCCGGATTATGTGGTTGAGCACACCGACCCCAACCACACCCGCACCGACGAGGTCCGTGAGGGTCGCGAGAAACGCGTCTTCGGCACCGCCCGCCAGATTATCGAAAAGGGTACGTCTGAGGGTTTCGGCCTTAAGCCAGATACCCACGCTGAGTACATTGTCGATCTCGCTCGCGCTTTGGCAGAGAACACCCGTGAACGTTTCTCGCTGATTGTTCCCAACGACGGGGCTGTGTCCAATTTTGACCCAACGGCTATGGTCGAGATCCCCTGCATCGTCGGCAGCGACGGCTACGAGAAAATTTGCCAAGGTGAGATCCCGCAATTCCAGAAAGGACTTATGGAGGAACAGGTCTCGGTCGAAAAGCTTGCAGTGTCTGCTTGGGTCGACCATTCCTATCAGGAGCTTTGGCAGGCGCTGACGCTTTCGAAGACGGTCCCCTCTGCCTCCGTTGCAAAGAAGATCCTTGACGATCTCATCGAGGCGAATAAGGAGTTCTGGCCAGAGCTTCACTAGTATCGGAAATCAATTTAGCGAATGATGGCGGGCGGCCGACCTTGGACAGGTCGCATGGGAGGAAAACCATGGGCGAAAGCAAAGAGCTTGCAAATCGCAAGCTCGGCGAGGACGTAGTTGGCCTCGTCGGCGGTAAGGAAAACATCCTGAGCATCTCGCACTGCATGACGCGTCTACGTTTCAAGCTGCGAGACGATGCGAAGGCCGATACTAAGGCAATTGAATCTCATAAAGGCGTCATTCAAGTAATCAACGCGAATGGCCAGTATCAGGTTGTTGTCGGCATCAATGTGATTGAGGATGTTTACGATGCCGCGGTTGCCGCTTCTGGTGTCGAGGGGCTGGGCGAGGTTAATCTTGATGGTGAGCCCGTCAAGAAAGGAAACGTCGTCAGCGCCCTTATCGACACCATTTCGGGTGTCATCCAACCGATTCTTGCGGTGCTGTGCGCCGCGGGCATGATTAAGGGTGTTTTGAGCATTCTTGTCGCCCTTGGATGGATTACGGCGACAGATGGCTTGTACCAGATTCTATATGCGGCTGGTGACGGCTTCTTCTACTTCCTGCCGATCATCCTTGGCTATACCGCGGCAAAGAAGTTTGGCTGTAGCGAGTTCGTTGGCATGACGCTCGGTATCGCACTTACGTATCCGGCGATGGTCAACATCACATCGGGTGATGTCTTGGGAACGGTGCTTGCCGGCACTCCCTTTGCCATGAACTATTACACGACATTCCTCGGCATACCCGTCATCATGCCGTCTTCGGGTTATACGAGCTCTGTCATTCCGATTATCATCTCTGTTTGGTTCGCGGCAAAGCTGGAGAAGTGGTGCCGCAAGCATTTCTCTGAGTATGTAAAGTTCTTCTTTGTGCCTACGTGCGTGCTCGTTGTGATGGTCCCCGCTACCTATTTGATTATTGGCCCGATTGCCACCCTGATCACAAACCTCATGAGCCTGCTGTTTAACTCCCTCTACAGCTTGCCTGTCATCGGCGGCGCGCTCGGCGGCATCGTGCTTACTGCCATTTGGCAGCCTATGGTCATCTTCGGCTTCCACTGGAGTGTCATTGCTCTCATGCTTGTGAACATTGCCTCCCAGGGCTGGGATATTGTCATGGCGCCGTACATGGTTTGCTCGTACGCTCAGTCCCTTGCCGTCCTTGCTATCCTTCTGAAGACTAAGGACGTAAAGCTCAAGCAGCTTGCATGGCCGGCGTTCATCTCGGGCTTCTTCTTTGGCATTACCGAGCCCTGCATCTACGGCGTGACCCTTCCGCGCAAGAAGCCTTTTATCATGAGCTGCATCGCCTCTGTGCCCGGCGGCCTAATCATCGGCGCTCTTGGCACCAAGATGTTCGCCTTCACCGGCGGCGGCTTCTGCGCCTTCCCGGGCTTCATTGACCCGTCCGGTGCAATGGGCGCGAACTACCTGATTTACGTAATCATAGCCATTGTGGTTTCCAGTGTGATTTCGTTCCTGCTTACGTATGCGACGTACAAGGAGGACGTGCCGGCGGTAGAGGCTGCAAAGTAGCCAAAGAGGCGGAGCGCGGGATAAGTATGCCCCGTGCGCCAGCAATCTGACAAGGTCGTCCTTGGATAAGCGCCGAGGGCGACCTTGTCTTGTGCTGGTTTCGTTTGAGAGGCAGTGGTTGAGAGTGTCTAATATTATCTTTGACAATAGGATGGGCGAGGCGTGCCTTGCGGCGTGGAGGTCCGCGGGCGTGGAAGTCCGCTCGGTCGTGGTTCGACAAGATGGTGAAGTCGTCTTTGAGCATGCGGCTGCGCCGTTCGCCCTCGAACACGTTCACCCGCTCTATTCTGTGACTAAGTCCTTTACCTCGGTCGCTGTCGGGATGTTGGTGAATGAAGGGCGGCTGTCGCTGGCTGATCGCTGGATTTCATACTTCCCGGAATATGAAGGCGAGATCGCGGATGAGCGCTTTCGTAATGTGACGGTTCGCAATTTGCTGACTATGACGATGGGGCAGGAGAGTGACCTTTCGTATATTGGCGCGGGAGACGACTGGGCACATGAGGTTCTTCATCGTGAGTTTGACTGGAAGCCGGGCGAGGTCTTTCACTACGATTCGCTGTGTTCACATTTATTGAGCATGCTCGTGCAACGCATAAGTGGAACGAAAGAATCCGATTATCTCGCCGAACGTTTGTTTACGCCGTTAGGCATTAGAAGTTGGTGGTGGGAAGAGGATCAAGCCGGTCATACGACCGGAGGTTTTGGTCTTCACCTTTCGACACCGGATTTGGCTAAGTTTGGTCAATGTTTGCTGGATGGCGGCAAGTGGTGTGGGGAACAGATCATTCCCGCGGAATGGGTTGCCGAGGCGACGAAGATTCAGGTGGAAACGAGCCCCTTTTATCCGTCTGAGGCGACTGAAGACAGCAATGGCTATGGATACCAGTTCTGGATGTGCCGGCGTGGTGGATTCAGATGCTCTGGCCTTTTTGGGCAGCTGTGCTACATACGGCCCACAGATGGCCTTGTCATCGCTTGCTCGAGTTCCACGACAGGAAGTAAGGCGTTGCTTGATCCGCTGTATGATGTATTGTTCAAAGAGCCTAGTGTTCGGGAAACGGTGGCTTCCGAACGTGGCTTCGATAGCATTCCCGTGCCAGTTGGGTTGGCTTCTGGCGGACGTTTGAGTTCATTACGCCTCGAGGGCATTCATCATTGCATTTTCGGGGATTTTGAAGAAATCAATATTCGATTTCATGAGAATGAGCTGGATTTGTCTCTGTTACGCGATGGTCGTGAGTACGGCGTGAGGGCCGGCTACGAGTCTTGGGTTTGCAAATCGGGCGATGGGGCCGGAGTTGGAGACCTCTTTCCTTTCGTGACTCATGAAGCTGAGAGGGACGATGCCCCCGCATGGGATGTTCGCAAGTTGTTTGCAGCATATGCCTGGACTTCGCCAACAAATTTACAAATCGAGACCAGGGAACTGGACTACACGCGGCGCTGTTTTATCGATGTGCGGATCGGAGGTAATTATGCTGTGTGCAGGGTGCGAGTTGAGGGAATGTGCTGCTTCCCGGCACCCTCGGAACTCACAGCGATTTTGAAGTTGGGATAGTCTTTCAAGACGTGCGATTGACAAGAAAGCTTGCCAACATTGCAACTAATGGAGGCAGAGCTGTCCCAAGCAATGTTCTTCGATGCGGACGTTTCAGATATCGTATTGTTAGGGACGAAGTTAATTACTTGTTAGGGTCGAAGCGTAGGTGCGTTTCCTCGGCTCCGCGTCCTGTCGGGTTCGAATTCCGGCGCGTGGGTAGCAAGAAGCCCGTCACCACGGGGGTGACGGGCTTCTTGGATGCTGTGGTGCCCCCAGCGGGATGTCCGCGTGCGGCTGGCCCCGCCCGCTTCCGCTGCGTCGCTTCGCTCCTTGCGTGCTGCGCTGGAAAACGCTTCGCGTTTCCTCAGCTCCGCACCCTGCCGGGTTCGAATTCCGGCGCATGGCAGCAAAAAGCCCGCTATCGTGAGGATAACGGGCTTCTCATTTTAAATGGTGCCCCCAGCGGGATTCGAACCCGCGATATCCACCTTGAAAGGGTGGCGTCCTTGGCCGCTAGACGATGGGGACAGCGGGAAAGAGTATAGCAGACTTTTTTGTCGGCGCGTATATCGTTGGCAAACTGGAAAACCACCACAAAGGTGCCTGTCCCCTTTGTGGTGGTGGGGCGTTAGGGGAGGAGCTTCATGGCGGCGTCGTGAGCGGTGCGCTCGTAGGTGTCGTCGAGGGGCTTGAGCGGCAGCAGGGCTGTGGCCTGCGCATCGCCGCGGCGCTCGAGGGCGTGGGTGATGAGCCAGTCGGCGAGCTCGGGGTTCTTGGGGAGCGCCGGCCCGTGCAGGTACGTGCCGATGACACCCTTGTAGATGATGCCCTCAAAGCCATCGTCGCCGTTGTTGCCGGTGCCCGTGACGACAGACGTTCCGAGCGGCGTGGCCTCTGCATCGAGCAAGGTGCGGCCGCCGTGGTTCTCGAATCCCACAAAGGGCTCGGGTGACAGGTCGGTCTTGACGGCGACGTTGCCGATCAGGCGGTCGGAGCCGCGTACGGTTTCGGCGGCAATGACGCCCAGGCCCTCGATGCGATCTTCGCCCATATAGTACGAACGGCCGAGCAGCTGATAGCCGCCACAGATAGCAAGCAGTGTGCCGCCGTCCTCAACATAGGCCGCGACCTTGTCTTTTTGAGCGAGCAGTTCGTGTGCCACGGCCAGCTGGTCGCGATCGGAGCCGCCGCCCATCATAACGATGTCGGCGTCGGTCAGGTCGAGCGTCTCGCCCATGTGGACTTCGTCCACACGCACGGGAATGCCGCGCCAGGCGCAGCGGCGTTCGAGCGCGATAACGTTGCCGCCGTCGGCGTAGAGGTTGAGCGCATCGGGATACAGGTAGACGATGCGCAGGGGGCGCGAAAGCTCGACCGGCGCAATATCGGTGGGGACAGCGCTACCATCGGCGCGCGTTACGGCGTGGGAGACAATCGAGCTTGCATCGTCGTCTTTAAGCCCGTCGAGCTCCTTGACTAACGGCGGGAAGGCCGTGTAGTTGGCGACGGCGTAGAAGGTGTCATCGGCGGCCTCGTCTGCCACGGCGCCGATCGCCTGCGCGACGTCCGAGATAATCGCGGCATCGATGCCGGCGTACTTGAGGCGTACCTGCATGTCGTGCGCACGCGTGCCTCCGGCAAAGGCGACAAGACCCGGCGTGTCGGCGATGCGCTCGAAGTCGACATCGTAGATCCACGAGACATCGTGGCCGTCGGCATCGTTATCGTTTAGGAAGAAGGCGCAGAGCCTGCCACCTGCCGTTTTAATGGACTGGATCTGGCGATCGAAGCCCACGGGATTCTTGGCCAGGTTGGCCTCGACGGTGCGGCCGGCAATATCCCAGCGGCCCATGCGTCCGCCGGCGGGCACGTAGGCATTAAGCGTGGGCTGCAGGTGCGCCGCGTCCACGCCCAGCTCGTGCGCCGCAAAGAAGGCGGCGGCGACGTTATAGACCATGTACAGGCCGTTGTAGCGCGTGGCGATGTGCACGGCGGGCGCGTTGGCCTCGGGTCCAAAGGCCAGGTCAAAGCCGTAGCCGTCGCAGCCGAGCTCAACGCCCGTCACGCGGCGGAGCAGCGCGGGGCGACCCCAGCCGCACGAAGGGCAATGATAGGCGCCCAGCTGTCCGTACTGCACATAGTCGTATTCCAGCGGGGCGTTGCACTGCGAGCAAAAACGCGAGTCGCTAATGCGGTCGGACTCGGTGCCCGTGGCGCCGTCGATGCCAAAGGCGATGCTCGTGTTGGGGACGCGCGCGGCGATCGCGGCACACAGCGGGTCGTCTGCGTTGTAGATGAGCGTTGTTGCCGGAGAGAGCTCCAACGCATGGGCGATGACGTCTTGGGTATGGTCGATCTCGCCGTAGCGGTCTAGCTGGTCGCGGAACAGGTTGAGCAGCACAAAGTACGTCGGTTTGAGCTTGGGCAGGACGCGCACCGTGTAGAGCTCGTCGCACTCAAAAACGCCCACGCGCTTGCCGCTGCTGGTGTGCTTAAGGCCGCCGCGGGCCTCGAGCAGAGCACCCACCACACCAGGCTCCATATTGTTGCCGGCACGGTTGCACACCACGGTAGCGCCGCTGGCAGCAACGGCGTCAGCGATGAGGTTGGAGGTGGTGGTCTTGCCATTAGTACCGGTGATCACCACGCTGCGGTCGACCAGGCTCGCGAGGTCGCTTAGCAGCTCGGGGTCGATCTTCATGGCGATGCGGCCGGGAAGCACGCCACCCTGGCGTTTGAGGACAGAGCGCAGTCCCCAGCGGGCGATATCGCTCGAGGTGCAGGCAAGAGATGAGCGGAAGTTCATGAAGTCGTTCCTAACGTGAATGACATGGTCGGGGCGATCGCGTCGCTAAAAGCCGTAGCGGCGCGCAAATTCCTGGGCGAGCTGCGATACATCTTCGCAGGCGTTGGCCCAGGGGGCAAAGTCGGGGGTGTCCGAGATAATGCCGTCGGCCTCCCAAACTGCCTGGTGCGAAAGATCCCAGGGATCGCGTGGCTCGGGCCGGCAGGGAAGGTACGGTGTCTGGTACATGGGATTCAGCAAGAAGAACGCGCCACCCTCGCAACGGTTAGCGAACTCACGCAGCGCGCGCGTCGCCGGGCGCATCTTGTTTGTTTTGAACAGCAAGATCGTGCGGGCGAGCAGGTACCAAGGAGAGTTTTCGAGTGCGTCTGCCCCCACCTGTTCCTCGAGCTGATGCGCCAGGGCAAAAAAGCCGTCCTGGTCTTCCAGGCGGGCGAGGGCAAGCAATACGGTGCCGGCGGCCCGGGTGGGATAGCCCTCCGTCTTAAGGACACGGCGAGAATAGTTGGCGGCGGCGCGGTAACGAGCGCTCGCCATGCACAGCTGCGAGATGGCCTCGAGTGTGTGAAGCCACCCGATAAGGGCCGGCTCGCTCACGGTAAGGTCCGCTGCGGTGACACCGTCGGCCAAAACATTGTTGGCCCAGTAGTGCGGGGCCTCCATATCAAACCCGGGCACGCTCTGTTGCAGGTAGTCGGCCGTGCTCGTCTCGAGCTTCATCAGGTCGCCCAGGCAGGCGTCGACGGGCGTGTCCGCCAAAATGATGGCGAGCAGCTGGGCATCGACGGCCAGCGCATCGATGCGGACGATCTTGAGCAGCTCATCACGCATATCGTCGAACAAGCGGTTGCGCGTCTGCTCAAACTCCTCGTCGCTGCCCATGTCCTCGATGCGATGGAGCTCGTCGAGCAGGTGGCGATGAACACCGGCATAGGACAGCAGCGCCTGAGCATGCTCGGACTGCGCATACTTTTGGGGATTCGCGCTAATGTCGTTATGGACAAGCTCGCGTGCTGCATCGGTGAGCTCGGGGTGCGACGCCAGATAGGTGCGCTCCAGGTAGGCGGGGATGTAGACGCTCGGATCCATTAGAGGTCTCCTCCCTTAAACGGCAAGCCCTGCTCGGCCGCCCGCAGTATGCGCTCGTCGATCTGGGAGCGCACGATGTCGTTGGTGGCGACCCAGGCGGCAAAGCTGGCGTTGTCGGGTGCGCCCAGGCCCTCCTGCAGTATCGGCGTCGCCTCGGACAGCGCAAGGACAAGCTCGTCGGTGGAGCCCACGCCCACGTTAACGCGGGCGTAGACGCCATCGGGAAACTCGGTTTGGAAGTAGAGCGCCTCGGCGGCGTGGGGGCACGAACGCACAAGGATACGCAGGTAGTGTTCGGCACCCTCGTAGTCCAGCTCGCGCCAGGCTGCGCTCATCAGTGCGATGAGCGTCCACGGGTCCAAGTCGCGCTCTGCATCCTTGGGACGGCGGCGCAGCGGGGTATTCGCGAGGTACGGCACGGAGTGAGCGGAGCGAAAGCGCTTGAGCTCCTCGGCGGGGTATTCGAGCTTTGCCATGGCGAGCATCGCAGTATGGCGGACGCCGGCGGGGTCGTTGGGCGCAAAGTCCAGGCTGCGATTCGCGGCTTCGAGCGACATGCGATAGCGGCCGCTAATGAGGGCGCGCGACGCAAGGGCGGCAAGCCAGCGCAGGTAGGGGCGGCGCATAAGGTCGCCAGCGGCCTCGCGCTCGTAGGGGTCCTGCGCCGAGGCGATCTTGAGTGCCAGGTCGTGCTCCACCTCGTCGCACTTGGACACCAGATACTGCACGTATTCCTCGTTGGATTCGGCGGTGAGCGCCGTCAGCATGCGCTGGGCATCCCAGTTGGCCGGATCGAGTGCGGCTGCCTCGCGGAGCATGTTCTCGGCAGCTGCCTCTTCCTGCTCTGCCTGGGTATCGTCAGGGATAAAGGGAATGCGGTAATCGACGGCCTCGACCACCTTGGCAATGAGGTGCCCGGCGCGGTCGCGGTCGTGCACGATGAGCGGTGCGGGGTTGCGGGTGAATTGTTCCATCAGACGCTCTACGGCGGCAGCGTCGGTGAGCGGGATATTGTCGCGGCGCAAGGCCTCAAGAACGAGGCGATGGCAATCCTCTTGAATGGGATCGAATGCCATGGGGCCTCCTTTGCTGCGGTTAGGGTTCAAATGTCTCTATATAAGGTTCTAGTTTACCCGCATGTGGCACACCGGGGGTGCCGCACTTGGACATGCACCTTTGCACCACGAAGACGGATGTCGCACAAATGTCGGCACCTTGGACGACTGAGTGGTATCACGGTGCCGCAAACGGTCGATTTTTGGCGGCGAACGGGGCGCATTTTGGAGGGGCACAGTCCTGCCCGGGATATGTGGTCAACCTTGATAAAACGTTTGCCCAGCTTGGGAGTATGAATGCCCCACAAGGGTCTTCAGGGATAGAAAAAACGTTTCATCATTGTCGGCTTTAGGTGAATAACTGACCAACCAGAACGGTAGAATAGTGTTTGTCTGAGCGTTGAGACGTTTAGACATCGCGCATTGTCATCGCCGGCAACGCGCAAAACGGTCCTAACGGAGCCAATCGGGTGCTCCGTTATATACGCAAGTCTAAGAGGGGCTTGTTTAGGAGGCACAGTATGGGACGTTTTACCAATCCTCGCGATCTGTACTTTGGTGAGGGCGCTCGCCACGAGGTGAAGAACCTCAAGGGCAAGAAGGCCATCATCGTTTCTGGCGGCAGCTCTATGCGCCGCGGCGGGTTCTTGCAGGACGTTGAGGCCGACCTTAAGGAAGGCGGCTTCGAGGTCAAGCTGTTCGAGGGCGTCGAGTCCGATCCGTCCATCGAGACGGTCATGAAGGGCGCCGAGGCCATGCGCGAGTTCGAGCCTGACTGGATTATCGCCATCGGCGGCGGCTCGCCCATCGATGCCGCTAAGGCCATGTGGGTCTTCTACGAGTATCCCGAGGAGTCCTTCGATAACATCATCCAGCCGTTCAGCTTCCCCGAGCTGCGTCAGAAGGCTCATTTCTGCGCCATCTCCTCTACCTCCGGTACCGCTACCGAGGTCACTGCCTTCTCCGTCATCACCGACTACGCCAAGGGCATCAAGTACCCGCTGGCCGACTTCAACATCACCCCGGATGTCGCCATCGTCGACCCCGAGCTCACCTACACCATGCCTGCTAAGCTTTGCGCTCACACCGGCATGGACGCTCTGACCCACTGCATGGAGGCCTACGTTTCCACCTGCGCTTCTATGTTCACCGATGCCAACGCCCTGCACGGCATCCGCGAGATCGTCGAGTGGCTGCCCAAGTCCTATGCTGGCGACCATGAGGCCCGTCAGCACATGCACGAGGCTCAGTGCATCGCCGGTATCGCCTTCTCCTCGGGTCTGCTCGGCATCGTTCACTCCATGGCTCACAAGACCGGTGCAGCCTTTGAGAACGGTCACATCATCCACGGTGCTGCTAACGCCATGTACCTGGGCAAGGTCATCCAGTGGAACTCCAAGGATCCCCGTGCTGCCGAGCGTTACGCTTACGTGGCCAAGGAGATTCTGCACCTTCCCGGCGAGACCAACGAGGAGCTCATCGCTGCGCTCGTCCAGAAGATCCGCGACCTCAACGACCAGCTCAACATACCGCAGTCCATCAAGGATTACGCGAATGGCGGCGTGAAGGTCGACGCCGAGAACCCGCAGATGGTTTCCGAGGAGGAGTTCCTCGCCAAGCTGCCCGAGATCGCCGCGAACGCCGAGACCGACGCCTGCACGCCGGAGAACCCGCGTGAGACCAAGGCTGCCGACTTCGAGAAGATCCTCAAGGCCTGCTACTACGACACCGACATCGATTTCTAATCGACTCTTGTTGTCGTAACGAGGGGCTCCGCACGTATTCGTACGGAGCCCCTTTTTTATTATTAGAGAATGGGATAGTTATGGCTGCAATTTTCAATAGCCCCAGCAAGTACATCCAGGGTCCGGACGAGCTCGCCAAGCTCGGCTCCTATGTCGAGCCGCTCGGTGCTAAGGCCCTCGTCATCGTGACGCCTTCGGGCAAGAAGCGCGTCGGTGCCAAGATCGAGGGCGGCTTTGCCGAGGCTAAGGCCGAGCTGCTGTTTGAGGACTTTAACGGCGAGTGCTCCAAGGGCGAGGTCGATCGCCTGGTTGCGCTCGCTCGCGACAACGGTTGCGACATCATCGTCGGCGTCGGTGGCGGCAAGATCCTCGACACCGCGAAGGCCGTCGCCTATTACCTGGAGTCCCCGGTTATCATTTGCCCCACCATCGCCTCGACCGATGCACCGTGCTCGGCACTTTCGGTGCTTTATACCGATGACGGCCAGTTCGACAAGTACCTCTTCCTTAAGGCAAACCCCAATATCGTCCTGATGGATACGACGGTTATCGCGGCGAGCCCGGTGCGCCTGACGGTTTCCGGAATGGGCGATGCGCTCGCAACCTATTTCGAGGCTCAGGCGACGCACGATGCCGACGGCGGCACCTGCGCTGGCGGTAAGGGCGGAATGGCCGGCCTGGCGCTCGCCAAGCTCTGCTATGAGACGCTCATGGCCGATGGCGTCAAGGCCAAGGTTGCGCTGGAGAAGGGTGCGCTCACGCCTGCCGTCGAGCATATCATCGAGGCCAATACGCTGCTTTCGGGCATTGGCTTTGAGAGCTCGGGCCTTGCTGCTGCTCATGCCATCCACAATGGCCTGACGATGCTGCCCGAGTGCCACGGCATGTATCACGGCGAGAAGGTCGCCTTTGGCACTATCGTCCAGCTGGTACTCGAGGATGCCCCGACTGAGAAGCTCGAGGAAGTCTTGGGCTTCTGCATTGAGCTGGGCCTACCGGTCACGATGAAGGAACTTGGCGTTGCCGAGCTTACGCGTGAGCAGGCCATGATTGTTGCCGAGGCCGCCTGCGCGCCCGATGACACCATGTGCAACATGCCGTTTGAGGTGACGCCCGAGATGGTCGCAAACGCCATTCTGGGTGCAGACGCACTGGGCCACTACTACCTTATGGATGAGTAAATCAAGCTAAGGAAGGGGCAAAGCCAGCAGATGGCTTTGCCCCTTTTTGCTAAGGTGCAAAGGGGTCAGGTTACTTTGCACCAATCGTTGTTTGATGAAGGGTGGATTCTCGTATGGCGCTTCCTATGGTTTACGGCGGTCCCGGCCGGTATGTTCAGGGGCCGGGGGAGCTTTCGCGCCAGGGCAAGTATTTGTCATGGTTGGGCTGCGCTGCCTATGTCTTGTTTGACCAGGGCACCGAGGATCGGCTGTGCGGGCAGATCGTCGATGGATTTCTGGACGACGATCTGAGTGAGCCGTTCTTTAAGATTTATGACGGTCCGTGTACGGAAGAGGCCGTTGTAAAAATGGCTAAGGAAGCCCAGGCTGAGTATTGCGACATGGTGGTGGGTATTGGCGGCGGCAAGATGCTCGATATCGCCAAGGCCGTTGCGTTTTATGCCGAGTTGCCGTTGTGCGTATGCCCCACGGCGGCTTCGATGGACGGTCCGTGCAGCGCGATTTCGGTGCTGTATCACGAGGATGGATCGTTCGACCGCTACCTGATGCTTGAGAAGAATCCAGACCTAGTTGTGGTCGACACCAACGTGCTCGCGGCAGCCCCGCTGCGTATGACGGTCGCCGGCATGGGCGACGCGCTGGCAACGTACTTCGAGGCACGTTCGTGCGCCGCGGCGCATGGCGCCAACGAGCATGGTGGCGCGCCGGGACACTTGGCCTTGGTTGCGGCTCGTGCCTGCTATGACACGCTTATGGAGTGCGGCGTCGCTGCCAAGCGCGATCTCAAGAAGGGGCGTATATCGCCGGCGGTTGAGCGTCTGATCGAGTGCAACATCCTGCTTTCGGGCGTTGGCTTTGAGAGCGGTGGCTTGGCGTTGGCGCATGCCATCGCCAACGGCCTGACGATTTTGCCCGAGTGCAAGGCTATGCACGGCGAGGCCGTGGCGTTTGGTCTGGTGGTCCAGCTTCGTCTGGAGCGTGCGCCCGAGCTTGAACAGGTGCTCGAGTTTTGTCAGCGCGTCGGTCTGCCGACGACGCTCGAGGAGCTGGGCCTTGGCGAGATTTCCGATGCCGACCTGATGAGCGTTGCGGATGCGGCCTTTAGAAACGAACGCAATATGGCCAACGAGCAGGCCAAGGTGACCAAACAAAAGCTCGTGCAGCTCATGTGCGAGGCATAGTTTGGCGCTTGATTGATCTTGTGCAATCGAGGCAGCGATAGGCCATGGGCTATTTGCCGCAAAGATGCTCCGCGTGTAATTTGCCCGAGGCGTGGGCCGATAGCGTATCATTATCTCTTGCTTGTTTGCACTGCTCAGGGAGGGGCCGCGCATGGCGCAGGAACACGATCTGTTTGATGACATTATCGAGATCAGCAAGGGTTTCGACTTTCTTAAAAACCCGCTTGGCGGTGTGACCGACGCACTCGATCCGTCGGCTCCACAGTGGAATCCTGCTGACTACAAGGAGCGTCCGCGCGGTAACACCATACCGTGCCTGACCTGTAAAAACGAAAAGAGCGGCTGCACCGCGTGCATGGACGTGTGTCCGGTCAACGCCATCGAGATCGAGGAAGATGCTATCGAGATTCTCGACAGTTGCCGTAAGTGCGGTCTGTGCGCCGCTGCTTGCCCGACGGAGGCGATCATCTCTCCGCGCCTTGCACCCAAAAACGTTTACGACGACATTGTCTCGGCGGCTACGAGCCACGAGACTGCCTACGTTACCTGCACGCGTGCCCTTAAACGCATGCCGCGCGAGAACGAGGTTGTTGTCGCCTGTGTGGGCGATATTACGGCCGAGACCTGGTTTTCGGTACTGGCCGACTATCCCAACGTAAGCGTGTACCTGCCGCTGGGCGTGTGCGATAAGTGCCGTAACACCGGTGGCGAGGACATCCTGGGCGAGGCCATTGCTACCGCCGAGGAGTGGGCGGGCACGGGCATGGGTCTGGAGGTCGATCCCAAGAGCCTCAAGTGCCATAAACGCCGCGAGTACGAGCGCAAAGAGTACATGGAAAAGATCGCCCGCACCACGGGCCTTACCGTGACCAAGCTCAACCCGGCAACGGCGGCGCTGGCTTCGGTGACGCAGAAGCTCAAAGCTCACCGCCACCAGATTACCCAGCTCGAGCGCACGCTCAACACCATGTGCGGCACTACGACGACCAAGCGTCGCCGTTCGCTCACGCACGGTCGCCAGTTGGTGCTCTCGACATTGCAAAACCATCCCGAGCTTGCCCAGAACATGCAGGTGTGCACGCCTGAGTGTGATTTTGACAAGTGCACGTCGTGTGGCGAGTGTGTCAATGTATGTCCCACGTTCGCCTGCGATTTGGTGGGAAGCGGCCGCTTTGCGTTGGAGTCCACGTATTGCTTGGGCTGTGGTGCCTGCGTTAAGGTGTGCCCCGAGCATGCGCTCAAGTTGGTTGAGCATGACGCGTCCAGTCTGGTCGTCGTCGATCCCGAAGCCGAGGAAAAGGCCGCCCAGAAGGCGAAGGCTCACGAAGAAGCTGAGAAGGTCAAGGCTGAGGCAAAGGCCAAGCTTGACAAGATGCTCGACCAGGTGGAAAAGCTCGCGGACTAGTCAGCGACCCCTATCTCTGCTTCATTCGTGCCGCCGTGGCGTCCGGGTTCGCCCAGATGCTGCGGCGGCGCTATACTTATGCAGTTTGAAGTACCTGTACCAAAAGGAGCTGTCGTGTCCCTTTCCATCGGTATCGTGGGCCTGCCCAACGTGGGCAAGTCGACGCTGTTCACCGCGCTTACCAAAAAGACCGGCCTTGCCGCCAACTATCCGTTCGCCACGATCGACCCCAACGTGGGTATCGTCGACGTGCCCGATAGCCGCCTGCAAAAGCTCGCCGACATCGTTAACCCGGGTCGCATTGTGCCGGCGACGGTCGAGTTCGTCGACATCGCAGGTCTGGTGAAGGGCGCTAACGAGGGCGAGGGTCTGGGCAACCAGTTCTTGGCAAACATCCGCGAGACCGACGCCATCTGCGAGGTCGTTCGCTACTTTAAGGATCCCAACGTTATGCGCGAAGTGGGCCGCACCGGCGAGTTCGTCGACCCCGCCGGTGACGCCGACACCATCATGACCGAGCTCATCCTGGCCGACATGGGCACGCTCGAGAAGCAGCTGCCCAAACTCGAGAAGGAGGCCAAGCGCGACAAGGAGCTCATGCCCAAGTTTGAGGTCGCCAAGCGTCTGCTCGCTTGGCTCAACGAGGGCAAGCGCGCCGCATCCATGGAGATGACTGACGAGGAGCGTGCCGCTGCCAAGGGCCTGTTCCTGCTCACTATGAAGCCCATCCTGTATGTGGCCAACGTAGACGAGGACATGCTCAACGAGGACCTGGCGCCCATCGATGGCGTCAAGCCGCTGCCGATCTGCGCCAAGATCGAGGCCGAGCTTTCCGAGCTCGATCCCGAGGATGCGGCCGACTACCTGGAGAGCTTGGGCCTGGAGCAGCCCGGCCTGGACGTGCTCGCCCAGGCAGCCTACAAGCTGCTCGGCCTGCAGTCGTTCTTTACGGCTGGCGAGATGGAGGTCAAGGCCTGGACGGTTCGTCAGGGCGCGACCGCTCCGCAGGCCGCCGGTGTCATCCACACCGACTTTGAGCGTGGCTTTATTAAGGCCGAGGTCATTGGCTATGACGACTACATCGAGCTTGGTGGCGAGCAGGGCGCCAAGGCTGCCGGCAAGCTGCGTATTGAGGGCAAGGACTATGTCATGGCCGATGGCGATGTCGTGCACTTCCGCTTTAACGTGTAAGGACGACGCATATGTTTAAATATGGCAAAAAAGCCGGCTACATGGGTATTGCGCTGCTCGTACTTGCGGTGATTCCGCTGGCGGTCGCAGCGTGTGTTATCCCCAACATTGGTCCCGAGGTGGCAACAAAGTTTAATGCCGCCGGCGAGGTGACGCGCTGGGGCAAGAGCTACGAGCTGCTGGCACTGCCGGTGCTCAACCTGCTGCTGAGCGTGGCGACGTACTTTACGGCGGGACGCCAGGCTAAAAACAATGATGACTCCGCCGCCATGGCGCGCATCGTGTGCGAGCGCTACCTGCGCAACGGTTGCATCAC
Organism: uncultured Collinsella sp.; assembly: GCA_902466075.1. GTDB lineage: Bacteria > Actinomycetota > Coriobacteriia > Coriobacteriales > Coriobacteriaceae > Collinsella. The sequence goes on from CABQQA010000001.1 coordinate 241,116, forward strand.
GGGTGTGTTCCTCAACGTGATCAACGTTTACTTTATGTACTCGGCTATTACCGGAACGGGCTTTGGCTTTGGTTTCTAACTTGTTCTTCTAGGCAACGAGCCTGCACGCATATTCAATGGCTGCTGCGAGGCCGCCGCTCGATCGTGGTTTAAAGACCATGTCGGCGGCGGCCTCGTTTTCGTATCCGGCGCCGCGAAGGGTGAGCGCGGTACCGGCTTCCAGGAGAAGGGGCAGACCGCGTTGGCTGGTTGCGATTACGGCAGCCTGATTGAGCGAGCAGCTGTGCGCTTGGCATTGGATGGCAAGTTCGCCTTGCGCCGGGCAAGGGACCAGAACGGCGGCGACGCGACTTGATAGCAATGCAAATGCTGTGCGCTCATCGGGCGAAAGACATTCTGCTTCAACGACGACGAGCTTGGGCGGCGCGCTGTTTGTGCGAAGCGTGGCTCGGTACGTGCGGACCGAAGAACCCGACATAGAAAACTCCTGTGTATTCGGCAAAACGTAAACTATAGTTTACGTTTTTGTTCAGCTCCATTTCAAACTCGGCTGCATGGACGAACGTGCGAAACAGATTCTTGGCAAGCGAGTCGAGCAGACGCGCAGGGACCTTGGTATCTCCAAGGTCGATTTTTGTGTGGCGACAGGAATCAGCCGACCCTACCTCGACCGAATCGAAGATGGGACGGCAAATTTCACGCTCAAGGTTCTATTTAAGATCGCGCCCGCACTCGGCATGACGGTATCAGAGCTTCTCGAGGGCATCGAATAGGGGATACCCGTCGACAACTGAATTACGCCATCGGGATGCGGTCGTGGTTGACTTGGCTGTAGAACAGGCGCTGGATCTCGGCGGCATCGCGTGACTGGCCGAGTGCCCACATGGTTTTGGCCACGAGCGTCTCGGTGGTCATATCGTCGCCGCGCAGAATGCCCGGATGATCGGCGTAAGCACGGCCGACCTCATAAACGCCCAGATCGAGGCCCTCTTCGGGGACCTGCGTGGTCATAACGACGGTGCGGCCCGAATCGACCCAGCGGAAAATTGCCTCCTGGAATGACTCGCCGGACTCGCCAAACTCGGGAATACCGCCAATGCCAAAGGTCTCCAGAATCACGGCGTCGTAGCTATCGGCCAGGGCGTCGAGGATGCCCGGGTTTACGCCGGGCGTAAGCTTGAGTACAAATACGCGCGGGTCGATGCTGTCGTAGAAACGCACCGGGTTTTCGCCCTGACGCGTGCCGTGAAGTCCGTTGCGCACGATGCGGTCGTTGCGGATATAGGCGATGGGCGGATAGTTGACGCTAATGAACGCGTTAAAGCTCATGGTGCGCTGCTTGCGGGCGCGCGTGCCGGCGATGGCCACACCGCCAAACACGATCGAAACGTCGTGCGAATGCTTGTCGAGCGCATAGAGCAGGCTCTGGTACAGATTGAGTTTGGCGTCGGTAAAGGGGTTGCCCATGGGCTTTTGCGAGCCGGTGAGCACGATGGGCTTGGGGCTGTCCTGAATCAGGTAGGAAAGCGCTGCGGCAGTGTAGCTCATGGTGTCGGTGCCGTGCAGAATCACGAAGCCGTCGTGGTCGGCATAACCCTCGACGATGACGTCGCGGATGCGCATCCAGTCACTGGGGCGCATATTGGTGCTGTCGATGTTCATCGGCTGCACCACGTCGAGCTCGCAGAGCCCCGAGATCTCGGGGACGCTCTGGGCGAGCTCCTCACCGGTCAGGGCGGGGGAGAGGCCGTTGCCGTCCTCGGTCGATGCGATGGTGCCGCCCGTGGCGATGAGAAGGATGCGCTTCATGCTGGTATTCCTATCGTATTTGCCGCCGCAGAGGCGGAGCCGTTCGGCAGTATTGTGGCACAGGGCGTCCAATGTTCAAACGTATTACATCATCTGTAACGTTTGGTAACACTTCATTCGCCGTCAAATAGGGCCCCGGTCGTGCGTTTGCCGTGCGCTGATGGCTGCGAGGGACGAGAAACCCCATATAACGTGTACACTATGAAAGTTATTTTCGTTCATTCACGCGGGTGGGCACCGGCTCCCCGCCAACAAGAGGGGGAAACCATGGATCAAAAGGCTTCCGCAAAGGTCCTCGTACTCGACTTTGGTGCGCAGTACGGTCAGCTCATTGCCCGTCGCGTCCGCGACCTCAACGTGTATTCCGAGATCGTTCCCTGCGACATCTCGGCCGACGAGATTCGCGAGATGAACGCCTCTGCGCTCATCCTTTCTGGCGGCCCGGCCTCCGTGTATGCTGAGGACGCTCCATCCATCGATCCTGCCATCTTTGACCTGGGCCTTCCCGTCCTGGGCTTTTGCTACGGCCATCAGATCACGGCCGTGACGCTCGGCGGCAAGGTCGGCCACTCCGAGGTGGGCGAGTACGGCCGCGCCACCATCACGCGCACGGCCGGCGCCAAGCTCTTTAACTCCACGCCCATGGAGCAGACCGTGTGGATGAGCCACCGCGACGCCGTGTCCGAGGTGCCCGAGGGCTTTACCGTTACCGCCAGCACCGACGTGTGCCCGGTTGCCGCCATGGAGTGCGTCGAGCGCAAGATTTTCACCACTCAGTTCCACCCCGAGGTCAAGCACTCCGAGTACGGTCAGCAGCTGCTGAGCAACTTCCTGTTTGAGATCTGCGGCCTGGAGCCCAACTGGAGCATGGACAACCTGGTCGAGACCATGACGGCCGAGTTCCGCGAGAAGGTCGGCGACGACCGCGTGATTCTGGCCCTGTCCGGCGGCGTCGACTCCTCCGTCGTGGCTGCGCTGGGCGCTCGCGCCGTGGGCAAGCAGATGACCTGCGTGTTCATCAACCACGGCCTGCTGCGTAAGGGCGAGCCCGAGCAGGTGGAGGAGGTCTTCACCAAGCAGTTCGACGTCGACTTTATCCACGTCCACGCCGAGGACCGTTATGCCGAGCTTCTGGCCGGCGTGACCGAGCCCGAGGAGAAGCGCCGCATCATCGGCACGCAGTTCTGGAAAGAGTTCTTCGCGGTTGCTCAGCAGCTCGAGACCGATGGCAAGCCGGTCAAGTACCTGGCTCAGGGCACCATCTACCCCGACATCATCGAGTCCGGCGCTCGCAAGACGGGCGGCAAGACGGCCACCATCAAGAGCCACCACAACCTGATTCCGTTCCCCGAGGGCGTGCACTTCGACCTTATCGAGCCGCTCGATCACTTCTTTAAGGACGAGGTCCGCGCGCTTGGCCTTGCGCTCGGCCTGCCGGGTCACATCGTGTTCCGTCAGCCCTTCCCGGGCCCGGGCCTGGCCATCCGCATCATCGGTGCGGTCGACAAGGAGAAGCTCGAGATCCTCAAGAATGCCGACGCCATCGTGCGCGAGGAGCTCGACGCCTACAACCAGCGTCTGTTTGAGCAGACCGGCGAGCGCAACTCCGAGCACAGCTGCTGGCAGTACTTTGCGGTTCTGCCCGACATCAAGTCCGTCGGCGTTATGGGTGACGAGCGCACCTATCAGCGCCCGATCATTCTGCGCGCCGTCGAGTCCAGCGACGCCATGACCGCCGACTGGGCCAAGCTGCCCTACGACGTGCTGGCCCGCATCTCCGGCCGCATCGTTGCCGAGGTCCCCGGCGCCAACCGCGTGTGCTACGACATCACGTCCAAGCCGCCCGCGACGATTGAGTGGGAATAGAACATACGTTCGATAAAATAATATAGTATCAGATAGCGGGCACGGTTTCAATTGAATCCGTGCCCGCTGCTGTATGCGTGTCCTTGCACGCCCAATATGCGCCGTAAAAGCCGTCTTCTTCGACGTCAAAGTGAATGCGCTTCGTTTTCGCCTCTCAAAATCTTATTTTCACGATTTGCATTTTCATCCCGTTGTCACCGACCCTTGCGAGAAACCGGAAAAAGCAGCTGACAGAAGGGTCTCTCAAATCGTTGTAGCCCAGCATATAGCCGCGACTTGTGACCTGCAGACGGCTGTCCCACGTGCCGATTTCCTTGGCGGCATCCGAAACCGCAAAATATGCCCCCACATCCTTGATTTTTGCAGTCTTAAGCCATGTTTTTGCGATCATCTTTACCGCCGTCCGATTGGCAGCATCAAAGACCAGCACACTGCCGGGGAAAGCGTCCGCCATCCCCCGCACCAGTTCCCGGACCTGCTGGGTCAGAAAGTAATAGAACACCCCGGAGGCAAAGAACACCGCCCCGCGGGAGGCATCGATTTTGCTAAACCATGCGGTGTCTTTCAGGTCGCAGGGGATATTTTGTTCTCGATCCCCGGCGGGCAGTAGCTGCTGCCGCAAGGCAATCACATCCGGGAAGTCCAGATTGTAGATCTTGCATCTACCGTTGTCGCAGGTTCTGCCGGTGTTGTCCAGCCCGCAGCCCAGATTGACCACCGCCGCATTGGGGTGGCCTTTCAGGTAATCCCGCACCTCGAAAGCAAGATCACTCTGCCGTGTGGCCACCTCCAGCGCACCAAAGCGCTGCATCAGGCTGCGGGAGTTTTTCTCTGCCTCTGAAAAGTCGTAGTCGATCTGGTCGAGCAGACGAACCGCTGTTTCATCCCTGTAAAGGTTCGGGTACAACTCCGTACACAGCTTCCGGGAATACAGCGGGAGGATCAGCGTCTCCTGCACGGTGTTTTTCTCAATTTTACATTTCATAGGTTTCTTCCTCAGTGAATAAAAACTGTCATAATTGCCGCCAGCATAGCCGCTATGACCGACATGCCTATCGCCATGTGCAGGATGGATGCAAAAATGCCCGTGCTTGATACCCCTACTTCCGCGCCGTGACGCAGAGCCACTTTTTCTTTTTGTGTATCTGCACCTCGTGAAAACCCGCCTGCTCCAGACATGCCTTTAATTCAATGTCCTTGTAGATGGTCATGCCGCCGATGATCTGCGTCCACCTCTCGTCCTTGTCCGTATCGCCATTGCTCTCGTTGCAGATGAGAATTGTCCCGCCTGGCTTCAGCGTCCGCCAGACCTCACGGAAGCATCGGGGCAAATCAGGCCAAAAATAGACGGTCTCAAAGGCCGTGGCGGCATCGAAGTAGCTATCCTCAAACACCATATCCGCCACACTGCCTTGCAGAACGGCGCAACGCCCCTCCTGAATTGCAATTCGGTTGAGCTTTCTAGTCTTCTCCACGCTGACGGGCGAATAGTCGACGCCCTTGACGACGCCATGCGGGCATTTTTTCAGCAGCCGTTTTATGTTCGCCCCGCCGCCGCAGCCGCAATCCAGCACCTTGGCATTTGGCGCAAGTCGTAGAAATCGAAGTCCCCACCGCGCCACAGGGCTGTGGCCCAGATTCATCATGGCAACCATAAGTTTTCCGCCGAGGCCCACGGGCTTGCGGGTGTTTTCAAAGAACGACATCTGGCCCCTCCGATTTCGTGCATTCCGCATAGGTCAATGGGAACGAGGCCTTCAGCACCGCGCTTTTCTGCACCGCCCAGCCGTTTTGACGCAGGAAACGCAGGTATTCCTCGCTTGTCCACCTGCTGTGGAGGGGGAATCCCGCCATACTCATGAAAAAGGCTTTTGCCTTGCCGGAAACCGAGTTCCCCGCGTGGGTGAAGGTTGGCGCGATGAGCACGCCGTCGTCCTTCAGTACCCGCCTGATTTCTTGCAGTGCCTTTTCCGGATGCGGCACTATGTGAAGCGCGTTGGACGCGATCACCACTTCGAAGGACTTCTGTGCATAGGGCAGGCGGAACATATCTTGTACGGAAAAGTGCAGCTTTGCGGATTGATTGTCCCGCTTTGCTTCAAGGATCATCTGTGCAGAAGCGTCCGTAGCCTCGATGTGCACCGCCGCATCCACGATGCTCTTTGCGATAAGCCCCGTGCCGGTGGCAACCTCCAGTACGGTTTTTGCTTTCACCACCGGCCTGATCAGCTCATACATCTTCTCATACGCCGCCCGGTCCTTTCGCATGAAACGGTCGTACCGACCGGCATTCTTGTCCCAGAAGCCCTTGCGTTCGTGCATGGCTATCGCCCCCCAAACAGTTAGAGCAATCTAACTATAACACACGAATCATGCAGTAAGATATGGCTAACCTTATTTCTTGGCCAAGACGCATCTCTTCGGTTTTCGCTTATAACGGCGCGAATCAGATACTAGGCTGGAGCTGAAGAAAGAGCTCGGCAGACAGGTAGGTCGATACCGGTTCCCGGAACGGTGATCCAGCCAATTACACCATGGCCCTAGTCATTGAGTGGGAATAGAAAATTCCTTAGTTATGGGGGTATTAATTTGATTTCCTTTAGGATACACCCCCATAACTATATGAATTGCCCTGCTGACTCCAATGAAGATTGGAGAGTTACTGCCAGGGGTGATGACCCAGCGAGTGTTATTTTGCGAGCTATGCGCGTTGAAAGCGACCTTTCGTGGTATAAACTACTTGCCGGAAGCCGCGGCTTTCAGAGTACGGCTTACGTGTACGTTTAATCTCCGTGGGCGACGGGGTGCCGCAAGGCGTAGAATATCGCCCACCTGTAGGGGCCTGCAGCGATGCGGGCTCCACTTCGTATGAAGAGGCGCAACCGGTGAAGGTCGCATCCATCTCCCAGGACTTCTTCGACCTCGTCGAGGGCGACCGCGAGCTCATGCTTAAGCACAATCTCCCCTGCATCGTGGTGGTGAGGCTGCGTTTCCGCGGGAAGCGCAGGGACTTCGCCGTGCCGCTGCGTTCCAACATCGTCCCCAACGTGCCCAAAGACCAGTACTTTGCACTGCCACCCCGCCCCACGACGCGCCCCGGCTGCCGCCACGGCATCCACTACATCAAGATGTTCCCCATAGCCAAGGCCTATCAGCGCCGCTTCAGGACCGAGGGCTCGGCCTACTACGAGACGCTCCAGCGCATCATCGACGGCAACACCAAGCGCACTGCCTCCGAGTGCCAGGCGTACCTCGACCGCTACGAGCGCGAGGGAAGGCCCCGCTTTGCCGTCGACATCGACCGCATCGTGGTGCTGCTGGAGGGCGAGAAGTAGGGCACCTCGGCTCAGTCTCGAGCCATACAGAGTCGCTCCGCATTTTTGAACGCCGTGTGTGCGTCCCAAATACTTGAGAAACAAGCTGTGAAGTGCGGCGGCGCGCCCGTGCCCGTGCATAGCCGTCACCATCAGCGTCTACGCGGCGTCGGCTTCAAGTGGAACTGGCCCCACTGCTGTATATGGTTTGCCTTGCTGCACATGGCGATCAATGCCCACGATGCTTCTGCTTGCGCTTCAGCTTTCGCTGCTCGAAGCGCGCCTCCGCCTCATCCGCGCGACGCTGGCTTCTTGCTTGAGCCGACTCCCGCTTCATCGCTTCCCGCTGTGCTGCGAGCGCCTGTTGTGCCTTGGTGCTCACCGCGGGCCGCTTAAGGGCTTTCGCTGCCTCGCGAGCGCGTCGCTTGGGATTCTTCGCGGGCTTGCTTGTTTCCGTGGCCTCGTCACCGAAGAACGAGAGCTTCGCCCATTTGCTTGTAACGAATTGCAGGATTTCCTCATTGGACGGTTCTGCACCGAAGACGATGCGGACGACGCCGTATCTGCCGTCCTCGACATGCTCCGCCAGCCCGACCCAGAATTGGCCGTCATGATATACGGTCAGGGTGGATGACACGCTGATCTGCATGGTTGGTTCCTCCTTTATGTAGATGACCATGCAGAGAAGGGACAACCAAGGAGGCAGGTTACTGATGCGGACTCCCGCACGCCCACGACTACCCGACGGGGACTGTGTTTTCATCTCTGATGCCCGCATTGTAGCACGCGTGAATGCGCCCGGCATCGCTGCTGACATGGCGCGACTGGGAATTGCTCCTCGATGCATCCCTGTGCATATTGCCTCCCCGGTTTCGAAACTTTAAAAAAATTCGAGTTTCGAAACCGGGGAGGACCGAATGATGACTTGGGTAGACCGCAATACGTAGGAAGTTTCGCCATCGCCTATGCTGAACACGAGGTCGTCTTCCTCCAATCCGATTAGGCTGACCGAGCAATCAGCACCTTGATCGACATTCCCCTGCACATGAACCCGCTTATGCGCGCGAACGGGGGGCTACAAGGGCATGACCGCGCAGGAAGCGCTTGGGGTAGTGAACGGGGCCGAGCATCGCCCTGCGCCGGCCTTGGCATCAGGTCCTCGCGCTGGGCGGTAATCCGAGGATCGGGAGTAAGGATTTGCCCAGCATCGATAATGCTCAGCTATACCCTTATTCCGTCTCCCTGCTCTTGCGGTATTCCGCGAGCCTGTCGTTCAATTCGCGGGTCTCGCGGCTCAGCTTGGCGTTGAAAGCAAGAGTGAGGACCGCCAGGATGGCGAGATAGACAACCGTGAAGGTAACCCACGCCCCCGGGTTGTTCACGGGAACCCAAGCAAAGACAAACGCCAATGCACAGAGGGCTGCGTAGAGGCAAACGTCGAACAGCACCAGGCGCGCGGGATACGCCATCTGTCTGATCACCGCGGGCGTGAAGAACACGAACTGCAGCGCGGGGACGGTGACGCACGCGGCGAGAATCGACCAGCAATAGTTAATGCCCTGCTTGGCGGTGTCATCAGCGAAACAAGTCCCTAATGCCAAGAAGGCTATCATGGCAACAGTGAAGCCGATACAGGTGCTTTTCACGAGTTGTCCGAGGTTTTCCGCGGGCGTCTTTTTATCGGTGTCGATAATGTCCCTGTTAATCATTTCGGTCTCCCTTCCTTCGTTTCGACTGCTTCAGACCGAGCTTCGATTTGACGTCGGGCGCATACTGGCGCGAGATAACGACCTGCTCACCGTTTTCCAAGGTGGCGATGATCCTGCCGTTGACGTCGGGCTTGAGGGCGGTGATCGCGCGGAAGTTGACGATGCAACCTTTCGCGATGCGCAGGAAGTCGCAGTCCGCCAGGCGCTCCTCCATCTCGTAAAGGCGCAGGCCCGTTTCGAGAACCGTGTCGGCCGTATAAATGAACGTGTGCTTGTCGACCGACTCGATGAACAGGACGTCTTCTGCGCTCAGCACGCGCGTGCAGCCGTCGGCCGTGCCCGTCACCTTCCTGTCAAGCATGCGCAGCCGAGCCGTTATATCAAGCACGCGGCGATCGACCCTTACGCAGACGATCGTGACTTCTATATCTTGAGCTGCTTCTCGCTCTTCGATTGTGATCTTCATGCGTCCTCCCTTCGGGTTGCTCTCATGCTAGCTGACGAAGATAGCTGAACCTTCGGCGTTTAACCAAGCTGCGCTGTCGAGGAACCAAGATGCAGACTGGATTTGAATGACACCCGAGGGCCTTCGTGTCCATTTCTGAACGCATCCAGCTATTGAAGCTCAAGACCGTGATCCGCCATTCCATCAAGCCGATTTAGCGAAACGGGCGCCGCCGTGCGGTCCGGCTTTTGGGGTTTATCAATTGGCAGTCCGCGATGATTGAGCAGGCTGCCTGCCTCACGGCAGGTGCGTAATTCCTTTAGTCGATTCATATCGAGGTGCGTTCTTTGCTCATCTTGTGGCGCAGAGTTATGAAACTCCCAAAAGTGTAATCAGATTCGAGTTTTAGGAGCAGCTCTTGAAATGCAGCAGACTCAGGAATCGTGACAGGTACCTCGAGGAAGCGATGCTCTTTCGTGATGCCGACCTTATCAAGGTAAGCACGGGCGCGCGAAGGATAAAGCGCAGGGGACGACCTCTCTAGGCCACACGTTACGCTCTGCGCGTCAAGGCGCTCCTCAAGACGAATTCAAATGAATGAGTGAGCATCATTGTCCCCGAGGACAAAGCGAGGCCGTTTTAGGGGCAGTGAAACTGGATTTATCGATCCTCTTGATCCAATCCAAGTTCTTTCAACTCTTTTTCGTTTTGGATATCTTCAGCGGTATTCTTGCCAGTGACAGCACCGTAGGCTTCTTTTATGCCGTTTTTCACTGCCCATTTGATAATGAAATACAGCGCAATCATCATTCCGAGCAGCTGCGGCGAGTGTCGACATTCGCCGATATAACATGGACACAACGTCCCGTTTGTGTTCTTCAATCGCCTGCACGTTCTTCCTATTCTTGGGTTGTCAAACAAGCCATAGAGAAAAGGAAGAAAACATGGACACCGACAAGATCTGCGCGGAATCGATCGCCAAGCAATACGCGCCCAAAAGCGCCTCCAAGCTCACCGCGCTCAAGAAGCTCGATGCCAAAGCAAAGCGCCCCGCGAACGTCTTCGCCTACAGCTTTGGCATCGCTTCCTCGCTGTTGTTGGGTGCGGGCATGTGCCTGACCATGGGTATGCTGGGACCTGGCGAGGGCACGTTGTTTGTGCTCGGAATCGTCCTTGGTATCTTGGGTATCGCAGGCGCAAGCGTGAACCTTGTGCTGTATCGCCGGATTCTGGAAACCTCTAAGAAGAAATACGCCTTTGAGATAATGGAGCTTGCCAAGGGAATTGCCGGCGAATAGCTTTTGGCATCAGGGAGAGGCAGGCTTGGGTGAACAGGCAGCAGAGCAGATACTTTACGACGGCGCAGCTTATGGACGAGACTTTGCTCGACTTGCTGCAGAACAAGGGCGCGGAGTTCATAACCGTTAAGGAGATTTGCAAGAAGGCCGGGGTGGGGCGCTCTACGTTCTACCTTCACTACCAGGGTGTCCCTGACCTCGTGAAGGAGTGTTCGGAGCATGTGAACACCAAGTTCTTCGAGCGCTTTGAACAAAGCGCCGCAGACACGATCGGGGCTATCCGTACGGCTTCCCTCGATGAGCCCGTTTTCGTAACCGACGAGTATCTGAGGCCCTACCTCGAGTTCGTCCAAGACAGCTGCTCCATCTATCGCGCGATGCTCGCAAACGGGCATACGCTGCAAGCTCAGGAGCGATTCGAGGCCCTAGCGAAGCACATCATCGACCCAGTGTTGGAGCGCTTTGGCTATCCCAGCGAGCAGCGGGCCTTTGTCATCAGTTTTTATGTGCATGGGCTCTCTGCCGTGGTTCAGGACTGGATCCAAAGCGGCTGCGAAACGCCTATCGATGAGATGGTGCGCATTATCAAAACCTGCGTGCACCCGAACGGCACGAACCGACGTCTTGCCAACGCTAAAGAGAGACGCGAATGAAACGATGTGACGGCGACGCCCCCTAGGCGCCAAGAGCGCGGGCCGCGCATCCGCCTTGAGAATACTGCGGAAGGAACGGGAAGCGAAAGCAGCAATCTACCTTGGTAAAGGGCGTGTGTCCCTTTCCGCTGCTCGCGCGGGCCGACTCCAGCCGTGCCGGGACCGCCAGCGCGGCCTCGAAGCCGTTTGCGGCGAGAACCAAGGAGGAGGGTTTCCCGTGATGGCGATAGGACGGAGGGGTTTCTGTAGGCGTGTAACCAGTAGGAGCTACTTATCGAAGCCCGCCGCCGCGGAGCTGCTCCTTGTAGTTCTCGCCCCAAGCTCTCATTGCGTCAAGAACGGGTCTGAGTGTCTGTCCCAGGTCGGTGAGCGAGTACTCCACCCGTGGGGGCACCTCTGCGAACGCTTCACGATGAACGAGCCCCGTTTCCTCCATGGTTCGTAGGTTGCTGGTAAGAACTTTCTGCGAAATCTTGCCGATCGAGCGTTGCAGCTCCTTAAAGCGCATCGTGCCTTTGAGCGAGAGTTCGCGCAGGATGAGCACCTGCCACTTGTTGCCGATGAGTAAAAGCGTTGTCTCCACTGGGCAGGCAGGCGGGTCCTCCAAAGTCGGTGCCGTCATATTCGCGAAACCTCCGTCTGCAATCATGCACGTCATTTACATTAGTTTCCTTTTGGTGCTTACAGCACTATTATGTGCCTACTTTCCATTATATACCTTTGACGCGTATCGTATGAGCTGCAAGGAAAGCGGCGGCGAGTGCCGCAGGTCGAAAGGAAAGCATGATGACCAAGAAAATCGCAGTTGTAGCAGCGAACGGCAGGGCCGGCAGCCTCATCGTTGAGGAGGCCGTGCGTCGCGGATTCGACGTGACCGCCATCGTGCGCGGCGAGAATAGGACCGCCGCTCAGAACTCCGTCATCAAGGACGCACTCGAGCTCACGACGGAAGACCTCGAAGGATTCGACGCCGTGGTGGACGCCGTGGGCGGCTGGACGCCCGAGACCATCCCCGGTATCACCGACGCGGGCATCCACTTGGCTGATGTGCTGGTCGGCACCGATGTGCGCCTGCTCATCGTGGGTGGCGCGGGCTCGCTGTTCGTCAACCCCGAGCATACGGTCACCGTCGATATGGGCCCGGACTTTCCCGATGACTGGAAGCCGCTGTCCGCCGCGGCCGGCAAAGTCCTTGCTCACCTTCGCGAAACGGACGGCCTCAAGTGGACCTTCATTTCCCCTGCTGCTGACTTCCAGGCCGACGGCGAGCGCACCGGTGAGTATATCTTGGCGGGCGAGGAGTTCACGCTCAACAGCCGCGGCGAGTCAACGCTCTCGTACGCTGACTATGCGATTGCCATGGTCGATGAGATCGAGTCCGGTAACCACGTCGCCCAGCGCATCTCGGTTGTGAGCAAGTAGCTTTATGCCGTTTGGGAAATGGGAGGGTCGATGCCAGCCGCGTCGACCCTCCCGTTGCGTACCGGGGCAACCAGTCTTGTTGCCTAAGTTGTGACATCTTAAACAATGGTTGAGTTTCAGAAGGGACGTTTTTGGCACTATCGAGCGTGAGCGTTTTCGTAGGCCTCTTTGATGTCTTCTGGCAAGCCGTCGGGAATCAGTGCCTTCAGCTCAGCCTCGTTGTTGCTCTGATTCAGCTGCTCGTAGTACCAGCATTTGTACTTCAGCATGTCCAGCGCGCGGTTCATGTTCGCGATCTCTAGCTCCATGTGGGTCTTCCGCCCCTCGACCATGGCCTTGCGTTTGGGGTATGTCGATGGACCCTCCGCGCACCATTCCATGAATAGACGGATGTCCTTGATCTCCATCCCCGCTTTCTTGAGGCATTCGATGACCCGAAGCGCCTCGAGTTCCGTATCGCCGAATTGCCGAATGCCGGACGTCCGCTCCAATGCTGGGAACAATCCCTGCTTGTCGTAATAGCGCAGCGTTGAGGCGGGCAAGCCGAACATCTCCGACACCTGTCCGATTGTGTACATGGCTCCTCCGAATCAATCTCGAATTCATTCCTTGACCTAAAGTCAGGTTTAGGTATTACCTTCATTCTCGTCATTAGAACAGGGATTGCAAAGGGTGTTCCGTAATGCGGAAACAGATTTGCACCTAAACCATCGACAGGGGGAGATCGATCATGGCAATTAAACAGACGGCAGGCAGAGATGCCCTAGGGGACTTTGCCCCCAAATTCGCACAGCTCAATGACGATGTGCTGTTTGGCGAGGTGTGGAGCCGAGAGGGCGAGCTTTCCCTTCGAGACCGCAGCGTGGTGACGGTGGTGGCGCTGATGGCGCAGGGACTGACGGATTCCTCGTTCCAATACCATCTGATGTCCGCAAAGAATAACGGTGTAACCAGGGCGGAGATAGCGGAAATCCTTACCCACGCCGCGTTTTACGCGGGGTGGCCCAAGGCATGGGCGGCCTTTCGCATGGCGAAGGAGGTCTGGGCGGATGACGATGCCGCTGATGCAAAAGCCGAGCACCAAAACGAGATGGCCTTTCCCATCGGTGCCCCCAACGATGCAATCGCGAAGTACTTTATCGGGCAAAGCTACCTCGCGCCTCTATCAACCGAGCAGGTTGGCGTCTACAACGTGACGTTCGAGCCCGGCTGCCGCAACAACTGGCACGTGCACCACGCCAAAAACGGCGGCGGACAGATTCTCATCTGCGTGGCTGGTCGAGGGTTCTACCAGGAATGGGGTAAACCGGCACAGGAGCTGCGCCCTGGCGATGTGGTCAACATCGCCCCGGGTGTGAAACATTGGCACGGAGCCGCGCCCGAGAGCTGGTTCTCCCATCTCGCGCTGGAGGTTCCGGGCGAGGAGGCCTCCAACGAGTGGTTAGAGCCCGTGGGCGACGGGGAATATCTCAAAGAGACTAACAAGGAGGCTTAAATACCTTCGCCGTCCGCGCCGCCGAGAGCGGGGCGCCCAAATCGGCCTGGATCGCCCCTGCCTTGCTTCCAAGCTGCAGCGGAGCCGAGCCGCCCGAGATGTTTACGCTCAAAAGGTGCGCATCCGGCAGCTTCGCGGTCATGCTCCAGAACGGGAGCGTGATGATGCCGGGGGTCATCTCGCCCACGCCAAGCTCCAGCAACAGCACGCGGCGATCGCTGCGCTCGCGCACGAAGCGCTCGTATCGTCCGAGGCTCTCGCGCCAGGCCGCACCCTGCAGAAACGTGTCGTCGCGCACCCACGGCACAAGCTGCCAGCCGCAATGCGGGCATCGGGGGATATCCTCGCTGAGGACCTCGAACCCCGCCATGCCCGCGAGCATGCGTTCGACGTAGGGGCTCGCGTCGAAGAGCTCGTCGCAGCATGGCTGCTTGCACTGAAGGTGCGCGAAGCTTCCCTGATAGTTACAGGTTCTCTCGTCGGGAAACGTCTTCTCGGCCTGGGTGTCCACATTGGTGCTCAGGATGAAGTAGTCCTTATGGCCGATGAGGGACCGTAGGTCGAGATAGGGCTGCGAGGCCAGCTCGCGCAGCATGAAGTCGATGTATCGCGCATAGTATGCCCATCGCTGCTCGAGGCTGGGGTAGAGGCGGTAGAAGCCGTCGAAAAGGCTCTTGACTACTTTCGATTGATGCTCAGTACCCATTGTATTCGCTACGATTAAACTCGGCACAGGGGATACTGGTTTTCCGTGCGAAAACGCTCATGCCGTTAAATTGAGCGACTGCCTGTACTGCAGCGGGATCATCCGCCCGAGCGATCCCTTAATCCGTCGCCCGTTGCGCCAATCGGCAAAAGCCACGCGTGGACGCTAATCGCTCGAGCGAATCGTCGTCGGTTTCCGTTTAACGATTTCTTTTTCCGCTATTATCTGACCCTCGGACTTCCTCGTGATAGAAGTAGTCCACGATCACCGGATGCCCCTGGGGGACTCTGCCATAAGGCATTTCGTTGTCCACAAAGGGGCAATCGTACTTCTTGGCCATTTCCTCGGCTTTTACTTCAAGCGCTTCAAAATAGCTACGGTTGCGCTTGTTATAGATCTCATCGTAAAGCGGTACGAGATTGGGATGTTTCTCGGCGATATAATCCAGGATCGCTTTTTTGAAACCACCCCGAAGATTGAGATTTTCGAGCCAAAACAAATCGCACCGATCCTTTACTCGCCCAAAAATCATCTCAAAATCCGTGATGCCGGGAAATACCGGGGACACGAAGCAGACCGTACGGATACCTTCGTCATACACCTGCTTCATAGCAGCGATACGACGCTCGATGCTCGACGCGGAGTCCATATCGTTCTTGAAGTTCTCATCCAGCGTGTTGATCGACCATGAAACGGTCACTCGTCCAAGCCTCTTCAGCAGATCGATATCCCGTACCACAAGATCGGACTTTGTGCAGATCAGAATATCTGCATCGCTGCCAATCAGCTGCTCCAGGAGTTTCCTGGTATTCCCGAATCGCTCCTCCTGTGGATTGTAGCCATCCGTCACAGAACCGATAACCACCCGCTGTCCAGCGTATTTCTTCGGATTCTTGATTTCCGGCCAATGCTTCACATCAAGAAAGGTGCCCCATTCCTCCTTGTGTCCGGTAAAGCGCTTCATAAAGGAGGCATAGCAATACTTGCAGGCATGCGTGCAGCCCACATAGGGATTGACCGAGTAGCCGCCTACCGGCAGGCTGGACTTGGTCATGATGTTCTTTGCTTCCACCTCATTGATGAGGATTCCATCAATCACTTCCGCCATGTTCTCTGCACCTCCAGCACTCTTTCGAATTCTTCCGGCAATTCCTGAATCATGTTTTCGTCCCCTATGACAGAGACGAGGTCTTCCTTCATAAACATTGGAATGCCAAGCGCGTGAGCCTGGTCCGTCAAAGACCATGCCCACTCCGGTTCCGTATGAACCTTCCTGCTCTGCGCCCCGGTCATGGTACCGACGACGATCCAGTTGATTCCGGAAAGGTCGACCGTACCGGGATCGTCGAATAGCGGCTCAAAAGTAACGAAGAAGTGATTTGCTTTGACGTTTTTCCGAAGGGCGTCGATACGCCACAGCTCCGCTTTCCTCGTCACCGTAACGCCGAACCATGCGTTTTCCAGGTCGGTATCTAAATCCAGCAAATCGGGTCTCTTGGTCAGGAACAGGAACTGATGCTGTGGATTCTCATGGATCTTTGCAAATACCTCGTCTCGCCATTCCAGCTTCCACCCGGAGAGATCGCTCATGCCGGTAAGGAGAAAGTTCTGCGGGCGTTTCTTTTCCATCATCTTGAGCTTGCTCGGGAAGAACGCAGGATCAGCGAAGTCGTCAATCATATGCCAACGTTTCACATTGTTACGGGCATAGCAATATGGACACCCCACCGTGCAGCCGATGACGATATTCATATTCTGAATCTGATTTTTGATGCAGATGCTCATAACGCCTGCCTACCTGCCTCTCCCGTAAACACGCAATCAGCCTCCCCCACCTTGCGGGCAAAAACCTCGATATCTTGCTTGCAAGCAGCAGGCTCGCAATCGCTCAAATCGTATGACGTGCCGCCGTTTCGATAGACGGCCCGATGGGAAAACGATCGGCTGACAAGCCCGATGCCGAGCTTCTCGCACAGGGTCATCCGTGCTCCCTTTCAGCTACAAAAAACAGGTGTCTATAAACAGTATCCTTGTTGATTTTCGCAGGGGCAATGAACAAACGCGTGCACCTGTCGATAAACGAACAGCTACTGGACATTGTCAAACGACTCAGATTGGAGAGGCGATGGGAGAAACCAAGATCGACCGCCGGCGGCGCTACACCCTCTCGGTCATACAGGAGGCGTTCTTCGCGCTGCTGGCCGAGGTCGGCTTCGCGAAGATGACGGTGGCGGACATCTGCCGCCGCGCCGAGATCAACCGGGGAACGTTCTATCTGCATTACGAGGATAAGTACGCGCTGCTCGATGCGCTTATCGACGAGGCATTGGCAGCGGCTCCCCCGCTTGAGGGGGTTGAATCGGCAACGCTTTGCCAGCGTCCGCCGGCAGACGACGATTATCGCCTGCTTTATTCGGACAGCGACGCATACGCTCGCGTAGCCCAGCGCGTCATAGAACGCGGAGCGGAGCAGATGGTTCCCTGGGTCATGGAGAAAACAGGGCTTTCACGCGAAGACGCCTTCCTGCTCTTCATCCACAACGTCCAGGGCAATCTGGCCGTCAACCGCCTGCTCGGCTGGAGACGAGGCCCCGAGTTCACCCATGCCCAGGAGCTGCTCAACGCCTATTCCGAAGGGGGCTTACTGGCGGTATCCGCTCTTCGCGATTCCGATAACCCATCGTGACCTGCGATTCAGGAATACCAGCCTCCGAGCCCTCTCGTTCGGAGGCTGCGGCTAAAACCTCATTGCGCGTCTACCGCTCCGCGTTACTCGCCACCTGCCCGCGCCACCGAGAGCAGGGCGCCCAAATCGGCCTGGATCGCCCCTGCCTTGCTTCCAAGCTGCAACGGAGCCGAGCCGCCCGAGATGTTTACGCTCAAAAGGTGCGCATCCGGCAGCTTCGCGGTCATGCTCCAGAACGGGAGCGTGATGATGCCGGGGGTCATCTCGCCCACGCCAAGCTCCAGCAACAGCACGCGGCGATCGCTGCGCTCGCGCACGAAGCGCTCGTATCGTCCGAGGCTCTCGCGCCAGGCCGCACCCTGCAGAAACGTGTCGTCGCGCACCCACGGCACAAGCTGCCAGCCGCAATGCGGGCATCGGGGGATATCCTCGCTGAGGACCTCGAACCCCGCCATGCCCGCGAGCATGCGTTCGACGTAGGGGCTCGCGTCGAAGAGCTCGTCGCAGCATGGCTGCTTGCACTGAAGGTGCGCGAAGCTTCCCTGATAGTTACAGGTTCTCTCGTCGGGAAACGTCTTCTCGGCCTGGGTGTCCACATTGGTGCTCAGGATGAAGTAGTCCTTATGGCCGATGAGGGACCGTAGGTCGAGATAGGGCTGCGAGGCCAGCTCGCGCAGCATGAAGTCGATGTATCGCGCATAGTATGCCCATCGCTGCTCGAGGCTGGGGTAGAGGTGGTAGAAGCCGTCGAAAAGGCTCTTGAAGCCAAAGGCTTGCTGCCAGTCCGTCATTCCGGCGCGCGCCATGCCTGCGCGGTTGTAATGGTTGAACCCGGCGGCGCTTGACATGCCCGAGCCGATGCCGACGATGATGGCGTCGGCATCGTCGATAAGGCTTCGAAGCCTATACGCTTCCCTCTCTAGAGACGGCATTGGGCAATCTCCTCGAAAGCCGGGGCCATATCGCCGTCAACGAGAATCGTCTCGCACGATGCATCGGGCGCCATAGCCTGGCTGTAGTTGAACACGATGTAGGTGGCGTGCTCGCAGACGTTCGCGATCTGGGCGAGCATGTGCTTTATGATGCCGTTGCGCAGTCCCACGCCAAGTTCGAGGATGGCGACCCTGCCGTTGCGATGGGCTTGCACAAGGCGCTCGAGCTCCTCGAGCTGGGTCATGGCGAGGGCGTCTGGATGGGCGAGGCGCCGCTCGTCAACCGACGTGCGCGTGCTCCCCTCAGTCTCGAGCACGCGCTCCTCGTCGAACCCGGCGCGCGCGAAGTGCCCGTCGATGTTGCATGTGACCACGAAGGTGTCGGCGTGCTCCGTAAGACGCCGCAGCCCGTTCATGAGCGAGCCGGGCTCATATTCGAGATACTCCTTTTGATGGAACCGCTCGGCCCATCGGCGTCGCACGCTGGCATCCGGGGAAGCGAGCCCCTGCAGTATGCAGCCGATGCCGTCTGCCTGAGCGAGGTCGCCGTACGCCTCTTGGAAATGAGCATCGGCGCAGAAAAGGTTGAGCCCCTCCGCCATGTCGAGTCCGTTGCTAGCGCCGATGATGACAAGATCCGCTTCGGCTAGCGCCCTGCCTATGCGAACTGCTTTCGCCGTCTCCATGCGCTACCTCCCCAGCGTCTTGCGCACGTCGGCGAGCACGTCGGCGATGTCGGCGCGAACGGCGAGCCCCCGATCCTCGATCGCGCGGGGGAGAAACTGCGTCTTGTTGTTTACGGCGATGTAGCTGGCCTGCGGTAACTGCGCCGTGAGGGCCCAGAACGGCTCCTGGATAAACGCGGGCGTCATGCGGCCCACACCCAGCTCGAGGAAGAGGATCCTCTGCCGTGCGTGCGCGTCGAGCCAGTCGGACACCTTGCGGTACTGCTCCTCGTAGAGTTCGCCCTGCAGGAAGTTGCCGTAGCCGCGAACCCAGGGGAACGCCTCTGCTCCGCAGTGCGGGCAGCGCGGCACGAGCTCTGTCGGAACCTCCAGACCGTCTCCCATGGCCTCTACCATGTGGGAGACCGGCTCGACCGCGTTCCACACCTCGTCGGTGCAACAGTGGGAGCACTGAAAGAAGCGGTGGTCGCCTTGGATCTCTGCCACTTTCTCCCAGGGATAGAGCTTCACAAACTGCGTGTCCTGGTTGGTGGTGAGCACGAAGAAATCCTTCTCGGCGAGAATGGTGTCGAGGTCCCTGTAGGGCTTGCGCAGCGGGGCGTTGAGCGTGGTGTCGAGGAAGGTGGCGAGGTATCCCCAGCGCGCCTCGGCGGTGGGCCAGCGGTAGAACGACCCCTCGAAAGCGCCCTTGAAACCGTAGCGCTCGGCGAATTTGCCGAAATGCCTGCGATAGGTTGCGTTGTCCTCGTAATAGAAGTCGCCGCCGCCCGCCGCGGAGAGCCCAGAGGCCCCGCCCACCAGCACGCAATCGGCTTCCTCGATCATGCGGGCGAAGTCCCTGATTTGCTGGTCGTAGGGCTCGGGCTCGCGGTCACTCAGCTCATAGGGCGTGCCGCCGCTGCGGTAGGCGGCCTGAAGGGAAAACGATTGGTTGGTGAGCTCGATAACGAGCTGCTCGTACAGGGTCACTGGATACCTTCTTTCAGCTATTATAAACAGGTGTCTATAAAAAGTATCCATGTCGATTTGCTTAAGAGCAATGAACAGCTTCGGCCTGCTGTCGATAAACGAGCGTTTGCCGGGCATTGTCGAGCGTTGCAATTGGAGGGGTAATGGAAGCGGGGAAGATCGATCGTCGCCGACGCTATACACTCTCGGTCATACGGGAGGCGTTCTTCGCGCTGCTGGCCGAGGTCGGCTTCGCGAAGATGACGGTAGCGGATATCTGCCGACGCGCCGATATCAACCGTGGCACGTTCTATCTGCACTACGAGGACAAGTTCGCCCTGCTCGACGCGCTTATCGACGAGGCCTTGGCGGCGGTGCCGCCGCTCGAGGGAACGGAGGCGGGCGCCCTCTGCCAGCGTCCGCCGGCAAACGATGACTATTATCTGCTCTACTCGGATGACGACGCGTACGCCCGGGTGACACAGCGCGTCGTCGAGCGCGGCGCCGAGCAGATGGTTCCCTCGATCATGGAGGAGACTGGGCTTTCGCGCGAGGACGCCTATCTGCTCTTTGTCCACAACGTCCAGGGAAATCTCGCGGTCAACCGCCTGCTCGGTTGGAGGCGAGGGCCCGAGTTTGCCCACGCTCAGGAGCTGCTCAGCGCCTATTCCGAAGGGGGCATGCGGGCGGTATCGGCTCGTCGCGATCCCCGTAGTTGATCTTGACAGCGTGCCATTTCAGGCAGGCGACGTTGCTATGGCCCCTCTTTGGTTTTCGATGTTGTATAAGGCAATCGCAATCGCCTTGAGCTTCTTTAGGGAACTTGAGCAAGAGATATGGCCTGCTGGCGATTGATTAACCCCATTTGTTTTGGTTACAAGAAAAAATGCTGCGCGCCTGCAGCATGAAGGAGAGGGAATCCTATGAATATCGTTGTATTGAGCGGCAGCCCGCGTAAGGGCGCCAATACCGATACCATGGTCGAGGCGTTTGCCGAGACCGCGCGTGAGGGCGGCCATACGGTCGAGGTCATCCGCGTTGCCAGCAAGAAGATCGCCGGCTGCTTGGGATGCCAGTACTGCTTCGCCCATGAGGGCGTCTGCGTGCAGAAGGATGACATGGCCAACGTGATTGAGTCGCTGAAAGACACCGACATGGTTGTCTTCGCTTCGCCTATCTACTGGTTTGACATCACTGCGCAGGAAAAGACCGCCATCGACCGCCTGTACGCCTTCGGTGCCACGGGTTTCCCGTTCACCAAGACGGCCCTTTTGCTCGATAGCCACAGCGAGGGTGTCTATGATGCGGCGATCGCTATGTACAAGTCAACCTGCGCGTACTGCAAGTGGGAGGACCAGGGCATTGTCACGATTGGTGGCATGACCGAGCGCGACAGCATGGCATCGTCGCCCAAGTTGAAAGAGGTGCGAGAGCTCGCTCGCAAGCTCGCCTAAGGACAAGAAGAACGCATGGCAATCAGCGTTGGTGGAAATGCTTGCTGTCCTTACCGAGAGATAGGGGCGAATTCCCTCAAGTGCCGTATAGAACAATTTTTAAACGCAGAAAAATAACTGAAAACAAATTAATCCGCGTTAAAATATTGTCAAATAGAAGTTCATGAGGGAAGGTTACGTATGCGTCGCAAGGCAGACGAGCTCCTTAGGGAATGGCGAGACAGAGCTGATAGAAAACCTTTGCTGGTCAAAGGCGTGCGCCAGTGTGGCAAGACCTATTTGCTCAGAACGTACGCCCAGGATCTTTTCGAATCGGTTGTCTACGTTAATCTTGAGAACGACCGGTCGGCGCGAGCGGATTTTTCGGGCGGTCTTGACCCTCATTCGATCGTACGTGCGATCGAGGCTCGTACGGGACAGCGTATCGTGCCTGGCAAAACCTTACTGTTCATTGACGAGATCCAGGCATGCGAGGAAGCGCTCACTTCCCTTAAATACTTTTGCGAAGATGCTCCCGAGTATTACGTTGCGGCTGCCGGGTCGCTTCTTGGGGTTGCCATTAACCATCAGTCGTATTCGTTCCCCGTCGGAAAGACCGACTTGATTGAGATGACTCCACTCGATTTCGAGGAGTTTCTCTGGGCGATGGGGCACGATCAGCTGGTCGACGAGATACGCTCATCATTCGAGATAATGGGTCCTCTTGCGCCAAGCCTTCATGAAAAGGCGCTTGAGCTCTATCGACAGTATCTTGTTGTTGGCGGAATGCCCGAGGCGGTCCAAACGTACATCGATGATCAGTCAATCATTGATGTGGCCGAAAAGCATCGGATTATTCTCGACGGATATTCCGCCGACACCAATAAATATGCTGATGAACGCTTGAGCGCAAAGACGCGTGCGTGCTTCGATTCCATTCCACAGCAGCTTGCCAAAGAGAATCGTAAATTTCAATACAAGGTAGTGCGAGCGGGGGGCAATGCGTCTCTCTTTGGAGATGCTCTCGATTGGCTTGTATTGTCGGGTACGGCGGCGCGCTGCAGCCTAGTCGGGCAGATCGAAAGTCCCTTAGAGGCCTTCGTTAACCCTTCTGCTTTTAAAATCTATCAGGCGGATACAGGGCTGCTCGTCTCCAAGGCCGGTGCTCAACGCGCCGATATTCTAGCCGGCATCGGCGGCACATTCATGGGCGCACTTACCGAAAACTACGTTGCCCAACAGCTTTCAGCCATGGGCTATCCGCTGCATTATTGGGCGCGAGATAATCGTGCGGAAATCGACTTTGTAGTAGAGAAGCAGGGATGCTTGTCTGCGATTGAAGTCAAGGCGGGAGAGAACACAAGATCTCGAAGCCTGTCCTCACTTAAAAAGACCCATCCGGGCGTGCGCCTTATCAGGCTATCGACTAAGCCCTTTGGAATGAATGATGGGCTTATGTCTGTTCCACTTTATGCGGCATTTTGTCTATAGGGATGATGCTGCTGTAATGCATGGGGCTCGGAGCGCGATGTTACTGCGCTCCGGGCCCCGCTGCTTTGTAAAACCATGACGGTTTAGTCGCCGTCGTCCTAGTCAAACAAACTCGGCATGTCGTTTTCCTTCATGAGGGCACCAGCAGAGGGCAGGCTCTGCGCGGTGAACTTTTCGGCCGAGACGCCGGCGCCAAGGATTTCCTCGGTCGTGCCGACGGTGGTGACCGAGCGGCCCTTCTTGGCCGTAAAGGCCTGGACGCCCTGCGTGTTGGTGGTCGTCTTGGTCTTAAGCAGCGACGTGTTGAAGTTCATCAAACGATAGTCGCTCGAGACCAGCGCGAGGTCGCGGTCCTCCTTGAGTACCTGCGCATACAGCAGCTTGCTGCCGCCATAGATGGCGTTCTTCAGGCGTTTGCGGTTGGTCTTGGTGACGTATCCGGAAAGTGCAACGCGCACCACGCGGCCGTTCTCAAAGACAAACAGCACGTCGGCCTTGTAGTCCTCGGGGTCGATGACCCAGATGACGCTCTCGTCGGGTTCCATCTCAAGATCGGTCGGAAGGTACGAGCCCAGCTGGGCCGACTTGGTGTCCTCAAACGCCGCGACCTTGCACTTGTACACCTGGCTCTTGTTGGTAAAGACCAGCAGCTCGTGAGTGTTGGAGGACGGGAACTCGATAAAGGGTTTGTCGCCGTCCTTGTACTTGAGCGTGGTCGCCTTCTTGAGCACACGGTCCGTCATCTTCTTAAGGTAGCCATCGTGCGAGAGCATGATGGTGACCGGGTACTCCTCGACCTCGGGCTCCAAGCTTACCTCGATAACCTCATGGGGCTCGATCCTACCCGTGCGGCGCGGCATCACGTACTTCTTGTTGACCGCAGCCAGCTCGTCGCTGATGACCTTCTTGATGTTCTCCTCACTGGAGAGGATCTCCTCAAGTTCGGCAATCTCGCCCTCAAGCTTGGCAATGTCCTTGGTGCGGTTGAGGATGTACTCCTCGTTGATGTTGCGGAGCTTAAGCTCGGCAACAAACTCGGCCTGGGTCTCGTCGATATCGAAACCCTTCATAAGGTTGGGCACGACCTCGGCTTCGAGCTTGGTGCCGCGGATGATGGCGATGGCCTTGTCGATATCGAGCAAGATCGCCTCGAGGCCGTGCAGCAGGTGCAGGCGCTCGGACTTTTTGCCCAGGTCATAGTTAATACGGCGACGCGTGGACTGGATGCGCCATGCAACCCACTCGTGCAAGATCTGGCGCACGCCCATAACGCGGGGATAGCCGTCGACCAGCACGTTGAAGTTGCACGAGAACGAATCCTGCAGCGTGGTTGAGCGATAGAGCTTGGCCATGAGCTTGTCGGGGTCGACACCGCGCTTAAGGTCGATGGCGATACGCAGGCCCGAAAGGTCGGTCTCGTCACGGATGTCGGCAATCTCCTTGACCTTGCCCTCCTTGGAGAGCTTGACGATGCGCTCGATGATGACATCGGTCTTGGTGGTGTAGGGAATCTCGTAGACCTCGATGATGCGCTCTTCGGGAATCCAGCGCCAGCGGGAGCGAATCTGGAAGCTGCCAAGGCCGGTCTCGATGATCTTCTCCATCTCCTCGCGGCGGTAGATGATCTCGCCGCCGGTCGAAAAGTCGGGCATGGGCATGTACTCGAGCAGGTCGCAGTCGGGATCCTTGAGGTAGTGCATCGTTGCGGTGCAGACTTCGTTGAGGTTGAAGCCGCAGATGTCAGAAGCCATGGCGACGCCGATGCCCTTGTTGGCCGAGACGAGGATATTGGGGAACGTGGTGGGCAGCAGGCGCGGCTCCTTCATGGCACCGTCGTAGCTGTCGACAAAGTCGACCGGGTCCTTGTCGATGTCCTTGAAGATCTCGGCGCTGATGGGGGAGAGCTTGGCCTCGGTGTAACGCGAGGCGGCGTAGCTCAGGTCGCCCGAATAGTACTTGCCAAAGTTGCCCTTCGACTCCACGAAGGGGGCAAGCAGCGCTTCGTTACCCGTCGCCAGGCGCACCATCGTCTCGTAGATCGCGGCGTCGCCGTGCGGGTTGAGCTTCATGGTCTGACCCACGATGTTGGCGCTCTTCTGGCGCTCGCCCTTGAGCAGACCCATCTTGTACATAGTGTAGAGCAGCTTGCGATGCGAGGGCTTAAAGCCGTCGATCTCGGGGAATGCACGCGAGACGTTGACGCTCATGGCGTAGGGCATGTAGTTGACCTCGAGCGTCTGCGTGATTGGCTGATCGGTGACCTCGGAGTGCAGGCCGATGACGTTCTCGGCGTTGACCTGCTTTTTCTTTGGCTGGTTCTTCGTCTTCTTCTTTGCCACGATTTCCTCTTGAACTTCTTATGGGCCGTCGTTATCGATGTGCTGCTATTGCAGGTCCAGCTGGTCCAGGTATTCCTTGCCGTGCTCGGAGATATGGCGCTTGCGGCCTGCCTCGTCGTTGCCCAGCAACAGGTTGAACATGGTTTCCATCTTGGTGACGTCCTCGGGCTCCACCTTAATCAGGCGGCGCGTCTCGGGGTTCATGGTGGTGAGCCACATCATGTCCGGATCGTTCTCACCAAGACCCTTGGAGCGGTTGATGGAGCACTTTTGGTCGCCGATCTCTTTAAGGATGCCGTTCTTCTCGAGCTCGGTGTAGGCAAAGTAGGTCTTCTCTTTGCAATTGATCTCGTAGAGCGGCGACTCGGCGATATAGACGTAGCCCTCGTCGATAAGCGTGGGCACCAGTCGATAGAGCATGGTGAGCACGAGCGTGCGAATGTGATAACCGTCGACGTCGGCATCCGTACAGATGATGACCTTGTTCCAGTTGAGGTTGTCCAGGTCGAAGGCGCCAAGGTTCTTGATGCGCTTGTCCTTGATCTCCACGCCACAGCCCAGCACACGCATAAGGTCCATGATGATGTCGGACTTAAAGATGCGCGGGTAGTCCTCCTTCAGGCAGTTGAGGATCTTGCCGCGGACGGGCATAACGCCCTGGAACTCGGCATCGCGCGAGGTGCGAATGGCGCCTGCTGCCGAGTCGCCCTCTACGATGTAGATCTCGCGACGGCTCTTGTCCTTGGAGCGGCAGTCGATGAATTTCTGCACGCGGTTGGCCATGTCGGTCTTCTGCTGCAGGTTGGTCTTGATGCTCTGACGCGTCTTCTCTGCGTTCTCGCGCGAGCGCTTGTTGATGAGGACCTGCTCCAGAATCTTGTTGGCGGCGTCTTTGTTCTCGATCAAGTAGGTCGAGAGACGCTCCTTAAAGAAGGCGGTCATGGCCTGCTGGATAAAGCGGTTATTGATGGCCTTCTTAGTCTGGTTCTCGTAGGACGTCTGGGTGGAGAAGCAGTTGGTCACCAGCACCAGACAGTCCTGGACGTCCTGCCATTTGATGCCGCTCTCGTTTTTGTTGTACTTGCCCTGTTGCTTGATGTAGGCGTCGATGGCGCTGGTCAGAGCACTGCGGGCCGCCTTCTCGGGCGAGCCGCCGTTCTCGAGCCACGATGAGTTGTGGTAGTACTCCTGCATCATGAAAGTGCGCGAGAAGCACATGCAAGCAGTGATTTTTACGTTGTAGTCGGGCAGGTCCTCGCGATCGCGACCGCGACGGTCGGCCTCGATAAAGAAGGGCTCGGTAAGGTAGTCGGTACCGACCTTCTCGAGCACGTAGTCCTCGATGCCCTTGGGATAGCAAAAATCCTCTTCGGAAAACTCGCCATCGTCGCCCTCGATGCGCAGGCGGAAGGTCACGTTGGCGTTGACCACGGCCTGACGGCGCATGGTCTCGCGATACCAGTCGTGGGGAATGCTAATCGAGGTAAAGACCTCAAGATCGGGGCGCCATTTGATGGTGGTACCGGTGCGGTCTTCGTCGCTGGGCTCAATCTCGAGTGCCTTCTTTTTGGCGCCGACGACCTTGCCCTTTTTAAAGTGCAGGGAGTATTTGTTGCCGTCGCGCCAAACCGTGACGTCCATGTACTCGGAAGCGTACTGGGTCGCGCAGGAGCCCAAGCCGTTGGTGCCGAGCGAGAAGTCGTAGTCGCCGCCCTGGTTGTTGTTATACTTGCCGCCGGCGTAGAGCTCGCAAAAGACGAGCTCCCAGTTAAAGCGCTTCTCGGAAGGGTTCCAGTCGAGCGGGCAGCCGCGGCCGTTGTCCTCTACCTGAATGGAGCCATCGCGAAAGACGGTAAGGGTGATGAGCTTGCCGTAACCCTGGCGCGCCTCGTCAACGGCGTTGGACAGGATCTCGAAGGCAGCGTGTGCACAGCCATCGAGTCCGTCCGAGCCAAAGATGACGGCAGGGCGCAGGCGTACGCGCTCCTCGTCCTTGAGCTGGCGGATACTGTCGTTACCATAGTTTGCGGTGTTTTTTGCCATACTCGCTCTCTCGGTGCTCCTTTGCTGCGTTTAAGTCATATAGATAGTCAAGGTAGCATAGCCCAGGCCTCGGACGATTCCATCTAACACGAATTCCATCGAACAATCGTTCGGTTAGATAATGAATGCTTGGGATGCGGGTGGGGCCTGTCCTATTCAAACATCTGCGGCAGGTCGATGAAGACGGTTCGATCGCTTTCGTCAGCTTCGAAGCCCGAGCGGGAGAAGAATCCGTAGCGATGGCACTTGAGCCCCGTTGCCTCGACTTGGGTGATTTCCTCATCGACCATTTTTTGCGTAACGGGGGACTTGCGGAACTTTGCTTCGTAGAATGCGTAGCCCTCGGGGTCTTGCGTTACCACATCGAATTCGCCGCTCGTTTTGTTTGCGGGATCGTCGTACCAGTACTTGCCTATGGCGTCGAAAGCCGGTTCGATCTTGCCGGCCCTGTTCTGCCGTACGAGGTATTGACGGCAGATCTCCTCAAACATATGTGGAGCGTAGTTTTCCTCGAAGTCTTGGGAGACGTGACGATCATAGAAGACTTCTGGGTCGAGCAGCTGACGCGCGGAGGCATTGCGGAAGACGTAGCGATAGTAAAAGAGCGAAAGTGGGTCCACTACAAAGTAGCCAGACTTGCGCTTGTTCATAGGGTCGTTGATGGGTGCACGCTTTTGGACGATTTCGAGTGACATGAGCTTGTCGAGTACATCTGCCATGGCCGGACCGCTCGAGACGTGTGACTGTGCCAACACGTCCCCCCAACGGGAGTAACCTTGTGCGAGAGCCCCGAAAACTTCGTTGGCGTTGGTCATTTTCGAGATCTCGGCGTTGAGATAGGACGGCACTT
Organism: uncultured Collinsella sp.; assembly: GCA_902466075.1. Classification (GTDB taxonomy): domain Bacteria; phylum Actinomycetota; class Coriobacteriia; order Coriobacteriales; family Coriobacteriaceae; genus Collinsella. The sequence goes on from CABQQA010000001.1 coordinate 269,241, forward strand.
CGCTTTCTAAGCGGGCGCCAGGTTCTGTGACGAGCTCGATGATGTTGTCGCGTACGCTTTGGGACTGATCGATGAGGCGATTGTAAAAGGGGATGCCGCCAAAAACGCTATAGAGCCGCACCTTGTCCTCGGGCGAGAACGCGGGATAGAATTTCGCAGCGTCAAAGTAGTCCATGGGCTTAAGCTCAAGCGCGAGATCAATTCGCCCGTAGAGGGGGCTCTCATGCTCGATGAGGGATTTCATAATCTCAACGTAGGAGCCGCACAGGACAATGTTTAAACGTGAGTCTTCCCTGTGAGCGTCGATTGAGGTCTGGAGAATGCTGTCTAAGCCTTTAACCGCATCTCTCAAGTAGGGGTATTCGTCGAGAACAAGGGTAACGTTCTTGTCTTTGGCTTGGGCAAACAGAAATTCGATGAGCTCGCGGATGCCTGTGAAGGCGAGCGGAGGAAAGCTCAGCGCTTCAGCAACAAGGGCGGACAGACTCTCTAGGTTGTCTGCCTCGGAGGTTTGGCGGCACTCGTAATAGACCGTTGCGACGCCCGACAAATCGGTTAGCGCCTGCTTGATGAGCTCACTTTTGCCGACACGACGCCTGCCGTAAATGAGAACATTGCGCTGTTCGGGCGCCTTGAGCGTTTTCTTAATACGGGCGAGTTCACGCTCCCTGCCAATGAATTCCACTTACTCGGTTCCTTCCGACTCGGTTTTGTCCGAGTTAATTGTATCGCATGAATCAGTTTATGCTCGAGTTTACTCGGACAAAACCGAGTCGGTTCTGCCCGAGTAAGTTTGAATAGCGAATTGAAATTGTTATGTCCGCATGGTGATGACGGACGTGGTTTTCATAATGACAGATATAGTTGACATTACCCGATGGATGCAATATATTTCTGTCATGTTGCAACGGATATCTGTCCATTACTACGAAAGGAACTCCATGCCGGGCAAAAAGAACCTCCGCATGAAGGCGGCGCGTGCGGCGGCCGGCCTTTCGCAAGCCGACTTGGCCGAGGCCGTGGGCGTTACGCGCCAGACCATCGGCCTGATCGAGGCGGGCGGCTACAACCCCACGCTCAATTTGTGCGTGGCAATCTGTAAGGCGCTGCGCGTTACGTTGAACGACTTGTTTTGGGAAGACGAAACCGACGCCGACCCTAATACTCTTTAGGAGTTCACTATGAAATATGAAGATCTGAAAATCGTGCAAAAGTGGCGTGAATATGCCGGCCCAAAGGATGAGCGCCTGGAGGCTGAGAACGCGAAGATTTACAAGATTGGCTTCGTGCTGCTTTCGTTTGGCATGTTGATGATCTTTTTCTACCAGTTTATAGCTCGACAGGTTGCGTGGGTTCACAGCGACGCTAGTGAAATGCCGCATGGCTTTGCAACGCCGTTCGAGGCAGCCATGTATTTGTGGCTCGTTCTCGTGATGTTGATTTGCGCAGGACTGCAAACGCGGAAGGGCTATGTCGATACCAATCGTTTTGGGCAAACCGAGCATCTTCCTGTTGGATATTTCCTGCTTGTCAGCGGTCTTAGCGGCGCCGCGTTCGCGCTTGTTATTGCCGCAATGCGCTGTATCGCTGAGGCGCAGATCGTACCGCTCGAAAGCGTCTTTTGGTTGGCGAACCTGGCCACGGGCGTGTTCTGCGGTGCGACGATTTTCGCGGCCACGTTTGCTGTCCTGTGCGCAACGTTTTTCACGGCGAAAAGACGCCGTGCCAAGCTCGAGGCAGAACTCGACTCCTCAGACGACATTTAATGCGTAATGGGCCGGCTCTGGGTATCCAGAACCAGCCCATTTTGATGTTCGATGAGCCGAGTCGGCGCCTCTCACAAAAGTAACTAGGAGCTAGCGAGGCCTATCCGAATTGTCCTCATAGGCGGTGTCTTTTTCGAGCGCCGTGCGGCGGGCGCTGTAGGCGACGAGGCCGGCGCCTGCCACGGCGAGCGCTGCGGCGGCTGCCGTAAGGGGAGCGTTGACATCGCCCGTGCCCGCAAGCGCGCCCGCTTTTCCGGAGCGCTTGTTATTGCCGTGGTCCTTGCCGCTGCCGGAGCTGCTTCCGCCGGAGCCGCCGCCCTCGTCAGCGCCGCCGCCACTCGAGCCACCATCGCCGCCCGCTGTCATCGGGGCGTCGTGAAGTCCTGTCGTATCCGCGCTGTCGCAGACGCCGACCTGAACTTCTGAGCGCTCGCATGCCGCGTCGGGCACATGAAGCTCGTGCAATACGGCATCCAGCGCCGAGTTTGCACCCGGTCGAATTTCCTCGAGCGTTACGGGATCGAGCGCCACCAGGTCACGCGCCTTCGCATACAGCGTTACGCGTTTGCCCACTTCGTCGCTCCAACTCTCGGGGATGGCGAAGCTCATGCGGAACTGTGCCGTGCAACCCGGTGCCAGCACGGCGTTGCCGTTGTCGGCTACCAGCGGGTGCGTCGCAAAATGTTCGCCCAGCGTCTCGAGTGCGTACTTCACGTGTGCCATGTCGTTGGCCGAAGCGTCCTCGGCAAGCTCTGGATCGTAGATCGATGCCATACGTGCGTTCACTCCGAATTCGATGGATGCGCTGGAGAACGGCTGGCTGGAGCCCTCTCGATACAGATCGATCGTGCCGGCGGTCAGCAAGGTGTTGCCGTCGTTTCGCACCGTGACCATGAAGGATTCGCCTGCTGCTCCGGGCACCACTGCGCCCGAGGTGGCAACCGCGCCCGTCGGAGTGGCACATGCCACCAAGGGTACTTCGATGCCGTGCAGCTCTGCCTCGCTCTGCTCCGCGCTCACAATGTGCGTGGCGAGCGCGGAGAGCATGCCTCCCGACGTCAAAAAAGTCGTTATCTGATCGACGGGATGGTCCAGCTCGCACATCACGAACGGCTCCGTGAACAAATCGCGTGCCAAGGTGCTGGCGAAGATGCGGAAGTGCTTGCCCATCACTGCTACCGGGTTGCCTTCTTCGTCGTAGGTTTGTCCAACCTTGCCATCGGTGTTCTCCACATAGAGCACGCACCTGCCGTTGTTGCTTACGCTAAACGATGCCGGGCCACAGCCTGCGGCACCCACGGGCTGCGTTGCAAATGCCGATGCGCCTCGCGTCCAAGTAATATGCTGCAGTTGCTCGTTGACGGTTGCCAAAAAGCCCGAATGTTGTGGCCACGGCATCGCACGGGGTACCGTGGCGTCTGGTGACATAACGCCCCAGCCCGCAATGGACTGGCCGATCACGGCGTACGATGCGCAGCCGCAACCGTCTGCGGTCTCGTACGCAACGGGCACCACCATTTTGCCGTTGATAGTTTCGGGCGCGCCCAGCTCGATGCTCGACGGTGCTTGCGGAAAGCGGAGGACCTGACGGAACGTGAGGCTGTCGCCCGAAACGTCCGACCACAGGGTGAAACATTCCAGCGCAACCTCAGCCTCGCTGCCGAGCGCCTTTTCTGCGGTGGTTCCGCGGCGGTGGAGGTAGGCGCCCGACAGACGTCCGTCGACCAGCGTCTCGCCCACCGTGATACGCGGGCACTGCAGGCAATGGTAGCCATCCTCTTGCAGGCGGCCGCGCGAGATGCTGCGCCATGACGTATGCGACACCACGCGGATCTCGTCATTACTTATGCGCAGGCACACGACGGACAGTATGCCGGCTGTGCTTGCCGTATCGAAAAGGGTGTTGTCGCCGTCGGGGCGCTCGCCCGAGACCAGCAGCACGTAGGCGTCCCGGTTTCCCCTCCCGTCCGTATATTCCACCACGTCGAAGTCGTAATCGTATATGCCGTTGCGCTCCACGTCGCCCTCGCCAAACCCAAGGGGGAAGTCCACGGGCGTGGGGGCAGACCACGTGTCGTTTGCCTTTGTGTGCACTACCAGGCGCGAGCGGCCATTGTCGCCGTAGCGCACCGAGGCGATACGGAATAGGCACTCCACGCCGGCGATCATCGTTAGCCTCATGTGAGCTTCGCTGAGCACGCCGGAAAACAGCACACTGTCGCTCGAGGGTTTGATACCGCCACGCTCGTCCTCCGACACGCCGGCAGAATTGGCGTTGGGGTCCGCAACGGCGTTCGTCGCCTGAACGATGTAGGTATACTCATACATCGGCGCTGCGTTTTCGTCGTTTTCCATCAGTGCGTGGACGAAATGCTCAACCTGTCCCGTGTCGTCGCTCTCCGCGTCTGCCTCGAGCTCAATGCGCGTGACCGCTTGATCCCAATCGCGCACGACAGGCGCAACGTTTGCGGCAGTGGCATTAACCTCGGCGCGTGCGAGCAGCTCGGCGTTGGTGACGATGGTGGCCGATGCGATAAATTGCGGCACGCCGCCCGCCTTGATGTCGCCGGGCGTGCCGAAGCAGGCATCCAGCGTGTAAGGCGTATTTCCGCCCAATGCGAGTTCAGAGCGCTGGAGTACATACTGGTCGCCGTTGTTCACCGACATATTCCACGAATCGAGGAGTGTGGGCCACGATCCCGACCAAGCTTTGGTGGTCCACTTGAACATGACGAACTGGAGTATCACATCGACATCGACGTCTGCACCTACGCGCAGTCGCGGAAGCTGGTGTCCATCCGCCTTCTCGTACCCAATGAACAACGTGAGGGATGCGGCGCCGCGCACGGCAGACGAGGCGACGCCTGCAACGCCGGCTCCAAAGGTGACGGCAAGCCCGATCTGGATGGTGAAAGAGCCCGACGTGTTGGAATAGTCGAGCGAAATGTTCTTGAAAAACGCCGCGCCGCTGCCGTGCGTATGGGCACCCACGGCGAGCGCCAGCTTCGCCAGCACCCAGGGGTTGACGTTTAGGAAAAAGGGTACTGGTCCCAAGGTGAACTGTTCGGTCCAGTTGAGGTCGGTTCTTACCTGGAAGAGAGCCTTAATATTGCCGTATGCGGGATCGTTGTTGTCACCCCAGGTTTTGCCCACCCAATCGTAGGCGAGCGAGCCGTACAGCTGTGTGGCGATATCCATCGTGAACAGCGGCGTGCAATGGTGGCGAAGGAGCTTGGTGTTCCTTGGATCGGTACCCGAACCGGCACTCATGCTCTTGTACTGATTCCACTTCCCCTCCATCTCGTCGAGGTAGCGGTTTGCCTGCTTGGCGCCCGACTCGCGCGGTGACTTCTTCCAGTACTCCGGATCCGGATTGCCCGAATCGTTCATATAGCTGGCTGGTTTGTATCCTCCGCCAAACAGTACGTACCCGGCAAACGAGAAATCGAACAGAATGGGGAACGAGGGCATCCAGCAGGTGAACTTGTTGCCGCCGATGCCGGGAAACGCCGCTGGGAAATCAAACGGAGTGATCTCTTGGTCCATAGTGGTGGGAATGATGGTGGTCGAGCCCGATTCCGACTTGGCGGCCGGCGCGGTGACAACGGCCATGGGGGAGGAGAGTGTATAGGTCTTGCCCTGGTAGTCGAGGACAAAGCGCAGCTTGCATCCTTCTTCCAGAAGGCCCGATGCTGCATCGAGGAACTTGTCTTCGAGTGTGAACGTTGCCAGATTATCCGAACCCGATGCGCTGGCCTTGATCTGACCGATCTGCGTGACGGTTTCGGGCGAGCTGCCCGCGGCAGGCGTCACTTTGTTGATGCGCAGCGTTGCCTGTCCACCCTGTGGCAGATGTGCCTGCACGGTAAAGGCGTGCGTATCGGGCTGCTCGTTTGCCGTGTCGTTCTTCGGCAATGCCATGAACGTGGCTTCAGCGTATTGGATGTCCCATTCGTCGAATGTGAGCTGGCGAAAGTACGGCTCGCCGTCGGAAAGCGGACGCGTGGGCGCGGTTATGGCGGTGCCGCCCTGGATACGCGCAAGGGGAATCTCGACATCGCGGTAGCCCGCCATGCTAATGGAGATGCCGCCGTTAAAGTCGTACGCGTCGAGAAGCGTCGCCTCGTCTACGTAGCCTTCCGAAAGCGGCGCGACCTCAAAGATGGCCGTGCCTTCGTCATCGGTAGTGGCGGTGAGCTGCTTGCCTGCGGCATAGCGCGACGTGAGCGTGACCTGCGCTCCCTTGATGGGCATATTCTTGTTGGCGACGTCGACCACGACCACACCGAACATGGTGCGCGAGAGAACGAGCACCCTGAAGGGGTCTTTTTCATCGGCATAGGCTTCGGTGGGTGCGAACGGCAATATGAAGGCGTTTTCGCTTCCCGGCACGCGCGGCAACATAATGCTCGCTAACGAGGACGCTCCGGCGACAAGTAACGAACGGCGATCAAGCATCTTGGGCTCCCATCCCGCAAATATCGGTGGAAATAATCCAATTTTGCGAGAAGACGCCCCGTGGCGGTAGTGCCATTCAAGGGTCAAAATGTCCAAATTGATCGAGCGAAGCGCCGGGTTCCGGAACGCGTTCGATGTGCTTGGCAGCCCGGTCGCTAACGCAACATATGCGCGACCAGCTCGGCACGTGTGCCGATGCTAAGCTTTGCGTATACGCCGGATAGGCGGTTTTTGACGGTGCCCGGCGATACTCCCATATGGCGTGCGATTTCGGCGTTGGTCCACCCACGACAGGCGAGCATGGCCATGGTGAATTCCGTGGTCGTTAGATCGTCGGCCACGTCCTCGCCCGAATCGGGGTTGTGGATGCGCCGCCAGCCGTAGCTGAAGCGGTACGTGATCTCGATGATGCGCGCGAAGTCGTCAGGGTATTGCGTTTTTAGGCATGCCTCGATGAGCCCCTGTAGAAGGCCGTGGTGCTCGCCGATGAGTTCGATAAGGCCGTCGGGACGCGCAATGTCCCAAGCGGCTCCGAAGTGTGCTTTTGCGGCGTCGATGTCCTTGAGGCTCATGCATGCCATGGAAGCTGCCAGGTGCAGGAACAGTTCCGAGATCGGATAGCTTCCCTGTTTCATGATCAGGGCATTTTCCACCATGCCCAGGCTGCGGCCGTATTCACCGCGCAGATATAAGGCGTGCGCCATCACGTAGCTGGCGAACAGGCGCAGGCCTTCGGGCAGATGCGCCGCAAGTGGATAAAACTCTTCGGCAGAATACGGGGAAGGCAAGTGCAGCAGGACACTCGCGGCCGAGGTGAACAGGATATGCGTGGCGTGGACGGCGGGCGATTCCTCGTCGGCCGGCGTATCGAGGATGCCAGCAAGGCACCGGCGGGCGTCGGCGATACGGTTGAGCGACAGGCTGGCATATCCGCAGATAAAGCATGCGGAATAGCGCAGTGCGGGGTCGGTGGCGTCAAGATAGGGGCGCGCCGTCTTGGCAGCGAGGGCGGCCTGTCCGCGAAAGTACAGCGCTTCTGCCGTGGCGATGGTGCGTGAATCGGGGTCGGAAATGCCTTCAACCGCAGCGTCAATCTGCCCCGGCACAAAGGCAGTGCACATCAACGGCATGGGAACGCATGGGTAGCCATCGCAGTCCATCTTCCATCTCCCAACAGCTGGCAACAATAGCAGCAATTGTACTCCTGTTGCTCGGGACTGGAATTTGTGGGTATCGCCGACGATTATGCCGAACGTATAAAGGAAGAGTCTATTGGCGATGCTCCCAAGGTGGCTACCGAAGCTTAGCTGACCTCGACATTAGAAAAAATTGCCACCCCTGCAAAAAGCTCTGTCGCAGCGATGGGAAACGAACTCCGCTCTGCATATAATGAGGTCATATGACGGTGCGTCTGCATACGCGCGGCGCATTTCCATCAAACCGAGAAGGAGCTCTGCATGGATCCCAACAAGCGTCCCGACGACATGGTGCGTATCACCACTCCCGAACTTGCCCAGGCGTTCATCGAAGAGCAGGTCGCTGCAATCCGCGAGCAGATCGGCGACAAAAAGGTTCTGCTGGCCCTTTCGGGTGGCGTTGACAGCTCCGTTGTCGCGGCGCTGCTCATCAAGGCTATCGGCAAGCAGCTTATCTGCGTGCATGTGAACCACGGCCTCATGCGCAAGGGCGAGAGCGAGCAGGTCGTCGACGTCTTCAAGAACCAGATGGATGCCAACCTGGTTTACGTTGACGCCACCGACCGTTTCCTGGACAAGCTCGTGGACGTTGAGGAGCCCGAGGCCAAGCGCAAGATTATCGGCGCCGAGTTCATCCGCGTGTTTGAGGAGGAGGCCCGCAAGGTAGGCGACGAGGTCAGCTTCCTCGCCCAAGGCACCATCTACCCCGACATTCTGGAGTCGCAGGACGGCGTAAAGGCCCACCACAACGTGGGCGGTCTGCCCGAGGATCTGCAGTTTGAGCTCTGCGAGCCCGTCAAACTGCTGTACAAGGACGAGGTCCGCGTCGTGGGCCGCGAGCTCGGCCTGCCCGAGAACATGGTCGAGCGCCAGCCGTTCCCCGGCCCCGGCCTGGGCGTTCGCTGCCTCGGTGCCATCACCCGCGATCGTCTTGAGGCACTGCGCGAGGCCGACGCCATCGTGCGCGAGGAGATTGACAACGCCGGTCTGTCCATCTGGCAGTACTTTGCCGTGGTACCCGACTTCCGCGCCACCGGTGTGCGCGAGGGCAAGCGCGCCTACGACTGGCCCTGCATCATTCGCTGCATCAACACCGTTGACGTCATGACCGCCGAGGTGCCCGAGCTCGACTGGGCGCTGCTCAAGCGCATCACCGCCCGCGTCACTGCCGAGGTTCCCGGTATCTGCCGCGTGTGCTACGACCTCACGCCCAAGCCCGTCGGCACGGTCGAGTGGGAGTAAGCTAGCTCAGCTGGTAGGCGACGAGAACTAGCAGATGTGACAAAGGGACGGTCCCTTTGTCACATCTTCGATGTTACGTGCGGGAAGGGTTACGAGCATGGTCGTTCCGCGCTCCGAGCTCTCTTCGACCTCGATGGAGCCGCCGTGAAGCGCGGCGATCTCCCAGACCAGCGCAAGCCCCAGTCCCACGCCGCCATATGCCCTGCTGCGCGATTTGTCGACACGAAAGAAGGGCTGAAAGATGCTCGTCTGGTATTGCTCGGGAATGCCCGGCCCTTGGTCACGCACGCGTAGCAGCACGCGGTCGCCTTCGGCACGGGCGCTGATTTGCACGGTCGAGCTGGGCGCGCTGTAGCGTATGGCATTCTCAGCCAGATTGAACAGTAGCCGATAGATCAGCGTGTCGCTGCCGATTGTTTGCGCGTCGCCCTCGCTTGCAAGCGTGATGTCTTTTTGCTCGGCAAGGGGCGCCAGGTCGGTGAGCACTTCTTCGATCATCGGCGCCAAGTCAATCGCATCGTTGCAGGGGACGCTGCGCAGCTCGCTCATCTCGAGCAGGGTCTTTGTCATGTGCGTCATTCGCTCGGTCTGCTCCTGCAGCAGCCGGAGCAGGCTCGCTGTATCCGCATCGGCGTCGGGGTGCTCGGCGCAAAACAGCTCAACCTGGGCTTGCATGAGCGCAAGTGGCGTGCGCAGCTCGTGCGCCGCATTGCCCGTAAACTGTTTTTGTGCGGAAAATCCCTCGTCAAGGCGAGAAATCATGTCGTTAAATGATGCGCTGCAGCGCCTGAGTTCAGAGGGCACGTCCTCGCTGATCTTTGTGTCGGCGAGGTTGTCGGGCCGCACGCTCTCGACTTGCGCCGCAAAGGAGCGCAACGGCTGCAGCGCATGTCCGCTCACAAAGTAGGCCAGCACGCCACCGAGCAGCGTCACCGCCGCGGTTATGCACCAGCTCGTCGCGCTAAACGATGCTTGGGCGTCACTCACGACGATGGTCAGCTCGTCATCGAGCTCTTTGCTTGCCGGGTCAAATGAGCTGGGCGATGCGGTCTCCACCTTGCTGTGCGCCGACGCTTCTGCACCAATCGAGTCCATGTAGCGCATGCCGGAGTAACCAACCAGACAATTCATAAGTACGCAGGTCGAACATACCAGCAGGGCCGTCATTAACGTGATGCGCCACTGCAGCGACAGCCGCTTCATTTGCCGTCCTCCATAACGTAGCCTTCGCCGATTCGGTTGCGGATGGGGTCGTGCCCCAACGCACCGCGCAGCTTTTTGCGCAGCGACGAGATATGCACGCGGGTCGCGTTGCTAAAGCTGTTGACGCTGCTATCCCAAACGTGCTCGATAAGCTCCTCTTGACTTACCGGACGCCCCTGGTTAAGCATCAGGTATTCCAAGATGCCGGTCTCCTTGCGCGTGAGGGATAGAACCTCGTCGCCTACGGAGGCGGCGCGTGCTTTAGTGTCAAAGTTCAGCGGTCCGCAGGTCAGGACGACATCGCTTTGCGTAAAGCGTCTGAGCGTGAGGCTGCGTATGCGTGCCGCCAGCTCCTCAAGATGGAACGGCTTGGTGAGGTAGTCGTTGGCGCCCGCATCGAGCCCCGCTACCTTGTCGGAGACCTCGCCGCGTGCCGAGAGCACGAGCACCTTGGTCTCGCAATCAGTTGTTCTGAGTTGCCTGAGCACGGTCATGCCGTCGACATGGGGGAGATTGAGGTCGAGCACGACAAGATCAAATGTCTCGACATCGAGCAGGTCGAGCGCCTGCTGTCCGTCGTAGCAGCAGTCGACGCTATAGGCCAAGTTGCGCAGGCTACGTGCGATTGCATCGCACAGTGCCCGCTCGTCCTCGACGACCAAGATGCGCATAACGTTCTCCTTGCATAGTCATTCGCGCTTAACACGGATTTTATAGTCGGTATGGTCCAATGGGTCGCGAAACGAAAGGAGTGGTCAGATTGTTCAAAGCGATTAAACCTGTGGCGCAGGTGGCTTTGCTGATCGCAGGGATTGCCATGGTGTGCTTTGGCATCATGCGCGGCGAGGCAGATGCCGTGCTGGCCAAGGCAATCAGGCTGTGCTTGGAGTGTATCGGAATTGGATAAAAGAAAAAACACTGCATCGCATCTTTTAGCGCGATTTCGTGGATTGATTCAAGCGGCGGCGACGCTTGCGACCAATATTCACCTGCCCAACTTTGCCAAGGGAGGCATCTACCAGGGGGCGGGCAAAGCCGTCTGCGTGCCGGGGCTCAACTGCTACTCGTGTCCGGCGGCCTCGGGCGCGTGTCCCATCGGGTCGTTTCAGTCGGTGGTGGGCTCGTCTAAGTTTAGCTTTTCGTATTACGTCACCGGAACGCTCATTCTAATCGGCGTGCTGCTGGGACGTTTTGTATGCGGCTTTTTGTGCCCGTTTGGATGGCTGCAAGAGCTTTTGCATAAGATTCCCAGCAAAAAGCTCTCCACGAAAAAGCTCAAGCCGCTCACGTACATCAAGTATGCCGTGCTGCTGTTTGCCGTGGTGCTGCTGCCCGTCTTGGTGGTAAACGATGTGGGCATGGGCGACCCGTTCTTTTGCAAGTACATCTGTCCGCAGGGCGTGCTCGAGGGCGCGATTCCGCTGTCCATCATGAACGTGGGAATCCGCTCCGCGCTGGGAAAGCTCTTTACCTGGAAGCTCGCGATCCTCATTGCGGTTACGGTTCTGAGCGTGCTGTTCTACCGCCCCTTCTGTAAATGGATTTGCCCCCTCGGCGCTTTTTATGCACTCATGAACAAGGTGTCGTTGCTGGGGATTCAGGTCGATCATTGTAAATGCGTCTCGTGCGGCAAGTGCGCCAAGGTGTGCCAGATGGACGTGGACGTTACGCGTACGCCCAACCATGCCGAGTGCATTCGTTGCGGCAAATGCGTGGGCGCGTGCCCCGTCGATGCTATTAGCTTTCGCTATGGGCTGGGTGTGACGGGCGACAAGACCGCGCAGTCCACGCAGGCCTGCGAAAACAAATAGGTACCTATATAAGTTTCGATATAAACGGAGGAACCATGAAACTGTCAAAAATTGCGGCCTTGTTGATGCTGCCCGTGCTGGCGCTGACTCTCGCGGCGTGCTCTGCCCCCAAGGGCGACGCGAAGGACGCCACGAGCGGCGATGCGCAGATTGCCGAGCTTGTGGCACAAAAGCCGTCGAGCGCCGAGGAGGCGGCCAAGCTGTACCAGCAGCTGCTGCAAAAGGAAAACGAGATCTTTGCGAGCGATAACGCCCTATGGGAAAAGGTGTTCCTTGCGGCCAACAAAGACACTCCCATGATTGAGGACGGCAAGAACTACGGTGACTTCTTGCTCGATACCATCGAGGGCGCCAAGGATCAGTTTGCGGCTGACGAGCTTAAGACGCTTAAGGCCGGCGCGCAGCAGGTCAAGGAGATCGAGGACAAGCTCATGGCGCTGGAGAAGGAGTTCCCCGGATGTGGCAGCACGCCCGGCGAGGGGGAGAGTGTTGATGCCTCGACCGCAGGCATGACCAACGGCGAGAGCGGGGAGACGAAGTTCCCCAGCTTTAAGGGCAAGGACTTGGACGGCAACGATGTAAACAGCGACGAGCTGTTCTCCAAGAACAAGGTCACCGTCATGAACTTCTGGTTTACCACCTGCAAGCCGTGCGTGGGAGAGCTGGGCGATCTGGAGAAGCTCAACAAGGAGCTTGCCGAGAAGGGCGGCCAGGTCGTGGGCGTTAATTCCTTTACGCTCGATGGCAACAAAGACGAGGTGGCTGATGCCAAGGACGTGCTTTCCAAGAAGGGCGTGACGTATAAGAACATCTGGTTTAAGTCGGACAGCGAGGCCGGAAAGTTCACCTCCAACCTGTACTCGTTCCCGACCACCTACGTGATCGACCAGAACGGTAACATTGTGGGAGAGCCGATCATGGGCGGCATCAACTCCGCTGAGCAGCGCGAGGCGCTCAACAAACTGATCGATCAGGCACTCGCGAAGAGCGAACAGTAAGTCCGTGGGACAGACAACTGAAGGGGAGTCGCTGGAAACAGCGACTCTTTTTTCTGCTTCGGGGTAGCATCATGGGTATACGTCGAAAGGGCACGCAGCTTTTCGTGCATTGCCTGAGCGGTGCGCGAAGCAACCAAGCTGTGAGTTTTCTTAAGCGTTTGGGGTACGGCAGTGTCAAGAATATCGGCGGCATAAGCGGCTACACGGGAAAGGTGGTGCGTTGGCTATGAAGGTGGTTATCGTTGGAGGCGTCGCAGGCGGCGCATCGGCGGCCGCACGTTTGCGCAGACTCGACGAGCAGGCCCAAATTGTCATCTTTGAGCGCACGGGTTTTGTATCGTATGCCAACTGTGGGCTTCCGTACTACATTGGCGGCGTGATAGAAGAAGAGAGCGCATTGACGCTGCAGTCTCCCAAGGGCTTTTGGGATCGCTTTCGCATTGCGGTCAAGACGAGTCACGAGGTGTTTGCCATCCATCCCGATTCGCATACGGTCGAGGTTCGCAATATGCTGACGGGCGAGGAATTTGTCGAGACGTATGACAAGCTCATCCTGTCGCCGGGTGCAAAGCCGATTCGCCCTGCGTTGCCGGGCATCGACTCGGATAAAATCTTTAGCCTACGCACCGTTGAGGACACGCTGCGTATTCACAGCTATGTTCGAGAGCGGCGACCGAGCAGTGCCGTCGTGATCGGCGGCGGCTTCATTGGCGTCGAGACGGCGGAGAATCTGTGCGAGCTGGGGCTCCAGGTGACCCTTCTGCAGCGTCCCGTCCAGCTTATGAACAACCTGGATTACGACATGGCGACCCTTTTGCATACCGAGGTGCGTGAGCACGGTATCGATCTGCGCCTCAAGGCCGATGTGACAGGTTTTGAGGAAGTTGATGGCCGCGTTGTCACCCATGTTGCGGGCGATGACCCTATCGGAGCCGATATGGTGCTGCTTGCCATTGGCGTGGCACCTGAGAGCCATCTGGCGCAAGAGGCGGGGCTCGAACTGGGCATCAAGGGGGCTATTGTGGTCAACGACCGCATGGAGACCTCTGCTGCCGACGTGTATGCCGTGGGCGATGCCGTGCAGGTCACGCATCAGGTGACCGGCGAGGACGCGGTCATTTCGCTCGCCGGCCCCGCCAACAAGCAGGGGCGTGTCGTCGCCGATGTCATAGCCGGCATGGACAGCTGCTACCGCGGATCGTTGGGCTCATCGGTTATCAAGGTATTCGACTTGACGGCGGCAAGCACGGGACTATCCGAAAAGGCAGCACACGCGGCGGGAATTGACTGCGACAGCGTGGTCCTGTCGCCCGGTTCGCATGCGGGTTATTATCCGGGTGCAACGCCCATGACCATGAAGGTTATCTTCGAGAAGCAGGGATTGCGCCTGCTGGGTGCGCAAATCGTGGGCATCGATGGTGTGGACAAGCGTATCGACGTTCTGGCGACTGCCATCCAGGCAGGCATGCGCGGCGATAGGCTTAAGGATTTGGACCTAGCATACGCGCCGCCGTATTCATCGGCGAAGGATCCCGTCAATATGGCGGGCTTTATGATCGAGAACCTCAATCGCGGCATACTGGCGCAGTGGCATTGGGAGGATGAGCCCAACTTGCCACGCGATGGCAGCGTGCAGCTGCTCGATGTTCGTACGGAAGGGGAGTATGAGCGCGGGCATATCGATGGTTTCGTAAACATTCCCGTCGATGATCTGCGCAATCGCCTGGGCGAGCTCGACCGGGCCAAGCCGGTTTACGTGATTTGCCAGAGCGGCATTCGCAGCTACATTGCTTGCCGCATTTTGGCGCAGCATGGCTTTGAGTGTTTTAACTTCTCGGGCGGCTATCGCTTCTTTGCAGCCGTGACTGAGGCTCGCCGCGGCAGCGCTAACGTTATGCCGTGCGGGCTCGAAAAGTAGCGCGCATTGGAATGTGACAAAGTGACAGCCTCTTTGTCACATCGGGGATGTTATATGCGGGATGGTGCGCCATGCGGCGTGCTGTCCCGTTCGTTTTTTGGCGCGGTTCGTTACATTCCTCACTGGTATCGGCCAAAAATGAGGATAGAGTAGGACAAGCGCGCCGAACGTGAACGGCGGGGGAGCGGGCGAGCGCGCCCGCGCGAGAGAGGTTGCCGTCCATGCTGGATCTCAGAGATATTTGCAAAAGGTACGTTACGCAGTCGTTTACGCAGGTAGCGCTCGACAGCGTAAGCCTGTCTTTTCGCGATAACGAGTTTGTAGCCATCCTGGGTCCCTCGGGTTCGGGTAAAACTACGATGCTCAACGTCATTGGTGGACTCGACCATTTCGATTCCGGCGACCTGTTGATCGATGGCATCTCGACCAAGGACTTCAGCGACCGCGATTGGGATGCCTACAGAAACAATCGCATTGGCTTTGTGTTTCAGAGCTACAACCTCATTCCGCATCAGACCATTTTGGAAAACGTGGAATTGGCGCTTACGCTCACGGGCGTGGGGCATGCCGAGCGCCGCCAGCGTGCACGCAAGGCGCTTGAGGCAGTCGGTCTGGGCGAGCACGTTAACAAGCGCCCGAGCCAGCTATCGGGCGGCCAGATGCAGCGCGTGGCTATTGCCCGCGCCCTGATCAACGATCCCGAGATTGTGCTGGCTGACGAGCCGACCGGCGCCTTGGACTCAACGACATCCGTGCAGGTCATGGATTTGCTCAAGGACGTTGCGCGCGACCGTCTGGTCATCATGGTCACGCACAATCCCGAGCTGGCGTACAAGTACGCCACGCGCATCGTCACCCTGGCGGACGGCAAGATCACCGACGATTCAGATCCCTTTGATGCTGCCGAGGCCGCGCGTCGCGAGGCCAAGCCCACGCGCAAAACCTCGATGAGCTTTGTGACGGCGCTGGGGCTTTCTGCCCGAAACCTCATGACCAAGAAGGGTCGCACGGCCATGACGGCCTTTGCGGGCTCGATTGGCATTATCGGCATTGCGGCGATCCTGGCGCTGTCCAACGGCGTAAACGACTACATCAAAAAGGTCGAGGAGGACACGCTCTCGAGCTACCCGCTGACGATTTCCAAACAAGACTACGACCTGTCGTCCATGATGGGCGGCCATGGGGCTACCGATGAGGAGGCGTCCAAGGGCGAGGGCTCGTCCGATGACGCTACCGGTGGCAAAGCTAAGGGAACCGACAAGATCCCTGTGGTCACAGCCGTAAAGGACATGTTCGCAAGTGTTAAATCTAACGATATGACAAGCTTTAAGGCATGGCTTGACGACGACGGCGACGGTATCAATAAAGAGGTCAACGCTATCCAGTACGGCTACGGCGTGACGCCGGTTGTCTATCGTGCGGGCAAGGGCGATGAGAAGCCTGTCCGGCTGGTGCCCAACGCTATGACCGAGGCCATGAGCGGCGGCGCGAGTTCGGCGGCAACGGTGAGCATGGATTCCATGGGAACCTCGGTCTTTAACGAGATGATTGACGACCAGAGCCTGCTCGACAGCCAGTACGATGTCGTTGCCGGCCATTGGCCTACGTCTGCCAACGAGGCCGTGATGGTGCTTTCGAGCCGCGGCACGGTGGGTGACTACACGCTCTACAGCATCGGTGCGCTGGATATCGATGAGCTCAACGACCTGGTTAACAGTGCCATGACGGCCGACGGCAAGGTCGAGACGCCCAAGGCCGGCACCGACTTTACCTACGACGATGCGCTGTCCACGACGTTTAAGGTGCTGTCGCCGTCCGATGCCTATCGCAAAAACGAAGAGACCGGCATGTGGACTGACATGTCTGGCGATGCCGACTTTATGGCGGCCAAGGTTGCCGACGGTATTGACGTGCGCATTGTGGGCGTGGTGCGACCCAACGAGACGGCCAACGCGAGCGCATTATCCCCGGGCATTGCCTATACGCATGCGCTGACTCGCCAGCTTATGCAGCGTGCTGCCGATTCGCAGATTGTGCAGGAACAGCTTACCCACCCCGAGACGGATGTCTTTACGGGCAAGACCTTTGACGAGTTGCAAGGCGAGGCCAAGCAAGGCGTGGATCTGGGCAGTATGTTCAGTGTGGACGAGGCGGCGCTGAAGAGCGCGTTCTCGTTTGATACGTCTGCGCTCTCGGGCGCGGCCGGCGGTATGGACCTTTCTGGTATCGACTTGTCCGGGCTGGACATTGACCTTTCGGGTGTTGGGAAGGACATCGACTTTAGTGACATCATGGCCAAAGCGCCGGCCCCAGATTTCTCGGGCATCTTTGATGGTCTTGAGCTCACGCCTGAGCAAATGCAGCAGGTGGGAGCACTTGCCAACCAGCTGTTTGAGGGCTTTATGCGCTCTGATCAGTTTAAGGCGCTGTCACCCGAAGATCTTAAGGATGCGTCAAAGCTTGCTGCCGCATTCTCGGCGCACCTTGAGAATGATGTCGCAGCCCAGCAATACCTGGCTCAGCTCAGGGCGCTCGGCGGCGATGCCCTGGCCGAGCGCCTGCAGCAGGCGATGACCGACTATGTACAAAAGCAGCTGGCTCCGTATCTGCAGCAGGCTATGGATCAGGTGATGAAGACAATTAGCGAACAGATTGCGACGACCGTATCGTCCCAGCTCAAGTCGGGCGCGGCAGGACTCATGGACCAAATGGCGACGCAGATGTCTTCGAGTTTTGCCAACCTGGCGAGCGCCATGCGCGTGGATGCGAACGCCTTTGCTCGCGCTATCCACTTTAACATGGACGCTGAGGACCTGAGTTCGCTCATGATGAGCTATGCCAAGGCGTCGCAGCTCACCTACGACAACAATCTGACCACGTTGGGCTATGCGGATGAGGCAGATCCCATCTCGGTTAAGATTTTCCCGCGCGACTTTGAGGCCAAGGAGCGCGTACTCGATCACATCGATGCGTATAACAAGCAGGTCAAAGCCGCCGGCCACGACGAGCAGGCAATCTCGTACACCGACTACATGGGCATTATCATGGGTTCGGTAACCGACATCGTGAACACCATCAGCTTGGTGCTCATCGCATTTGTGAGCATCAGCTTGGTCGTCAGCTCCATCATGATCGGCATCATCACCTACATCAGCGTGCTGGAACGTAAAAAGGAGATTGGCATCCTGCGCGCGATCGGCGCGTCGAAGCGCAATGTGGCCAACGTGTTCAACGCCGAGACTTTCATCGAAGGCCTCATTGCTGGCGTCTTCGCCATCGTCGTCGTGGTGCTCGTGAGTTTTCCGGTCAATGCCTGGGCGCTTGCGGTCAAACAGGTCCCCAATCTGATGAGCCTGCCCGTGCAGGATGCGCTGGTGCTCATCGCGATTTCGGTGTTGCTGACGGTTGTCGCTGGCCTGCTGCCGGCCCGCAGCGCATCCAAGAAAGACCCCGTGGAAGCCCTGCGCTCCGAATGATGTGACAAAGGGACAGCCCCTTTATCACATTCATCTCCCTGCACCTAGTTCGTTTTGCTCATCAGCGTGATGCGGATGGCTGGATGGGTATGCTCGTCAAACTCGTCCTCGGGTTCCGTATCAAACGAGTAATACGCTTTGACGGGGCCGTCATTCGTCCTGATAGAGATTCTCTCGTAGAGCGAGCCGTTCAAAAAAGCCTGCCTAAACTCTTCGGGGAGCTTCTGCGCTGCTAGGAGCTCGGGGCTTGTGGTCTTGACGTCTATGGTTTGGACGGCAGAGGAAAGCTCGTCAAGGTCGAGCTCGATACGGGTAAGGTTGTCCTCGAGGCTCGCGCCGGGGTCGACCTCTGCCGCGTAGCTCACTTCCGTGAGTGTCCCCTTGTTGTCAAAATCCAGGTACGTATAGGTCTTTTGGGTATCGGAGTCGCCGTCGTGCAGATAACCGCGGACGTGATAGCCGTAATCTTGATATCGCTCGTAGGGGTCATCGGCGGACACGTACTCGCATGAGGGCTCTAATGCCTTGCGAGCAATGGCGATCTGCTCAGCCGCGGCCGCGGCGTTCTCCTGCATCTCGATGTTTCCCTGCGCCAGCTGCGGGATATAGGCGCCGCATACGATCGCGAGGGGCAGCGCCACAAGCGCGATGACCCACTTCTTTGCACGGGGGACAGGCACGCCACAGGCCTCTGCCATAGCCTTCGCGTTGGCGAAGCTCTCGGTAAGCACGTCTGCCGCGGTGGCAACGGCGCCTACGGCAGCGGCGACTTCTGCCGCGCCGCCCAGGTTGCGCGCGGTCTCGTTGTCGCTGTTCTTGAGCAGGCGCGCGGCGGCCTGCGTGCCAACAACGCCTGCGATTTGTGCCGAGCGGTCTTTCTCGCTCTGCTCGACGGCGAGCCGGCGCTGCATTTCCTTCCACTGCTTGCCACGCATGCCAAAGCGCGGGGCGAGAGCGCAGTAGCAGAATATAACGAGCTCGATGGAGGTGAGCACCAAGGCGGTCATCATGCCTGTCTCTTGGAAGCCTTCGTGATGGAAGACGATGTCGTCGACCATTTCGAAAGGAATGATCGATAAGGGCAGCACGAATGCCATGGCAAGCGCCGCGCCGGCAACCTTGGGGCAAATGCAGTATCGCTGGATGCGCTTACGTTCTTGTTCGGAGAGTGTTGCCATAGCTGGTCCTTGGAGTCGTGGCGGTCATTACGGCGCGCGGCGCGCGGGATGTATCAGTCTGAGCTAGCGCTGGATAAGAACATAGAGCAAAATACTCAGCGCGATGAGCAAGATACCCGCGATGTTAAACATCAGCGTGGCAAAGTCGCCCACGATGGGGCGCTCGACATAGCTCTTGTCTGGGCTGCTGGGGTTGTAGTGCACAGTCATTTGGCTGCCGAGGGGCCAAAGCTGCTCTGCGAGAGTATCTAGGCGTGCGATGGGTCCTGTCTGTACGTGCAACCAGCCCTTGGCGTCTTCGTACGCCGCGCTTTGCGTGCGGACGGGGAGTCCCGACAAGCTTTTGGTCTTTACGCCGCGGAATTGTTTTCTCACGTGGTACCGCGTGCCGTCGACGGTGTACTCCAAAACGGGATACATTCTGCCTTCGCCCATAAAGCGGTGGTCAATGACCGTTCCCATGATCATAGCGGTGCAGGCCTTGGCTTTCCTGCGGGCGGCGGCTTTCATGAGCGTGCTCATTCCGATAAGCAGGATGCCGATGCCTCCAACCGAGATGAGCGCGAGCAGGGATATCTGCGACGTGGTCACGGCGTTCTCCTTTGGCGCGATACCGTCATATGTGACTCAGTATAGGGAATCCTGCCATCGATGAGTGCATGGTCATGCGGCTAAAGTGTCATGGCAGCTCGATGGGTTTGCCATGTCGGCTTGCCAGATGGTCCTGCCGAGCATACGATGCGCTGCCTGGGCGTTGGCAAGGATGCTTTTCGCGCCCGTCGCAATGGGACGTCTCTCCTTGCCATCACTGCTTTTTGCCTGATACCGAGCGCGTTTTCATACATGTGGAATCGGTTTTAGCTGTTGGATTCAACTCTTATGGAATGCGTGCCCCTTACAGTCCTCGGATGGATTCTGCCAGTGACAATAGGGCGCCTCGTTATGCGGCAGGAGACTGCCCCTTTGCCATATTGGGGCCCTTGCGAAATCGATGTCAAATACTTTTCCCGAGAAGTGAACGAGTGAAAACGGACCCCCGAAGCATCGGCACTTTTGGCGTGCAATTTCCTGCGGTTTTGCCAGTCGAATCCTGCGGTTTTAACGTCTAAAAATGTCGATGTTTCGGGGGCCCAAATACAGCCGTTCACTTCTCGGGAAAAGTATTAGACCTCGAGATGTAGACGGCGTTTGAGAGCAGCAGCTAGAGTGTAAACCTGCTTGCAGCTCCTTTCACTGTTTGTCCTGCATCCCAAAGCGCGGTGCAAGGGCGCATTAGCAAAAGATGGTGAGTGCGATTGCGGGGAGTGTGATTGCGGAATACATTCCCGCTGGTTGGAAACCCTTTTGGCGAAATACGATGTCGTTGGTCATGCGGAGTGGCAGCCTCAGCAGACATACTGCGAACGCCATGACGAGGACAGTTGCTGCGATTTTGGGTATGTGCAGTATCACTGGATGCACTTCTTGTCATGTTCGGTGAGCTGCTGCGCGAAGCCCTCGATCCCCATCGTTTTCCGTCTGTGGCGTACACATGTCCCTGAGCGTAAATGATTAGCAGGCGTTTGTTCTTTGTGTGCGGTAACCGGAAATCAAGGAATAAGGCAAAGGGGCCGTTCCTGTGTCACATGTGTTGCATGCAAAAGCAAGGAAGTCGCAAGGAGTGGGGCGGGGATACCGGTATATGCCTCGGATACAATCGAATCCATGCTAGAAAGAGGCTCTGATGATTAAAAAATCATTTTTCAATCCGTTCTCGTCCCTGTTGCTTGCGCTGGCCGGTTTGGCTTTTTTGGTCGATGTCGTTCCGCAGGCGCAGGGCCAGACGGGGGTGTTCGCGCCTACTGTGTTGTTTGCAATGTGGCTGGTCGGCGGCTTGGTGCGTCTGTTCTATGAAAATGAGGCTATGCGCACCTTCAATCGCCATATGCTGAGGGCGAGCCATGCGGCCGTTTGGAAGCGTGTTGACGCATGCTGGGTTCAAGTCAATGCCGACCGGCTTGTGCCTGGCGATGTGATTCGCTTGTACGCTGGCATGCTCTGCCCGGTCGATGCGATTCTTGCCCAGGGCAATCACATTCTTGTTTCCGAGTCATCGCTTACAGGCGAGAGTGGCCAGACCGCAAAGCGGGAGGGCGAGACCGTTCGCGCAGGGACGACTATTGTTGATGGCAAGGCCTCGGCAACCGTTCTTGCATGTGCCGACAAGGATGAGGCCGTGCCGTGCCGGCGCGCCCGCCCTGCCACGCAGTTTAATGTTGGGGCCAAGAGCATTTGCGCGGCTTTAGTCAAGTGCATGCTGATTGTGTTGCCGTTTGTCATTACGATTCGTGGCGTCGTGTTGGGCGACTGGGCGCAAGCGCTGCTGTTTGCTTTGGGAGCGGCCGTTGGTCTGGTTCCCGAAATGCTTCCAGTCGTTACGAGCGTCTGTCTGTCGGGCAGCGCCCGTCGTCTCAAAAACAAGCAAGTCATCGTTAAGAACGTCGATGCCATGGAGTCGCTGGGCTCCATAGACGTAGTGTGCGTGGACAAGACGGGAACGCTGACAGAAGATGTCGCGGTGCTTGAGTACTACACCGATATCCTGGGCAACGAGAGCGAGCAGACCCTCAACTTGGCGTATCTCGAGAGTATGAATCAGGGGACCGTCGCCAATCAACTTAACCGGGCTATTGCCGATGCGTGTGCCGCACCCGAGCTTCGCCTTGCTGCCAAAGATCTTGGTCATGCATTTACCCTGTATGCGTCCGATCCCTTTGATCACGTTGTCAAGGCGTCGGGCGTTAAGCTCGGCACCACACCGGGGGCACTTGGGTGTCTGGGGCTGCCTGCTCGTCCCGACAGCCGCCTGACCATCGTTAAGGGCGAGGTCGAAAGCGTTTGCGCACATTGCGACTGGGCGAGCTTTAAAGGCGAGCTCGTTCCCATGAATGAAGAAGGGCGCCAGAGCGCCTACGAGGTTGCCGAGGATATGCGTGCCGATGGCATCAAAGTGCTCGCTGTCGCCTACAGTACGACGGCGGCGGGTTGGGACGGTCTGGTGCTGTGCGGTTTTCTGGGCTTCTTCGACCGACCAAAGGCTAGCGCCCACGCTGCCATTCGGTCACTTTCCGACCTGTCTGTCGAGGTGCGCGTGCTGACCGGTGATTCGGCGTCGGTCGCTCGTTCTACCTGTAAACGCCTTGGGATTCCCGCCGGTAACGTCATCACGGGTGCCATGCTCGATGCCATGGAGGAGTCCGAGGCGCTTATCCAGGTGGGGCAGACTCGCGTCTTTGCCGAGCTCACGCCCGCGCAAAAGGCGCGTATCGTAGGGCTCATCCGGCTTTCGGGCCATGCCGTCGGCTATATCGGCGACGGCGTGAATGACGTGCCGGCGCTTACGGCGGCAGACGTCGGTATCGTTGTGGATTCTGCCGCCGCCGAGTCCAAGAAGGTTGCCGACCTCGTGCTGCTCGAGCGCGACCTGGGCGTCGTTGCCGAGGGCGTACGCGAGGGCAGGGCCTCGTTCGCCAACGCCTCCAAGTACATCCGCATCGCGTCGAGTTCTAACTTTGGCAATATTTGTTCGGTGGCTGCCGCCAGCATCTTCTTGCCCTTTGTGCCGGCGACCGCTACTCAGCTGCTTTTGCTCAACTTGCTTTACGACGCGACCTGCCTGGCGTTGTCGTGGGATAACGTTGACGGCGAGGAGATTGCTCGCCCCAAGGCATGGTCGGGCAAGGGCCTGGGTGGCTTTATGCTCCATTTTGGCTTTGCGAGCTCGGCCTTTGACATCATCACCTTTGCCATTTTGTTCTTTGGCGTGTGCCCCGCCGTATGCGGTGCATCTTTTATGGCGTTGGACGACGCGGGTAGGGCGGCCTTTATTGCCATGTTCCAAGCAGGTTGGCTGCTGGAGTGCGCATGGACCGAGTCGCTGGTGCTTTTGGTCTTGCGAACACGATGCGTTCGCGGGGCTGATCGCCCGCGCCGTTTGCTCGCGATGATGGTCGGCATCATGCTTGTCGCGTCTGCCTTACTCGCACTGGGTCCGGCGGTGCAACTGATCGGTCTTGCCGCTTTACCGGCGTGGTATTTGGGCGTCGTCGCACTGCTCAGTGTGCTGTACCTTGTTGTCGTTTCGGTCATCAAGCGGGTCTACCTGTCCCGTGCGAGCAGTTTGTTCTAGGGTGGTTCTATGCAAACGAACAGAACCAACATAGCGATCACGCCCGCCGAGGCCGCCGAGCTCAGCGGTGCGCTGTTCTCGTCCGGCAGTGCCGCCGCCCACGAGCTTGCGCCTATATTTGCCGATGTCGCGTCGGGCAGACTCACATCCGTCGAACTCATGCTCGCGGGTTCGCAGCCGGGTTCCGCCGCAGAGCCCATCGTTATCGACGGGCTGTCGATTGACCTGGCTTCGCGCACCGTGAAGGTCTTGGGTGTACCCGCCTCGCTCACGCCCAAGGAGTTTGACATCCTTGCCTTTTTGGCCACCAATAGGGGCACGGTCTTTAGCAAGGAAGAAATCTATCGAGCGGTGTGGCGGGACGAGTATTTGCTCGACGACAGCAACATCATGGCCTTTGTCCGAAAGATTCGAAAGAAGATCGAGCCCGAGCCCGACAACCCGCGCTACCTGCTAACCGTGTGGGGCGTGGGCTACAAGATGACGGAATGACGCTTTGGCCTATTGCCCCCGCCAATAGAAAGCAGCAGAACAATCCTTGCCGAATCGCAAGAAAGCCGCAAGAAACCAGCCATGTGCCTGGTCTTGCGGCTTTTCTATGCTGTGAACAGTCGCAGACGCGAAGGAGAGGTGAGGACCTTGAGCGGCAGTGACAGTACCGGAAGCGCAGGGCGGTGTGCGTCGCCGCGGTCCCATCTTGTTAAGGACCGCCGCAGCTAAGTTGCTCTGCATGCAATCGATAGAACGGAGCGTAGTAAGTGAAGATGTTAACCATGCACCGTGCGGCTTCGACGGCTCAAGCGCAGCACGATTTGATTCGGCATCGTGCGGAGGGGCGCATCCAGTATGCGGCGACCATTCCGCTGAGCGATGCTATGACATGGGTCGGGTCCAACCTGGGTGGTCTGGATCGCGACGAGGTCGCACACAGTGAGGCGGACAACGGGCGCAACGTGGTCACGCGCGGCAAGAATAAGTCGCTGGCCCGCAGGCTCGCAGACGCCTTCGTCAACCCCTTTACGGCAATCCTATTTTTCCTGGCCATTATCTCGGCGGCAACGGACATGGTGTTTCCCGCCCTTTCGCTTATGGGGAGCGTGCCGGAAGATTTCGATCCGCTGACCGTGATTATCATCACCACGATGGTGGTGCTTTCGGGCACGTTGCGCTATATCCAGGAGGCGCGTAGCGGCAACGCGGCCGAAAAGCTGCTCGACATGATCACGACGACCGTGACGGTCACTCGAAAGGGTGCTCCCAAGGAGGAGATTCCCATCGACGATGTGGTGGTCGGCGACATTGTGCACCTTTCCGCTGGCGACATGATCCCTGCGGATGTGAGAATCATCGAGGCCAAGGACCTCTTTGTGAGCCAGGCCAGCCTGACGGGTGAGAGCGAGCCTGTCGAGAAAATGCCCACGACCTGTGTAGAATCCGATTCGGCAACGTCGTTCGAGAATATCGCCCTTATGGGCAGCAGCGTGATCTCGGGCAGCGCGACCGCAGCCGTCTTTAGCGTGGGCGAGCAGACTCTGTTTGGTTCGATGGCGTCGAGCCTTTCGGATGACGCCGTGGAGACCAGCTTTTCCAAAGGCGTCAATGGCGTCTCGTGGGTGCTCATCCGCTTTATGATGGTGATGGTCCCATTCGTCTTTTTGATTAACGGCGTTACCAAGGGCAACTGGCTCGATGCCGGCCTCTTTGCCATCAGCATTACCGTGGGTCTTACGCCCGAGATGCTGCCCATGATTGTCACCACGTGCCTTGCCAAGGGCGCAGTTGCCATGAGCAAAAAACAGACCATCGTTAAGAACCTCAACTCGATTCAGAACTTTGGCGCCATGGACGTGCTGTGCACGGACAAGACCGGCACGCTGACGCAGGACCAGGTGGTGCTGGAGTATCACTGGAATATCAACGGTCAGGAGGATTCGCGCGTTTTGCGCCACGCCTATCTCAACAGCTATTTCCAGACGGGCTACAAGAACCTCATGGACCTGGCGATTATCAAGTGCACCGAGGAAGAGGAGCAAAACGACCCGAGTCTCACCGATCTTTCGGAGACATACGTAAAGGTCGACGAGGTGCCGTTTGATTTTGCGCGCCGTCGCCTTACCACCGTGGTGCGCGATTGCAGCGGCAAGACTCAGATGGTCACCAAGGGCGCTGTCGAGGAAATGCTCTCGGTGTGCTCGCATGCCGAGATCGATGGTGCGGTTCGCGTGCTGGATGGCAAAGTGCGCGAGCGCATCCTTGCAACGGTCGCCGATCTGAACGACGACGGTTTTCGCGTGTTGGCGATTGCGCAAAAGTCCAATCCTTCGCCGGTCGGCGCCTTTAGCGCCCAAGACGAGTGCGATATGGTCCTAATCGGCTATCTGGCGTTTTTGGATCCGCCCAAAGAGTCGACGGCCGATGCTATCGAGGCACTGCGCAATCATGGCGTCGCCACCAAGATTTTGACCGGAGACAACGAGAAGGTCACGCGTACCATCTGCAAGCAGGTGGGGCTGCAGGTCAACAACATGCTGCTGGGCAGCGATATTGCCGCCATGGATGATGCGGAGCTCGCCCGCCGCGCCGAGGACGTGCAGGTGTTTGCCAAGCTCACGCCCGACCAAAAGGCGCGTGTCGTCTCCGTTCTGCGCGACAACGGGCATGTTGTGGGCTATATGGGTGACGGCATCAACGATGCCTCGGCCATGAAGTCGTCCGATATCGGAATCTCGGTCGATACCGCTGTCGACGTTGCCAAGGAGTCGGCGGACATTATTTTGCTCGAGAAGGACCTGATGGTGCTCGAGGAGGGCATCATCGAGGGGCGTAAGACCTACGCTAACATGATCAAGTACATCAAGATGACCGCGAGCTCTAACTTCGGCAACATGTTTAGCGTGCTTGCCGCGTCTGCCCTGCTGCCGTTTTTGCCCATGATGAGCATCCAGCTGATTTTGCTCAACTTGATTTATGACTGCAGCTGCCTGGCGATTCCCTGGGATAACGTGGACGAGGAGTTCCTGCGCGTGCCGCGTACCTGGGATGCGTCGAGTGTCGGCAGGTTCATGATCTGGATCGGTCCCACCAGCTCCATCTTCGACTTTATGACCTACATCTTTATGTACTTTGTCTTCTGTCCGCTGTTTGTGAGCCATGGCGTGCTCTTTAACGATCTGGCACACGTTTACTCGGGCGCTGCGCTGGAGCAGATGCAGTTGGCATATATCGCGCTGTTCCAAGCCGGTTGGTTTGTCGAGTCCATGTGGAGTCAGACGCTGGTCATTCACATGATCCGCACGCCCAAGCTGCCGTTTATCCAGAGCCACGCCTCAGCGCCGGTAATGCTGCTCACGATGACGGGTATCGCGCTGCTCACGGTGATTCCGTTTAGCCCGCTTGGGCCTACGTTGGGTCTGGGTGCCCTGCCCGTTGAGTACTTCCTGTTCCTGATCCCGTGCATCTTGCTGTATATGGCGTTGGCGACAAGCCTTAAGAAGGCCTATGTCAGGCGCTATGGCGAGTTGCTGTAACAGGGGATTTGAGATGAGAGGAGCGTTCGCATGAACTGGACGCAGATTTGGATTGACCTGTTTGGTACCTCGGAGTGGCTCGGGCTCAATATGGGTTTTTGGGTGGCCAACGGCGTCGTGCTCGTCATTGTCGTCATTATGAACGTCGTCTTTTGGAGCATGAAGCCACTGCCGAAGGACAAATAACAAGCAAAGGGGCCGCCATGGAGCGGCCCCTTTGCTTGTTATGCTGTCTTCGTTGCACGTGGTCGGTTGGAGGGGCGGGTGGTGCCGAGTGACCGTTTCTGGCTGGGCGTATTGTCGACTTGGGCTTCCAGCGTGCCGCGCCGCTCGTCGTTCATGGGCTCGAGCTGCTCGTCGCTCGCGTCCTTGCCAGGGAAGGCAAAGGTCGGGTGCTAAACCAACCGTTGGCGGTGATACCGTGCTCGCGGTCCTATTATTCCACGGCATTTCCCCGCCGATTTGTCGGCCTTTGTCGCGTTAGAGGTACCTTGCCGCGAACTTCTCGAGGTCGGCTTTGCTTGCGTTGTTGAGGATGCCGTCGTCAACGATCTTTGCACCCGGAGCGCTTGCCCTAAGGACCGACGCCGTCTTTCCCATTCCGCTTCCGCCCGAAGTGGCAAACAGGACGATCGTCTTGCCTGTCAGGTCGTAAGACTCAAGGAATGTGTTGATAATCGCCGGTGCCACGTACCACCATATGGGGAAACCCAAAAAGATGGTGTCGTAGCCTTCGATGTGCTCCACTCTAGAGGTTATGGCGGGGCGGCAGGAGGGGTCGGCGGCCTCGCGTGTGCTGCGGCTCTGCTTGTCGCGCCAGTTGAGGTCGGCGCTCGTGTATGGATTGACGGGCACAATGGCGAACAGGTCACTGTCCGTCACGCGAGCCAAGCGGCTCGCAACGTCCATCGTTGTTCCCGATGCGCTGAAATATGCCACAAGTGTCTTAGCCATTGGAGTCCCTTTCGTTGCTGAGGGTTAGGTTTTATGGTGAGGTGCTATTAAGTGCCGCCTCATGGCCGCGATACCGAGCGGCTTGAACAGCATCCGGTTGAGGCGTTGCGTAGCCGATAGATGAGATAGTCAAGGCATTCGAGCTTCTGTTGCCCCGCGTGTATATCGTTGAGCAATTCGCGGCGATGCCGTTTTAGTAGGCAAATGCGCGCACAGTCGCTGGCAGCAGTGCCGTATAGCTCGATAAACTCTTCGCTGCAACCGGCGTCGCGTAGGCTGTCGATGATGTTGTCGTCCATGGCATCACTTTGTGGTTTTGACCTTGGTGGTGCCGGCAAGCGGCTTTTCGCCGGGACGGGCCTTGGGGCCAACGAGCGCGTGCGGTTGATAGAGCTCTTCGAGGAACTCGATCTCGGCGGGCGAGAGCGTTACGTCGAGCTCGGCCACGGCATCGTCGACGCGCTCGGGCTTGGAGCAGCCCACGATGGGGGCCGCCACACCACGTGCCCAGTGCCATGCCAGCGCAATCCTCGACATCGGCACGTCGTGATCGGCGGCAATCTTGGCCACGCGCTCAATGACGGGCATGTCGATGGCGCGATCATGGTCGTACTTGTTGGCCATGGTCGTGTCGGTGGTGCCGCGTGTGCTCGAGCTTTCCCACGTGGGTCGGCAGAGGTGTCCCGAAGCCATGGGGCTGTATGGCGTAAGGGCCATGTCAAACTGGCGGCACACCGGGATCATCTCGCGCTCGTCCTCTCGGTACAGCAGGTTGTAGTGGCACTGCATGCTCGTAAAGGGCGTCCATCCGTGGTCGCGCGCGACGATCTGCAGGTTGTGCAGCTGGTAAGCATACATAGCGCTGGCGCCGAGCGCGCGAACCTTGCCCTCGCGCGCCAAGTCGTTGAGCGCCTCCATGGTCTCTTCCATGGGAACGTCGTAATCGAAGCGGTGAATGATGTAGAGGTCTAGGTAATCGGTGCCCAAGCGCTTGAGCGAGCCTTCGATCTCGCGTTTGATGGCGTTGGCGGAAAGGCCGCCCTCGTTGAAGTGAACCTTGCTAGCCAGCACGACGCTCTCGCGAGCGATTCCCAGATTGCGCAGGGCGGCGCCAATGTACTCTTCGCTCGTGCCAAAGCTGTAGCAGTTCGCGGTATCGATAAAGTTGATTCCGGTGTCGAGTGCGCGTTTGATGACGGCGCGTGTGCCGTCGGGTCCGATGGTCCACTGATGAAAGTCGGGGCTGGGCTCGCCAAAGCTCATGCCTCCCAGGCAGAGTTTAGAGACTTTAATGCCGGAATGGCCAAGGGTTGTGTACTGCATGATGCTCCTATTTCTGGTTCTCAACGTCGGGGTGCCAGGCGGCATATTGCGCAAGCTTCTCGGGCGTGCGCTCATAGAAGGGTTTCCCGCGATCGAGGGTAGCCATGGCGGTCATGTCGCTGTCCGTGAGCTCGAAGTCGAAGACATCGATGTTGTCGGCGATGTGCGTCGGATTCTTGGAGCCTGGAATGACGATATTTCCCTCTTGGATATGCCAACGCATAATGATTTGAGCAGGCGTTTTGCCATACTTGACAGCGAGGTCGCGCACGACGGGTTCGTTCATGATGCTGCTGTTACCGCGCCCGCCGAGCGGGTACCACACCTGCAACGCAATGTCGTGCTGGGCGAGCAGCTTCTTCAGTTCGGTCTGCGGGAAATACGGATGGCACTCGACCTGAATAAGGGATGGAACGATCTCGCAATTTGCGAGAAGCTTCTCGATTTCGTTCTCGTCGAAATTGGAGATTCCGATGGAGCGGAGCTTGCCTTCCTTGTACGCGATCTCAAGCTTCTCATAGCCCGCCAAGTAGTCGCCTGCGGGTTGGTGCAGAATCATGAGGTCGATGTAAGGTGTGTTCAGACGCTCGAGCGTTTCGTCAACGGCGGTGTCGCTGTTGTAAAAATAGGGCCAGAGCTTGGTTTCGAGAAACACGTTTTCGCGTGGCAAGTCTGATTCGCGCACGCCACGACCCACTGCTCGCTCATTCACGTATGCATTGGCAGTGTCGATGAGCTCATACCCCATGCCGAGTGCGGAGGTAACCGACGATTGGGCATCGTCGGGTTTAAGCAGATACGTGCCAAGTCCTAGCTGGGGGCTTTTGATGCCGTTATTGAGCGTGATGTATTCCATGCGCTTCCTTTCTCGATGGTTCTCTTCTGTAACGATAGTTCCGAGATTTGATAATGTATATTTCCTATAGCAACTAGCTAGATATACGGATTATGTATGTGAAACGAATTGGACCGAATGAAGTTCTCCGTTGTGCACGAAGGAGCAATCATGGAGCTGCGAACGCTGCGTTATTTTCTTGCTGTGGCCCGCGAGGAAAACATGACCGAAGCTGCTAACGTGCTACATGTGACGCAGCCCACGCTCTCGCGCCAGATAGCCGATTTGGAACGCGAGCTGGGCGTGGAGCTGTTCGAGCGCACCAATCGATCGTGTGTGCTCACGAGCGATGGCATGCGCTTGCGCCAGCGCGCCGAGGAGATTGTCTTGCTGGTGGAACAGACCGAGCTAGAGTTGGCGGATCGGGAG
The DNA here is from genome assembly GCA_902466075.1 of uncultured Collinsella sp. Classification (GTDB taxonomy): domain Bacteria; phylum Actinomycetota; class Coriobacteriia; order Coriobacteriales; family Coriobacteriaceae; genus Collinsella. The sequence continues at coordinate 299,723 of CABQQA010000001.1, forward strand.
CTCGGCATTGCAGGCGTTATCCGCATTGGAGCCGGCGAAACCAAATCGATGCGGCTGGTGCTCGATACTTTTGCTGAGCTGCATCGGAGTCATCCCGGAGTGACGATTGAGCTCTATACCGGCAATGCCGATGCGGTGGAGGAGCGCTTGGAGCGTGGCTTGCTCGACTTTGCCCTGCTGTTGGAGCCCGTTAACGTCGAGAAATACGAGTGGATCCGTATGCCTGAGGCTGACCGGGCCGGCGCCGTTGTCGCCGCGAGCGGTCCATGGGGTGGCCTGGACGTGTTAACGCCTGCGGACGTGGCGAAGATGCCGCTGCTGGTGAGTTCGCGTACCTCGAATCGAGCGTTCGATCTCGAAGTGTGGTCGGGCGGCGTCTTCAGCTTCGATGACCTCAACGTCGTGGGGCATTTCGATCTGATCGGCAACGCGTCGCACCTGGTGCGTTCGGGCACCGCATGTGCGGTTGGTATTGGAAGCTTGTTGCAGATAGATGAAAGCAGCGACCTGCGTTTTATCCCGTTTGAGCCGCCGCTCACCATTGCATCGTATCTGGTGTGGAAAAAATATCGCCTGCGTTCTCGCGCCTGCGAAGAGTTCCTGAACCGCTTGAATGGGATGTGACAAAGGGACAGTCCCTTTGTCACATTGATTTGAGAATGGATGTTGATGTATTTATCGCTGGCCCCTATGGAGGGGATTACCGGGCATGTGTTCCGTCGCGTGCATGCGGAGTGCTTCGGCGCGCTCGATTGTTATTACACGCCGTTTTTGCCGCCGCCGCGGGTGGGAAACCGCTTTGGCGGCAAGGCGTTTAAGGAGATCGATCCTGCCAATAACCAGGGACTTAATGTCGTTCCCCAGCTTATGTCCAAGAATGCGGACGAGTTTGTGTGGGCAGCACACGTGCTCGCCGACATGGGCTACCGCGAGGTCAATCTCAACCTTGGCTGCCCCTCGGGGACGGTTGTCGCGAAGGGCAAAGGGTCGGGCTTTCTGCGCAACCTCGATGAGCTCGAGGTGTTCCTGAGCGATGTGTGCGAGCGGTCGCCGTTGCCGGTGTCGGTAAAGACCAGGCTGGGGTTGGAGAGTGACGACGAATACGGGCGCGTGCTCGATCTGTACTGCCGCATGCCGTTGACAGAGCTGATCGTGCACCCGCGTGTACAGAGGGATCGCTATACGGGTTCGCCGCGCAAAGCGTTTTACGGCGAGACGTTGGATCGCGCGCCATTCCCCGTGGCCTATAACGGCGACATCTTTGATCTTGAGGACATGGATGCGCTGGTGGAGGCCTATCCCGGCACGCACCATGTAATGCTGGGACGCGGCTTGCTCGCGAACCCCGCGCTGGCTCGCATGGTTAAGGGTGGCCCTGCTGCCACGGCAGCCGAACTGCAGCGTTTCCATGACATGCTGTTTGCGGCCTATGCGGAAGAGATTGGCGGCAACGCGGTCTTTCGCATGAAGGAGTGGTGGTTCTACGCCAAATGCGCCTTCGCCGACCCCGCTACCGTTCACAAGCTCGTACGCAAGACTAAAAAGGTCGACGAATACCGTGCCGCCGTCGAGCGTGTCTTTCGCGAGCAGCCACTTGCGCCTATAGCCCGCTTCCACGGCTAGTTAGTTATCGGGGACGTTCTTTAACGACTGGTCATTTAAGAACGTCCCCGATGACTATGTTGCAAAAAAGCTGTACGCCAGCATTCAAAGATGTCGAAAAATGTCGACTTTGGATGCTGGCGTACATGTTTGGGTCGGCGGGAGAGTGGAGTCTAAGCAATCATTGCATCGAGCGTGATGAGCTCTCTGAGTCGCTCCGTGCGTGTTTGCCCATGGCGCTTTGCTTTTGCGTCAAAGGCTTCAAGAACAGACTTACCCACACGTGCCGATAAAACAACGCTTGGCTCATCAGAGATCGACGGCCTTCCCGGCTTGATGGTGCGACCCTTCGGCCATTCATCTTTTTCGTATGCCTCCGCGGCTTTCTCCAACTCTCCGGGGGCAAACCCCATCATCTTTTCAAGCTGCTTGGCGTCCATAGCGCCTCCTATCGATTGACATAATGTCGAGCGCTGGTTACCGGAATCTCTTTTTGTATACAGTTTTGTAGACAAAAATACAAGCAGTTTATCAAGCTAATTAGCGTGTATTGACTAGTTTTTTCGATAGGAAATGAGCATCGATGGCTTCGATATTTCTTCACTTGCTAGTCTGGAACATGAGCGCTCATTGAACCTGCAGAGGGGGCACTTTAACAAACTATCGAGATTCTGGCCAGGAGCTTTCACCGGTCTTCGGTGGTGAGAACAGCTCAATTCGCGACACAGTGTGTCGCGAATTGGAGTAGTCGCTGAGTGTTCTTTAACAACTAGTCATTCAAGAAGAGAGCATCTAAGTGCCGGAATTGCCATTTTGAGTCGTTCCTAACGACTATTCTGGAGGGCTGTGTGCAAAAAAGGGCAAATATGAGTACTGTTGCCATTATGGTTGCATTTATTTTGTTCAAAAATGAGGTCCCTGATGAGATTTAATACCATTAGGCGTCTCTTTTATTGAACATATGGGGAGAAATAACGCCGTCTGTGGGCGCTTGGGGCGTTGAATGATCCCTGAAATGATTAAAATTGCTGTTACTAAACAAGTAGCAGTACTCATATTTGCCATTTTTTGAACACGGCCCTCTAAGGAGCCCTTTCCAGAGACGTCAGATGGCCCCAAACAGCCATAATCCAAAGGCTGTCTCAAACAACTAGTCATTTAAGAACGTCCCCAACGACTACCTGTGCCGGGGCCATGCAAAAAGCTGTACACCAGCATCCAAAGATGTCGAAAAACGTCGACTTTGGATGCTGGTGTACATGTTTGGGTCGTATGGGCTTGGACGTCGGGGCGAGCCGACTGCAATTGCGTACTAGAGCAGGTTCTTCTGTATCCACGCGATGATGTCGCTCGATTCGTAGAGTGGTTTGCCGTCGATGAACAGGCAGGGAACCTGGCGTTTTCCGCCGATGGCGATGAGTGCCTGCTCGGCTTCGGTATCGGTCGAGATGTTGCGCTCGGGGATGGTCACGCCGTTATCGGCCAGGAAACGCTTGACCTTTATGCAATACGGGCAGCCGGTCATAACGTAGAGCGCGAGCTCGTGATCAGTAGCCATAGGTCTCCAATCGGTTGAGGTTTCGATTGAAATACCCAAAGCCGCCGCGGTCTATGCACGCGTCAACGACGACTCGATTGCCTGTACCAGAAACGCTGTGGCTCCGGTGCCGCAGGGGTTGTCGTAGTAGTCAACAAAGCGCTGGTCGGCAAGATAACCATTGGCGAGGCCCAGGTATGCTTCGTCCTGGGGCTCGTGTCCCCAGTTAAGGCCAATCCATCGGCGGTGCATTGCGACAAGCTTGCGGGCTTCGTTACTCTTTGGATCGCCGTCGCCCATGGCAATCGAGAGCTGGCCCAGAATAGCGCGTTCAAGTTCCTTCATGTCGTTCCATGTCTCGGGATCCATATCCAGCAGTGCTTCGTTTGCGGCGTCGATCGCCTCGTCGCCATAGCGCGCTCGCGCCTCGGCACCGTAGCGCTCCTCGTTTTCGTGCACGGAGCGCCAGCGCTCCAGTTGCGGCAGCACGGCGCCCATGAGCGAGACGGCTTCATCGAGCGACATGCCGGTGTTTTGTGCCAGACGCGGGGCACAATCCTCAATCATCGCCTCCATGGTGGTGTCATAGGTGTACTTGCCGTGGTCGTAGCACCACTTGCAGTAATGATCGGTCGTGGCGCCCGTGGCGTCGGTGCCGTAGTCGTCGGGCGTGAGTATCATGCCGCAGCTCTGGCAATAGTGCTCGGGCATTTCGAGCAGGTGGGGCAGCGGCTCTCCGGTTACGGCGGCAATGAGCTTCATCATGTCAATGCCCGGGGTGACTTCGCCACGCTCCCAACGGCTGACGGCTTGGCGTGTGACGAAGAGCTTGGCGGCGAGCTGCTCTTGGGTAAGGTTGTTGTCGCGGCGGATGGCGATGAGCTTTTCTGCAAAGGCCATAATGGCTCCTTTCTGCTGCTTGTTGGCTTAAGCATACGCGGCAGCCGATGTCCTTCCAAGCAACCGTTGGTTGCATGCAGATGACGATGAGAGAGAATCGCAGCCTGCGCCCCGCGCGCCTGTGCCGTACAATGACCGGCATGGAACCTATTGCACACATACATACCGACCTGCCGCAGAAGTTCGGCATCCCGCGCAACAGCTTTTTGGCGCCCCATCTTGAGGGGCGCATTGTCTTTGAGCCGGAATATGCTTCCAACGCGGCGGTTGAGGGCTTGGACTCCTTCTCGCACCTGTGGCTGCTCTGGCGCTTTGAAAACGGAACGCCCGGCGGCACGGCGGAAGACATCGCCGCCGATGCCAAGACGCAGGACAGGTCTGGCACCAACGCCAAGTGGTCGAAGACCGTGCGACCGCCGCGCTTGGGTGGAGCCGAGCGCGTGGGCGTATTTGCCACACGCAGCCCGTTTCGCCCCAATCCCATCGGTCTTACCTGCGTCAAGCTCGACCGCGTGGAGCTTAACGACGACGCCCCCATCATCCATGTGCTAGGGGCCGATCTGCGCGACGGCACGCCCATCTACGACATTAAGCCCTACATTCCGTTTGCGGACTGTCACCCGGATGCGACAGGCGGCTGGATTGAGGATGCGCCGTGGCAAGATCTCGACGTTGAGTTTCCGCATGCGCTGCAGGATATGGTCCCGCCCGCAAAGCTCTCCGGCTTGATAGAGGTCCTTCGCCAAGATCCGCGCCGCGCGGGCAGCAAGCACGAGCCAAACCGCGTGTACCACTTGGCTTACGCCGGGCTCGACATATCGTTTACGGTTGATGGAACCAGCTTGACGGTAACCGCCGTCAACGACGCACGGGACTAGCTGGCCATTCGACGGCGCTCGCCAAATTCAACGCCAAACCCCGTGCCAAAATCGCCCACGCTGGTGGACAATAACGCCTATCAAAACAATCCGCTTTGCACGGGAGCTCAGCATGAAATACGACTTTACTTCGCTTATCGACCGCCACGGCATGGACGCCATCGCCGTTGACTCCTGGGGCGAGATCCCTGGCATGGCTCCGAACGCGCCCGACGAAGGCTTCGACCGCATCCCCATGTGGGTGGCGGACATGAACTTTGCCACGGTGCCCACGGTCCAGGAGCACATCATTCAGCGCGCCCAGCATCCCATGTTTGGCTATTTCGATCCGCGCGACGAGTACTTCGACCGCATCATCGAATGGCAGAGCCGACGTAATGGCGTCGAGGGTCTGCTCCCGGAGCATATCGGCTACGAAAACGGCGTGCTGGGCGGTGTCGTGTCGACCCTGCGGGCGTATGTCCAGCCGGGCGATGCGGTGCTGGTCCACAGCCCTACCTACATCGGCTTTACCAAGTCCATCGAAGCCGCGGGCTATCGCATTGTCCACAGCCCGCTTAAGCTCGACGACCAGGGCGTGTGGCGCATGGACTTTGAGGACATGGAGCACAAGCTCGTCCAAAACCACATCCACGCCGCGGTGTTCTGCTCGCCGCACAATCCCTGCGGCCGCGTATGGGAGCGCGACGAGATCGAACGTGCCATGGACATCTATCGCCAGCACGATTGCGTGGTGATCTCGGATGAGATTTGGTCCGATATCATCCTGCCGGGTCACAGACATATCCCGACGCAGTCGGTGAGCGAGGATGCCCGCATGCGCACGGTTGCCCTCTACGCGCCCAGCAAGACGTTCAACCTGGCGGGCCTGGTCGGCAGCTACCACATCATCTATAACGAGACGCTGCGCGACCGCGTGTGCGCCGTGTCCAACAAGACTCACTACAACGAGATGAACGTCCTTTCGATGCACGCGCTTATCGGCGCCTACCAGCCGCAGGGCTACGAGTGGGTCGATGAGCTCAATCAGGTCATCCAGGGCAACATTGACTACTTCTGCGATTACGTGGACGAGCATTTTGAGGGCGTGGGCTATTCGCGTCCGCAGGGCACGTACATGGTGTTTCTGGACTGCACCGAGTGGTGCCTCGAGCATGGCCGCGATATTCAGTGGCTGCTCGACGAGGGGGCGCGCGTGGGCGTGGGGTATCAGGACGGCCGCCCGTTCCACGGGCCCTGTCACATCCGCGTGAATCTGGCACTGCCGCTTTCGCGGGTAAAGGAGGCGTGTGAGCGCCTGGACCGCTACGTTTTTGGGGTATAGGGGGCGCTCGATTCGAGTGCTGCCCCATGTGCCCACGCCGTCAAAATGCGTGGGCACATGGGGTGCAGAGGGTAGCGAGCGCGTTTTCCGCATTCGCTACTTTTCATGAATCTGCTTGCCGCAAAGATGTTCAATCGAAATCTCGTAGAGTTGGACGCCCTTTATGTCTTTGGCGATCTCCTCCTCGACTTCTTCGGCAGAAGGGTAGTACTTAAGCGCGAGCTGACGGACTTTGTCCTCGATAAACGCGGGCGCTTCATCTACCAGGCGACAACGACCAAAGACAACGGTACTCATAACGTAGGGAGCCCAGTCGCCGTCCTTGTACCACTCGTTGCCGTAAACGGTAAAGCAGACTTTATCATCATGCTTGAGTGAATCGACCTTGTGGCCAGCCTTGGCGCCATGGATATAAATCTTGTCGTGCTCGGCGTCAAAGAAGTAGTTGACGGGAATGGCATAGGGGTAGCCATCATCGCCGTTGACGGCAAAGACGCCGCGCTTGCAGGTAGCGAGCAGTTCGCGCGCTTTCTCGTCGGTGATGGCGCGTTTCTTTCGACGTAAGGGCCTAAACATCGTTGGCTTCCTTTCTACTGCGCATGGTGGTTGAGCACAAACTATAGCGAAACAGCCCCATTTTTCTTGATACAGGCGAGTATGTTTTTGAGCTTGCTAAAGTCGAGCGGTTTGGGCAGATGGGCGTTCATGCCGGCGTCGTGTGCCGCCTTGGCGTCTTCGGCAAAGGCGTTGGCGGTGAGCGCGATGATGGGGATGTCGGCCGCATCGGCCTTTTCGCTCAGGCGGATCGCCCGGGTTGCCTCGTAGCCGTCCATGCCCGGCATCATGATGTCCATCAGGATTGCATCGAAGCTGCCGGTGGGACGACCAACATATAGATCGACCGTTTCGTTGCCGTCGGCGGCGCGAGTCACGACGATGCCTTCGCTTTCGAGCAGAGCTTGGGCAATCTCGGCATTGAGTTCGTTATCTTCTGCCAAAAGGACGTTCATGCCGGCGAGTGAGCAGCTGCTTACCTGCGTGTCTGCACATTCTTTTATCTGAGGGTTCTTGTCGATATCGAGCGGAATCCGGACGTCAAACGTACTCCCCACGCCAACCTCACTCGAAATCTCAATCGTGCCGCCCATCATATCGATGAGCGATTTGACGATAGACATGCCAATGCCGGTTCCTTGGAACTTGCTGCGCGCATCGTCGCCTTCCTGGGCAAACGGCTCGTAAATGTGTGCCAAAAACTCGGATGTCATACCAATGCCGGTATCCGAGACGCTAAAGCAAAACACGGCGTGCTCGTCGTCGACCGGTTTGATGGTCGATGAGAACGTGACGGTGCCTCCGTGCTTGTTGTACTTGATGCTGTTGTCGAGCAGGTTGACAAGGATCTGCCGAATATGGGTGGGGCTGCCGATCATATATTGGTCGACAGCGTAGGGCTCGCTGGTGTCGAGCATGGTTATGCCGCGGTCCGATGCGCGGAGCTTGCACAGTACGAGCGCATTGTCGCACAGCTCTTTAAGGTTGAATGATTCGTGCTCGAGCGTCACTTTGCGCTCCTCGATCCTGCCCATCTCGAGGATGTCGTTAATCAGTGACAGCAGGTGATTGGCGGCAACGCGCGCCTTGGCGCGGCTTTCGCGGGCGACCTGCATGTCGCCTTCTCTCAATTCCTCAATTTCGATAAGGCCCAGGATGCCGTTGAGCGGCGTGCGGATGTCGTGGCTCATGCGCGTGAGGAAAGCGGTTTTGGCGGCGTTGGCGGCGTCGGCCTTCTGCCGTTCCTCCTGTGCGCGGTGAAGCGACCAGACAAGGATGACGATGCCGGTGAGCAAAATGCAGATGACGACTGCCGCAATGACGATGCGGTTGCGGTAGAGAAGTCGGAACGCATCCGATTCTTGCGCCGAGTACGATGTGGGGAAATAGCTGTTTGCAGAGAGCGATTCACCTGCATTGACGATGCCCTTATTGATGATTCCCAGCAGCTCGGGCTTGCCGCGCGAAATTAAACACGATAGTTGCGCCGTGTTGGTGAGTTCCTGTGTTTCGAAATCCTCGATGTCGTAGATGTCGCGGAGAGTTTCCAGGCGCGTGCTGGGGACAATGATGCAACGTGCCTTCCCCTCATTGAGGGCTTTGAGCACCTCGCCGTCATTCGAATACTCGGTTACCGTTGCGTTCGGAAAGAGACTTTCGAGCTCAAAACGGTTAACGATTGTGCTCTTTGTACAAGCGATGTTCTTAAGGTCTCTGTTCAGGTTTTTGGCACTGTGAATGGCGGTCAGCGAAACCGTTCCCATCGAGTTTGACTGGATGACCCCTGTCTGCTCGGCGAGCCAGTAGTCGCGAAACAACGGCAGGGCGACATCGATGGTTCCGTTGGAAAGGGCTTTGATCATTTGCTTGTTGTTCGAGAGTGCGATTGTTTTGACCGTAATGCCAAACTTGTCGTGCAACGTCGTTGCAAGCGAGGCGAGCGACCCTTCCATCTCGCCGTCGTCATTTTGCGTACAGTAGGGAAGTTGGTTTTTAAGATAGCCGAGCGTGATGGTATTGCCGTTTTCTTTGAGCCAGGTGGTCTCGGTGCCGGTGAGCGATGACGAGCCACTGTTTTGGGTCGAGTAACTCGATTTGACTTCCTCGTTATAGCGCGGGTTATCGCGGGCGATGGTCGTCATGGCGGCGTTGATGTCGTTCATCAGGTCAGGGCGGCTTTTGGGAACGGCAAAATAGTAGTCGCTCGAGCCTACGTAGAACATGGGTGACGCATCGGGCGACGAAATGGTGTCGTTCATGATGACGGCGTCGACCTCGCCGTCTGCAAGCGCCTCAAAGAGGGCGCTGCCGGTGTCGATTTCTTTATAGGTGCAGGTAACGTCTTCGTCGGCGAGCCACTGCTGGCCGACGATAGTTTGCATAACGCCAGAGTTGCAGCCGATGGTGAGGCCTTGGAGCGCCTGAGGGTCACCCTTGGCCAGATCGTCGCGGTCGGGCCTGGCGTAGATATAGTAGCGCTCGGTGCCCTCGGGATTTGAGGAAAAGAGCAGCTTCTGCTCGCGTTCTGCCGAATACGAGATGTTGGGCATGAGGTCGATTTCGCCTGCCTCGAGCATGTCCATAAGCTCGGAGAAGGTGCCGCTAACGTATTCGTATTGCCAGCCCTTTGTGTAATACGAGAGGGTCTGGAGGTACTCATAGCCCCATCCCGAGAGGCGCTCGCCCGGCGTGCCTTCCTGGAAGCCTTTGTTGTTGACGAGCCAGCCAACGCGGACCGTCTTGACCTGCTGGTCGGAGTCGGCGGCAAAGGCAGGGGCGGGCATGGCGGCGCTCAGTACGGCGAGTGCGGCAAGCGCGACAGCCAGGGTGCGGCGTAGGGCTAAGCGAAGGACGGCGGAAGGTTTCACATGAAATCCTATCGAGTTGAGACAGTTTCGCATAAGGATACCAGCTCAGCATGCTTAGTCGGCAGCTGAGCCGCTAAACGGTCCCGCCCGGCACTTGGGGACAGTCCCTTTCTGCCGGCACAAAAGGAACGTCCCCAACTGCCGGTTGTGGGACAATACCGAGCGAATGTGATTGGGCGTCTGGGAAAAGGGGTCGCGATGAACAAGTTGAGGACGCTTGCCGATGTTTTGCGCCAGGCTGGCTTTGCGCGCATCACGGGCCTGTTTCTCGTCTTCTATCTGCTGTGCTCGACGGCCGTGTGGCTGTCCGAGCCCACGACCCTTACGTTTGGCGATGGTCTCTGGTTTAGCTTTGAGACGGTCTCGACCATCGGCTTTGGCGATATCCCGGCCGAAACGCCGGTCGCCCGCGCTATTACCGTCGTCCTGAGCGTCATCAGCATCTTCTACATCGCCATGCTCACGGGTGTGGCGGTGAACTACTGCAATACGCTCATTAAACTGCGCCAAAAGGACACCATGGCGCGCTTTATGGACGATCTTGAGCATTTGGAAGAGCTCGATCGTGACGAGCTCGCTGACCTGTCGCGCCGCGTGCGCGAGTACCGTCGCCGGCAACGATAGAACGGGTGCCGCGCGTCACGACGAGGGGGATTGCATATGAACATCACGGTGTACCTGGGCGCGAGCGTCGGCAACGACCCGGCGTTTCTGCCTGCAGTGCGAGAGCTCGGCACGTGGATTGGCTCCAACGGCCACGCGCTGGTATACGGCGGCTCCAAGTCGGGCCTGATGGGCGCGCTTGCCGATAGCGTGCTCGAGGCGGGTGGACACGTGACGGGTGTTGAGCCGAGCTTTTTTATCGAGGCCGAGTTTCAACATGACGGTATCGACGACCTCATCGTGACGAGTGACATGGCCGAACGCAAGGCCAAGATGATTGAGCTCGGTGACGCGTTCATCGCCTTTCCCGGTGGGACGGGTACGCTCGAGGAGATTGCCGAGGTCATGTCCGCCGTGTCGTTGGGGCATCTCGATGCGCCGTGCATTCTGTACAACCTTGGGGGCTACTACAACGATCTTAAGGCGTTGCTCGAGCACATGATTGATAAAGGGCTTTCGAGCCCGAGGCGCCAGCACGGCATCTACTTTGCCGACGATTTGCGCGAGATTGCCTCGATTATCAACGGATAAGTCTTGAGCCTGCCCCACTATGACTCCCAATGGTGCCGTTTGCGGCGCAGACGGTTGGCTCGTTCGGGTAACGCTCGCTCTACAATAAAACGTATCTTTGCCGAATTTGACCACGGGAGGTCCCGATGGATAGTCTTGCAAAACCCAAAAACCGTGCGCTGTTTTTAGTTAGCGTTGCCGTGACCGGTGCGTTCGCAGGCGCCGCGGTCTGGCTGTTCTTTTTTGCGATGGAGCACGGTGTCGACTATCTATGGACCGAGATTCCGCACGCGCTGGGCGTCGCTTCGCCTGAGCTCGCGAGCGGCCCGTTCGGTTTTCTGCCGTACCCGTTTTTTGTCTGCTTGCTGGGCGGCCTGCTGATCGGTCTGTACGAAAAGATTACGGGCACCAAGACCGATGACCTCAACCAGGTGATGGCCAAGGTTAAACAAGACGGTCGCTACCCGTACGACAACCTCGGCAAGCTTTCGCTTGCGGCATTGCTGCCGCTGCTGTTTGGCGGAAGTATTGGACCGGAGGCCGGCCTGACCGGAGTTATCGCGGGTCTGTGCAGCTGGGTCGGCGACCGCATGCGTCGCTTTGGCGCCGAGTTTAGGGAGCTCACGCTGCTGGGCACCCAGGCTGCCCTGACGGCGCTCTTTACCGCGCCCGTGTTTGGCTTTGTGGCGCCGCTCGCCGGTAGCGCCGACGGCCAGGGCGCTGGCGAGGACTCCGCGTCCGATGAGATCACCATCAAGCTGCCCAAGGCGCAAAAGACCGTGGTCTACGGCATCGCGATTGCCGGCGGTCTGGGCACCTATCTGCTGCTCGGCCAGCTTATGGGCGGCGGCATGGGCATGCCCAGGTTCGAGGCCGCCCAAGTGGGTAACCTGGAACTTGTCTGGCTCATTCCGCTGGCGTTGGTCGGCACCGTATGCGGTTGGCTGTACTTTGTCTCTGAGCATGCAAGCGAGGCACTGTCCCATGCCATAGGGGAGCGCCCTGTCGTCAAGGCCATGCTAGCCGGTCTGGCGCTCGCCATCTGCGGCACGGTCCTGCCCTACACCATGTTTGCCGGCGAGACCCAAGCCGACGTGCTCATGGAGACCTATCTGACCATTCCCGCCGGCGTGCTTATCGCGACCGGTCTTGTTAAGGCCATGCTGACGCCCGCCCTCATCAACCTTGGTTGGCGTGGCGGCCACTTCTTCCCGGTTATCTTTTCGGGTGTGAGCCTGGGCTACGGCTTCGCTATCCTTACCGGCGCCGATCCGGTCTTTTGCGTCGCCGTCTGCACCGCCTCGACGATGGGCGCCGTTATGCGTCAGCCCGTCATGGTCGTGGGCCTGCTGCTTATGTGCTTCCCGCTCAAGGGTATCGTCTGCATGATCATCGCCGCCGTTATCGCCGCCTGCATTCCGCTGCCCAAGCCACTGTGCAAGTAGTACGGTGGCGCACGCCGGGGACATGCCGTTTGCCATGGATTTACGGGGAGGGGGCGATCACGCCCTTCGTGGATTGAGACACGCGTGGCTACAGGTCGCGTGCCCGGTAGACCTTGGTGCTGACGATGCAGCTAAGTGCACATAGCGCGAGGGCAAGCGCGGCAATTCCTGCGCACAGACAGCCAAGAACGGCGGGATCGGGATTCGCCCCGGCAATCGACATGAGCCAGTTGCTAATGGGGCTGGAGGAGCTCAACGTGGCCATGGCAAGGCATCCGAGCAGGGCAAACAGGCCAACAGATAGGCGTAGCGCCTCCATGTGTCCAAATCGAAAGAACAGCGGCTGCGCCAAAAACACCATCATGAGGGAGATGAGCATCGATGCGGCGGAGGCGATTGCGATTTCAAAGACCGTCTGTCCCGTCGAAGGAATGCCCGCGCTGTTGAAGAGCGGGATGGAGGCGATGCTCAAAAGCGTAGCTGCACATGCCATGACGGCGGAGAAGACAATAACGCTCAGGTAGCGTGCGCAGATGATGTCTTTGCGCGAGAAGGGCAGCGTTGCCCGATAACGCTCCCATCCGTTTTGATTATCGAAGCCAGCCAGCGAGCTCATGACCATGATGGGCGACATGGCACTGACCGCGCAGGCGCCGGCACTCATACCGGAATCGCCATCCGATGCGTTGGCGAGGGTCAGTACGACGAAGATGAACAGGCCGACGCTCGCGATGCTCGGGACGAGCGTGCGGACGATGGCGAGCTCAGACATAAAGGCTCGTTTCATTTCGAAGCCCCTTTCAACATGAGGCGAAGATAGTCATCAATGGTTGCCCGGTCGCAGGGAATCTCGGGGAAGGCCTCGAGCGCCTCGCGACGGTTGGGCACGAGCACGTCCACGCTATAGGCGTGGTGAGCGGCGCGGGCGCCTTCGACGCAAGCCATAAGCTCTGCGGCCTGTGCTTGAGTGCAGTGGGCGATGCCGGCGCGGTCGGTAATGTCCTCGCGCGGCAGGTCAAACACAATCGAGCCGTTATCGATGCAGATGACGTGGTCGGCAGCGCGATCGAGGTCGGATGTAATGTGGCTTGAGAGCAGCACGCTGCGCTGGCCGTCGGAAACAAAGGCGAGCAGCTCATCGAGCAGCTCCTCGCGCGCCATGGGATCGAGGCCCGCGGTGGCTTCGTCCAAAACGAGCAGCTTGGCATTGTGGCTGAGCGCGCAGGCAAGCTGCAGCTTCATGCCCATGCCGCGGGAGAGGTCCTTGACCTTGGCCTTGGGATCAAGGCCAAATCGGTCGATGAATCCGGCGAACGTTTCGCGGCTCCATGTGGGGTACGCCGGTCCTACGAGCGTTTCGACCTGGCCCACCTTGAGTGTGGAGGGGAAGGGGCACGTGTCCAGGACAAGGCCGACGCGGGAGCGCAGGTGGCGTTGCGATTCATCAGGCGTGTCGGCGCCATAGCACCGCCCAAACAGGTGCACCTCGCCGGCATCGAGTTTGATAAGCCCGAGCGCGGCGCGAATGGTCATTGTCTTGCCGGCGCCGTTTGCTCCCACAAAGCCGACAATTTGGCCGGGCTCCACGGCAAGCGTGACGTCGCGCAACGAAAAACGGTCGCTCACGCGGCGTGAGATGCCTTTGAGTTCTAAAAGGTTTTGCATGGTATAGCCTTTCTTGCAGATGGCTACTGCATGGTTTCGGGGGCTACGAGGTCGAGCATCTCGTGCAGTTTGTCGCGTGTGACGCCCAAGGCTTCGGCTTGGTTCGCCGCTTTCGCAAGCAGCTCTTCGATATGGCAGAGTTGGTTTTCGCGCAAGAGCTCCTGGTTGCCCTCGGCGACAAAACAGCCCTTGCCCTGCACGGTGCAGATAAACCCGAGCTGCTCCAGGTCGGCGTAGGCGCGCTTGGTGGTGATGACGCTCACGCCAAGATCGCTCGCGAGTGAGCGGATGCTGGGGAGTTTGGCTCCCGCAGCGAGCGTGCCCGAAAGGATCTGGGCTTTGACCTGCGAGGTTATTTGCTCGTAGATGGGCTTGTCGCTCGAATTGGATAGGATAATGTCCACAGCGGCTCCTTAGCTGTTGGGCTACACGTGTATATAACCGGTAAGCACAGTATATATACACTATGCACAGTTATGCAAGAGACAAATTCGGATTGGGCCGGCTACCCAGGCCCCAACTGATGAATTTGTCCTGATAGGTGCCCTATGGCGGGATTTCGCGGCTACAATAGTGCGGTTACAACGACGTAATGCACTCATTGCAAGAAAGGATCCGCATGGCAAGCCTGTCGGATGAAATCTCGTCGCGCCGCACATTCGCGATCATCAGCCACCCGGACGCCGGTAAGACCACGCTTACCGAGAAGCTGCTGCTCTATACCGGCAGCATCCAGACTGCCGGCTCGGTCAAGGGCAAGAGCTCGGCCAAGCATGCCGTCTCGGACTGGATGGACATCGAGAAGGAGCGCGGTATTTCCGTTACCTCCTCGGTGCTGCAGTTCACCTACAACGGCGCCTGCGTCAACATCCTCGATACCCCCGGCCACCAGGACTTCTCGGAGGATACCTACCGTACCCTTATGGCCGCCGACGCCGCAGTCATGGTCATCGACGGCGCTAAGGGCGTCGAGGCCCAGACCAAAAAGCTCTTTAAGGTCTGTACGCTGCGCCATATTCCCATCTTTACCTTTGTGAACAAGCTCGACCACGAGGCTCGCGATCCGTTTGAGCTCATGGAAGAGATCGAGAACGTCCTGGGTATCAATACGTATCCCATGAACTGGCCGATCGGCAGCGGGCGCAACTTCCGCGGCGTGTTCGATCGTCAGACCCGTCGCGTCATTGCCTTTGAGGGCGACGGCCACGCCAACGCCACCAAGAAGGTCGCCGAGGTCGAGGCCGAGCTGGGCGATCCGGCCATGGACGAGCTTATTGGCGAGGAGAACCACAAGAACCTGATGGACGACATCGAGCTGCTCGATGGCGCCGGTGACGAGCTCGACCTGGATGCCGTGGCCTGCGGCAAGCTGAGCCCGGCGTTCTTTGGCTCGGCACTCACCAACTTTGGTGTGGAGCCCTTCCTTAAAGAGTTCCTGCGTCTGGCCCCGACGCCGCGCGCCTATACCGATACACTCACCAGCGAGCCGGTCGCGCCCGCCGAGAACGACTTTAGCGGCTTCGTGTTTAAGATCCAGGCCAACATGGACAAGAACCATCGCGATCGCATTGCCTTTGTGCGCATTTGCTCGGGCAAGTTCGAGCGCGGCATGGATGCCTTCCATGTGCAGGGCAACCGCAAGCTCAAGCTGGCTACGGGCACCTCGATGATGGCCGACGATCGCGCCATCGTGGACGAGGCGTACGCCGGCGACATCGTGGGCCTGTTCGATCCCGGTATCTTTAGCATCGGCGACACCGTGTGCTCCGGCAAGCGCCACGTGCAGTATCCGCAGATCCCGACGTTTGCCCCCGAGATGTTTGCCCGCATTACGCAGGTCGACACGCTCAAGCGCAAGCAGTTTGTGAAGGGCATGGAGGAGCTTGCCCAGGAGGGCGCCATCCAGATCTTCCGCGAGCTGGGTGCCGGCATGGAGAGCGTCATCGTGGGCGTGGTCGGCGTGCTGCAGTTTGAGGTACTCGAGCGCCGCCTCAAGGCTGAGTACCGTGTCGAGGTTCGTCGCCAGCCGCTGCCCTATACGGACATTCGCTGGATCCAAAACGACTCCGACACCATCGATATCCCGGGTCTTTCGCTCACGCGCGACACGCTGCGTGTCGAGGACATGCGCGGCGGCAAGCTGCTGCTGTTCACGAGTCCGTGGAATGTTGACTGGGCGACCGACCACAACCCCGACCTTGTCCTGTCGGAGTTTGGCAACGTAACGTTTTAGTGCACCGGCGCGGTGGCCCTGCGGGGCTGCCGCACCGTTTGCTTGCCTGCCGCCGCGTGAGCGGCTATCATACCCACCGTCGCCTCAAGACCGTGGCGGCCGAGCAGTTCGGGTCCGATATCCTGCTCGTTAAACCTAAAACCAAAGGAGTACATAATGATCAAGAAGGTCATGGAGGACTACAAGGTCCTGTTGCGGAGCATTCCCGCGGCAACGGTTTCGCTGTTTTTCGTGAGCGTCATCATGATGAACCTGCTGGCCAACAAAGAGCTTATCAGCCTACCGTATCTGGCACTCGATTGCGGCTTTGTGGTGAGCTGGGTCTCGTTTTTGTGCCAGGACATGATCTGCAAGCGTTTTGGCGCCAAGGCATCCATCAAAATCTCTATCCTCGCGCTGGCGGTCAACCTGGCCGTAAGCCTGTGCTTTTGGCTGTGCTCGCTCACGCCCGGCATGTGGGGCGCCTACTATGACACGGGCATGATCGAGGTCAACACCGCCCTTAACGCCACCATCGGCGGCACCTGGTACGTGGTGTTTGGATCTTCGCTCGCCATGCTCGTCTCTGCCGTCGTTAACTCCACGCTCAACCAGTCGCTCGGCCGTATGCTCAAAAAGAATAACTTTGCGAGCTTCGCCTTCCGCTCCTATGTGTCCACGGGTGTTGGCCAGTTTATCGACAACCTGGTCTTTGCCATTGTGGTGAGCCACACGTTCTTTGGCTGGACCTGGGTGCAGGTTCTTATGTGCTCGCTGACCGGCGCTGTTGCCGAGCTGCTGTGTGAGGTCTTCCTGAGCCCCGTGGGCTACAAGGTCGTGCGTGGCTGGGAGCGCGAGAATGTGGGCGCCGAGTACCTCGAGCGTCACGCAACCGCCTAAGGAGCAAGTATGCGGGTTTTGATCACGGGTGCCTCGGGCGGTATCGGAGCCGCGTGCGTGCAGCGTTTTTTGGACGAGGGCCACGAGGTCGTGGGCTTTGATTTGCTGCCGGCGGCAGTCGAGCACGAGCACTATCGCCATCTGATCGTCGATGTCCGCGAGCCGGACTCGTTTCCGGACGAGCTTGAACCCCAGGTGATCGTGAACGTTGCCGGCACGCAGGATTCGGCCGACGATATTGCCGCCAACCTGTGCAGCACCATCAACGTGACCGAGCGCTATGCCTTTGTGGGGGAGGGGCTTGCCGCCAAGCCGGCGCCGGCCATTACATCCGTGGTCAATGTGGGGTCGGCGAGCGGGCATACGGGATCGGAGTTTCCCGCCTATGCCGCCAGCAAGGGCGGCGTTATCGCCTACACCAAGAACCTTGCAAACCGCTTGGCGCCGCAGGCCATCGCCAACAGTGTGGACCCGGGCGGCGTCATCACGCCGCTCAACCGTTGCGTGATGGAAGACGAACACCTGTGGAACCAGATTATGGAGCTCACGCCGCTTAAGCGCTGGGCCACCGCCCAAGAGATCGCCGAGTGGATCTACTTTGTGGGCGTGACCAACCGGTTTATGACCGGGCAGAGCCTGCTGATCGATGGCGGAGAGGCCGGCCGCACCCAATTTATTTGGCCCGAATAGGAAACGCGCCCGATGGAAAGCCGTCGGGCGCGTTTTTGATGTATCGATTTTTAGCCGAGGCAAGTCCAGTTGACGGGGGTCGAGCCGTGCTGTTCGAGTAGCCGATTGGCTGCCGAGAAGGGGCGCGACCCCATAAAAGCGGGGAGTTCTGCCGTGGCACGGTTGGCCGAAAGTGGCGAGGGGTGCGTGGAGGCCAGACAGAACTTGCCGCTTGCCTTGCCCGCGCCGGTCGCGGCGAGCTTGCCCTCAACCATCTGCTGGGCAAAGCGGCCCCATGCCAAAAAGACTACCGGCTGGGGCAGCTGACAGCAGCGTTCGATAACGTAGTCGGTGAGCGCGCTCCAGCCCAGCTTGGCGTGCGAGTTCGCGGCATGCTCGCGCACGGTGAGCGTAGTGTTGAGGAGCAATACGCCCTGCTGTGCCCATGGCGTTAGATCTCCCGTGGCGGGAACGGGGCAGCCCAGGTCGGCATTGAGCTCCTTATAGATGTTGCGCAGGCTCGGCGGCAGCTTGGTTTGCGTCGCGGGGACCGAGAACGAAAGCCCCATGGCCTGGTTGGGTCCGTGATAGGGGTCTTGACCCAAGATGACAACTTTGGCTTGGTCTGCCGGCGTGTAGACGAGGGCATTGAGGATGTCGTCTTGTGCCGGGTAGATGGTTTGCTCGGCACGCAAAAGGGCGATGCGCTCGAGCAGCTGGTTCGTAGTGTCACGTACCGGCTGCGGCGCATCGCCCAACCAAGTTGCTATGTTGCGGTTGCGGGTCGCGGTGTCCATGGGGCTCCTTTATGGCAGATGCTCTGTTGGCATCTATTGTAAAGGCACACCGGAAACCTTTATGCCGCGGCTGCATAAGGAGTGGGGACTACGAGACGCGCTCGGGCGCTCCTGCCATACGGGCCTGTCCATGTTCACGGAGGCGCGGAAGCTCGACGGTTGCCACCATGACGCCGGTGAGGATGAGGGCGGCGCCAAAGAAGGCGATGGGGCTCAGGACCTCGCCGACCAGGAAGAACGAGAAGACGGCAGAGCAGACCGGTTCGAGTGAGAAAGCGAAGCCGGTGGTCTCGGCGGGCACGTGGGGCTGCACGAGCGTCTGGGTGATAAAGCCATAGGCAGAGCAGATGAGTGCGAGGGCAACGACGACTACGACCTCGCCCGGCGTGCCGGGAAGCGTGAAACCGCCAAAGACGAATGCGGCGATGCCCGAGAACAGGCCGCCAAAGCCCAGCTGCCAAACGCCCAGAGCCAGCGGGTCGACATCTTCGACAAAGCGCTTCGCCACAATGATGTGGCCGGCATAGACAAAGGCCGAGAGCAACATGATGAGCGCGCCCGGGTTCAGGCTGGTGAAGTCGGCGCCCGAGAGCAGCAGCATGCCACAGGTGACGATGGCGGTGCCGACGAGAACTTTGCGCTCGGGGGCGCGGCGCAGCAGGGCGGCGTTGGCAAACGGCACGATTACGACCGTCAGGCTCTGCAAAAAGCCGGCGGTTGAGGCGGAGGTGAGGCTGGAACCCAGGCACATACAGGTGAGCTCGGTTGCCATGATGGCGCCGATGATGGCGGAGCGAACCATCACGTCACGGTTGATACGCAGCGCGTGCTTGTGGAAGAGCAGCAGACAGGCCACAAAGGCGATGATGCAGCGCAGCGCAACGATGCTCGTGGCGTTCATGCTATCCATGCCGATCTTCATGAGGGGGTACGAAAAGCCCCATGCGACGGGAACGGAAAATGAGAGCGCGATTGCTTTTTTGCGATCCATGGGACTCCTTTTGTTACAGAACGGTTTCGCAAAAAGGATTCTGCTCCCAGATGTGGATGTAGTAAAGCGAATGTATCTTCAGTATGATTAAGAAATACTAATGTTGCTAGAAAAAGCGCTGGCAAAACGTTTTACGGCTGCATTGATGTGGAGGCACGATGGCATCGCGGTATCAGATTGTTTGTATGGTGGTCGATCGCGGCAGTCTTAAGGGTGCAGCCGATGAGCTGGGCTATACACAAAGCGCGGTGAGCCAGGCCGTCAAGGCGCTCGAGCGCGAGCTGGGCACCACGATTATCGAGCGCGGTAAGCAGGGCGTATCGCTTACGCGCGACGGCAAACAGTATCTGCCGTATCTGCGCCAGATTGTAACTGCCGAGGCCGAGCTTGAGGGCAAGCGTCAGGAGTTGCTGGGGCTTTCGTCGACTGACATTCGCATTGCGACGTTTACCAACGTGAGTCGTACCGTGCTGCCGCGCGTGATCCGCGACTTTGGGGCCCTGCACCCGGGCGTTCACTTTACGCTCAAGCAGGGCGATTACACGCGCAACGCCCAGTGGGTGCACGATGGCGTGGTTGACTTTTGCTTTACGGCACGCGGATTT
The DNA here is from genome assembly GCA_902466075.1 of uncultured Collinsella sp. Taxonomy (GTDB): domain Bacteria; phylum Actinomycetota; class Coriobacteriia; order Coriobacteriales; family Coriobacteriaceae; genus Collinsella. The sequence continues at coordinate 319,843 of CABQQA010000001.1, forward strand.
ACCGCGGGGCTCGAGAAGCGCGTGGTCTATCATGACGAGTTGGTAGCATTGTTGCCGGCCGCGCATCCGCTGGCGGCAAAGGAAAAGGTGACACTCGCCGACCTAGCGTCCGAGCCGTTTGTGCTGCTGGATGAGGGCGAACAGAGCCTGGTGCTCGATGCATTTGCGGCGCATGGGCTGTCACCGCACGTGACGAGCGAGGTGACCGACGACTACACCATCATGGCGATGGTGGAGGAGGGCCTAGGCGTGAGTATGCTGTATCGCCGTACCGTCGAGGGCATGCGGGCCGATATTCGCGTACGACCCATCGTGCATGCTCCTTCGCGTGACGTGGTTGCAGCCTGGCGCAGCTGGGACACCATGCCTGTCGCCACGAGGCACTTTATCGACTATATGAGCTCGCATATTGTCAATTAATGACTGGCGTGGCGTTGAGTGTGGTGATTAGCGGGCTGTCGCTTTGGCTTGCGTCAGACGGTAGGTGTGTGCCGGATGGCAGAGCAATACCGCCACGACCATAAAGAACGCCGTGGTGCCCAGGCTGATGGGGTAGACCATCATGATGTTCGCAAAGGTGCGGAAGTGCGGGAACACGCAGAATACCCAGTAGAAGCGGATGCCGCAGACACAGATCATGGTGATGAGGGCGGGCATGAGCGAGATGCCAAAGCCGCGCAGGTAGCCGGACATATTCTCGTAGAACATGCTAAAGGCGTATGCCGGGAAGATCGAGCACACACGGATATAGCCGATCGAGACGATGTTGGGGTCGCTGTTGAACAGCGCCAGGATCTCGCGCCCCAGACCGACGATGATGACGATGGTGGTGAGTGCGACGATACCGCCTTCGACCAGGCAGACCTTGAGCGTCTTGGTGCAGCGGTCGATCTGGCGAGCGCCGTGGTTTTGCCCCACAAAGGTGGTGCAGGCCTGGCTAAAGCTGTTGAGCAGGTTGTAGCACACGTACTCCAGGCTCATGGCAGCGCTGGATGCCGCCATGACCTCGGTGCCCAGGCTGTTGATGGCGGACTGGATGATGATGTTGGCGACGGCAAAGACGGCGCTTTGGATGCCGGCGGGCAGGCCGATCTTGACGATGCGCTTGAGGGCGACGGGGTCGATAGCCAGATCGCGCAGGGTGACGCGGACGACGGAATCGGTCTTGAGCAGACGGATAAAGAGCGTGACTGCGCTGACGGTATAGGCGATGGCGGTGGCGATAGCGACACCCGCGACGCCCCAGTGGAGCACGGGGACAAAGATGAGGTCCAGGCCAATGTTGAGGACGGTGGACACGGCAAGCGCCTGCAGCGGCATGCGGGTGATGCCGACGGAGCGGAAGATTGCGGCCTCAAAGTTGTAGAGCAAGATCGAGGGCATGCTGAGCAAAAAGACGCGTAGGTAGAGTGAGGCGAGTGGCATGGTCTCGGCGGGAACGTTGAGCGCGGCGAGCATGGGCTCGGCAAAGATCTCGCCCAGGGCGATGACGACAAAGCCCACGAGCGCCATTAAAATCGAGGTATGGACGGCGCGTTTGACCATGTTCTGATCGTTGCGGCCGATAGCGTTGGCAATGACCACGTTGGAGCCAAGCGACATGCCGATAAACAGGTTGAGCATAAGACTGGTAAGCGGAACATTGGAGCCGACCGCCGCCATGGCGAGGGTTCCCTGGTCGCCTGAGAAGTTACCGATGATGACCGTGGCGATGAGATTCGATAGCTGCTCCAAGATGCTCGTGGCGGCCACGGGGAAGGCGAACAGGGGAATATTGCGCCACAGTGAGCCGGTGGTCATGTCAATGTGCTTGGACGCGGTATCAGCCATACGCTCTCAATCTCTAATATGCTCTTTCGTGCTTATTTGCGCAGATGATGATACTCCTAATCGACTAGTCATTGGGGACGTTCTTGAATGACTAGTCGTTTAAGAACGTCCCCAATGACTAGGTGGGGAAGGCGTGCGACAATGGTGGGCGTTGTGTAGTCCGCGCTAAGGAGTTGCCATGTTGTTGTGTCCCGTTTGCCATGAACCGTTGGTGGACGATGAGCGCGGTGCTGCATGCGCGGGCGGGCACCGGTTTGACCGTGCGCGCGAGGGCTATCTATATCTGCTGCGCTCGTCCAAGAGCGGTGACTCCATGGGTGATCCCAAGTCGCAGGCGCGCAGCCGTCGTGACTTTCTGAACCGTGGATACTATGCGCCGTTGCGCGATGCGATGGTCGAGCTGGTGCGCGAGCGGGTGTTCGGGCGCGCTGCGTCTGCGAACGGCCCCATGACCTTGCTCGATATTTGCTGCGGCGAGGGCTACTACACCAGCGCCATGGGTGCGGTGCCGGGCGTGGATGCTTATGGCTTTGACCTGGGTAAAGAGATGGTGCGCCTGGCCGCCAAGCGCGGCGATGCGACCTACTTCGTGGCCAACATGAAGGATATCCCTGTGGCCGATGGCGCCTTCGATATGGTGACCGAGCTCTTTGCCCCCTTTAACGAGCGCGAGTTTGCCCGCGTGCTGGCACCCGAGGGCTCGCTCTACACCGTGGTGCCGGGTGCCCGTCATCTGTTTGGGCTCAAGGAGGTGCTCTACGACACGCCATATCTCAATGACGAGAAGCTGCCGCAGACGACCGAGCTCGAGTTGGTCGGAACGCAGCGGGTGTCTGCGAACATTACGCTCCAGACCCAGGCTGACATCGAGGCGGTGTTCCAGATGACGCCCTACTACTACCGCACGCGCCCTGCCGACAAAGAGCGCCTGGCAAACCTGGACACCCTTCAAACCGACATCGACTTCATCATCGCCGAGTACCGCCACAGCTAACAACCTGCCAAAAAGGGACAGGTTTATTTTGGCAGGGTTTATCTGGGCAAACGTAAAGGGCCGACCGCGTTGCTGCGCGATCGGTCCTTGTTGGTTGCTTGGATGTAGGGGGCAGTGGAAGGAGGGAGTCTACAGGCGGTCCTTGTTCTCGGCCTTAATGTCGTGTGCCTGCTGAATAAAGAACAGGTCGTACACCACGATGACAAAGGCGCCAAAGTTGATGGCGTCGCCGCCAAACGCGGGAAGCGTGAGCACGGCCTGCGCAATCGTGGCGATTGCGGCGACGATGCCGAGCTTAAACGCACCATCCACCTGCGAAGGCTTGTTGGCGCCCTTGATGCCCGCAACACCTGCGGCAAGATCGACAAGACCCTTGATGACAAGTACGGCCGCGGCGAGCATGGCATTCGATCCGTAGGTGGACTCGAGCTTGCCGGTCGCGATGCCGGCGATTCCAATGATGAGACTGGCGATGCCCAGCACAAAATAAATCAGGGCAAGGATTTTGAGTGTCTTGCGAGCGGCGCTCATAGCTGGTCCTTTCGATGCGGGCGCGGAGAATCTGTCGCACCCAGGTTGCGGCACATATCGTGAAGCACATTGTAGTTCAACGGGGCGATGCATGCGTTTGAAAGCGTTTCTTACCTGCACGGTCCAACCTTTCAAAAAGGAAAGCCGGACGTAAGCCAAATCGATGGCAGTTCAAGTGCGGCGCTGCGATGATGAGGCCATAGCAAGGAGTTGGTCTAAGGAGGAGCCATGATGTACGGAACAGGGCAGGCGCGCGAGCCGCGGTCGTTGGGAAGGCGCATGAGCGATTCCGTGATCGCTGCCGTGTGCACGGGATTGATGGCGGTGCTTTGCATTGGGATGTTGTGGGCCATGTCGCATGTGGGACAATAGCGGACGATTGGGTGCCGACACATGCGGCGCTCACGTATCCGCTTTGCTTGCTAAGGAGTGCCCATGGGCGTCGTCGATCCCTTTTCTGTTGCTCGGGCCGCGGGGCTTGAGCTGATCGGGAAGCCCGAGGGCCTCACGCTCACCGACGGTGCGATGGAGCTGCGCGCCGATTTTGTCCGCATGCTTCCACGGCTCAGGCAGGGCCGCCTGCAGCAAGAGCTGCTGGTTAAGGCTGCGCGCACAAAAGGCATCGAGCAGCCATGGGCGATTGACGCCACGGCAGGCTTTGGCGAGGATTCGCTGCTGCTGGCGGCAGCGGGCTTTACCGTCGATCTGTATGAACAGGACTGCGTGATCGCGGCGCTCCTCAAGGATGCCTTGGACCGCGCGGCGGATGATCCGGCGCTTGCGACTGCCGTGGCGCGTATGCGTTTGCATGCGGGCGAGGACAGCATTGCCGGCCTTCGCCATACGGCTGAGCTGGTCGAGCGCGGTGAGCTCGCGGCTCCCGACGTGGTGTATCTGGACCCCATGTTTCCCGAGCGCACCAAGAGCGCGGCGGTTAAAAAGAAGTTCCAGCTCTTGCACCATTTGGAGCAGCCGTGCGCCGATGAGGAGACGCTGGTCGAAGCTGCGCTTGCACCGCACCCGCGCAAGGTCGTTATCAAGCGGCCGGTGAAGGGGCCGCTGCTTGCCGGCGTTAAGCCGAGCTATCAGCTTGCGGGCAAGGCCGTCCGCTACGATGTTTTGGTGCCGCCGCGCCCGTAGTTTGCGTGCGATGGCCGGCGATGTGTCGGTGCCGCGCCGCTGCGTGAGTGTCGCGCCGATGCGGCGCCTATTTCCAAGGGTGCGACGTCAGGTGCCACCCGCCGCAGTATTCACATTTGTAGCAGGCCAAGCCACGTCGTCCACGGTTTTCGCAGTCGGCCATAACGGCCTCGGCCTCGGCGCGTGTGTCGTAGCGGTTTTTGCGCTCGCACGACTTGTAGCGCCAAGCCTCATCGCGCTCGGCGTCCAGGGCATCGCGGCGCTCGTCCTCGCGCGCAAACAGGTCGCTCATATCGCCGCCGGTGGCAGCGCCCAAAAACTCGCTTTTGGCCTTTGACCAGGCGGCTCGCTTTTTGCTTCCCATCCGCTCCTTGCCCTTTCCAAACGTTGGTATCATTGCTCAATCAAAGTGATACCAATAAACGTGAGGTCGCCGCGTGATGATCAGAAAAACCCTCGATACCGACATTCCCGCCGTCATGGCTATCTATGACGCGGCCCGCGCCTTTATGCGCGCGCATGGCAACGCCACGCAGTGGCCCGAGGGCACGCCTTCGGCCGAGCAGCTGGCTGCCGATATTGCCGCTGGTGGCAGTTACGTGTGCGAAGTCGACGGCCGCGTGGTGGCGACGTTTGCCTTTTTACCGGGTCCGGACGAGTGCTATGACGTGATTGAGGACGGTCAATGGCGCAGCGACACTCCGTATGCCGTGCTGCATCGCGTGGCATCCGACGGCACCGTGCACGGTATCGCGGCGGCGATGTTTGCCTTTGCCAAGGAATGCGCCGACCATCTGCGTATTGACACGCACGAGGACAACTTGCCCATGCAGGGCGCCATCGCCAAGGCGGGGTTCGAGCGTGTCGGTATCGTCTATGTGTCCGACGGCACGGCGCGTGTCGCGTTTGATTGGCTGCGCGAGGCGTAGGAGCCAAGGCACGTATCATCACCCAGCTCAAATAAAAAATGGCCCCGAGTGGGGCCATTTTTGGTAAAACGCGTCGTTGTGGGACTCGCATTGTTACCGCCCCAGATGAACCCGGGCAGACAAAAAGGGGAGGTGCCGGCTTTCGCAAGGCGCGAACCTACGAAAATCGCCGCGCGGCAACGCGGGGCGATGAGCTCGGTCGGGGGATAGGGCCCGCTTCGCCCACCGGCCCGTAAATTGTATCATCCAGTGTGGAGCGTGAACGCCCGTTGCCGCGTGCGATGGGCTTGCAATAAGAGGAGAGCCATGTCGAAGCAAGCGGTCGTTGGAATCTTGGCGCATGTCGATGCCGGCAAGACCACGTTGGCCGAGGCCATGCTGTTCAACGCGGGCCGCATTCGCAAGCGTGGCCGCGTGGACGATGGCGATTCGCATCTGGACACTAACACGATCGAGCGCGAGCGCGGTATCACGATTTTCTCGTCGCAGGCCGTGCTCGACCACGGCGATACCCACGTCATGCTCGTGGATGCTCCCGGCCATGTCGATTTTTCTGCCGAGGCGGAGCGCACACTGCGTGCCCTGGACTACGCGATTCTGGTGGTGGGCGCCAACGATGGCGTGCAGGGGCACACCGAAACCCTGTGGCGCCTGCTTGCACGCTATGACATCCCGACGTTCATCTTCATCAACAAGATCGATTTGGAGAATCCCAGCCGCGATGTTTTGCTGGCACAACTCGGGCAGCGTCTTTCCGAGGGCTGCCTGGATGCCAACGAGCTGCTGGCGGGCGCCGCCGTTCAGGAGGACGCTGCTGCGTTGGACGAAGCGGCGCTCGAGGAGTTTCTTGAAGCGGGTGAGCTTTCTGTCGCAACGCTGTCGCGCATGGTTGCCGAGCGCAAGCTCTTTCCCTGCTTTGCCGGCTCGGCGCTCAAGGACCAAGGCGTTGACGAGCTACTGGATGGTATATGCGCGCTGATGCGTGAGCAGGCGTGGCTCCCGGAGTTTGCCGCGCGCGTCTATCGTGTCAGCCGCGGGGATCGTGGCGAGCGCTTGGCTTGGGTTAAAGTGACCGGCGGCACGCTGCGCGCAAAACAGATGATCAGCGGGCGTTCCAGTGCCGAGGCGTGGGAACAGAAGGTCGATCAGGTACGCATCTATAACGGCGAGAAGTATGAGCTTGCCCAAGAAGTTGCTGCTGGCGGTATTTGCGCCGTGACGGGTCTTGCGCACGTTCGCCCAGGGGACGCCCTGGGCGCGGAGCCCGCGGGCGATGCGCCCGTCATCGCTCCGGTCCTCACCTATACGGTGCTGCCGGGCGAACACGACGTTCATGCGGTGTTTAAAGCGCTGAGTGAGTTGGCGGACGAAGATCCCATGCTCGGCGTAAGCTGGAATACGCATCTTGAGCAGATCCATTTGCAGTTGATGGGCGCCGTGCAACTCGAGGTCGTGCAGCGGGTGTTGGCCGATCGCTTTGGCCTTTCGGTTGCGTTTGAGCCCGGCGGCATTCTCTATAAGGAGACTATTTCGCGGCCGGTCGAGGGCGTGGGCCACTTTGAGCCGCTGCGCCACTATGCCGAGGTGCATCTGCGCCTGGAGCCGTTGCCGGCGGGTTCGGGTGTGCAGTTTGGCACCGTGACCTCGACCGACGAGCTCGATCTTAACTGGCAGCGTTTGGCACTCACCAACGCTATGGAGCGCGACCACCTGGGCGTGCTGACGGGCTCGCCCATCACCGATGTGCGCATTACGCTCACGGGCGGCCGCGCGCATGCCAAACACACCGAGGGCGGCGATTTTCGCCAGGCCACGTATCGCGCGATTCGCCAGGGTTTGATGCAGGCGCGCGAGGTCGGCGCAGACGTGTTGCTGGAGCCGTGGTACCACTTTGAGCTCGAGGTGCCGGGGGAGTGCGTGGGCCGGGCGTTGTCAGATGCCACACGCATGGGTGCCGAGTACGAGCCGCCGACGATGGCGGGAGACCGAGCGAAGCTTGTGGGTCGCGTGCCGGCATCCGAGGTGCAGGATTACGCGCTGGAGGTGGCTGCCTACACGAGCGGGCGCGGTCATCTGTACCTGGAGTTCGCCGGTTATGCGGCTTGCCATGATGCCGGGCGCGTAATCGAGACGGCGGCCTATGAACCCGAGGCCGATCTGCCCAACACGCCCGACTCGGTCTTTTGCTCTCACGGCGCCGGCTACACGGTCAAATGGTACGACGTGCCCGCCGCGGCGCACGTAAAGGTCGATCCCGCCACCTTCCGCCCCTGGCGAGCAGCAGACGCCGAGTTTTTCGGCCACTGGTGATAGAAGGGCGGCCTCTTTGTCACCTGCTGTTGGTATAACTCGGTATAAGTTGGTATAACTATAGGCAGCGTTTGCCAATCCGAGGAGGCCGATATGAATCCAAATCCCTTTAAGCCCACAGCTGGTAAGCGGCCTCCGATACTCATCGGTCGCGAGTCGGTCATCGAAGATTTTGAGGAAGGGCTCGACAACGGCGCCGGAGCGCCGGGCAGGCTCATGCTCATTACGGGAAACCGCGGCTGTGGCAAAACGGTTCTCCTGCGGGAGCTGCAACGTCTAGCCAGCGAGCGCGGATGGGCGGTTGTCTCCGATTCCGCTTCGCTTGGTTTGTGCGACCGCTTGGCCGACGCGCTTCGCTCGAATAAACCCGTTGTGACATCAATGGAGTTTGGTCCGTCGTTTGGCCGGATGTCGGTCGAGGCGGCGCGGGCAAAGGGCGAAACGTTGCGAGGGCTGGTCAACGAGCGCTTCAAGAAACTCGGCCCAAGCAAGGGTATTCTGTTTGCGATTGACGAGGCTCAATCTGCGTCTATCGAGGAACTGGCGGCTCTCGCCGTTCTCTATCAGCAGGTGCTCGGAGATCAGGATGCCACGGGCTTGCCCGATAGCGACCAGCGAGGTCTTGCGTTGGTCTTTGCCGGCTTGCCCAGCATGGTTGACGATCTGCTCGAAGAGCCGAGCGTGACGTTTTTGCGGCGCGCCCAGCAGCGTACGTTGGGGGCGATTTCTTTGCCCCAGGTGCGCGATTCATATATCCAGACGGTCGAATGTGCTGGTCTTTGCATTGATGCGGGGACGGCGGATCTTGCGGCGCACAAGAGCATGGGACATCCCTATATGGTTCAGCTGGTGGGATATTACATGTGGCGGTCTGCTGTCCGGCGTGGCTCGCAGGTCATTGAAGGGTGCGATGTCGAGGTTGGTCATGCGGATGCCGTCTCTGAGTTCTACGAAGCGGTTGACGCGCCTCTGTATTACGGGCTGCGCACCCCACAGCGCCTCTTTATCGAGGCTATGGCGGTTGACGAGGGCAAGCTGACGCGCATGGCGGATATCATTGAGCGCTGCGATCGCACCCAGAGCTGGGCGAGTAAATATCGCGCAAGCTTAATTCGCGAGCGCGTCATCGAGGCCGCCGGATACGGTCTCGTCCGGTTTAGCGTGCCTATGCTGGGCAAGTATATCCGCGACCGCGTTTTATGGCATGAGTAGGGTGATAAAGGTGACGGAACAGAAGATGAGCCCACAGGCTATCGAGGTGCGCGGTGCACGTGTCCACAATCTCAAGGACATCGATATCGATATTCCGCTGGGGAGGCTCGTGGGCATTGCCGGCGTATCGGGTTCGGGCAAGAGCTCGCTGGCGCTGGGAGTTCTTTATGCCGAGGGCTCGCGCCGTTACCTGGAGGCGCTCAGCACCTATACCCGCCGTCGTCTGACGCAGGCCGAGCACGCCCAGGTGGACGAGGTGCTGCACGTACCGGCGGCGCTCGCATTGCATCAGCGCCCTAGCGTGCCGGGCGTGCGTTCCACCTTTGGTACCATGACCGAGCTCAACAATAGTCTGCGCCTGCTCTTTAGCCGTTGCGCCCATCACGTGTGCCCGCATTGCGGGGCGCGCGTGGAGCCGAGCCTTAACGTGGCTGCGGGCCTGTCGCTCACGTGCCCCGCATGCGGCCGCGAGTTCTACGCGCCGAGTGCCGAGGATTTGGCTTTCAATAGCGGCGGTGCGTGCCCTACCTGCGGCGGCACCGGTGTCATGCGCGAGGTGGACGAGGCGAGCCTGGTGCCCGACGAGTCAAAGACTATCAATGAAGGCGCAGTGCTTCCCTGGGGCACGCTCATGTGGGACCTGATGAAGCAGGTGGCCGGCGAGATGGGCGTGCGCACCGACGTGCCGTTTAACCAGCTCACGCCTCAAGAGCGCGACATCGTGTTCCATGGTCCGGCGGTTAAAAAGCACATTCTCTACGTTCCCAAAAACGGCGAGGGCGCCACGCCGCTCGACTTCACCTATTACAACGCCGTCTATACGGTCGAGAACGCGCTCGCCAAGGTTAAGGACGATAAGGGCCTCAAACGCGTGGCACGCTTTTTGCGCGAGGGCCCGTGCCGTGATTGCGGCGGCACGCGCCTCTCCGAGGCTGCGCGCCAGCCCCAGGTGCGCGGTATCAATCTGGCGCAGGCGGCGGCCATGACGCTGGGCGAGGCGATTGAGTGGGTGCGCGGGGTGCCCGCATCCTTGCCGGTCGAGATGCAGCCCATGGCGACGGATATCTGCGATTCGTTTTTGGGAGCGGCCCGTCGTCTGGTCGACCTGGGTCTCGATTACCTTTCACTCGATCGCGCAGGTGCCACGCTCTCCACGGGTGAGCGTCAGCGCGTGCAACTCGCCCGCGTGGTGCGCAACCGATCGACGGGTGTGCTCTATGTGTTGGACGAGCCCTCGATTGGCTTGCATCCTGCTAATGTCGACGGCCTGGTAGGCGTGATGCGCGATCTGGTGGATGACGGCAACACCGTGGTTGTCGTTGACCACGATACACGCGTGCTGGCGGAAGCCGACTATCTGGTTGAGATGGGTCCCGTTGCCGGAGCAGGCGGCGGTAATGTGATTGCCGCGGGCACGGTAGACGAGATCGAACAATCGCAGGCCAGCCGCATCGCGCCGTTTTTGAGATCGGACTCCAAGCGTTTGCGTCCGCAGGTGACTGACGACGAAATGTTCGACCAGGGCCACATCCGCATGGCGACCGATACCATCCATACCGTCAAGCCGCTCGAAGTCGATATCCCGCGCGGTCGCCTTGTCGCGGTGACGGGCGTTTCGGGTTCGGGCAAGACGACGTTGGTACTCGAGACGCTCATCCCGGCGCTTAAGGCGCAGGCAGCTGGCGAGCGCTTGCCACGCCACGTGCGCTGGATCGATGCCGAGGGCATTGCACGTGCCAACCTGATTGACGCTACGCCTATCGGCGCCAACGTGCGCTCGACGGTGGCAACTTATGCCGACATTCATGATGAGCTGCGTCGCGCCTTCGCCCGTACGCCCGAGGCCAAGGCAGCCGGCTACAAGGCGGGTGCCTTTAGCTACAACACTGGCACTTTGCGCTGCCCTACGTGCGATGGCACGGGTTCGATATCGCTCGACGTGCAGTTTTTGCCCGACGTCGAGATCGTCTGCCCGGCATGTCGCGGCTCACGTTATGCAGACGCGGCTTCGCATATCCATCGCGAGGGCAAGGACGGGAGCCTGCTTACGTTGCCGCAGCTCATGGACATGAGTGTGGACGAGGCTCTCGACGCCACGCTGGGGCTCAAGAAAGTTCAGACGCGCTTGCAGACCTTGCGCGACCTGGGCTTGGGCTATCTCACGCTCGGTGAGCCCACGCCGGCGCTTTCGGGCGGCGAGGCGCAGCGTCTTAAGCTTGCGAGCGAGATGGGACGCGTGCAGGACGATGCCGTATTCGTGTTCGACGAGCCTACGATCGGCCTACATCCGCTCGATGTTCAGGTGTTGCTGAGTGTGTTCGACGGCCTTGTTGCCAAGGGCGCCACGGTTATCGTGATCGAACACGATCTCGACCTTATCCGTAACGCCGATTATGTGATCGACATGGGCCCGGGCGGTGGCGACGCCGGCGGGCAAATCGTCTGCGCCGGCACGCCGGCAGACATCGCGACCTGCTCCAAGAGCATTACCGGCCGCTATCTATAAGCGAATATGAAAAAGGGACTGTCCCTTTGTCACATTCCTGGGAAGTTTGACTGGCGCAGGGCCTCGTAGAGGACGATGGCGGCGCTGTTGGAGAGGTTGAGTGCGCTGATGCGGTAGTCGTCCGGATTGACGAAGTTGCCGCAGATATCCTGTCGAAGGATGGCTTCGTGTCTGTCCTCGGTATGCCCGAGCGACTCCTCGTGGGCCTCCCAGGCGTCGGCGTTTTCGAGCGAGTCGCAATCGCGCAACATGGGGATGCGCTCGCAGCGCTCGGGCGCCGCGGCAAGCAGTGGCTCGGGAATCCCCGAGCTCTCGCTGCCAAAGACCAAAAAGTCACCGTCGCGGTAGGTGCTTTGCGCATAGGTTCGGCGCGCCTTTTTGGTTAGCAGGTGCAGGCGCTCGTCGGCGGGGGAGAGGCCGTTGCGCGCAAGGAAATCCTTCCAGCCGGCATATGTCGTCACGTCCAAGTTTTGCCAGTAGCCCAGGCCGGCGCGACGCACCGTCTTGTCGTCGAGTGAAAAGCCCAGTGGCTCCACCAGATGCAGGCGGGCACCGGTAACCACGCAGGTGCGGCCGATATTGCCCGTATTGGCCGGAATCTCGGGCGCATACAGCACAATGTTGAACATGAATCTCCTTGGCTCAGAACGAAAAACCACCACGAAGGGCACCTTCGTGGTGGTTTGGCGGTTACGTAGGCGGAAAAATGCCCGCTTGGATAAACCTAGGCGCGGTGCCAGTCGGTCAGGCAGGCATCGAGGGAGGCGATGAGCGCGTCTTTGTCCATGTGACGGCCGATGATGCACAGGCTCGTCATGCGGTCGCCCGTCTCGTCGTCCCAAATCTGCATGATTTCGGGGTTCTCGTCGATAATCTTCTGCTTCTCGCCCTCGGGCGCAGAATCGACAAACAGGCCGTTTTCCATCAGACGCATCTGGTGGCCGGCCTGCTCAAACATGTAGCACATGTCCGGATCGCCGGTCTGCCACAGCGGACCCTTGACGCGAATGACTTCGTCGGGCCACTCCTGCTCAACAAAATCGGTGAACTTCTGCAGGTCAAACGGCTTGCGGCGCGAGTACACAAAGGTCTCGATGTCGTACTCGAGCACCTCGGGGTCGTCGTGCTCCTCGGGATGCTCCATGGCCTCGATCCAGGCGGCGGAGTTGTAGGCGCGCATAAAGTCGAAGCGGTCGGTGTCGAGCAGCTCCTCCATGGGGACCTCGCCGTTTTGAGCCTCGACAATCACGGCGTCCTTCTGCAGGCTGCGCACGATGGCTTTGAGCTCTGCGATCTGCTCGGGGGTGACGGTGTCAGTCTTATTAAGAATCAGCGTGGAGCAAAACTCGATCTGCTGGATGAGCAGGCTCTCGATGTCATCCTCGTCAATGTCCTCGGCCAGCAGGTCGCGACCGCCGTTGAACTCGTCGTACATGCGGGCGCAGTCGACCACGGCCACGATGTTGTCGAGCGCGAGCTTGGGCTCGCCGCCCACCTTGGCCTCGTCGCAGAAGCTCGAGATGGTGTAGGCGATGGGGATAGGCTCGCAAATACCCGAGGCCTCGATGATGATGTAGTCGAACTTGCCCGAATCGGCGATGCCCTGCAGCTGGTTGGCCAGGTCGTCCGAAAGCGTGCAGCAGATGCAGCCGTTGGTGAGCGGGATGAGGTCGTCGGTCTCGGAAAGGCCGCCGTCGGCGATAAGGCTAGCGTCGACGTTGATCTCGCCGATATCGTTGACGATCACGGCGGCGCGGATGCCGCCGTCGTTGGCGAGGATGTGGTTGAGCAGCGTGGTCTTGCCGGCACCGAGGTAGCCGGTAAGCATGATGATCTTCACGGGTTTGTTGGGCATGTGCCCTCCTTTGTTAGACATGGCTTACAGTTGAATCTTATGCCAAACGCCTGCTCTTATACCCACGCGCCGACAAATAACACAGGCTACTCCCAGGCTCCCCATACATCAGGGCAATAACCGACGGTGGCCTTTTTGCCGTTGCGCACGATGGGCTCGGCCAGAACCTGCTGGTTCTCGAGTAGCTTGTCGAAGCGCTGGCTGGTGGTGAGGTGCTGGATGAGTGCGAGCGTCTCCTCGTCCTTAGCCTTGGGGTTGAGCAGCTTGTCGATGCCGCCGACCGCCTGCATCACGCTCGTGAGCTCGCCCTTGCTCATCTCCTTTTCCTTCAGGTCGATAAACTGCACCTTAATGCGGCGCTCCTTAAAATAACGCTGTGCCTTCTTGGTATCGAACGACTTCTTAGTCCCGAAGATTTGCACGTTCATAGTATGTTCCGCCGTTCTAACGAATGAAGTTGGTGCGCTCGCGATCGGCTTCGGGGGCTTCGATGCCGGCGGCCTTTCCTGCTTCGATGCAACGAAGGAGCCAGGTCATGTTTTTGCCGATGTTTCGCATGGTGGCCAGACCCTCGGCATCTCCATCGGCCTCGCCCGGCGCAGCGCCAAAGACGTTGTTCCAGTAGGTGGAGGCGACCACGGGCATCTGGTTGATGGTGAAGTACTTGTTGAGTACATCGAACGTTGTCGACGTACCGCCGCGACGGGCGACGGCGACGGCAGCGCCCGGCTTGTGTGCAAAAGCTTTGCTACCGGCATAGAATGCGCGATCGAGTGCCGAGAGAATGCGGCCGCTGGGGTGCGCGTAGTAGACAGGCGAGCCAAAGACAAAGCCGTCGGCCTGTTCGGCGGCAGCGATCAGCTCGTTGACCACGTCGTCGTCAAAGGTGCAGCGACCGCCAAGCTTGCCACACTGGCCGCAACCGATGCAATCGCGAATGGGCTTGGCGCCCAGCTGAAACACCTCGGTATCAATGCCTTCTGCATTAAGTTGCTCTGCGACCTCGGTGAGTGCGCGGGCGGTGTTGCCGTTTGCCTTGGGGCTGCCATTGACCAAAAGAACCTTCATCACAAACTCCCTCTGCTGTCGGTGACTTCTGCGGAGGATTATCCCACGAGAGGGTAGATGGCGTGGGGCGCGATGTGAAACGGCTTGTGTTTCACATCGCGCCCCATAACGCTAGTCCAGCTTGGTGCCCGGTACTTGTGGTGCCTCTTCAAGTAGCGCTTTGAGCTCGTTCAAAATGGAAACGGGCTGTCGGTCGACGGCATCTAGATGAAGTGTGGCCACACGAATGGGCGGCTGATATTCAAATGAGCCAAAGAGTACGGGCGACCCCAAGAACCGCTCGATTTCTTCTGCGATCGCGTCGGTCTCTTCGGGATCAAGGTCATCGAAAAGCGCCACGAACATCGGTCCGGTCGAGCGGAACAGACGGCCCTTGCCGCGCGAACAGTCCATGAGGCAGGCGGCACTTTCTGCCAAAACGCGGTCGCCCGCATCAAAGCCAAAGCGGGCATTGACCTTGGCGATGTCGTCGATTTTGATGGCGACCAGGCCTGCCTTGCGCGCCACGCGACGCATTTCGCCAATGGCGTTGACCAGGGCGTGGATATCGCCCAGGCCGGTCACGGAATCGGTCGTATCCGCCAAGCTTCGGTTGATGATAATGCCCACATACATGTTGGGCTCGGTTTCGGTGCTATCCAAGCGGTAGCCCGTACACTCGCACAGCGCATATTTACCAGCGGTATTCATGACGCGATACTGCATGTAATGGAAGTGCCACGCGCCGTTTACCACCATATCGAGCTCGCTGCGCACGTTGTCGCGGTCCTCGGGGTGAACGCGGGCGAGCCACATATCGAGCGAGTTATAGGGATGCTGGGAGGGCAGGTCAAAATCGCGCACGGCATTAATCGACCATTGCGATTCGCCGGTATCGAGGTTAAGGATAAACGGATAGCGCGTCTCGGAGCTCATGGAGATCGCTTGGAACACCCGGTCGTTGCAGGGAGGCTGATCGGCGATCGGGCGCATGGATGCGTCGTTTTCCTTCGGCTGCTGCACACGGTGCATGAGCTTGTAGCGATACATTTTGCGGTCGGCGTCCATGGTCATCTGGCGACGCGTATCGCCAGCGAGTGGGTCGACGCGCGAGCAGCCAAAGCTAAAGCTAGCGATCATGGGCGCTTTGCCGCCCGATGTTGCCTCGATAAGGTCGGTGCGCGTCCGCTCCAGGCGCTGCTCGAGTTCGGCTTCATCTGTCGTGGGGGATACGAGTACAAATTCGTCTCCACCGATACGGAACAGCAGGTCATTGGGTTCCATTGTCTCGGTGAGTGCACGGCAGATGCTCAGGATGTAGCGATTGCCCTCGGTGTGGCCAAACGTATCGTTGCAATGCTTAAGGCGATCGATATCGATATAAGCGCAGGTGAAGGGGGTGCCTTTGTGCCAAAGCAGCTCGGCATAACGGTGGAGTCCAGCACGGTTGCCAAGATTGGTGAGCGAATCGATATAGGCGCCGCGCTCAAGCAGCTCACGTTCTTGCTGCAGGATGGCAAATGTCTTCTGTAGCTGCTCGCCGATGGCGCACAGCTCCGTGGGCAGCGCGGCAACATCGAGCTCGGCGGTCGAGACCCCGTTCGCAAGTCGCTGAAGATAGGCAATGATCGATTGCTCGCCCAAGCGATATGACTCGTTCATGATGGATAACCTCCTTGGGCACAACAGTGGTCTGTATCATATCCCCAATTTGGTTTGGATTGGGGATATAAGTTAGCCAATGGGGACAAAACACCCCTTTGGCGGTGGCGTTTTGCGCGCGAGCGTATCAGTTGTTGTCGCCACCGTCGAGCAATGCTTCAAAATCCTCCGCCGGCATGGGGCGGTAGTAGAGGAAGCCCTGAGCGTAGTGGGCACCCATTTGGAGCAGCATGTTCGCCTGCTCGTTTGTCTCGACGCCTTCGATCACAACGGGCAAATGGAGCGACTGCGCCATCTCGAGCATCGATGAAATGATGTGCGCACTACGGCCTTGATCGCCGTCGACGGGCGCAAACGTGCGGTCGAGCTTGATGACGTCGACGTTGACGTTCTTGAGCATCGCGAGCGTGGACTGGCCGGTGCCAAAATCGTCCATATAGGTCGAGAAGCCGCGGGTGTGCAGGTCGGCCGTCAGCTTATCCACGGCCTCGGACTCTCCCGTATAAGCCGTCTCGGTGATCTCGATACGCATGAGCTCGGGCGGTAGGTTGTATTGGGCGGCAAGCGCCCCCATATGTTCGGCAACGTCGCAGGCAAGAATATCCACGCGCGACACGTTAAGCGAGATCGGAACTACGCGCAGCCCTCGATCGATGCACTCACGCAGCCACGAGGCGACGCCCTGCCAAACATATTTGTCGAGCGTCACCACAAAACCGCTTTCCTCGAGAGCGGGGATAAAGGTGGTAGGTGAAATGAGGGAGCCATCCTTGTCAATCCAGCGTGTGAGCGCCTCGGCGCCAACGATCTCGCCGGTTTCCATGTCGACCTGGGGCTGCAAGTAGTAGGTAATGCGGCCGTTTGAGAGCGCATACTGGAATTCGGTCAGCGTGCGGTGGAACGCGATTTCGTGTTCGTATTCCTCGGGGCGGAAAATGGCAATGCGCTCCTTAAAGTCGTTTTTTGCGCGCCGATTGGTAAACATGGCCTTGGCCTGCGCATCGATGGTGATTTCCTCGTTGGAGTCGATGGGGTAGACGCCCATGGACGGCCAGAAGCCCACGCCGTCATCATGCTTGGCCACGGCCTGGCGAATGCGGCTATAGATCTGATGGACGGTGTCGTGTTCAAAGGGGATGAGTACGCAAAAATCGTCTTGGCCCCAGTACCCTGCGACGCCCATGGCGGCATTCTCGATGTCCTTGAGAACCGTGCCCACATCGGCGAGTACGCGGTCGCCCTCGGCCTGTCCGTGCCATTCGTTGAACAGTCGCATGTGCCCCATATCGACGGTGGCGATACACCAGGCGCCGTTGCGCCTTGTCTCGAGAAATTCGTTGGCGCGGCGCATAAACTCGCTGGGTCGATAGAGACCCGTGAGCGGATCGATGCGTTCGGCGATGGCGCTTTTGCGCTCCACCTCGGGTATGGGGAGGCTGTCGTTGGGAACAAGCCCGCCGGCCGTGCGAATGCGACGGTCGAGTTCGCCTAAAACGGCGGCCGTTTGATTGGTCAGGTGCTCGTAAAAGGCCGGAACGACAAGACAGACGGGGGTAATAGTGTCGCCCGCGATTCGAACGGGAGTGAAAACGGCCTCTTTGAGATGTTGGATCAGTTGCTCGAATGCTTCGTGATCCAAATTGTTGCTAAGCACGACGAACTGGGCGTTGCGTGAACGGAAGACGCGACTCCTGCCGCGAGTAATCGACAGCATGCGGCCTGCGTATTCGGCGAGCATGTTGTCGACGGCCTCGGCCCCGTAGAGCTCGTTGAGCTTTGCCGTGCCGCGAACGCGCACTGCTATAAGCCCCGTCTCGCAACGGTCGCGACGGCAGGCATCGATAGCGTTGATCAGCGTGCGCTGTGTTCCGAGACCCGTGGCGGCGTCGACGGTCTCGGCAAGCGAGTGGTTGACGAGCTCGCCGACATAGAGCGAGGGGACATTTCCGTCGCCGTCGATACGAAACCCGCGAGCACGGCCGAGGATGTAATCGCCGGCGGCATTGCGCACGCGGTACTGCATGACGTGACGATGTTTGGAGCCGTCATAGATTTGGTCGATGTCGTTGGTATAGGCCTCAAGGTCATCGGGATGGACACGCGTTTTCCAGTAATCGTGGCAGTTGTCTATATGCTCCGAAGGAAGACCAAGATCGCGCAAGGCGCCTTGTGACCAAAGGGTTCGATGTTTGTCCAAGTTCTCGATAAAGAAATATCGGCCTTCGTTGAGCATCGAAAGGGCGTCGAAAATGCGATCGCTTATTTCGAAGTCGTCGGTGTGGGCTTGTGCGATATTGCGTCGATCAAGGTGCACGGCATGACGTAGCTTGTAGTCGTACATGCGATGATCGGCATCGTTCGTCAAGCGATTGGGGGCTTCGCCCAGGGCGGGGTCGGCGTGTGCCACTCCGTAGCTAAACGAGTGAGGCATCTTGGAAGCGTTGTTTTCGAGCAGTACCGTTCGGCAGTGTTCCAGACGTTCGGCAAGGTCGTCCTCGGTCGCAATCGTAGATAGGATGGCGAACTCGTCGCCCCCCAGACGAAATGCCGCCTCGTCCACCTTCATATACAGTTTGAGATAGAGGCTCACCTGCAAGATATAGCGGTTGCCCTCGTCATGTCCAAAGATGTCGTTGCAGTGCTTAAGGTTATCGATGTCGATAAACGCCATGGTCACGGGCAGTTCCTGCTCCCAGAGTTCCTCTAAGGAACGGGTAAAGCCGCCGCGGTTGCCAAGTCCGGTGAGCTCGTCGGTAAAGGCGGTTCTGATCAGATCGTCCTGACGCTCCAGAAGGTCACGGATGGTCTTTTCGAGCGTTTCGGTATTATTGCTGGCGTTATCCATACTGTAAGCGGCTTTCTGAGGTCGGGGCGGATTGCGTCGGGCGAGCTCGTTGTGCACATGCGTTGCTGCTCAACGCCTTGCGTGTTTCCAAGCCCCCGCCTTGCTGCGTCGTTGGGTTTATTTGTCGGTTCGTGCTCTCGGCTGATAACTACTGAGTAGTATAAACAAGTGTATGGAATTATGTAGGGGTGCCCATGTTGCGGGCGGCCATTATTCGCCAAACGGTAACGCGACGATGTTCGATGAAAATGCGACTGAGACGATATTTGTTGATGGGTATACTTGTTCCGTTTTAAAACGCAGGAACGGAGATGGTCGCATGGCACAGTCAAATATGACGCGCACGGTGGGGCTGGCGCTCGAGGGAGGCGGCTACCGCGGTATGTATACGGCGGGCGTGCTCGACGTTTGGATGGAGCACGGTTTGACCTGCGACCATATGGTGGGCGTCTCGGCGGGCGCGGCATTTGGCTACAACTTTAAATCGCGCCAGATCGGCCGCGCCATTCGCTATAACAAGGCCTATTGCGCCGACAAACGCTATGCGAGCGTGACCAGCTGGCTGCGAACCGGCGATATGTTCAATGCCGATTTTGCCTATCACGAGGTGCCCATCGAGCGCGATCCCATCGACCTGGAGGCGTATCGCGCCTGCCCCATGCGGTTTACGTGCGTGTGCACCGATATCGAGACGGGCAAGGCCGTCTACCACGACCTGCCCTATGGCGACGAGCGGGATATCGAGTGGATCCGGGCATCGTCGGCGATTCCTGTGGCGACGCGTCCCGTTGCTATTGACGGGCATAAGTATCTGGATGGTGGCGTGGCTGATTCTATTCCCAGCGCATGGCTGTTTGCGCAGGGGTATGACCGCAATATCGTGGTACTCACGCAGCCGGCGGGCTTTGTGAAGCAGCCCAACAGCGTGATGCCCATGCTGCGGCGCGTGTTCCGTCACTATCCGGAGTTTGTTGCAGCGCTTGAGCATCGGCATGAGGTCTACAATGCCACGCTCGATGACCTGGCACGTCGAGAGGCTGCCGGGGAAATCTTTGTGGTGCGGCCGAGCGAATCGGTGAAGGTGCCGTCGCTGTGCCGCGAACCGGATGAGCTCGAGCGCATCTACCAGGTCGGCCGCCACGATGCAGAGGCGACTTTGCCGGCGTTGGAAGCGTATCTGGCGGGGTAAGGGTCGCATACGGAAAGCGCATCCCGGAATGGAGGCCCAAACTGGGATGCGCTTTCCATTGCTGAAGATATGAGGCTGCGAATCAGCTGTTCGGCCTATGCCTATGCCTGCTGCCAGGTGTCGACAAGCTCCTTGGCCGCGGCGTAGGGATCGTCGGCGCTGCAGACGGCGCTCACCACAAAGAAGCCGTCGACGCCGGTTGCCTTAAGCTGCGGCAAGTCGGCCGTCTTAACGCCGCCGCCCACCACGATGGGCACGGGGCTTGCCGCGTGGAGTGCGGCCAGGTCCTCAAAGCTCTTGGTGATGATGGAGCCATCGGCTGCGCGTCCGCAGTCGCGCTTGGTCTCGGTCTCGTGGAGCGGGCCGATGCCCAGGTAGTCGACCAGACTCATGTCGGCGGTCTTGACGTACTCGAGCATTTCCTCGCAACGGGCCGAAAGGCCCACGATGGCGTCGGGGCCCAGCAGCTTGCGACAGACCTCGACGGGAATATCGCTCTGGCCCACGTGCACGCCGTCGACCGCAATGCCCTGCTCGCGTGCGGCGAGTACGCAGTCAAGGCGGTCATCGATCAGCAAGGCGACCTGACCGGTCTTGCCGGCCTGTGCGATTGCCTGCGCGGCGTCGCCGGTCAGCGCAATGATCTCGCGGGCGCTTGCCACCTTGGAGCGCACCTGAATGCAGGTAAAGCCGGCGTCGAGCGCCTGGGCCACCACATCGCCCACGGGGCGTCCGAGGGTGTTTTCGGGGCCGAGCACCAGATAGGCCGAGATATCAAGGTTGTCGCGGATGCTCATCGTGCTTCCTCCTGCTTTTTGATCTGCGCTTCCATGCGCTCGAGTTTGCCGGTCATGGTGTCGGTAAATCCAGGTCGAATATCGGCTTTGAGCACGACTTCGGTTCGGATGCCCTTGTTCGCTAACACAAAGGTCGCGTCGCGCACGACCTGCATGACCTCGTCCCAGTCGCCCTCGATCTCGGTGAACATCGAGGTGGTGCGGTTGGGAAGGCCGCTCTCGCGAATGACGCGCACGACCTCGGCGACCTCGGCGGACAGTTCATCGCCGGTGCCGCACGGGGCGATGGCCACAGCGACGAGCGTGTTCATGCCGGCATTGGTTGCGGGCTCGGACATGGCTTATGCCTCCTCGAGCTCGAGTTGGTTATCGGCGATGTCTTGGGCGGTTGCGCGGTAGAGCTCGTCGATAAAGGCGACCTTAAAGCTTGCCGGGGCATCGGCGACGGCGGCGGCACGCGTGCCGGCGACGTTGTAGACGGCGGTACCGCAGACGGCTGCCGTAAACGGATCGGCAGCGCAGGCGTACACGGCCAGCACGCCGCCCTGCGAGCAACCGCAGCCGGTAATCTTGGACATGAGCGGGCTGCCGCCGTGGGATTTGGCCACGGTCGTGCCGTCGGTAATCAGGTCGACTTCGCCCGAGACCACAACGGCGCCGCCGGTGTAGCGAGCGAGCGCCACGGCGGCATCGCGGGCGGCGTCGACCGTGTCGGTGGTATCGACACCACGTACGCGGCTCAGATCGGCCGACTCGCCCTCAAGACCCCACAGGCCGGAGAGTGCGATGATCTCGGAGGCGTTGCCGCGTACGATGGCGGGCTTGTACTGCTTGAGCTCGTTTACCAGCTGGGTGCGCAGGCTACCGATGCCCAGACCCACCGGATCGAGCACCCAGGGCTTGCCGGCGTCGTGTGCCGCCTTGGCCGCGCGGGGAATCGTCTGCTCGTAGATGGGGAAGAGCGTGCCCATGTTGAGATAGATGGCGGCGCCGCCGGCAACGAGCGCCTCGCCCTCGTCGGGCAGATAGACCATGGCGGCCGAACCGCCCACGGCGAGCTGCGCGTTGGCGACAAAGTCGATCGTCACCGTGTTGGTGATGGAGCCGGCCATCGGATTGGTGGCTCGAATCTCCTCTACGGCCTTGACCATATGTTGCTTAAGCTGTTCCGAATCAATCACTGCACATGCCTCCTTGGCATAGAAAAGGGGCGCTGTGCATAGACAGCGCCCCTGTAAAGGCGGCATGCTCCCTACGCCAGCATTAACTGACAGGTTCAAAGGATTGGGCCCTATGCCCTCTCAGCCTTGTGGTTTGCACCGCCGGCACTCCCGCATCGAATCTGTTGTTCCCTATACTAGCGCACCTGCCAATATGGGACAGGTTTATTTTGGCAGGTGGCAACAGGGGCGCTGCATTTTCCCAGATAAAACCTGCCAAGATAAACCTGTCCCTTATTGGCAGGTCGTTACAATAGACGGGATAAAGAATGACCGAGGGGACCTTATGATCAAACTTGTTCTGACCGATATGGACGATACGCTGATTCCTGCTGGACACGATGGCGCCAGCGACTGCGCCATCGAGGGCATTCATGCCATGCAGGCGGCGGGCCTGCATTTTGGCCCGGTTTCGGGTCGCCAGCCGTCCGCGATGAGCTGGATGTTCCGCAATCGCTCCGAGTGCTTCTCGACCGGTGCGTTTTGCAACGGCCAGGTGATGTTTGTCGATGGCGAGGCGGTTGCCTCGCGCGCAACTGATAACGATGCCCTTATGCGCCTGGCCGACTACCTGGAGCAAGAGACCGACGATACCTATTTGAAGGTCTACCGTCTGGGTGATGACTTTTGGGACAACGACGCCTATTGCGTGACAAGCGATCCCGAGCGTGTGCGTCGCGCCATGGAGTCAGGCGGCAACGCGTGGCTCAAGGGCGAAGAGGCTCCCTGTCGCCCTGTCGTTGACGATGCCCCGGTATACAAGGCGAATATCTGGAGTGCCCGTTCGCGCGAGGAGCTCGCCGAGCTGCGCGAGCGTGTTGCCGCCGAGGTGCCGGAGCTCTCGCTCGTGTTTCCCAACAACCGCGTGCGCCTGTTCGACGTTCTTCCGACCGGCTGGGACAAGGGCTGTGCTGCGCTGGAGCTGGCGCGCGCTTTGGGCCTGACGCCCGACGAGGTGGCCGTATTCGGCGATTCCGATAACGATTTGCCCATGATCGATGCCGTTCCCAATTCCGTTGCAGTCGCCAATGCCAACGAGGCCGTCACGGCTGCCGCGCGCTGGCATATCGGCGCTGCGGCAGATGATGCGGTTGCCGGGGCTCTGCATCAGATTGCCGCCTGCGCCGCGACGGGGGAGATGCCGTCGTTTATGCGTCAGATGGACGCGACGGGTTTCGACGTCACGAACGTCTAGGGAGAAAGCCATGAAGCTCCAGCAGCTCAGATATGTCGTCAAAGTTGCCGAATGCGGCAGCATCACCGAGGCCTCGCGCCGGCTCTTTGTGTCGCAGCCTTCGATTACCGCGTCAATTCGCGATCTCGAAAACGAGATGGGTGTACACATCTTTGAGCGCACCAACAAGGGCGTCATTGTGTCCGAGGAAGGCGAGACCTTCTTGGGCTACGCGCGCCAGGTGCTCGACCAGGCCGACCTGCTCGAGGGCAAGTACAAAGGCACGTCCGAGCAGGTGCCGCACTTTAGTGTGAGCTGCCAGCATTATTCCTTTGCCGTTAATGCATTTGTCGATGTGATCCGCGAGTTCGATGCCGCGCGCTACGACTTTACCCTGCGCGAGGAGCAGACCCACGAGATTATCGAGGACGTCGCGCATATGAAAAGCGAGCTCGGCATCCTGTATCTGTCGGAGCACAATCGCGAGGTCATCGAGCGCATGCTGGCGGCCAACGAGCTCGTATTCGAAGGACTCTTCTGCGCTACGCCGCATGTCTTTGTGTGCTCCGACCATCCGCTGGCGGGTCGCTCGAGTGTGACGCTCGAGGACTTGGAAGACTACCCGTTCCTGTCCTATGAGCAGGGCAGCTACAACTCGTTTTACTATTCCGAGGAGCTGACCTCGACCTTTGAGCGCCGCAAGAATATCCGCGTGCGCGACCGTGCGACGCTGTTCAACCTAGCTATGGGCCTTAACGGTTACACGGTGTGTTCGGGCGTGATCAGCCATGAACTTAACGGCCCCGGCATTATCTCCATTCCGCTCGATGTAGACGAGTACATGGAGATCGGCATCATCACGCGCAAGAACACGACACTTACGCGCTACGGGCAGGCCTATATCGAAGCGATTCGTCAGCACATCTAGACTGCTGCGTTCTGCACGGGTCAAATCTCTTTATGGCAGTCCCAACTAATATAGGAAGCATCTATATCAAACTGTTATAAACGCATATTTTACGATGTCCATATGAGCGCTCATACTCTGTCCCAGTAAAGCAACCAATGCAAAGGGAGATATCTATGAGCACTTCGATTCAACCGAACGCGCCGTTTCGTGCCGATATCGTCGGCAGTTTTCTTCGTCCGCAGGCTGTAAAGGACGCCCGTGCCGCCTATGTCGCGGGTAAACTCGACGCTTCCGGCCTTAAGGCCGTCGAGGACGAGGCCATCCGCGACTTAGTGGCCAAGCAGAAGGCTGCCGGCCTGCAGGTGATTACCGATGGCGAGTTCCGCCGCAGCTACTGGCACCTCGATTTTATGTGGGGCCTCAACGGCATTGAGCGCCGCGCCTCGCGCACGGGCTACATGTTCCACGATGAGGAGACTACCGCCGACACCGCCGTGGTAACCGGTCCCATTAGCGGTGAGAATCATCCGTTCGTCGAGCACTTCAAATTTATCAAGTCGCTCGAGGGAGAGGGCCAGGTCGCGCGCCAGACCATTCCGGCGCCGATCCAGACGTTCTCCGAAGTCACACTCGACCGCTGCGATGGCCAGCAGGAGAGTCTGCACGCCGTCTACAAGACCGACGAAGAACTCGTCGATGCCATTGCCGCAGCATACCGCACCGTGATTGCTGACCTGTATGCCGCGGGCTGCCGCAACATCCAGTTTGATGACTGCACCTGGGGCATCTACTGCGATACCGACTTTGTGTCCAAGACTGGCATGAGCCCGGTTGACCTGCAAAGGGTGAGCGAGCTGGGCGTGGCGCTCAACAACGCCGCCATCGAGGACAAGCCCGACGACCTCGTCATTAACACGCACGTGTGCCGCGGCAACTACCACTCTACCTATGCTTTCGAGGGCGGCTATGACCCCATCGCGCCGTACCTGTTTGCACATGAGGATGTCGACGCATTCTACTTGGAGTTCGATACGCCGCGCGCCGGCGGTTTTGAGCCGCTCAGCTACGTTGCCCCGGGCAAGAAGGTCGTGCTGGGCTTGGTGACCACCAAGGCCGCAGAGCTCGAGAACGAGGATGTTATCGTCGAGCGCATCCGCGAAGCCGCAAAGTACGTGCCGCTCGAGAACCTGTATCTGTCTCCCCAGTGCGGCTTTGCCAGCTGCGAGATTGGCAACAAGCTGACCGAGGACGAGCAGTGGGCAAAGATCGCCCTGGTCAAACGCATCGCCGAGCGCATCTGGAAGTAGTGCTGCCGTTCGCAGGGGGCGTCGTGGTCGGAGCGGCATGCATCGCGTACAATGGTTCGGATCGTATCGTTCGGGCAGGTAATCCGATATGCCCGAGCGCCCTTCCATTATGAAAGGACATCCATGTCCCAATCCTCGACGCCCGCCGTCGCCGATGCCATCTACGATGCGTCGTCGCTCGGTCGCCCGCGCATGTTCCTACTCGGTCTGCAGCATCTATTCGCGATGTTCGGTGCCACGGTGCTCGTACCCGTGCTCACCGGTCTCTCGGTGTCGGCGACCCTTTTGTTTGCCGGCCTGGGCACGCTGCTCTTCCACTTCCTATCGCGCGGCAAGGTGCCAGCGTTTTTGGGATCTTCGTTTGCCTTTATCGCGGGCTATGCCGCCATCGCGCCCAACGGCGAGGCCGAGCTTTTGCCCTACGCCTGCCTAGGTGTAGCCTGTGCCGGCCTGCTCTATCCGGTGCTGGCGGCCCTGTTTCGCGCGTTTGGTGCCAAGCGCGTTATGCGCTTCTTCCCGCCGGTAGTGACTGGCCCCATCGTCATTTCCATCGGCCTGATCTTGGCAAGCTCTGCCATCGCCAACTGCCAGACCAATTGGCTTGTTGCCGTTGTCGCTGTGGCGGTGATCGTCATCTGCAACATCTGGGGCCGTGGCATGGTCAAGATCGTGCCGATTCTGCTGGGCGTTGTGGTGAGCTATGCCGTTGCGACTGCGCTCGGCGAGGTTGATTTCTCGGGCGTCGCAGCCGCTCCCTGGGTTGGCTTGCCCGTCGTGTGGGATAACACCGTGTTTGCGCTCTTTGGCCCGCAGTTCGATAGCGGTCTTGCCACGACGGCCATCATCACCATTATGCCGCTGGCCTTTGCGACCATGATCGAGCATATCGGTGACATCTCGGCTATCGGCTCCACTTGCGAGCGTAACTACATCGCCGATCCTGGCCTGCATCGCACGCTGCTTGGCGACGGCCTGGCGACCATTCTCGCATCGCTCTTTGGCGCTCCGGCTAACACCACCTATGGCGAGAACACCGGTGTGCTTGCCCTAACGCGTGTGTTTGACCCGCGCGTGATTCGCATTGCCGCATGTTGTGCCATTGTGCTCTCGTTCTGCCCCAAGTTCGCGGCTGTCATTGCGGCCATGCCGGCGTGTGTAATCGGCGGCGTGTCGCTCGTGCTCTATGGCATGATCAGCGCCGTGGGCGTCCGCAACCTCATCGAGAACCAGGTCGATTTCCAAAACAACCGCAACGTGCTGGTGGCCGCCCTGGTGCTCGTGCTTTCGCTCGGCATTGCGTACAGCACCGCCGGCGCCATCGTGCTTGAGCTGGGCGGCGTGACGATTTCGCTTTCCGGCCTTGCCGTGGGCTCGCTGGTGGGCATCGTGCTCAACGCCATCCTGCCGGGTAACGACTTTGAGTTTGACGTCTCCGAGCTTGAGGAGGCTGCTGAGTAACAACTGCGTCCAGCTAAAACAAGATATGGTGCCCATGCGTATATGCGCGTGGGCACCATTTTTAATGCGTCAGTATCCAGTGGATGCCGCGGGCCATGCGCAAGTCGGTCTGGGAAAAGTGATTGCCGGGGTTGAGCTCCAGCGTCGTGGGAATACCACGTTCGCCGAGCAGCTTTTCCATTGCGCGCGTATCGTCGAGTACGTGCCGCATCATGCGGTTGGGAGTCTTGGTCTCCTTTTTACCGAGCGACAGATAGACAGCCTGCGGGCTGCCGGCAAATGGCGCCGTGCTGGCGCGATCGACAAAGTCGGGAAACCATAGCGACCCCGATGCGCTCGCGGCGCGGTCAAATGCGTCGGTTTGCCAGAGGGACCAGAGTGCGAAGAGGCCCGCGAGCGAGTAACCGGCAATGCCACGCCAGGTGGGCGGCTGAGGAAGCGATGACTCGACCTGGGGGATTATCTGATTCAGCAGCTCATCAAGAAAACCGGCAGCTTGGCCGCCGAAAGGCTCGGCATCGCGTACGGTCCCGTCGCATGCCCAGGGGCTCAGCTCGCGATTCCAATCGAGCCCGCCAATGGTGACGAGGGCGAATGGCGGACAGTCGAGCTCTCGGCAACACTTATAAACCTCGCTGCCGTCGCCCACGACCACAGGAAGGTAGATGACAGGCGCGCTTTCCGTATGATTCGAATAAACGGTTATCTGCTTTTGATGCGCTTCCATGACGGGCTTCTCTCAGTGTTGTGATATCGGCAGCCCCAATTGTCGCACGCCAGCGTATGCCGGTTGGGCTAGACCAAAGACAATCTCGTGCATCCCCTGCGGACGCATATGGAAAACGCCACCGCCGGAGGGGAGCTCGGCGGTGGCGTTGTTAAACGGTGCTGGGGCTCGGGGCCTTCGCGGGAGCTGCCATGTGCGCAGAGGCGTCTAAGAGCGCTTACGGCTCGCCATGGTGCCTGCGGCGATAGCGGCTGTTCCCGCAAGGACGGTTGCCACGATGGCCGCACCCGAGGTGTCGCCGGTTGCCGCGAGCACGCCGGTAGTCTTGGCTTTCGTGGTTGAAGCCGCAACGGCCTTGGTCGGCTTTGAGCCCTCAGGCTTGGGGTTCTGCTTGGTCTCGTCGGGCTTGGGGTCTTCCGGCTTGGCTACCTCGGGAGGTGCGATGGTCGTGCTTTTGGCGACTGCTTTGATATAGAGGGAGTCGACCGTGGCGTCGCCCGTGCCGATGGCTTGGCCTGCTTCGTAGATGCCGTCACGGAGCTTGCGATAGTCAATGACCTTGCCGCCTTCGGGCGTCTGGATGGCGGCGTTCTCAATCTTGATGGTGCCGATTGTCTTGCCGTCAGCGCTCATGGCACGGGCAAAGATTGCCGCTGTATCTCCTTCGACCGTTACCTTGCTGCGGATGATCGAGATGACTGCGGGTGTGACGCCCTCGCTGGTCTGGGCGATGATGCCGATGTTCTCGCCTTGGGGTTCGCGCCTCGTCTCGCCATCTTGGTTTTCGCTGTAGGGGATGGGGCCGTCGCCGTTCTCGACATAGCGGGCTATGGCCTTGACAACGGAGTCGCTGATGTAGATGTGGCCACCCTTCTCGTTGGGTCGATCGTTTCTGGTGGAGAATGCAGCCGAAACCTCGCCTTCCGCAAACGCGTCCACGGTGGAGCCGTTCTTGACGACGATATCGTCTTGGTAGGTGAAGAGGGCAATGGCGTCACCGTATCTGCCTTTACTTGCGCGGACTGTCACGTTTGCATGATCGAGTGTGATGCCCTTGTGGGCATAGACGCCATATTCAACACCGTTTGCGTTGAGGGAGGCGTTTGTGGCTGCGAGGCTGCCCTTGGCCTCGACGGCGGCGTCTTTCTCGGAGCTCGCCTTGACCTGGCTGCCGTCCGAGATATTGATGTTGCCGCCGCTCCAAATGGCCTCACCATCGGCTGAGCTTGCCTCGACTGTGCCGCCACCCTTGATGGTGAGGTTCTTGTCGGTTCCGATACCCTTGTCCTTGGTAGCCCTGGCGGTGACGGCCCCGCTGTCGTCAATCGTGATATTGCCGTTTGCCCTGATGCCATCCGATACGCCCGTGGCGTTGACGTTGCCCGAACCTTTGATAGCGAGATCGCCCTCGGCGTCGATGGCATCAAACCCAGCGCTCGTGGCGTTGACGGATCCGGCTCCGTCGATGTTGATATTACCCGTGGAGAGGATAGCGTCCTCAGTAGATGTCACGCTGAGCGTGCTGCCCGCGTCGCCTTGGATATTGAGCTCGGCGTTCTCATTCTTGCCATGAGAAGCCTTGATGCCTTCGATCCAGTCGGCAGTGACGATGTTGTTTCCCGAGTAATTCACGTTGAGCTTGCCTGCGGCCTGGATCTCGCCGCCGTTATAGTTGTTGAGCTTCAAGTCGTCGGCGCCGTCCCACGACCAGGTGCCGGTCTCGTCGCCCGCCGCAGTGCCGGCGTTGTATTTGGTTTCGCCGACCTTGACCCATTCCGCCGCGAGCGAGACGCTCGGCATGAGCAGCGAGCTCACCGTGAGCGCGCACACGGCGCCTACGACGATGCGGCGCGTCACGCGGCGCCAGCTGCCGTGCGCGAGTCCTATGCGACGGCGAACGTCGGGTTCGGCAACATGGGTTCCGGCGGTAGTGTCATTGCGTTTGGGGGTCGTGAACAAGGCTGCCATGGTTGCTCCCGTTCTCATAGGGCCTATACGGCTAGGTTCAGCGTATCTGCTGGATGTTGCCGGCGGTAGTGCCGTTTGGAGGGCAAAATGGCCAAAATGGGGGAGAAATAGGCCGCACGCCGGCGCAGGGACCGACGCTAAAAGAAAAGCGCGGGGCCGCATGGCGACTCCGCGCTTTATTGTTCAGCTTTTGCAGCCTTGCCCTTACGCTACGAAGAAGTAGACGGGGAAGGCAAGGGCTGCGATCCACCCGTCCTGTGCGAAAAAGTGTTTACGAACGTTTGCGACTCGCCAGGGCGCCTGCGGCGATGGCGGCTGTTCCCGCAAGGGCGGCTGCCACGATGGCTGCGTTCGAGGTGTCGCCGGTTGCCGCGAGCTTGCCGACGGTCTTGGCTCCCTTGGCTGCAACTGCAACGGTCTTGGTTGTCTTCGTGCCCTCGGACTTGGAACCCTCGGGCTTGGTCTTGCCGTGCTTTTCCTCGGGCTTGGTCTCCTCGGGAGGCACGATGACCGTGCTCTTGGCGACAGCGGCGTCATAGGGGGAGTCAATCGTGGCATCGCCCGTGCCAATGGTCTGCCCCGCCTCGTAGACGATGCCGTCGCTGAGCTCTTCCTTGTTGCGATAGTCAATGACTTTGCCGCCTGCAGGCGTCTGGATGATGGCGTCCTTGATTTCGATGGTGCCGATCGCCTTGCCGTCCGCGCTCATGGCAAGGGCGAAGATAGCCGCCGTGTCTCCCTCGGCCGTGACCTTGCTGCGGACGATCGAGATGGTCGCGGGCGTGATGCCCTTCTCGGTCTGCGCGAAGATGCCGATGTTCAGGCCCTCGGACTCAGGGATGATTTCGTCGTTTTGGTCTCCACTGTAGTGGTCGGGGCCGTCGCCGCCGGTCTCGGCATAGCGGGCTATGGCCTTGACAACGGAGTCGCTGATGTAGATATGGCCACCCGCTTCGTCGGAGTAGAAATTACTGGTGGAGATTGCAACCGAGAACCTGCCTTCTGCGAGCGCATCCACAGTCGAGCCGTTCTTGATGACGATGTTGTCCTCATCGGTGAAGAGTGCGCTGGCTTCCCCGCCATCTGAGCTTGCGCGGACCGTCACGGTCGCGCCATCGAGCGTGATGCCCTTGTAGACATAGATGCCATACCCAACGCCACTTGCGTTGAGGGAAGCGTTCGTGACCGTGAGGCTGTTTTTACCGTCGATGGCGGCGTCTTCCTCGGAGCTTGCCTTGACCTGGCTGCCACCCGAGATCTCGATGTTGCCGTCGGCCCAAATCGCATTGTCTTTGATAGAGCTTGCCTCTACCTTGCCGCCGCCCTTTATGATGAGGTTCTCGTTAGCATCGATACCCTGATCCTCGGTGGCCTTGGCGGTGACGGTTCCGCTGTTGTCGATCGTGATGTTGCCGTCGGCCCTGATGCCATCCGAATCGCCCGTGGCGTTAACGTTTCCCGAGCCCTTGATGGTGACATCGCCCCCGGCATCGATGGCATCGTGCTCGGTGCTCGTGGCGTTGACAGTGCCAGCGCCGTCGATGTTGATGTTGCCGACGGAAGTGATGGCGTCACGAGAAGATGTCACGTTGAGCGTGCTGGACGCGTCGCCCTGAATATTAAGCTCGGCGTTCTCGTTCGCGCCATCCTTAACCTTGATGCCGCGGCCGTTGTCGTTAGTGACGGTGTTGTTGCCCTCGTAGCTCACGTTGAGCTTGCCCGCTGCCTCGATCGCGCCGCCGTTATAGCCGTTGAGCTTCATGTCGTCGGCGCCGTCCCAGCTCCAGGTGCCGGCGGCGTCGCCCGCCGCGGTGCCGGCGTTGTATTGGGTGCCGCCGACGTCCACCCACTCGGCCGCGAGCGAGACGCTCGGCATGAGCAGCGAACTTACCGTGAGCGCGCATACGGCGCCTACAACGATGCGGCGTGTCACGCGGCGCCAGCTGCCGTGTGCGAGCAGCGTGCGACGGCGCACGTCGGGCTCGACAAAATGGGCTCCAGAGGTTTTGTCATTGCGCTTGGGGGTCGTGAACAAGGCGGCCATGGTTACTCCCATCCTCATAGGGCCTATGCGATTACGCCCAGCATATCTGCAGGATGTAGCCGGCGGTAGTGCCGTTTGGAGAGCAAAACGTCCAAAACTTGCGAAGCAATACATCGCGCGTCCGTGTGGCGCCTGGCTTTAAAAGCAAAGCGCGGAGCCGCTCGATGCGACTCCGCGCTTTGCTGTTTGGTATTGCGAATCTTGCGCCTACGCTACAAAGAAGTAGACGAGGAAGGCGAGGGCTGCGATCCACATGAGCGGCTTGATCTTGGAGGCCTCGCCCTTAAAGAGCGCGACGATCACGTAGGCGATAAAGCCCAGGCCAATGCCGGCAGAGATGGAGTAGGTGAAGGGCACGCCGGCGACAATCATGAACGCCGGGAAACCCTGCGACACGTCGGACCAGTCGATCTCGGAGGCCTCGCTCATCATGAGGTAACCGACGTAGACCAGAGCACCGCAGGTGGCGGCGCTGGAAACGATGGTGACGATGGGGGAGAAGAACGCGGCGAGAATGAACAGCACGCCGGTGGTGACGGAGGTGAGGCCCGTGCGGCCACCGTCGGCAGCGCCAGAGGTGGACTCGACGAAGGTGGTGATGGAGGAGACGCCCATAAAGCCACCGGCAGCAGCGGCCACGGAGTCGACGACCAGGATGGGACGGATGTCCTCGACATTGCCGTCCTCGGTCAAGAACTCGCCCTGCTTGGCGACGGCCATCGCGGTGCCCATGGTGTCGAAGAAGTCGCTCATGAGCAGCGAGAAGGCAACGACGAGCAGCATCGGGTCGGTCAGGACCTTCACGATGGCAAGGTTGCCGTCGGCAGTGCTGGCAAACGGGGCGCCGAAGGTCGAGAAGTCGAGCGGTGCGATGAGGCCCTCGGGCGCATGGGTGACGCCCAGCGGGATGCCGGCGATAACGGCGACGATGATACCGATGAGCAGCGAGCCCGGCACGTTGCGGGAGGCCAGGGCAACCGTCACGACGATGGAGATGATGCCGACGATAAAGGTGGGGGAGGTGATGTCGCCCAGACCGACGAGTGTACCGGCGCCAGCGGTGATAATGCCGGCGTCGCACAGGCCGATCATGGCGATGAACAGACCCAGGCCCACCGAGATAGCGTGGCGCAGAACCACGGGGATGGCGTCCATAATGGCCTCGCGCAGGCCGCAAAGGACGAGCAGCAAGATGACGACACCCTCGAGGAAGATGACGCTCATGGCCACGTGCCAGTCACCGCCGCACATGGTGGTGGTGATGCCCGCAATCATGGCGTTGATGCCCAGGCCCGACGCGCATGCGAGCGGACGGTTGGCGAAGATGCCCATGCAGATGGTCATGATGCCGGCGCCCAGGCAAGTGGCGCAGGCGAGCGCTCCCGCATCGATGCCGGCGCCCGAGAGCACTGCGGGGTTGACGGCGATGATGTAGGCCATCGCCAGGAATGTTGTCAGTCCAGCGCGAAGTTCGGTCCCGATTGTGGACTTGCGCTCACTGACGTGAAAAAGTTCGTCCATGCATACCCTTTCCTTGTTCGGCCCCGAGTTTAGGCCGATTGACACGAACTCATTTACTATATCGCCTTTACAACCTTGCTGTTCCTCGCATGTTGATGTTCGGCGCTTTGTAACAGACGGACGGTATTTATCGCATGAAAATGTGTGGGTACCGTATACTTAAGCGGTTACAACGACCCCTATGGAGGAACGTATGATTAAAGAGCTTTGCCACGACGAGGCTATCCTGTCCCAGCGTTGCGAGGTTGCGACCGTCGAGGACGAGTCGGTTGCTCAGGACCTGATCGATACCATCAAGTCGCTCGATGATGCCGGCTGCTTGGCCGCCAACCAGATCGGCGTTACCAAGAAGGTCTGCGTCTACCTGGACGACGCCGGCGAGCCCCACGTGCTCTACAACCCCCGTCTGGTGTTTGGCCTGGGCGCCAGCAAGAT
The DNA here is from genome assembly GCA_902466075.1 of uncultured Collinsella sp. Lineage (GTDB taxonomy): Bacteria > Actinomycetota > Coriobacteriia > Coriobacteriales > Coriobacteriaceae > Collinsella. The sequence continues at coordinate 353,454 of CABQQA010000001.1, forward strand.
GGAGGAGAGCTGCCTGACGCACGAGGAGGTCACCAAGTCCACGCGCTATATCAAGTGCAAGGTTGCCTTTGACCAGATCGTCGATGGCAAGATGCGCGAGCGCAAGCAGGACTTTGTGGGCTTCGAGGCGCAGATGGTCCAGCATATGATCGACCACTGTCTTGGAAAGTTGGTCTAAGGGGACCAAAGCACCGCACTTCGTCTCTTTTGGTCCGGGCGTGACATTGTTGTCATGTCCGGGCTTTTGTGTTTAGCGCCTTTTTGTTTGGTGACAATAACCTTAGCAGGACCGTAAAGCTAGGAGGCGCTATGTGCACGAGCATTCGATTTACCGATAATTCTGGCCACATGTATCTGGGCCGCAACCTCGACTGGAGCTTTGACTACGGCCAACAGGTTCGCGTGATGCCGTGCGGGTTCCACATTCCGTATTCGTTTATCGACGATGCGTCGGCGGCACACGCGGTAATCGGCATGTGCATCGATTACAAGAACTATCCCATGTTTTTCGACTGTGGTAACGATGCGGGTCTGGCTGTGGCGGGGCTCAACTTTCCCGGCTATGCCGAGTATGCCGAGGGCCCTGTCGACGGCAAGAACAATATCGCGGCCTATGAGTTTCCCCTGTGGGTGGCAGCGACGTTCTCGACGGTCGATGAGGTCGAGGCCGCGCTGCGCGACACGGTGATTGTCGCCAAATCTGCCGGAGAGGGGCTGGGCGTGTCGCTGCTCCATTGGATTATCGGCGACAGCCAGCGCAGCATCGTGGTCGAGATGATGGCTGACGGCCTGCATGTATACGACGATCCGGTCGACACCCTTGCCAACCAGCCGACCTTCCCGTGGCACATGGAAAACCTGCGCACCTATATCACCGCCACAAGCGATTTTCCGCAGACGGCGACATGGCGTGGCGCCGAGCTTAAGCCCTATGGAGCCGGTGCCGGCATGCGCGGCATTCCGGGCGATTGCTATTCGCCGAGCCGTTTTGTAAAGGCGGCGTACCTCAATGCCAATTACCCGCAAAAGGAGAGCGAGACCGAAAACGTCGTTCGCATGTTCCGCTCGCTCGAGGGCGTGGTGATGATTGAGGGGGCGTCCAGGATGGGCGATGGCAAGTTCGAGAAGACTATCTATACCGGATGCTTTAGCGCGCGCACGGGCAATTATTACTACGCGATGTATGGGGATCCGTCGATTCGTTACGTGAGCCTGATGGATGCCGAGGGCGCGAGCCCCGATAGGCTCGTGGTTCCCGAGCCGCGTCGTTCGTAGCCCATAGCTTTACTGCAGTGCAAAGCGCCCCTGCATCTCCTGTGAGGTGCAGGGGCGCTGCGACCTGGGCTTTATCCCGCATGCGCCCCGAGAAAATGTCCCTTAAGCGCGTGCTGCCTGGGCGATACCGGCCTTGGTGCTTGCGCGTTTGCCGGCGAGTTCGCAAAAGACCGCGCCGCCGATGATGAGCGCGGCGCCCATGAGGCGGATTGGCGTCATGGTCTCGCCCAAAAGGACGGCGGAGAACACGACCGCCGAAAGCGGCTCGAGGTAGCCGACGACGGCGACGGTCTGGACGGGCAGCTTGGCGACGGCGCTAAAGTAGAGCAGGCAACCAATGCCGGTGTTGACGACGCCGAGCATAGCGACGGCGCGCCAATCAATGCTGGCGGCGACGCCGGCGGACAGGAACGAGGGAGCGCCCTGCGTGATGAGCGTGAGGGCCAGTGCGGTCACAAAGGCGGCGCTCACTTGGAGTGCGGAGTTCTCGAGGCCCTCGATGTGCGGCGCACCCTTGCTGGCGATGACCATCAATGCATAGCAGAAGGCCGAGGCGATTCCACAGACGATGCCCGCAATGGGCATATTGCCGCCTAGACCTTGCGCTGCAATGAGAAAAGCACCGCAGGCGACGGCGACAAAGCCGGCGATTTTGCCGCCGGTCAGCTTTTCGCCAAAAATGAGCGGGGAAAGGGCCATAACGATGATGGGGCCACAGTAATACAACAGCGAGGAGATACCAACGCCGATCGTCTGATAGGCGCGGAACAGGAAAATCCAGCTGGCGCCCAGCGCGGCGCCCGAGACGATGAGCGCTGCGGCCTCGCGGGGGCGAGACGGAGCCTGCAGGTTATGGCGCTTGGTTATGAAGAGGATGGCGGCAAGGGTGAGAGCGCCCAAAAACGTGCGCAACAGTACGATATCGGAGCTCGGCAGTGCGATAGCTGCGGCGATGATGCCGTTAGAGCCAAACAACAGTAATGCTGCTAAGTATGTAAACAGTCCGTTGTTCATGCGCTGACATCCCCTCTATATCCGAACATATTCACTATGGGTGAACTGGCTTTAGAAGAAAAGCGAATATAATGCATGGAAAACATAACAAAAACTCATGCAAGGGTGGGGACGTGCCGTGGAGACCAATATCCAAAAGATGCAAGTGCTGCTCGAGACGGTGCGTGCCGGCAGCTTTACGCGTGCTGCAGAGCGGCTGAGCTATTCGCAGTCGGGCGTGAGCCGCATGGTGGGCGACCTTGAGGCAGACTGGGGTTTTAAGGTGCTTGATCGCAGCCGCGAGGGCGTGGTGCTTTCTGCCGATGGGCGGCAGATCATGCCGGCGGTTGAGGCGCTCTGCGAGGAGTTTGGCCGCCTGCAGCGACACGTGGACGAGATGCGTGGGCTCATGCGCGGCAAGATCTGTATCGGTACGTTTTCGAGTGTGGCGACCCATGTACTGCCGCCGGTGATTGCGCGCTTTCGCGCCGATCATCCGGATGTCGATTACGAGCTGCTGATGGGTGATTACTCCGAGATTGAGCAATGGGTGGCGGAAGGCCGCTGCGACCTGGGCTTTATTCCGCGCGAGCCACGCGGCGCCGGCATGGCGTCGCGACCGTTGGTGCAAGACGAGTTGATGGCCGTGGTGCCAGCGGACTCCTCGCTTGCCACGGCGGAGGTCGTTTCTCTTGCCGATTTAGCCAACGAGCAGTTTATTCTGCTAGAACGCGGCACTGATGACGAGATTACGCCGCTATTCCGTCGGGCGGGGCTGGCGGTGCGCTCAAAACTGTCGACTTGGGATGACTATGCGATTATGGCTATGGTCGAGGATGGCCTGGGCGTGAGCATTCTTCCCGCGCTCATCTTGCGTCGCTGCCAGTTCGATGTTGCTGTGCGTCCGCTCGAAGGGCATCCCCATCGGCAGATCAACGCCATATATCGAACGGCCGATGTTTCGCTTGCCGCCGCTCGTTTCCTCGAATACCTCTAAATGCGTGCACGTCGTTATCGCCTTGGGATAAATCTCGAGGTCTTGCTCATTTTATTTTTGAAATTGAACTTTTCGAAATAGCACGGCGTTATACTGCTGCCTAAATTGAACTCAGGTTCAATTCGTGTTGTATAAATTGAACTTTGCCAGCAAGGAGGTTCTAGTGGCCCAAGAGACGTTTAGCGATCGTCTGCGACAGGCTATGTCCGATCGCGACGTTCGCCAGTCGGACGTGATCCGCGCATCGGAGATGCTCGGCAAAAAACTCGGCAAGAGTCAGATGAGCCAATATGTGAGCGGCAAGACGATTCCGCGGCGCGATGTGGCTGAGCTGCTCGCCCGTATTTTGGAGGTCGATGTTACCTGGCTGCTTGCCGGCGACGCCGATCAAGGCGAGGCATCATCACCCCGCAACGATTCCAAGCCCGAACCCCATCCCTCAGCTCAAATTGCAAGGAGCACCACCATGCGTACTTTTTCTAAATCCACCAAGCTCGATAACGTCCTGTATGACGTGCGCGGTCCCGTCGTCGACGAGGCCGCCCGTATGGAGGACGAGGGCGAGCGCATCCTCAAGCTCAATATCGGCAACCCGGCGCCCTTCGGTTTCCGCACGCCCGATGAGGTCATCAAGGACATGCGCCAGCAGCTGCCCGACTGCGAAGGCTATTCCAACTCGCGTGGCCTGTTCTCCGCGCGCAAGGCGATCATGCAGTATTCGCAGATCAAGGGCTTGCCCAACGTTCAGATGGAGCATATCTACACGGGCAACGGCGTGTCCGAGCTCATTCAGCTTTCGATGAACGCGCTGCTCGACAATGGCGACGAGATTCTGATCCCCAGCCCCGACTATCCGCTCTGGACGGCGTGCGCAACCCTTGCCGGCGGTCATCCTGTGCACTATCTGTGCGATGAGCAGGCGGATTGGTATCCCGACCTGGAGGATATGGAGTCCAAGATCACGAGCGCGACCAAAGCCCTCGTTATCATCAACCCCAACAACCCCACGGGCTCGGTCTACCCGCGCGAGGTGCTCGAGGGCATCGTCGAGGTTGCACGCAGGCATCAGCTGATGATCTTTGCCGATGAGATCTACGACCGCCTGTGCATGGACGGCTACGAGCACGTCTCGATTGCCTCGCTCGCTCCCGATCTGCCCTGCGTCACCTTTAGCGGTCTGTCCAAGTCGCACATGATCGCGGGCTATCGTATTGGCTGGATGGTGCTTTCGGGCAACCAGCGCTGCATGAGCGACTTCATCATGGGCATTAACATGCTCTCCAACATGCGCCTGTGCTCCAACGTGCCGGCTCAGTCGATCGTTCAGACGGCGCTCGGTGGCCATCAGTCCGTCAACGACTACATCCGCCCCGGCGGCCGTGTCTACGAGCAGCGCAACTTTGTGTATGAGGCGCTCAACAAGATTGACGGCATCTCGGTGGTTAAGCCGCGTGCGGCGTTCTACATCTTCCCCAAGATGGATGTGAAGAAGTTCAACATTACCGATGACGAGCAGTTCGCCCTTGACCTGCTGCACGAGAAGAAGATCCTGATCACGCGCGGCGGCGGCTTTAACTGGGCTGAGCCCGACCACTTCCGTATCGTGTACCTGCCGCGCATGGAAGTGCTCAAAGAGTCCCTCGAAGACCTCGCCGACTTCTTCGACCATTACCGTCAGAGCTAGTGGGATAGAAGTTCCGCACTATGAAAAGCTCCCTGCAGTTGTTTTGCTGCAGGGAGCTTTCTTGAATCGGCAGAACTATATAACGATCCCGTTGCAGTGGTCGATTTCGTGTTGGATGATTTCGGCGGTGTAGCCCGAGAAGTTTTTGATGCGGTGGACGAAGTTCTCGTCCAGATACTCCACCTTAATGCGGCGATAACGGGTACAGGGGCGCTCGCCGGCAAGCGAGAGGCATCCTTCGCTCGTCTGATAGGCATTGACCTGCTCAAGAATTTGAGGGTTGTACATCAACAGCGCCCTGTTGCCGTCCTTTACGCAGATGATGCGTTTGCGCACGCCGATCATATTGGCGGCGAGGCCCACGCACTCGTGCTCATGCTCATGGAGCGTATCTAGGAGGTCCTGCCCAGTCACGGCGTCATCGGGGCCCGCGTCTTCGGAAGGCAGGCGCAAAAAGAACTCGGATTTCATGATGGGCTTAATCATGGCGGGCTCCTCATGTCTTATGCTTTCGTGGACTTTTAATAATAGCGCGGAAGGAAAGCTGCGCGTCCGCGTTACAATCTTTCGACGTTGGACCATGTTGTCAGATTCGTCGTGTGCGGCGTCTGGCGTAAGTCTAGGGCTCATTTTCGCCCTGGACTGTTCCTCTGGGGCGATGCGACTGTCGTTCCAAGAGGAAGGAAATGCATGGGGAGCAAATCTCAGCAACAAGTTCAAGTAGCGCCATCGGCCACTGCGGCGTTTCTCGTCGTAATGTATATTGCAGCCTTTGTCGCCGCGTTTAACGAGAACATTATTAACGTGGCGTTGCACGACATCATGGCGGTCTTTTCGGTGAGCGCTACCACGGCGCAGTGGCTCGTTTCGGGATACATGATCGTGACGTCGATCTTTACGGCCATCATGGCCTTTCTGTCCGGTCGTTTCTCGACGCGCAAGCTGCTGTTTTTCGCATGCGGATGCATGGTCGCCGGAGAAGTCCTGTGCCTGGTCGCCCCGTCGTTTACCGTTTTGCTGCCAAGTCGTATTTTGCAGGCTGCGGGATCGGGCATCTTGTTTCCGCTCATGATGAATGTGGTGCTATCTTGTGCTCCGCGCGAGAAGCTCGGTCTGTATCTGAGCCTGGGCGGTGCCTGCATTACGCTAGGGCCGGCGTTTGGGCCCGTGATTAGTGGTCTTATGTGCACGTTGTTTGGCTGGAGGGCGGTGTTCGTAGTGCCGCTGGTGGGCGGTGTCGTGGTCGCCGCGGCGGCAGCAAAGCTCGTTCGGAATGTCGGAGAGCGCTCGAACACCACGCTTGATATTCTGTCGGTTGTTTTGCTCGCCGCCGGCATTACGGCGTTTGTGTATTCCGTAGGCGAGTTCTCGACCAATGTGATGGCCGGTATCGCGACGCTTTTCGCCGCTGTTGTGGTGCTCGGCCTGTTTGCGGTTCGTCAGCTCAAGCTCAAGCATCCGGTGCTTAACGTGCGTCCCATGGCGAGCGTTCGTTTTTGGCCTGCATGCCTGCTTGTGGTGGTGTCGATGATGACGACGTTCTCGATGAGCGTTTTGTTGCCGCTCTATTTTGAGGGCGCATACGGCATGACCGCACTTGTCGCGGGTTTGCTCATTTTGCCGGCGATCGCCTGCAACGCCGTGACCTCGATTGTGGGCGGACGCGTGATGGATGCCCGTGGTGCGTGGCCGCTGCTGCCGGTCGGCTTTGCCCTGATCGCTGTGGGGCAGACGGCAATCTCGATGACCGCGGCAAGCATGAACATCGGCGTTGTCGTGCTGCTGACCGTTGTGGTGTATGCCGGCGTCGGTTTGGTACTGAGCCCCTCGCAGACCGCCGGTTTGGAGACGCTTCCCGCCGCTGAGCATCCTCACGGAACGGCATTGCTTAACACGTGGAACATGATTGCCGCGTCGTTTGGTCCGTCGCTGTTTATCGGCCTGCTTTCGAGTTCTGCGGTGGCTGCTGGCGCCGCAGGCGTTGCGTCGGACGTTGCCCAGGCGATAGGATTTGCAGCCGCCGTGCGCGTGGCGGCCGTGATTGCCGTTGTCGGGTTCGCGGTGTCGCTGGTGTACGCTCGCCGCGAGTCGCACATGTCGCATTAATGTGTGCACATAGATTCTGCAGCTAGATTGGATGGCGACACCATAAACTAATGGACGTTTTGCCGAGAGGCATGAATGTATAAAGCGCAAAGAGTGCGCGACGGGCCCCGCGAATGGGGCGATGATGCCCGAGAGGGCCAAGAAGGAGTCTCATGTCTGAGAACGAAGAGATCATGAACGAGACCGAGAACGAGACCATGGCTGCCGAGGTCGAGGCAGTCGAGACCGTGGAGACCGAAGCTGCTGAGGTTGAGGCTGCTGACGAGGTTTCCGCCGAGGAGGCCGAGGTTGTCGAGGCCGCCGCTGATTACGATGACGAAGAGCTGATGGACAAGATGCAGAAGGCCGCCCGCCTGCTGCGCAGCCGTCGCTTTGCTATTTCCAAGGAGGAGGAGGCCAAGGCCGAGCGCATGGCGAACATCGAGCGCGCCATCAAGCTTCTTGACCTCAAGCCCAAGATGGAGCAGAAGGAAATGTCCGACCTGCTGGGCATGCGCCTTCGTGAGCTCGATGGCCTGATGGCCGAGGCCGAGGCTGCCGATCTGGTCGGCCGCATCGACGACGCCGAGGGCGATATGCGCAAGATCGTCGTCTTTGCTGCCGAGGATGCCGCTGAGGGCCTGGTCGAGCTTGCCAACAAGAAGGAGAAGCTCCTGCCCGAGCTTTCTTACGAGGAGGCCACCGAGCTGATGGCTGCTCTCGATAAGGTCATCGCTCCGCTCGTCGCCATGGGCCTGGACGAGGACCGCGGTCCTCGCGGCGGCCGTGACGATCGCGGTGGCCGTGGCGGCGACCGTGGCGGTCGCGGCGGCTTTGGCGATCGCGGTGGCCGTGGTGGTGACCGCGGCGGTCGCGGTGGCGATCGCGGTGGCCGTGGCGGCTTTGGTGACCGTGGCGGCGACCGTGGCGGTCGCGGCGGCTTTGGTGGCAACCGTGGTGGCTTCGGCGGCAACCGTGGTAACGACCGCGGCGGTCGCGGTGGCGACCGTGGCGGCCGCAACGGTGGCGGCTTCCGCGGCAACCGCTTCTAGTTGGGTTACGCGGTTTTACCAAATCGCGTAACTAGTTGACGCTGCGCGACGCCCAGGGCGATAATTTGTCATTCAAAAGGCAAGGCATGACCAGAAGGTCTATGCCTTGCCTTTTTCATGCCAACTTGTTCGCCCTGGGCGTCGCTCGCTGGCGTTGCCAAAACATCGGCGTAATTTCTGTTGCCAAAAATGATTCGTTGCAAGTAGTCATTGGAGACGTTCTTAAATGACTACATAGCATGAGAGTGGATAATCTCCCGGTTTGAGCCTGCATTCAAGCTCAGAGTGGGAGATTATCCACTCTCATTTGTTATGTGTCCGAAAATCCACGCTCGTTTCTGCTCTTCCTACATCTGAAGGAAGAGTTCGTGGAGGCGGGTATCGTCGTCGAGCTCGGGGTGGAAGGTTACGCCGAGCTGGTTGCCTTGGCGGGCGGCGACGATGCGGCCATCGACTATAGCCAAGGTCTTGGCGTTGCCGTGTACCTCGACGATGCGGGGTGCACGGATAAATGTTAATGGCACTTCACCGTCGATGCCGGACACCTGGCCCTTGGTGCGAAAACTGCCGAGCTGTCTGCCATAAGCGTTGCGCTCAACGAGTACGTTCATGGTTGCTAGGCGCGGCGTTCCCTTATCGTCGTGTGCGGCAAGGTCGCGCGCCAGCAGAATCAAGCCGGCGCAGGTGCCAAGGACGGGCATGCCTTCAACAATGTGGGTGCGAAGCTCCTCGAGCATGCCCAGCTCATCAAGCAGCTTCCCTTGAACGGTAGACTCGCCGCCGGGAAGTACCAGACGGTCAAAGTCCTGCTTCAAATCAGCCGCCTGCCTCAGCTCAATACAACGTGCGCCCAGCTCGGATAGTCTTGTCTCGTGCTCGGCAAAAGCGCCTTGGACCGCCAACACGGCGACCGTCTGGTCTGCATAATCGCTCATGTGCGATCCCTTCTGCTGGACTAGCGCCCGCGTTCCTCCATGATGATCTCGATTTCGTCGGCGTTGATGCCCACCATGGCCTCGCCCAGGTCTTCCGAAAGCTCGGCGATGAGTTTGGCATCGGTGAAGTTTGCCACGGCCTTGACGATGGCGGCTGCGCGCTTGGCGGGGTCGCCGCTTTTAAAGATGCCCGAGCCGACAAAGACGCCTTCGGCGCCCAGCTGCATCATCAGCGCGGCGTCGGCGGGGGTCGCTACGCCGCCGGCGGCAAAGTTCACGACGGGAAGCTTTCCCGTGGCATGGACCTCGCGCACCAGCTCGACCGGAACCTGCAGTTGCTTGGCTGCCTCAAAGAGCTCGTCGTCGCGCAGGGCAACAACGTCACGGATCTGCTTTTGGATCTTGCGCATGTGACGCACGGCCTGAACGACGTCGCCCGTACCCGGCTCACCCTTGGTGCGAATCATCGTGGCGCCTTCGGCAACACGGCGCAGCGCCTCGCCCAGATCGCGGGCGCCGCAGACAAACGGCACGTCAAACTGGGTCTTGTCGATGTGATAGACGTCATCGGCAGGGGAGAGAACCTCGGACTCGTCGATGTAATCGATCTCGATGGCCTGCAGGACCTGCGCCTCGACAATGTGACCGATGCGGCACTTGGCCATAACAGGGATGGAGACGGCCTCCTGGATGCCCTTGATCATCTTGGGGTCGCTCATGCGCGAGACGCCGCCTGCGGCGCGGATGTCGGCCGGGATGCGCTCGAGAGCCATGACGGCGCAGGCGCCTGCCTCCTCGGCGATGCGTGCCTGCTCGGGCGTGGTGACGTCCATGATGACGCCGCCCTTGAGCATCTGCGCGAGCTCGCGATTGAGTTTGACGCGATCGGCCTTGCTGGTCTGTTCTGCCATGGTTGCTCCCTTGGTTGGCATGTACATTGCTTGACGGAACATCCTATCGGGGAGCTGGGTATGGCGAAATACTCAGTTTTCGAGATAATAACAAGGTCAGAATAATACCAGATTGAACGGTTCGATATGGTCAGGTGATAAACTCATGCTTGACTACAATTTGGAAAAACGCGGCGAAGCATCGCTCTATGAGTATATTTACCAGCAAATTCGAGATGATATCGTTGCTGGACGTATTGCGGCGGGGGAACATCTTCCGTCTAAGCGCGCCTTTGCCAGCCATCTGGGAATCAGTGTCATTACCATCGAGAATGCATATAGCCAGCTACTTGCCGAGGGCTATATTTGCTCAATGCCGCGTCGTGGCTACTACGCTTGCGAGCTTCCGGATGCACCGGTTTTGGCTTCGGCTGCGGAGGGCATCGACCGAGATGCCGTCTCTGCGGGCCCCAGTGCGCGTGATGTCAACGGACAGGTCGAGCGATTCGATGCGCTTTCTCCTTCCGCTTTGGAGGCGGCGCGGCTTTGGCAAAGCGCGCTGCGGGCGACGCTGGCATCTGAAGATGAACGCGAAATCTTTTCGACTGCGCCGGCACAGGGCACCGCTCGGCTACGACGCGCAATCGCTCGCCATCTGCGCGGGACACGGGGCATGAATGTTAATCCCGACAACATCGTCATCGGTGCGGGCGCCCAGCTGCTCGATACCATGTTGGTTCAGTTGCTTGGAGCCGACAAGGTGTATGCCGTTGAAGATCCGGGCTATTTGCGCCTGACGCGCATCTATCAGGCTATGGGCTGCGAAGTTCGACATATCCCGTTGGATGATGAGGGCGTGGACTTGAGCGTTCTGCAGAAAGCCGGGGCCGATGTCCTTCACCTGATGCCGTCCCATCAGTATCCGACCGGCCTTGTGACGAGCATTGCGCGTCGCTATGCGCTGCTGAGCTGGGCCGCCGAGCGACCAGGTCGGTATCTCATCGAAGATGACTTTGATTGTGAGTTTCGCCTTGCCGGCAAGCCGATTCCCGCGCTCGCGTCGATCAATGCCGCCCAGTCGGTTATCTACACCAACACGTTTTCGAAGAGCTTGTCATCGGCGTTGCGTCTAGCGTACATGGTGTTGCCCGATGAGCTAATGGAGCGGTTTAGGCACAACCTTGGTTTTTACGCCTCGTCGGTGAGCTCTGTTGACCAGGTCGCTTTGGCTCGTTTGCTGGAATCGGGTGATTACGAGCGACATGTGAACCGCGTGCGTGTTCGTGCTCGCGAGGCGCGTGATGGCCTGGCGGCGCTTGTGCGGAAGACATTTCCGGCAGGAGAGGTCTCGATCGAGCATGCAGACGCGGGCCTTTACTGCATCGTGGTTGCGGAGCGTGGCGCGGGCGGAAGCTCTTTTACGCGGGCACTTATGCACTCGAATATCCCTTATATCGATATCGGTGACTGCTTTTGGTGTGCCGATGGCGCATCTGTCCCTAAAAACTTGGCTCGAATCCTTGTCCAGTATGACGATTTGAGTCCAAATGCGCTAAACACCCTGGAATCACAGCTAATGGGGGTGCCCTCTAGCCTAAGTGAGTAGACTTTTGGCGTTATGCCGACCAGACCGTTTTGCAGCAAGTCGTCTACCTGCGGCTTTGCAAGACAAGATGGCCTGCCTGCTCGGGAGTTTCCAAAAAGCCTGCTCACTTGCTGTGCAAAGCTTCCGCATGAGAGAAATAGCGGGTTTTCAACAGGACTCCGTCCAGTTCTTGGCAAGCTTTTGGCCAGTTGGGGAAGGCTGTTGAAAACTTAACAGTCCGTTCGGCGCCCTTTTCGGTACGTTCGCGCCAATGCGGGAGTACCCGGGTTGAAATCCGTGTTTTCCTGTGCCTATGAAGGATCTACTTTGTGACATATCGGCTTTTAGGTACTGGCGTTTGCCTCCTCAAGCCCTCGCTTTGTGTCCGCCACTTCCACGACCGGAAGAAGACCGGCAGCGATATGGCCTCGCCCGTAACCCGACGGCTGCGGTTGCGCTCGGCTTGCCGTTGCATACATTGGTTGGGACGAGAAATAAGCGGACTTGTCCTGCCAGCGTTAGGCAACGGCTGTTCCTTGGTGAGCTTCCCAGGGAATCCGTGCTGGAAACGGAACATGGGTTTTTGGTCACATCTCCTTTGCTGACGGCATTCATCATGTCGCGGCATCTGACGGATCTCCAGCTGCTTTTGGTATTGGCGGAGATGTGCGGCTTGTTTACGGTTTGTGCCTTGCCAGCAGCACTCGAGGCAGAGCTTTCGCGTGCAATTGAGTCGGGCGCGATTCCGGCAACCTTTGGTTGGGCACGTTGCCCGTCCGAGGACGGTGCCGCCTCAAATTTGTGGCGGCGCGACGCTTTGGTTTTGGACGGAGATCTTGACCGTTTTTGTTCAGATGTTTGTGGGATGCGTTACGGCAAGCGATTTGTCGCGGTATCGCATCTCGTTCCACTGGGTGCCGCATCGCCTTTTGAGGTTGAGACGTATTTGTTGCTTGGGTTGCCACGATCATTGGGAGGCGAAGGTTTTTGCGGCATAGAGCTCAATGTCGAAGTGGCGCTAAGCGCAAGTGCTCGGGCGATTGTAGGCAAGTCCCGCGTATACATTGACCTACTTCTGTCTTCGCCGGACGGAGAGCGACAGGTGGCCATTGAATGCCAAGGAAAGGGCTCACACGGGCGAGCCGGGGATGGTTTGCGTGACGCCGACCGCATGACGGCGCTTCAGGCCATGGGCTACGATGTATTTCTCCTGACACACGGACAGATATCCGATGATGATAGATTCCACGCGATTGTTAAGGCCGTATGCAGGTTGCTCGATGTTGAATATCGCGATAAAAGCTTGGAGGAGCAAGGGGCCGAGGCATTACTTCGGTCTGAGCTATTCGTTGACTGGTCAAAACTGGGAGAAATCGACAAAAAGATGCCCGTTAGACACAAAAAGGCCCGATCATGGACGGTTGCAAATCTAAGTGAGTAGACTTTTAGCGTGATGGCGACCAGATTGTTTTGCGGCAAGCTATCTACCTGCGGTTTTATAAAGCAATACGGGTGGTCTGCTCGACAAGTTCCCAAAAGGCTACTCACTTAGTTTTTGACGCGAAGCCGATGTCAAAGGTGGTCCTATTTTTGGGACGTTAACTGGTTTGCAAGACACGAAAAAGGCCCGAACCATGCGGTCCGGGCCTTATCGAGCTAGAGATTATCTCTTAGGCGGCTGGCTTAGCCAAAGTAGCGCTTGAGCAGGCCGGCGAAAGCCTTGCCGTGGCGAGCCTCGTCGCGAGCCATCTCGTGCACGGTGTCGTGGATGGCATCGAGGCCAGCGGCCTTGGCGCGCTTGGCAAGATCGGTCTTGCCGGCGGTGGCGCCGTTCTCGGCCTCAACGCGCATCTCGAGGTTCTTCTTGGTGGAGTCGGTCACGACTTCGCCCAGGAGCTCGGCGAACTTGGCGGCATGCTCGGCCTCCTCGTGCGCAGCCTTCTCCCAGTACAGGCCGATCTCGGGATAGCCCTCGCGATGAGCGACGCGAGCCATGGCCAGGTACATACCGACTTCGGAGCACTCGCCCTCAAAGTTGGCGCGCAGGTCGGCAACGATATCCTCGGAGACGCCCTCCATCTTGGCGACGCCCACGACGTGCTCAGCAGCCCACTCGAGCTGACCCTCCTCCTGCTTCAGGAAGCGTGAACCGGGAACGCCGCACTGGGGGCACTTGAAGTCCTCGGGCAGCTGGTCGCCGTCGAACTCTTCCACATAACCGCAAACGGGGCAAACAAACTTCATGATTCGATCCTTTCGATCGATGGCGATGGAGCGCTCGTCCGGTCCCGTAAGGGCCCTCTCCGGACGCGCGTCTTGACGAGTTCTATTATCCATAAATGCAACCGAATGTGAAGCCTATTAGGAATGATTTTTAATAAAACAATTTTGAGATATGAAGATGTTGACTGATTAACGATTGGTAGGCCGTCTTTGACCGCCGCTGAGTACAATCGAGCGAGCAAATGTTGACCTATCAACAAATGAAGGAGTTTCCTTTATGCATCTAGCCCGTCGTGCCTGGTGCCGAACATATCAGACGGTTTTTCGCATTGCATTGCCAATCCTGCCCTATACCGAGCCGCGCATTTTAGAGCATGCCGAGGATGTGCCCGCGGTGCTTCAAAAGCGCTCGATCCAGAAGGTCCTTATCGTGACGGATCCCGGCATTGCCCGTCTGGGGCTCACGGCATCACTCGAGCGTGCGCTTACGGCTCAGGGGATTGGCGTTACGGTCTATGCCGAAACGCGTATGAACCCCACGGTCTCAAACGTGGAGGAAGCGGCGTCCCTGTATCGAGAGAGCGCCTGCCAGGCTATTATCGGCTTTGGCGGTGGCTCGGCCATGGACTGCGCCAAGGGCGTGGGCGCACGCATTGCGCAGCCAAGCAAGCCCATCAACAAGATGCGCGGCCTGCTGCGGATTCATCGTCGCCTGCCGCTTCTCATCGCCGTTCCCACCACGGCAGGCACGGGAAGCGAAGTCACGCTCGCGGCGGTAATTACCGATGACGAGACGCACTACAAGTACCCCATTAACGACTTTGTGCTTATCCCGCGCTTTGCGGTGCACGACCCCGAGTTTACGCGCGGCCTGCCCGCCTCCATTACGGGGCAGACGGGTATGGATGCCCTGACGCATGCCGTCGAGGCCTTTATCGGGCGAAGCACTACGCCCTATACGCGCAAGATGGCGCGACAGGCGGTGCAGCTCATCCATGACAATTTGCTCGAGGCCTATGAGCATGGTGACGACATGCGCGCTCGTCGCAATATGCTTTCGGCGGCGTATAAGGCGGGCGTTGCGTTTACCCGCTCCTATGTCGGATATGTGCATGCCATCGCGCACAGTCTGGGCGGCCGATACGGAATTCCGCACGGTTTGGCCAACGCGATCATCCTGCCGCACATGCTTCGCGCTTATGGTGACGCCGCCGCCCCCAAGCTTGCCGATCTTGCTCGCATGGCGGGCATTGCGCCGGCTACCGCGCAGGACAGCCTGGCGGCCGAGGCCTTTATCGATTGGGTTGACCGCATGAACGAGGCCCTGGGAATCCCCAAATATGTCTCGGGTATTCGCCGCTCCGATATTCCGCAAATGGCGGCCCATGCCGATGCCGAGGCCAATCCGCTATACCCCGTTCCACTTTTGATGGACCGTTTGGAGCTCGAGCATATGTACGAGGTCGTTGCGGGTGGTATGTTTGAGGACGAGAACTAGGAGGGTCCATGAACACCGAGGAAATTGCGCGCATCGTCGGCGACCAGCGCGCCTACTTTAAGACGAACGCCACGTTTGATGTCGATGCTCGGCGTCGTGCGCTCGTGAGTTTACGCGATGCGGTACGGGCCCACGAGGCCGATATTGCCCATGCGCTCAAGACCGATTTGGGAAAGTCACATGACGAGGCGTATATGTGCGAGATCGGCACCTCGCTTTCCGAGATTCGACATCAGATTGCGCATGTGGCTCGATGGAGTCGCCCGCGTCTGCGTCCGTGTGACCTCGCCAACGCCGTGAGTGTGTGCAAGACGCAGGCCGTGCCCTATGGCGTCACACTCATCATGGCTCCGTGGAACTACCCGTTTTTGCTGACGCTCGAGCCGCTCGCCGGCGCCCTTGCCGCGGGCAATACTGTGGTCATCAAGCCGAGTGCCTATGCTCCGGCATCGAGCGCGGTGCTCAAGCAAATCTGTGAAGAGGCATTTGATCCGCGCCTGGTGACGGTTGTCGAGGGCGGGCGCGCCGAAAATGAAGCGCTGCTCGACGAGTGCTGGGACAAGATTTTCTTTACCGGTAGCGTTCCGGTCGGCAAACTCGTTATGGAGCGCGCAAGTAAAAACCTTACGCCCGTGACGCTTGAGCTGGGCGGAAAGAGTCCCTGCATCGTGGATGCGACGGCAAACCTGAAGGTCGCGGCGCGGCGTATCGCCTTTGGTAAATGGCTCAACGTGGGGCAGACCTGCGTGGCGCCCGACTACCTGCTGGTCGATACGCGCGTGCATGACGAGCTGCTGAGCCTCATCAAGGAGGAGGTCCGCCGTATGTTTGGCGACCACCCACTCGATAACGAGGATTACGGACATATCGTCAACGCCAAGCATTTTGCGCGCGTGCGCGGGCTGATCGACCCCGATAAGGTTGTGCTTGGAGGCACGGCGCGCGAGTCGTCGCTCAAGATCGAGCCGACGATTTTGGACGGCGTGGCCCCCGATGACGCCGTGATGCAGGAGGAGATTTTCGGCCCCATTTTGCCGGTGCTGACGTTTGAGAGCCTAGACGAGGCCGAGACGTTTATTACGGATCGTCCGACGCCGCTGGCCCTGTATATCTTTAGCCAGGATCGTGCGGCTCAGCAGCGCTTTGTGCGCTACGTGCCCTTTGGTGGTGGCTGCGTCAACGACACCATCATGCATCTGGCTACGAGCCATATGGGCTTTGGCGGCATGGGAGCGAGCGGTATGGGGCAGTACCATGGACGCGAGAGCTTCGACACGTTTAGCCACAAGAAGAGCATCGTGAACAAGGCAACGTGGTTGGACGTGCCATTCCGCTATGCTCCTTACGCAGACTGGAAGCACAAATTCGTGCGCATGTTTGTGCATTAGAATCAGATGACATAGGGATAAACAAAGTGGCCGCCCCCGCGTAAGCGAAGACGGCCATTTCTCACGATGAAAACGTGTATCGGAGTTGGCAAGACCCGCTGCCACGGGTGCCATCCGTGTTCCCATCTTATCTGCAAGCGTTCCGTTGCGCAAGCGTTGCGGCAAACGATTGAAAGACGCAGACAGGATGAATTTGTGTCCGCACGGGCCCGTAGACTTCTCAACTACGTTGTGGATGCTCGCTAATCGGTAATGGAGGCGCACGTGTTTGATGACGATGACCTGTTCGATCTGACAGACGATCCGTTTGAGTGGGATATGCTACTCGATGACGATGAGTTGGAGCAGGACCGTAAGAAGCGGCAGGGCAAGAAGACGCGGGATGACGCTTCGAAAAAGCAGGACAAGCGTCGCCGAGGTCTGTTCGGCGGGCTCTTTGGGTGACTGTCTCATCGCCGCGTCTGTATACTAAACAGGTCTTATACGCGTTGCGAAATGAGGACAGAGACGATGATGTGGTTTACCGCCGACCTGCACCTGGGCGATACGAATATCTTGCACGACATGGATCGACCGTTTGATTCGGTCGAGGAGATGAACCGCAAGGTCATCGATGCCATCAATGAGTGCGTGGCTGTGGACGACCGCCTCTATATCTTGGGAGACTTTACCTATCGTTTGCCCCTGGCGGAGGCGGTGCGCCTGCGCGAGCGCATCGAATGTCAGAACGTAACGCTCATCCGCGGTAACCATGACGGCGACTGGGAAGATCCAGACGCGCCGCACATTTGGGATGAGGTGCGCGATTATCTGGAGGTTGCCCCCGGTTACGCGAAGGGCCATCGCCTGGTAATGAGCCATTACCCCATGCTCAGCTGGAACGGCAAGGCGCGTGGCGCCATCATGCTACACGGGCATATCCACAGCAGAGGAGACCGCACCAACGCTCGCAACCGCGATCGCGAGCGCCCCATTTACCGCTACGATGTGGGCCTCGACGCCAACAACTACAAGCCCGTAAGCCGAGACCAGATCCTGAATTTCTTTGGACTGTAGCTCGCAAACCGCCACGAAGGGGACAGGCACCTTTGTGGTGGTTCTGGCGCCGTAGTCATTCTGGTAGCGGCGACTTATTTGTCCGCGCGGCGCGGTAGAGTGAAGGCGGTTGAAGTTTGCGTCCATCGAGGAGCTGCTATGAACGAGATTAAGTGCCCGCATTGCGGCGAAGTTTTTAAGGTCGATGCGTCCGGCTATGCGGATATCGTCAAACAAGTGCGCAACGCCGAGTTTTCGCGCGATCTGGATGAGCGTGTGAGGGCAGTCCAGCGCGAGGGCGAGCAGGCGCTGGAGCTTGAGCGCTCGCGTTCGACGGCTGCCTTGCAAGAGGCAGAGTCTCAGCGCAACGCTCAGCTTGCCGAGCAGAAGAACACTGCGGAGCAGAAGCTGGCACAAGAGGTTGCCAAGCGCGACGCTGAGCTTGCCGAGCTGCGCGCCAAGCTCGAAGGCGCTGCCGCAGAGCGCGAGAGTGCAAGTCACCGCGCGGCGGTTGAGGCCCGCGCCGATGCTCAAAAGGAGAATGCCGAGCTTCAGCGCGAGATCGACAATTTGCGTGCGCAGCTGGAGCGCAAAGATGACGAAGCCAAGCTCGTCGAGTCGGCGACGCGCAATGCCGCTCAAAACGATTTAGCTGCACGTGATGCTCAGATTGCTGAGCTGCAGGCCAGACTTGCCGCGGCGGACAAGGCCCAGGAGATGGCGCTTGCCGCCGCTGCGGCCGAGTCGCAGCGTGAGCTCGATGCCGCTCGCAGCGAGGCCGAGCGCGCGCTTGCTGACTATCGCGTGAAGGTGCAAGAGAAGTTTTCTGCCGCAAAGGCACAGTCCGAGCAAGAGGCCGAGGGTCTGCGTGCCCAGTTGCGCGAGCAGGAACTGATGGCAAAAATGAACCTGTCAGAGGCGGTCGCCGCGGCGGAGCGAGAGCGCGATGAGGCACGTGCCAAGCTGACGAGCGAGCTGGCGGTGCGCGATTCTCGCGAGGAGCAAGCCAAGGCGGCACACGAGCTCGAGCTTGCGCAGGCCAAGCGCGCGAGCGATGACCTGATTCGCTACAAGGATGAAGAGATTGAGCGCCTTAAGGACATGAAGGTCCGCCTGTCCACCAAGATGGTGGGCGAGTCGCTCGAGCAGCACTGCGAGACCGAGTTCAACCGTCTGCGCATGACGGCGTTTCCCAACGCGTACTTCGAGAAAGATAACGATGCGTCCGAGGGTACCAAGGGCGACTTTATCTTCCGCGAGTGCGACGCGAGCGGCAACGAGATCATTTCGATCATGTTCGAGATGAAAAACGAGAACGACGAGACCGCGACCAAACACAAGAACGAGGATTTCTTTAAGAAACTCGATCACGATCGCCGCCAGAAAGGCTGCGAGTATGCGGTGCTCTGCACGTTGCTCGAGCCCGAGAGCGAGCTTTATAACGCAGGAATCGTGGACGTGAGCTATCGCTACGAGAAGATGTACGTGATCCGCCCACAGTTTTTCATTCCCATGATTACGCTGCTGCGCAACGCCGCCATGGGTTCGCTTCGCTATAAGCAGGAACTGGCGGAGTACAAACAGCAAAATATCGATGTCACGAACTTCGAAGCCAAGATGGAGAAGTTCAAGGATGGCTTCTCGCGCAACTACAACTTGGCGAGTAAGCAATTCGAGTCGGCAATCAAGGAGATCGATGCCGCCATTAAGCAGCTCGAGAAGACCAAGGACGACCTGCGCCGCAGCACCGAGAACCTGCGTCTTGCCCACAACAAGGCCGATGAGCTTACCATCCGCAAGCTCACATGGGGCAACAAGACCATGAAGGCAGCGTTTGACGAGGCGCATGAGGCTACACCAGAGACAAACGATGAGCCAGCCGAGGCAGATTCGTATGAGGTCGAGGATGCCGAGTAAGGCATAGCGGATAGTGCAAGAGCGGGGCCGCTGGCGATGTTGCCAGCGGCCCCGCTTCGTTTCGTTCCATTATGTTGGCTAGTCTTCGAGCAAGTCCTCGATAAAGCCGACGCGGTAGTTCTTGAAGATGACCTCGCCACCGTCTTGCGTGGCGTCCAGATCGACATCGCCCATGATGCCAAAGTCGTGGTCGCCGTCCTCGTCGGCAAAAATCTGGTGCACGTGCCACACGTGGAGCGCCTTCTCGTCGGACTCGTCGATCGAGAACATAGCAGAGGAGCGCGCGTCGCCGTCGGTGAGAATCTCCTCGTGCTGCTCGTGGTAAGCGTCGAGTGCTTTTTGCCAGCGGATCTCGCTCATGCCCCAGTCGTCGTCGAGTTCGCCCAGGTCGCGCACATGCTCGCGGGCGGCAAGAGTCACGCGGCGGAAGAGCGCGTTGCGCACCAACAGCGTGCAGCCGCGACGGTCCGCCACGACCTCGTCGATGCCCTGCGGCGGCGCGGCGTCGAGGGCTGCCGGGTTGCCAGCGTTTTCCCACTCGTCTACCAAGCTCGAGTCGACCGAGCGCACCACAAAGCCCAGCCACGAGATAATGTCGCGCAGGCGCTCGTCGCGCTTCTCGATGGGTACGGTGCGGTCGAGCGAACGGTAAGCCTCTGCCAGGTAGCGCAGCAAAATGCCCTCGGAGCGGGCGATGCCGAGCTTTTGAATGTAGCCCTTAAAATCGCTCGCGCTTTCCAGCATATCGCGCAGGACGCTCTTGGGAGAGAGCTGGTAGTCGTTTGCCCAGGGTACTTCCTGGCAGTACTTGTCAAAAGCGGCGTCGAGCAAATCCTCGAGCGGCTTTTCGTACGTGACGTCTTGAATGCGCTCCAGACGCTCCTCATACTCGATGCCGTCGGCCTTCATCTCGGCCATAGCTCGATCGCGTGCGGCACGCTCCTGCGCACGCAGCACTTGCTTGGGATCTTCGAGCGTCGCCTCGACCATTGAGATTAAATCCATGGTATAGGTCTCACTCTCGGGGTCGAGCAGCTCCAGCGCGGCAAGCAAAAACGGCGAGAGCGGCTGGTCGAGCGCAAAGTCCTCGGGCAGGTCGACCGTCAGCGCGTAGTCGATATCCGGCGCGGCGTCAGTCGGGGCGTCGGGTGCGGGCGGCACCTCGGTGCGCACGACGACGCCGGAATCGATGAGCGTGGCGAAGATTTCGTCGGCGCGAACCTCGAGCTTTTCCTTTTCCTCGGGCGTTTGCAGGCTTGTCTCGATGAGGTCGTGCACGCGGGCGCGAGCGTTGCCGCCCCGCTCGACCACGCTAATCACCATGGAGTGCGTGATGCGCAGGCGCGGCTTGAGCGTTTCGGGCTGCGTCTCGATCAGGCGCTCGAACGTCTGCTTGTTCCAGGTGACAAAGCCCTCGGGGGCCTTCTTCTTTTTAATCTTGCGGAGCTTTTTGGGGTCGTCGCCCGCCTTGGCCATAAGCTTGGCATTCTCGATCTCGTGCTCGGGTGCCTCGGCGATGACCATGCCCTCGGTATCGAAGCCCGAGCGACCGGCGCGACCGGCAATCTGATGGAACTCACGGGCGCGCAGGCGACGCATCTTGTAGCCGTCGAATTTGGTGAGCGCGGTGAGCACCACGGTATGGATGGGCACGTTGATGCCGACGCCGAGCGTATCGGTGCCGCAGATGACGGGCAACAGGCCCTGCTGCGCCAAGCGCTCGACCAGCAGGCGATAGCGCGGCAGCATACCGGCGTGGTGCACGCCGACGCCGCAGCCGAGCAAGCGCTTGAGGATCTTGCCAAAAGCCGTGGAGAAGCTCGTGCCTTTGGCGGCTTCCTTAATAGCCTTGCGCTGCTCCTTGCTGGCAATGCCAAAGTTGGCGAGGGATTGCGCCGTTGCAAGGGCGGCATCCTGGCTAAAGTGTACGATATAGAGCGGGGCCTCGCCGCGGCGCATGGCGAGCTCGACGGTGCCCTCGAGCGAGGTCGTCACATAGTCGTAGCTCAGCGGAACAGGACGCGGGGCATCGACGACCAAGTCGCAGGTAGCGCCGGTGTGTTCCTCGAGCGAAGCGGCGATCGCGGTGACATCGCCGAGCGTGGCGCTCATGAGCATGAATTGCGTGTGAGGCAGGGTGAGCAGCGGCACCTGCCAGGCCCAACCGCGATCGGGGTCGGCAAAGTAGTGGAACTCGTCCATGGCCACGCAGCCTACGTCGGCGCCCTCGCCCTCGCGGAGTGCATCGTTGGCAAGGATTTCGGCCGTGCAGCAGATGACGGGCGCCTTGGTGTTGATATGCGTGTCGCCGGTGATCATGCCGACGTTATCGCGGCCGAGCACCTGTACCAGATCGAAGAACTTCTCGCTGACCAGAGCCTTGATAGGAGCCGTGTAATAGCAACGTTTGCCCTGCGCCATGCCCATAAAGAGCATGCCCAGCGCGACAAGCGACTTGCCCGATCCGGTCGGTGTTCCCAAAATGACGTGATCGCCGGCAGCCAGGTCCATGAGGGCCTCTTCTTGGTGGTCCCACAGCTCAATACCGCGATTGCTCGTCCATTCAAAGAATCGCTCGAAGGCCTGGTCGGGCGTGAGCCATGGCTCGGGCTCGCTGCCGTCTTCGGGTTCCCACCAGGTGGGGGAGAGCGCGCCGAGCGAACCGAACTCTGCCTCGGTTCCCGTGCCGCCCGAGAATGAACTGGCAGCGCCGGCGCCGGAAACGGTGTTGGCAGCGGTATCTGTCGTGGTCTGTACCATATGGTTGCTTTCTCTCGCGATTGTCCGCCATCCATTATGGCGTAGCGTTGCATCGATGCGTTCGCAGGCAAGAAAATGCAGGAAATGGGCGTTCTGCCCGGCCGTTTGGTGCAGCTGCCAGCTAAGTGAGTAGACTTTTTGCAATATCGCGAGCACATGGCTTTTGCACAAGGGATCTACCTGCGGTTTTATTTTTGCTATGCGGATTGTGCTTGGCTATTGCAAAAAAGTCTACTCACTTAGGTTTGAGGGTCGTTCGCTGGCGCCTATTTGCGCTTGTTTGCCGACGCCGCGGCCATCAGAAGCCCCTGGGACTCCTGCGGTAAGCGCTTCTTGCCTTTCCGGGCGCGGTTTCTAAAGTTCTCGACGGCCTCTTCCATGCCCAGAGGTACATAGGTGAGCTCATCAAGGTTTTCGGGCAGGTAGCACGCAAGGCTTTGCTCCTGCATGCGGCCCGCCGTGAGCGCATCGTCACTGGGGTGCGCGCCGGGCGTGGCACAAATGCCGTAGACGGCGGCGCCCATCTCGCGCGTACGGCACTCATATTCGGTCTCAGGATGCTCGGGATGGTCGCGGCGGACATCGTCACTGACCCAACGCGTGTCGTAGCCGGCCGCGGCAAACTGCCCCAGGGCGTAGTCGCGCAATGGCTTGCTGTCGGTGCGCAGCGTGACGGTGGCGTCGGCTGCAAAGAGCGGGCGATAGAGCATTAGACGGTCGACATGGACGAGTCGTTTTTTGGCGTACTTGGCCTTGGGCTGCGGCGTGGGGAAGTTGATGGTGATGGCATCGAGCTCGCCTGCGGCAAACAGCTGTGGAAGCGATGCAGCGCCTCGGGGCAGGACGAGTGCGTTGGATAGCTCCTGCTCGCAGATTTTCTGTGCGGCATAGGCGATGCAGATGGGCTCCTGGTCCATGCCGATAAAGAGGGTGCTTGGCTCGCGCGCCGCGCGCTCTACAAGGTACGTTCCCTTGCCGCAGCCAAGATCCAGGTGAAGGTGTTCGAAGGTCTCGCCGCCTGCGGACGCACAAGCCTCGCGCCAATCTCCGGCATAGGCCTCGGGGTTCGTCTCGATCGCATCGGCGTAGCGCTCCAGGCGCTCCTCGAGCACAAAGTTCTTAGGCGTGCGAACGTGGACGGCTCCCATGAGGCTCCTTGGTCATACGTATGGAACACATTGCAGGCGCGTTCCGTCAATGGGTTGAAAAAGGGTGGGCATGGTTTGCCCGAAAGATGCGGTGCGGCTCGGCGGCGAGTCGCCGATACCTACAGGCGCTTGAGAATCACATAGCGGTTGAGCTCGCCGCTGCGACCGTCGGCATGGAAACGCTCAAGCTCGCGCACGGGGACCTCGCCGCTCTTGTAGAACGTGCGGACACCGCGCACCAGGTCGGTGATCTGCTGATCGTCAAAGTGATGGCAATAGCGGTAGGCGTGGCGGTCGTTTTGCCAGCCAATGAGGTGGTCACCGGCTTCAAACTGCGTGGAATCGTAACCCTCAAACGGCGGGGTGAGCTCGGCGCGTGCCTCGGCTCGAACGGCCTTGCGCGCCATGCGCTCGTCATTCATAAACTCCCAAAAGCTGATGGCGATGATGCCGCCCGGGTGCGTCTGGCGCACCAGGGCGTCGAGCACGCGTACGCGGTACTCGCATGACGGCACGTGGTGCATAAAACCAAAGCAGACCGAGATGTCGGCGAGCGGGGCGTCGAAAAGCACGTCGGGTGTTTCGGCGGGGTTGAGCTTCATGAGGGCGTCGAGCACGTCGAGTTCCTGGAAGTGCAGGTTGGGAATGCGCAGGGCGTGGCCGCGCGCATCGATAGCCAAATCTTGGCACGAGTCGACGCCGTAGAATTCAAACGGGCAGCTGGCATCCGCCGAGGGGCTCGTGCCATCTACGCCTTTGGCGGCAAGTGCGCCGCCGGCGGCAAAGTTCTCAAAGCGCATATTTCCGCAGGCAAGATCGAAGACGCGGACGGGATGCTCGATCGTGGCCACATCGAGCTGCTCGAGCGCGATGTCCATGGTGCGCACCCAGCCGGGCCACGGGGCCTGGCGCGTATCGGAAAAGGAGGCGGAGTGCTCGCGATAGAACGTATTGTTGAGCTGGATGAGCGATGAGGCGAAATCGCGGTTCACGGCGCGGAACTCCCTCCGTTGGCGGTGCGGAATAAACAGTACGACCATACTACCGTTAACGCCGCAACGGGGACAACCGAGCCGTGGGTCATTGCTTTGTTTGGACACATTTCCGCAGCTCATATGCACCCGCAACCGCCGGTTGTCAAAAATCTCACTAGAATAGGTGGCATGATTTTGGCGGTGGCGGATAGATTTTTAACTGTGCAAGGCGCCTTAAGAACAAAAACGGTCCGGCGGCACGGCTGGCATCGCATAGGAGGAACCATGAATGTAGAAACTGCGCAGCGGCTCGCCGACCTTCGCCGCAGCAAGGGTTTTAGCCAAGAAGGGCTGGCGCGAAAGCTGGGACTGTCGCGCCAGGCGGTCAGTAAATGGGAGCGCGCGGAGAGCTCGCCCGATACCGAGAACCTGATCTCGCTCGCCAAGCTCTATGGTGTGAGTCTGGACGAGCTGCTCAATCCGAGCGACGAGATCGAGGACGATATCGAGTTTGAGAATGAGGACCGCGCCCGCCAGCGCGAGGCCGAGGCGGCGGAGCGAGCCCGTACCCACGAGGCGGCGGCACGCGCTACCGAGGCCGCAACGCAGGCGAGTGATGCCGCGGCTAAGGCGGCGCAGGCTGCAAGCTGGAGCGCGCAGGTGGCTAACGCCGCGACGGCGCAAGCGACGAACGCCGGTGCGGTCAATCCGACTCCGGTGAAAGGTCCGTTCCAGTCGTTTCCGTATTGGGTCGTGTGCTGGCTGCTGTTCTTTTTGCTGATGTTCCTGTTTGGTGCCGGCCCCTTTGCCGCACTGATCTTCTTTACGATTCCTATCTATCACTGGGTGGCGCGTGCGCTCGATGGTGATTGGGCACGCGGGGATATTCAGGTTGGTTCGGCGTCGGTGGCGGTCAAGGCCCAGGGGAAGGATACTTCTGCGGAACCTGATGCTGACGTGGCTACCGCGGTCACCGCTGAGCCATGTGCCAAAGAGGGTGACGAATGATGAAGCTTTCGCATGAATCCAAGCTGCGCCTGGGCGTCGGCATCGGAGCGTTTGTGCTCATCATCGGGCTTGTCTTCGGCATTTCGCGGACATTGATTCCCTTCGATGGACTGTGGGACCTCGACGATATTGCATCTGGCTTGTCTGGTATGGGCGATGTGGATGACGAGGATGATCTTTTGGATGGCGGTAACTATTCTGCTCGGCCTCAGCAGCTTTCGAGCGAAACCTTTGATGCCGACGCGTTCACATCGCTCGACTTGGACGTGACGTCGGGCACGGTCAAGGTCAAACTCGTCTCCGGCGGGCCAGCGCGCGTAATTGAAAGCGGTCGCGTGGCAACGGGGACTGTTGCCTTCGATGCGGCAACCCAGAACCTGGCCGAAATCAAGGGCTCTACGCTCAAGATTCGCCAGTTCGATTGCGATGACGAGCGCGCCATTGACCGAACGGTTACCGTCGAACTGCCGCGCGAAGTTGCCGATAACATGGTGGGCATTACAGCGAATGTAGGATCGGGTGATCTGACGGTCGCGGGCATTGCGTGTCATGACCTCAACCTGACTCTGGACTCGGGAGACGTTGAGTTTGCGGGCACCGTAACCGACACCTTGGATGCCGAGGTCGGTTCGGGCGATGTGGCGTTCGAGCTCTACCAGGCCCCCGCGAAGTCGATGGACGTAAGCGTGGGCTCGGGCGATGTGGAGATATCGGTTCCGAGCTCTACGGGCTTTAAGGCGAGCCTCACCGTGGGCAGCGGTGACTTTGAGAGCGATTTCCTTCCGCTTGGCTACGATGGCGAGACCATATTGAATGCTGAATTCGACAACGGTGACAAGTCTGCAACATATCGTTTTAAGGTCGGTTCGGGCGACATGTCGTTCGAATCGGTGTGACATGCGGTTTTCGGAGATCGGTGCATATAGGCATGCTCTTTGATGGAGGCGTCGGGGCCGTGACGGGCTCCGGCGCCTTTGCCTTTACAATGGGGGCATGGAACAGATTATTTTGAACATACTCGAGGCTCTGCGTCGCGGCGAGACCGTGGACGACAAGGCACTCGTCAAGCTGATACATGCCGAGGCGCGCCGTGAGGGCGCCGACAAACGCGATTTGGCCAAGCGCCGCCTGCTGCCGTTCTACCAGCGGGTAAAACGTGAGGAGCCGGCTCGTTGGGCTGGGTGGAATGTCGATGCCGAGCTGGAACGTCGACTGCTGCAGGCGCTGCGCATGAAGCCGCGCCGAACGGCCTCAGGCGTGGCGACCATTACCGTCATCACCAAGCCGTGGCCGTGCTCGGGCGATTGCCTGTTTTGTCCCAATGATCTGCGCATGCCCAAGAGCTATCTGCACGCCGAGCCGGCATGCGCCCGTGCGGAGCAAAACTGCTTCGATCCGTATCTGCAGGTGAGCGCCCGTTTGACCGCGCTTTCGCAGATGGGGCATGCGACCGACAAGATAGAGCTCATCGTACTCGGCGGTACCTGGAGCGACTATCCGCAAGGGTATCAGACATGGTTTATGTCGGAGCTCTTCCGTGCGCTCAATGACGATGCCGTCGCCGGCGTGGCGGCTAATCCCATGTTGGCGCGCCCGGGCATCAGCCGTGCCGAGGCGGGGCGCCTGCTCGATGACGCTCCCGCCGATGCCCTGCCGCCGGTGGTAGCAGAGCGCCGCGAGCGCTATCGGGCCGCCGGCATTGCGACCGATGAGGCCGAGCTTGCCGCCGGCGTTGCCGGCGAGCAAGGGCGTGTGGATGCTGCCGTGGGCGGCTATAACCGCGCGGTTCATCGCCTGTACGGCTCTGGTACACCCTGGGGCACGGTTGCCGAGTGGCAGACGGCGACGATGGAGGAGCTTGAGCGCCAGCAGCGCATCAACGAGACGGCGAAGCATCGCGTGGTGGGACTCGTTATCGAGACGCGCCCCGATGCCGTAACGCCGCAGGCGCTCACGCTCATCCGCCGTCTGGGCTGCACCAAGATTCAGATGGGCATCCAGAGTCTCGACCAGCACCTGCTCGATATCAACGAGCGCCGCATTTCGGTGGCTCAGGTCGAGCGGGCGTTTTCGCTTGCGCGCCTGTTTGGCTTTAAGATCCACGCGCATTTTATGCTCAACCTGTTGGGCGCCACGCCCGAGGGGGACAAGCGCGACTACGAGCGCTTTATGACCGAAGGGGCCTTTATGCCCGACGAGGTCAAGGTTTACCCGTGTGCGCTCATCGATGGCTCGCGTCTGGTGGGCTGCTATGAGCGTGGCGAGTGGCGCCCCTATACCGAGGACGAGTTGCTCGATGTGCTTGCCGACGACATCGTGGTGACGCCGGCGTTCTGCCGCATCAGCCGCATGATTCGCGACTTTAGCTCCGATGACATCATGGTGGGCAACAAGAAGCCCAACCTGCGTCAGCTCGTCGAAAACCGCTTGGCGGCTCGTGGGGAAGGCGCGACGGTGCGCGAGATCCGCTATCGCGAGATCAGCACAGCGGGTGCCGACCTGAACGAGTTGGCCCTTGACGAGGAAGTGGCGTACGAGACGCCGGTGACGCACGAGCGCTTTTTGCAGTGGGTAACGCCGCAGGGCAAGATCGCGGGCTTTTTGCGCTTGTCGCTGCCCGACCGCGCCTTTGTCACCGCACATGCGGACGAGTTGCCGACCAGGCCGGAGGAAGCGATGATTCGCGAGGTGCACGTCTATGGTATGGCGGCACGTGTGGGCGATCAGGGCCAGGCGGCTCAGCATCATGGACTGGGGCGCTCGCTGGTGGAGCGTGCGTGCCAGATTGCTCGGGACGCGGGCTATGCGCGCATCAACGTGATCAGCGCGATTGGCACGCGCGAGTACTATCGCCATCTTGGATTTTATGACCATGGCCTCTATCTGCAAAAGGAGCTCTAGATGAACAAGCCGAGTGTTTCTGCTGGCGTCGTTGCCGGCGTTGCTCTGGGAGCCGCGGCGCTTGGTGCGGCCGCTGTCGCTGTTCGTGCTGCCTGTCTGCAGGTTGCGCGAACCCGTAATGGGTTGGCGCGTGTGAAACGCGTGCACGATGAGAGCGGTGAGGAAGTCCGCGTGTTGGTGCAAGGCGGCGTGTACCAAAGCGCGACCTACGTTGGCGAGCGTTGGGCAGAGCCCGTCTTTGCATACTATCGTGCGTTTGACGATGTGTTTGAGGCCGAGGACGCAATGCGTGGCGCCTATGGTCACGGTATCGACTGCATGCTTATGCTGGGCGGCGGCGGGTTTGCATATCCCAAGTTCGCTCTGATGTCACACGAGGGCCTGCGCATGGACGTTATCGAGTATGACGGAGAGGTAACACGCTTGGCGCGGCGCTGGTTCTACCTGGATGAGCTGGAGCACGCGGTGGGCGATCGCCTGCGAGTGATTACCGCTGAGGCTCGCTCGTATCTGGGTGTGACGAGCGTGGGCCATCGTCGCTACGACGTGGTCGTGAGCGATTGCTTTGGCGGTACCGAGCCCGTGCGCGAGCTGGCAACGGTTGCGGCTCTGCGTTTGGTGCGAGGCAGCCTGAACCCCGGGGGTATCTACGTGGCCAATAGCGTGAGCGCAAACGAGGGGAGCGATGTGACGTTCCTGCGCGACTGCGCTGCCACGGCACTCGAGGTATTCGCCCACGCCTGGGTGGTCCCATGTGGCGATGCGGAGTTCGGCGGCGAGGAGAACTACCTGCTCGTCGCCAGCGACGGCGACTACGCTTTTGCCGAAGCCGTGCCCTTCGACGCCGACTTCCTCGGCATCGTCCTTCACGACAAATAAGTTTCCCCGTCCCAAAAAGACTGGTCTTAGGCGTGGTCGCGCCAGCTGAGAACGCGCTGCTTCATACCCTCGATGTCGAGCACGCCTTCGGCAAAGCCCTTGCGCACGAGCTCTTCGGGAACGAACTCATCGTAACGATCAAAGAAAGGCACCTCGCCGGGATAGACGAGCTCGATGGGATCGAAGTCCTTCTCGGCTTCGGCGGCGAGCACCTCAAAGAACATCTCTTCGTCGGCCTTCATCTTAAATTGCATAAAGTACGGGCGTGACGGGTCGAGTCCGCGAAGGCCCAGCTCAGCGGCGCATTTGATTTTAAGCATGCGCTCGAGTGCTAGGAAGGCGTAGCTGCCCAACCAGGGGAAGAGCACCCAGGTGTCGCCACCCAGATTGATGAGCGGCTTAGTTCCCGCGCCCGAAATCTCGGCGGTATGACGAGCCTGCGCCAAGCGAGCCCGTGCGTTACCCATAAGGTACGGATATGCTGCGTGCTCAGTGAGCGCTTGGCGCATACGCTCGAGCACATGCGTGTTAATGTCGCCGGGGCAGTCGCCAAAGTAGGCCGGCACCCGGCCCTTGACCTGCGTGGCAAAGACAGTGTGGCGCTTCCAGTCCACTTCCTCGACAATCCAGCAGTGTCCGGCGATGGCGATGCGCTCACCGGGCGGGGGCGGATTAACGATCGTGCCCAGCTCGGCCGATTCGCTCCGGACGGTAAACTCCTCGTTTTCCTGGAACACGGCGTAGAACTTAAAGTTGTTGATGATGCGCTCGCCCGCGAGACCCACGATGAGCCCGCCACCTTCGGTGACCTGGATATGGTCGATCTTAATGAGGTGACGTAGCAGCACACGGTAATCGTCTGCCGAGACACGGTGGAAATAGCTGAGCGTGAGCACGCGCTGGGCAAGTTCGGCCGGCGTGAGCTCGCCGGTGCTGGCGAGGGTCGACATAGTCTGGTGATAGAGCAGGCTGTAGGGGAGACGATCGAGCTCGGGTGGCTCGACCCACTTTTCCTCGCGATAGAGTTGTACGAGCGCGATACCCTGCAGGAGCTTCCAGGGAATGGTTTCGGGCATCATCGTGCGCGGCTCGGGCTCTTCCTCGCGCATGACAAACCACATCTCGGGCGGAAGATCGCGACGGCCTGTGCGCCCCATGCGTTGCAAAAAGGAGCTGACGGTAAACGGCGCGTCAATCTGGAAGGCGCGCTCCAGGCGGCCGATATCGATACCGAGCTCCAGCGTAGAGGTGGTGACGGTCGTCTGTGCCTGTTCCTCGTCGCGCATGAGCTCTTCTGCCGTCTCGCGCAGCGATGCCGAAAGATTGCCGTGGTGGATGAGAAAGCGGTCGGGCTCGTGCCGGCTCTCGCAGTAGCTACGCAGCATGGAGCATACGGCCTCTGCCTCCTCGCGCGAGTTGGCAAAGACCAGGCATTTGCGGCCGCGGGTGTGTTCGAAGATATAGCCCATGCCGGGGTCGGCGTTGTCGGGCGCCGTGTCGGTGGGGTTGAGAAGCGCCTGCTCGGTCGCTCGTGGGATGTCGACTTCGCCCTCGGGGGCCGAGGAAGTTTGGCGGTCCTTGGGAGCGGCCTTGCCCCGTGCCCGCTCACGACGTTGATGGCGCTCCTCTTGTGTGAGCTGTCCGCTGTGACGCATATCTTGGGCGCCGGCGGGCAGCGCCGCGGATACCGCTGCCTCGATGCGCTCGCACGCGAGTACTTCGGCCTCTTGAGGACCTGTGCCCATGAATCCCCGCTGCTGAGCCTGGGGGCCCGAGTTGTAGAAGTGCTCCATGGAGATGCGCCACACGCGGCGCGGTTCCTCAAAGCGGGGGATAACGCAGTCGCGCCCCGTTCCCTGCGAGAGAAAGGCGCCCGTGCGCTCGGGGTCGCCGATGGTGGCCGAAAGGCCAATGCGGCGGGGCTGCACGCCTGCCATGCGCGAGAGGCGCTCGATAAGACAGAGCGTCTGCCCGCCGCGGTCGCCGCGCATGAGCGAATGGACTTCGTCGATAACCACATAGCGCAGGTCGCAAAACATGCGCGGGATCGCCATGTGCTTATGGATCAGGAGTGCCTCGAGCGACTCGGGCGTAATCTGTAGGATGCCGCTCGGTTTTTTGATGAGTTTGGCCTTGTGTGATTGCGAGACATCGCCATGCCAGTGCCAGACGGGGATATCGGCTTCTTCGCACAGGTCGTTGAGGCGGAAGAATTGGTCGTTGATGAGCGCCTTGAGGGGGCCAATGTAGAGGGCGCCCACGCTTGCGGGCGGGTTCTCCCAAAACTCGGTCAGGATGGGAAAGAAGGCTGCCTCGGTTTTGCCGGAAGCCGTGGATGCCGTCAGGAGCACATTGTCCTGTGTGTTGAAGATGGCATCTGCCGCCGCAACCTGGATAGAGCGCAAGCTCTCCCAATCGTGGGAGTAGATGAAGTCTTGGATAAACGGGGCGTAGCGGTCAAAGGCGTTCACGGGGCCTCCTTTCAACAACGAATCTCTCAACGCGGCTGGCAACGGCTTGCTGCATTGCTGCTTCAACGTTTGCCCAGATAAAACCTGCCAAAATAAACCTGTCCCTTTTTGGTGGGTTAGATGGTGAACTCGGCGAAGTTGCGGTCGCCGCCTGCGGTGCCGGTGTCGCCTGTTGCGGTTGCCGGCGCCAACGCGTCGCCGCCGACGCTTTGCAGCAGCTCGGCCACGTTGGCGTCGGGGTTTTGGCATAGGATGTCGAGCAGCTCGATAAAGTCACGAATGACTTCACGCGGCGTCAGATGCGTGTCGGCTCCCACGCGACCGAACTCGATCTTGAGGAAGTCCACCAAGTCGTTCTCGGTAAGCGTGGGCGTCCAGCCAAAGTAGCCGGCGTGAATTTGCATGAGTTTTTCGATCAGCACCAGCAGCTCCTCGTAGGTGAGTGGCTGCAGGCGGATGATGGGCGCGAGCATGTCCTTAAGGTCTTCGCGCGCAAAGCGGCCCTGAGCGAGTCGGCTGCGCAGGGCCTCGTAGGAGAACACGCCGCGGCGGCGGTCTTCGATGGAGGTTGGCGTGCCGCCCATGATCATGCCTAGGTACTGCGCCTTGCCCTGGAGCGTGTCGTTGTACATGGTCAGGATCTTCTCGTAGTTGTATTGGCGCGTGATGGCGTTGGGAATCTTATACAGATTCACGAGCTCGTCGATGAGCACCAGCATGCCCTTGTAGCCACTGCAGACCAAAAAACGCGCGATGAGTTTGACGTAGTCGTACCAGTCGTCATCGCTGATGATGGTTGAGGAGCCCAGCTCGGCGCGTGCCTCGCTCTTGGTGCGGTATTCGCCGCGAATCCATTTGGTCACGCGGCTCATGGTCTCTTCGTCGCCCCCGGATGCGGCCATGCGATAGCGGCGGAGCATGCGGGTGAAGTCGAAGCCGTGGACCATCTCCTCGAGCGGGGCCAGTTGGGCATTGACGACCGACTCGTCGACGTCGGCACACGAGGCGACCCAGCGATCCAGAATAAGGTTGAGCGCACCGCCCTCGGGGCGCGTCTTGGTCGATATATTGCGGATGAGCTCGCGGTAGGTGGCAAGGCCCTGTCCCTGACCGCCTTGCAGGCGGCGCTCGGGCGACAGGTCGGCATCAGCGACGACGAATCCCTCGCCCATGGCGTGCGTGCGGATAGTCTGGAGCAAAAAGCTCTTGCCGGCGCCGTAACGACCGACCAGAAAGCGGAAGCTCGCGCCACCGTCGGCGATGAGACTCAGATCGGTGAGCAGGGCGCGGATCTCGACCTCGCGCCCTACGGTGATGTAAGGAAGGCCGATGCGCGGGACCACGCCGCCCTTGAGCGAGTTGAGAATGACGGCAGCGACGCGCTTGGGCACGCGAGGTGCTGCGGATGCGGTATCACTCATGGTCTAGGTATCCTCTCACGTCTGCTTCGTAGTCCTCGATAATCTGCGGCCCTGCTGCGTTAAATTCAATTACGGTGTCGCCCACCAGGTCAAAGAGCGCCTCGTTGATGGTATCGACGAGCATGTCCTCGCTCTGCTCCGATTGCACTACCGCCGATTCCGCCTGTACTGCGTTGTGCTCGAGCAGCGCGCGGAGATAGGCGTCTGCGGCGGGCGCGAGTTCGTTTGTGGCGTCAGCGGGCGTAGCAGCTGCGAACGCGGGCGTCGGCGCGAGAAGCGGTGCCACGACACCAAACTGTTCGGTGGATATGGTCGGCTCGTCGGACTCGTCCTGCCCTGCAGCCGCCGCGACCGCCTCGACCATCGCGTCGGCTACGGGCTCGGCTTCCGGTTGCCCTGAGTCCGCTGCCTCGGCTTCTGCGGACGCGCCGTCCTCGCGTTCCTCGTCAATCAAAAGCGCCTCGCGCGTTTGTGCGGCGGCGCTCCGAATATGCCCCAGCTGACTCAGATCGATATCGATCTTGACGGGCTGGTGCGCGGCGTCCCACGAAAGCCATGCCACAATCTCGTCATCGATAATCTTGGCCAGATATTTGGGGACCTTTTCTTCCTTAAGGGGATGGGCAGGGTCCAGCGCCAGGCGCAGGCGTTGGTCGCAGGCGCGCATCATTTCACCGAGCTTGCTGCTCTTTTGCCTACTACCGTGGATACGCATGCATTCCCAAAAGCCGTTTTGGCAACGGTAGATATGGATGGGGTCCAGACGGTATTCGCAGTCCTCGTGGCGCTCGGGCGCAAAGAATACGGCCGAGGCAAACATGGTGTAGGGCATGGCCGTCTCCTCCCCAAATAAACTTGCCACGATGCCGGTCTTTCGGTGCGTGTCATAGTAGCGCACCATGCGGACATACACGGCGCACGCCACGTGGCGCAGATCACGGTGGTGGCTGCGGTCGAGCCGCGAGCTACTTAGGTTGTACGTGGAGAGGGCGTTGATGGCGGCCATGAGTCGCTCCTCGCGCACCTCATCGGGCGGAAGGGGGAGCGTGGGCTCGGAGGTTTTGCGACGCTTAGGGGTCTGGCCGGACGGTGCCGGTACAAGGTCTCGTGCCGCGCGCCGCAGTTCGATAAGGGCGTTATCGAACATGACGGTTTTAGAGTCGCGAAGCAGCTTGGGGTCGAGCCCGTGGAACACGGCGTAATCTTGCAGCCACACGCGCGCAAACCGGTCGATGCCGGGCTCGAAGGCGCGATAGACATCCCAAAAAGCCTTGATCTTGTTAAAACCATCGAGTGGATTATCTACGCCAATGCCGCAGATCAGCTCATAGAGATACAGAAAGGCAAAGGACGTAGACGTTTCCTCGACGGTTCCGCGGCGCACTTGGGCACGCCAGGTAAAGTAGCCGCGCAGTTGCCGGTCGCTCATGGCGTTGTAGGTGGGAAAGTACGACTTAAAGGTGCCGTTGTAGGGACAGTCGTCCTCAAAGTCGGCCATCAGCAGGCCCTGGCGGTAAAAAAGCTCGGCTTCCGAAAGCCAGCGGCCTGCACCGCCCTTGGGGTCATCCTGCCAGCGCGATATCTCGCGCATTTTACGGTACTGGTCGGGGAGGAAATTCTGCATCTGTCGGCCGGTTTTGAGAATCGGCTCGTCTGCGTAGGTTTCGTTTGAGAAGCGGGCGGACTGATGGGTCCGGGCCTCGGCCATAATGCGCTCGATGAGCATCTTGATGTCCTGGTCGGCCACCGCTCCTCCTCTCGAACGCAGCTACGGTGACCTCATATCATAGCACAGCATCAAACAGATGTTCGAGATACCGCTGCGTTGATAGATTTAGAACAGGAGGGCGTATATGACGGCGATGACGACGGAGGGAAGCATATTGGCCGTGCGGAAGGTCTGAGGACGGATGAGGTTGACGCCGACGCAGAAGATGAGCATGGAGCCTACGAGCGAAAGGCTGTTGAGGGCTGTTGTGGTTATGATGGGGGAGAGCGCGCCGGCAAACAACGTGATCGTCCCCTGGAACACGGCGACGGGCAGGGCGGAGAAGATGCAGCCGCGGCCAAGCGAGGCCGTCATGGTGCAGACGATGATGCAGTCCAGTGCGCCCTTGAGGGCAAGCGTTGACCAGTCGCCGAGCAGGCCGTCCTGGATCGATCCCACAATGGCCATGGCGCCGATGCACACGGTGAGTGAAGTCGAGACAAAAGCGTTGGTGAACTCGTTATCGCCCTCACTGCCAGTCTTGCGCTTGAGCCATTCGCCAAGGTTCTCGATGGCGGCCTCCAAGTTGATGGCCTCGCCGATGAGCGAACCGAGCGCAAATGAGACGATGAGCATGGTGGTACCGGTGGTCGCTAGCGCCTTTCCATCGATGATGAGCATCTTTTGCATGGTGCCGCCCAGGCCGATAAACAGGACGCACAGCCCCGATGCTTTCATGAGCGTGTCTTGGATGCGCGGTGTAATGAAGCGGCCGCCCGCTAATCCCAAAAGACCGCCCGCAACTAAAAGCGCAACGTTGATGATTGTTCCCAAGCCCGGCATGAGCCCTCCTGTATTGATGCCAACGTGGCAATCGTAGCAGAACGAAATGCGAGGCACATCGCGACTCATCTAATACGTTATATAAGTGGTATTAGGAATGATGCGCAGCATTTAAGCCTCAGGTGGTTGTCGGGACATAGGGATAGTAGTCAAAGCGCAGTGTCATAAGCCGCTGTGGGGATTCAATAGCCGCGGCGATGATATTGGCATCGCGGGCACGATCAAACCCTTCGAGTTCGATCTGATACGAGACGTCTTGCATAATGTCCAGACGTCGCCAGGCTAGAAGTGTGTCGCCATCGAATTCCAAGGTCTTGCCTCCGTCTGGGGCAACGGCGTATAGACGCAGTTTAGCGGTGGTTGCAGGGTCGACAACCGTGACCTTTTTAATTTCGTTTCGAGTATTCTTGGCGCCCAACAAGGTGAGCAGTGTTGGGGCCACGACCTCGCCTGATGGCAAAAAGACGACTTCGATGGATTCGGGAAATGCGATGATGGCCGACTTGCGGACGGGCTGATTGGCGGCGGCAACTTCGATGTTTGCAGCATCGATGACCTCTGTGTGGTCGAGGGCGGCAAGCACGCAGCAGTTACCTTCATCGATCTCCTGAGGATCAGCAAGCCCCAGACTGTCCGCGAGCTCGGGATCGTTTGGACCGGTAGCGGGCTCATTCGGTGCTTCGAAAGAAGCTGGGACGCTGTTTGTCGGCGACAGCGTGTCGCCCGCACCTGCTTCTTTGTCCGTGCTCTCTTCTTGTATGGTTGCGTTGATGGGTTCGTCGTTTGAGGGGAGCGTCTTGGCGTCAAGCGCGGAGGGGAGAATTCTGATGGCTCCGGATCCGTTCCACTCCATTTCGAGAAGCGCCGGGTCGGCAAGAATGCGTTGCCTGCTTTGCGCGTGGGCATCGATTTCAATAGGGCCTGCCTCTGTCCCTCGTGTAAGGCTGAGTGATCCGGCTGACTTCTCGAAATGAGCGTCTGTGTCTTTGGTGCTGACGGCGTAGAACAGCAGGGATGCTTCTCCCGCCGCGATGGCATCGGTGTCGGCTTTGGTCAGCCGCAACGATGCTGTGAATGAGAGGGTGGGCTGCACATCGTCTGCATTCGCGGCGGCGCAGCCCAGACATATACCGCCTCCTTTCTCGAAAAACGCACCGTCGAAGGCGACCTTCGCTCCGTTCGCCGAGTCATCGACCGAAGCGATGTCGATGCGCAGCTCTAAATTGCATGGATCGCCATCTGCATCGAGCACAACCGAGCGCCATGTGCAGACGGCGCACCCCGCCTGGGAGCCGTTTGCCTTGTTCGAACGATTGATATCCACGACTATCGAGCCGTCCGTATTACGACGAAGGCATCCCGAGGTTGAGATTGCGGCCTGTGCGATCGAAAAACGCTTGCACGCAATGGCGCTCGACGGATTTGGTGCAGAGCTTAGGGCTGCTGGTAAGGAGTCCGCCATGACGGGAGTCGCCCAAGCGGCGACAGGCGTTCCGGTTGCGAGCGCGCCGCAGAGTGCGACGACGGGCAAAAGGTTCTTCGATGCCATGGGGCCTCCTTAGCTAATTTAGTGCGGCCTGTCCGTGTTTCGTTTCTGGCTGCGTTTGATGTGCAGACCGAGGCCGGCGGTTCCCGCACCTGCTGCCGTGGCGCCTGCTGCCAAGAGCCATCGTCTGTCGTCTGTCTGTGCCAACGGTTCCTTGCAGTTGCCGCGGTCGAGCTCCGAGAGGTCGACCGTCACTTGCGTGGCGGCCTGCGCCTGTTCTTGCTGGGCAAAGGCCATGGCTGGCCCAAACGCTAGGATACTGACGGCGGCGGCCAGGGCGACGGCCTTATGCCGTGTGCGCACCGGGCTCGACCGTCCAGGTGATCGTTGCAACCTGATCGCCTTCGCCGGTTACGCGGAAGATGTCGCGCGTGACGCGGGCGACGTTTCCGCTTGTCTTGAGCTTAATTTTGTCCGTGCCGCCGGCAATGCCCTGGTAGCCCATGTCGAAGGCTGCATTCTTGGAAAGATCGAGGCCCGTCTCCTGCATTGCGGCGCTGGCGTTTTGGAGTGCGCCGTCGGGGCCGACCTTAAAGTCGATGGAATTCTGCGCGGTTCCGGCCTTGGCGTCGGCGGCAATGGTCCAGGTGTTCATGGCGTCGATCTTCATGTTGGTGACATGGATGCCGTAGGCCGAATGATTGTCGATGGTGGTCGCGTCTTCTGAGGGGCCCTGAAGCGTGCCGTCGGCCTTGGCGACGAAGGGAATAACCGTCGGAACTTTGAACTCTACGTTGTCGATCTCGGTCCTGACCATTACTTTCGTGGTTCCAACGCGCCCGGCTGCCAGAGCTGGCGTCGGGGCGGCGCCCATTGCGAGCGCGAGCGCGAGCCCTGCGCCCACGACGAGCGCTCTGGCTCCGTTCATGTTCCTGGTGATGTCCATGGTCGTTCCTTTCTATTCGCCGCGGGCCGTCCCCGCGATGATTGGACGAATGCTGGTGAATTGCGTGCGGTGCCGCGTCGGCCGAAAAAGCTAGTTCTCGGCTTGCTCAACCCGTACCTTGACACGTGTCGGATTGCCGTGGCTGTCGAGGGTCTTGGCATCGAGTGCCTGGATCTCGATGTATGCCTCGCCTTCTTTGATGTCGCCGGCGGGGCACGTCTCGATTGTCTTGCCGGTCTCGACCACACCGGATTCGTACATGGTCTCGTCGTTTTGGATGACGCGGAATCGCTGGGGAAATTTATTGTCTTGGACGTTTTGCACGTTGACGCGCAGCTTGCCGTCCTCCTGTAGCTGAGCGACCGGCGCGACCGAAATCGTCATCATGTTGTCGCGGACGATGGCATCGAGCTCATCTTGGATTTCTTGTCGCGATTTACCCTCTGCCGTCGTGACTGAGGCGCCCGCTTCGGGCACGGGCTGCGACTGCCAGGCGTATAGCCCTACGGCGATGAGGGCGCAGACGATAGCCAGACAGACAACGACGAGTTTCTTGCGATGCCCCAGTCCTGCGAGGCGGGGCGGCTTCTTTGCACTCATGCGGCGTCCTTGGTGGTGTAGACACGTGCGAACGTGGACGGGTCCGCTCCAAAGAGCATGTGAAGCATCAGGCGGCGCGAGTAGATGAGCTCGTCAAAGTCGTGAGGGAGCTCGATGTCGTGGATACGCGCGATGTGGTGGGCGAGCGCCGAGAACGACTCGGGGTCGCAGATAACATCGGTGGTGACGTGGTAGACCGCCGTATCGGGGAACGCCTCTTCGTCGAAAGGCAGGAGATAGGGATCGTCGTCGACCTCGATGGCGACGCCGTACTGGGGCCAGTAATATGCCATGGGAACCTCCCTGCTTCTGGGGCCAAAACTTCTATCGGTTTTGGCTGTCGACGCCGACCGTATCAGCCGCTACTTGACCAATTTCTGACCAAATGCTTGACGGATTGACATCTCCGCAGGTAAAAGGTGGAAAAAATTACTTCAACTTTTTTCGAGCGACAATCGAGCGGTCGGCGACGGCGGGGCGATATGTGTCAAAAGCATCGTCTGCCGAGGAAGCCTTGCCGTTCGCCGAATTGCACAAACGTAAAAATCGCCAATTATGGAGACGGTCTCGAACACGTCGACGAAACGATGCGGTAACATCTCCCTGCAAACACTGTAGTTAGCTAAAGGGGGAGTTCGCGTGTCTGCAACCATTAAACCCTTCACCGATGAGTTCGAAGAGTATGGCCGCGATGAATCTCGTGCATCGGGCGAAGCATCGAGCATCTCGTTTCCGACAACGGAAGACGAGGTCCGTGCCATTTTGGAAACGCTTCATGCCGAGCGTGTCCTGGTAACGGTTCAGGGCGCCCGAACCGGCCTTGCCGCCGGTGCCGTGCCCCACGGTGGGCATATCCTCAATACTTCCCGTATGAATCGCTACTTGGGCCTTCGCCGCGATGAACAAGGCCAATTTCTGCTGCGCGTGGAGCCGGGCGTTGTGCTCTCGGAGCTGCGTAAGCAGCTGAGCAAGAAGGTACTGCCGACCGCTGGTTGGGACCAGGCATCGCTTGAGGCCTACGAGGAGTTCCAAGAGTCCCCCGAGCAGTTCTTTCTCACCGATCCCACCGAGGCATCTGCCTGTCTGGGTGGCATGGCGGCATGCAACGCCTCCGGCGCCCGCAGCTACGCTTACGGCTCCATGCGCCCGCATATCACGGGACTCCACGTCGCGCTGGCTGATGGCGATTTGCTTGAGCTTCAGCGCGGCGAGGCTTTTGCCCAGGGCCGCCACCTGTCGCTCGTGACGGCAGAGGGCCGTACGCTCGAGCTCGATCTTCCCGGCTATACCATGCCCGAGACAAAAAATGCCTCAGGCTATTTCGTTGCGGACGATATGGACGCCATCGACCTCTTTATCGGCGCGTGCGGCACGCTCGGCGTTATCACCGAGCTCGAGATTGCCCTGCAGGCGGCGCCTGCGGTCGTTTGGGGTGTGAGTTGCTTTTTCGATAGCGAGGACAAGGCGGTGTCCTTTACCGATTCCGTGCGCCCTGTCCTGTCCCATGCGGCTGCCATCGAGTACTTCGATGCTGGCGCCCTGGATATTCTACGTCGCCAGCGCGAGCAGTCGACGGCGTTTGCCTCGCTGCCGGCGCTCGACAAAGAGGCCAAGGTATGTGTCTACGTG
Organism: uncultured Collinsella sp.; assembly: GCA_902466075.1. GTDB lineage: Bacteria > Actinomycetota > Coriobacteriia > Coriobacteriales > Coriobacteriaceae > Collinsella. The sequence goes on from CABQQA010000001.1 coordinate 393,785, forward strand.
GAGCTCGATTGCGATGACGAGGCGCAGGCGACCGAGGAGCTGTACCACTTGGGATGGGTGCTGGAGCTTGCGGGCGGCCGCGACGATGCGACATGGGTCGCCCGCACCGAAGTCGATCGCGAGTGCCAGCGGTTCTTCCGCCACGCGGTGCCCGAGAGCGTCAACATGCTCATCGACGAGCGTCGCCGCACCGACCCCACCATTACCAAGCTGGGATCGGATATGTCGGTGCCCAATGCACGCCTTGCCGATGTCGTGGCCCTCTATCGCCGCACGCTGGCCGAAAGCGGGCTTGAGTCTGCTGCCTGGGGACACATCGGGAACAACCATCTGCATGTGAACATCCTGCCGCGCGATGCGCAAGACTACCGTCGTGGTGGAGAGCTCTTTGCCCAGTGGGCTTCCGAGGTCACGGCCATGGGCGGTGCCGTTTCTGCCGAACACGGCGTCGGCAAGATCAAGGCGGGCTTCTTGGAGACGATGTACGGCCACGAGGCTATGGTCGAGTCGGCGCGCCTCAAACTCCAGCTCGATCCTGCCGGCCAGCTGGGTCGCGGCAACCTGTTTACGGAGAAGCTCTTGGATGAACTCGTCCAGAAAGGGGGCGCGTGAAGATGAGTGATTTCCATATGGTGGTGTGCGTCAAGGCGGTGCCCGGAAGCACCGAGGTCAAGATGGACCCCAAGACCAATACTATCGTGCGTGATGGCAAGCAGGCGGTCATTAATCCCTTCGATGCAAGTGCTCTCGAATGTGCGCTAGCGCTGAAGGACGACTTTATCGGCTTTGGCATGGACGTGCGTGTGACGGTGGTGTCGATGGGCATTCCCGCGACCGAATCGCTGCTGCGCGACTGCATCGCCCGCGGTGCCGACGACGCGCTGCTGCTGACCGACCGAGCCTTTGCGGGCGCCGATACCCTAGCCACCACCTATGCCCTCAAATGCGGCATCGAGGCACTCGATGAGGACTTTGACCTGCTCATCTGCGGCAAGATGGCAGTGGACGGCGATACGGCCCAGATCGGCCCCGAGCTGGCCGGCGCCTTTGGGGTCCCCTGCGTGACCGACGTGAGCTGTGTGCAGAGCGCGGGATTTACGACGTGTGGCTCGCTGGCGCTCGTCCACGGCTGCGATGCCGGCGAGGAGACGGTGTACCTGGAGATGCCGTGTGCGATGACGACCGCCAAGGAGATTGGCCAGCTGCGCATGCCGAGTATTGCCGGTATTCGCGCGGCCGAGGATGCAGACGTGCGCGTGGCCAGCGCTGCCGACGTAAACGCCGATCCCTCGCGTTGCGGCCTTGCCGGATCACCGACGCAGGTCGTGCGCTCGTTTGTGCCCGACCGTGACCAAACGTGCGAGGCCGTTGAGGGAACGGCGTCCGAGCAGGCGGTAAAACTTGCCAAGATTATCGAGGGGATGGCATAGATGAGCGGGCTGATTATCGATGGCGAAGCCTGTATCGGCTGCGGTCGCTGCGTTCGCGCCTGCGCCTCGGGCGGCATTGTGGTGGAGGGTGAGCGCCCCAATCGCTGTGCCCGCGTAACCGACGGCTGTATCCTGTGCGGTGGGTGCGTCGACGCCTGCCCCGTCAACGCCATCTCGATTGAGCGCGACGAGGCCGCCGGCGCGGCAGACCTTGACGCATATCGAGACATCTGGATCTTCGTGCAGACTGACGAGCACGATGCCGTTGCATCCGTGGCCTTCGAGCTCATGGGCAAGGGGCGCGAGCTTGCCGATGCCCGCGGCTGCCGTCTGGTGGCACTGGTCGGCATGAGCCCCGAGGGCTCACTCGGGGACCTGGAGCATCTGATTTGCGCCGGTGCGGACGAAGTTCTGGTCTGTCGTGACGAGCGCCTGCGTCAGAACGACGCGGAGGTCTACGCCCGCTTGATCTGCGATTTGGTAGCCGAGCGCAAGCCCGAGGCCATTCTGTACGGCGCGACCGCCTTTGGTCGCGAGCTGGCGCCCGGTGTGGCCGTGCGCTTGCAGACGGGCCTTACGGCCGATTGCACGGTGCTTTCGATGGATACGGAGACGGGTCTGCTGCAGCAGACGCGCCCGGCGTTTGGCGGCAACCTGATGGCCACCATTATCTGCCCCAACCACCGTCCTCAGATGGCAACGGTGCGCCCCGGCATCATTAAGGCGCCCGAGTTTGACTATAGCCGCTCCGGCACGATTGCCCAGGTAGTGCTAGCGGATGACGTTAAGGCCCGTGTCGAGATCTCGATTCCCGCCGAGGAGTGGGGACAGCAGGCCTCAATTGCCGATGCCGAGCGTCTAGTCGTGGTGGGCCGCGGCATCGGCTCCAAGAAAAACCTACCGCTGATGCGAAAGCTTGCCGAGGCTCTGGGTGCCGAGCTTGGCTGCACGCGCCCCGTGGTGGAGGCCGGCTGGCTGGAGTATCGCCACCAAATTGGCCAGACGGGTGTATCGGTCTCGCCCAAGCTCCTCGTGAGCATCGGTGTCTCGGGCGCTATCCAGCATCTCGCCGGCATCGGTGGGGCGGAGTGCATTGTCGCCATCAATGAGGACCCGGATGCCCCCATCTTCGGTGCCGCCCAGTACAAGGTCGTCGGCGATGCCGTTGAGATCGTTGAGGAACTGCTGGCTCAGCTCGAGTGCTAAGCGCTTGCCAGCCAGCGGCGCAGCTCGTCCTTAAGGCGGCTCCAGGTTGCCTGCGCGGCGGGGTCGGTAAAGGGTCGCGTAATGCCAAAGGGCGCGTCGAGCAGGCGATAGATATCGCCTTGCTCGCGCGCCAGTGCACGGCTTGCCGGATGGACGAGCTCAAACATAAAGCAGATGAGCCCCACCAGGTAGTCCGCCGGCTCGTTGCGCTCGTCACGCGCGACGCAGCGATGCTCGTCAAAGGCGGTAAGCGCCGGTGTCGAGAAGTGGCTGGCGAGAAACGTGTCCTCATCCACCTTGAGGATGGTGTCGACGGTGCTGTCGGCGATGGTGCGCATAATGTCGATCTTGTCACCATCGCGCACGATATCGCAGAAGCTCCGCGTGCGCTCGTCGAGCTGCGAGGGTAGACGGAAATCGCTGTGATAGGCAATGCTCGCTCGGATGAGCTCATCTTCTGCCGGGTCATCGATAAAGTCGCGGATGCTCGTTACGGCGGGTGCATCGGCGGGATTCTCGCCAAAGAGGACCTCGATGCCCAGCGCCGCATGGCTCATGCTCTCGGCGTCCTTAAAGGTGTCCCAGCGCCGCAGCTGCTCAAAGCGGCCCATATCGTGTAGCAGGCCGCAAAGCCATGCCAGGTCAATATCTTCTGACGACCAGCCCTGCTCGCGCGCTACGGCATCGCATGCCTCGGCCACGTGGTACGTATGCTCGATTTTGAGCGCGATGCGTGGATTGGTGGCGTCGTAGGCATCGGTGTAGCTTTTGAAGGCCGCGCGCGCCCGGTCTCGATCGATAGCTGTCATAATGACTTCCTAAAAAGTTGTGTCTTTCGATCCGGTGGCAATTGTAGGTGAACTCGGTTGCTGTCGGATGATGATTCTGCCGTGTCGCTACATGCGGCTCGGAGACCTTGTCAGGATGAGAAGCGTATGGTGCTCAAAATCGTTAGAACCGTCTGGCCGGTGATGCTTACCTATGTTGCGATAGGCGCGCCGTGCGGAATGATCATGGGGCAGACGGGAATGGAGCCCTGGATGGTCTTTGCTCTGAGCAGCACGTTTGTGACGGGCAGCGGCCAGTTTATGATCTGCAATCTTTGGCTGGCGGGCGTACCGGCACCTTCGATTATCGCGAGCGTCGCCGCCATCTCATCGCGCTTTGCACTTTATTCGGCATCGATCGCACCCCATCTGGCGGGCGCCTCGAAGCGTCAGACGCTGGCTGTTGCCGCGACGCTCACCGAGGAGGCATACGGCATCTCGCTTGCCAAGCTGGTTGAGGGGGAGGATTGGGGCCCGCGCGAATCCTTCGTGCTCAACGTGATCCTCATCGCGACATGGGGCGCTTCGTGCACGATGGGTGCCATCGCCGGTGCCGTTGCCGATGTTCCCACCGCTATTGCGAGTTTCGTCTGCACCTTGCTCTTTATCTGCCTGCTCTTTTCGCAGCGGCTGTCGCGCGGCAACGTTGTCGCGGCGGTTTCGGGCGCGGTGTCCGTCGCCGTATGCAAGTTCTTGGGCCTCGTGAATATTGCCGTGCCGGCAAGCGTCGTGGTCGGCATTACCATTGCGCTGGCGTGCGATGCTGTATTTGACGGAAGAGGTGCCCGCGATGCCCGTTAACGAGTTCTTGGTTCTGTGGCTGTCGTCGTGGGCTGCTATCGCGTTCTTTCGCATCGCGCCGGCGTTCGCCTTGCGCGGGCGGACCCTGTCGCCCCGCATTACCGAGGCCCTGGGCTATATCCCGCCCGCCGCCTTTGCCGCGCTGGTCGCCAACGACTTGGTGAGTCCCGGCGCGTTCGACGCGGGGCTCTGGCCTGCCTTGGTTCCCTGGATTGCGGCCGCCGGTGTCGTGGTCGTGGCGGTCAAGACAAAATCGATGCTGTGGTGCTGCGTCTCGGGCATCGTACTCTATATCGTCTTGAGCCTTATATAGGGGTGGCGTCGCGGGCGCCGAATCTCGTTCCATCCCAACTTGTCGAATTTTTCACCGAGCTGGTCTATTTCTTCTGGTACCATGGTCAAACTTTACTGTAGCAAAGCGTGACGTGGGCTTTTGTACCCCGTCAGCGGAAATGGGGGTTTCATGGCACAGGAAGCGAACGCCAACGAGCAAAAGAAATTCAAGGTCCCGCGCATCCCGGGCGACATCATGATCTATCCGATGATCGTCGGTCTTTTGCTCAACACCTTCTGCCCGCAGGTTTTTGAGATCGGCGGCTTCTTTACGGCTGCCTGCCGCGGTGGCTCCAATACCATCGTCGCCGCGATCCTGCTGTTTGTGGGCGCCGGCATCAGCTTTAAGTCCACGCCGGGTGCCATCAAGACCGGCATCGTCGTGCTGATCCCCAAGCTGGTCGTCGCAGCGGCTCTCGGCCTGGGCGTGGCATATTTCTTTAACGACAACTTCCTGGGTCTGAGTTCCGTGTCTATCATCGGCGGCATCACGTTTTGCAACATGGCGCTCTATACGGGCATCATGGGCGAGTTTGGCGATGAGTCCGAGCAGGGCGCCGTCGGTATCCTGTTCTTTACGGCCGGCCCTGCCGTCACGATGATCATCCTCGGTGTTTCCGGCCTCGCCAACATTCCCATTGGCACCATTATCGGCTCCATCTTGCCACTCGTTATTGGCATGGTTCTGGGCAACCTGTTCCCGTTTATCAAGAACCTGCTGGTCCCCGGCGCCAATCCCGCGATCGCTGTCATCGGTTTTCAGCTCGGTGCGTCCATGAGCCTATCGAGCTTTATCACCGGCGGTATTTCCGGCATCTTGCTGGGCCTTGTCACGCTGTTTGTCGTCGGTCCCATCACCTTTGCGTTTGAGCGTCTGTGCGGCGGCAATGGCAAGGCCGCTGTGGCTTGCTCCACCATTGCCGGCACGGCTATGACCACACCGGTTGCCCTCGCCGAGGTCGCACCGCGCTACGCCGAGCTTGCGCCCACCGCGTACGCTCAGATCGCCACCGCCGTTATCATCACGGCGATCATGGCTCCGATTCTGACTGGCTGGGTCGACAAGAAGTTCTGCCAAGGCAAGGAGGATCTGTCGCCTGTCGGTGTCGAGGCCATCGAGGAGGCTGTCGCGACTGACATCGATGGCGAGTAGCAATCGATACCCATCAATGATGCCGGCGTGTGCAATTCGCGCCGTATGGGCGCCCGAACAGAAACTGTTTTGCAGTGATGTTCGGGCGCTCTGCTATTATCCCCTTTACCCCTGCGGAGTAAAGGGGTGTTTATTGCCCTGATTCGAATTGGGCGATTCTGACCACTTGGATATTGAAGGGATGGCGCTAGTGGTTAAGGCACTCAAGATTGAGATATTCGTGCTATGCATGATTGTTCTTATCGGGCTTGCCGTACGAAGCCGTCGCTCCCTGTTCTCGAGCACCCAGCAGCTTTTGTTTAGCATGCTGGGCTACACGTCTGCTGCGTACATATTATTCGATATGATCTGGACGCTTTCGGACGGTATGGACGGCACGTTGGGCATTGCTGCCAACTGGATTTCCAACGCGGTTTCGTTTTCGCTCTTTGCTATCGCGTGTCTCATTTGGTTTATCTATTCCGAGACGGTGCAGGGTTCTCGCCTTTTGACCTCGCGCTATAAGGTGGTGCTTGTAGCGTTGCCTACGGCTCTGGTGGTCGTGCTGGCGTTTACCAGTTACTGGACGCACGCCCTGTTCTATATCGATTCGCAGGGCGTGTATCGTCGCGGCTTTGCCTATATGATCCAGCCCATCGTCAGCTACTGTTACGTTATACATACGTCCCTACATGCGTTTGTGCAATCTCGCAGGGTCGAGAGCCTGCAGACGAAGGCCATCTATCGAACCTTGGCATTTTTCGCCATTCCGGCCCTGGTGGGCGGTACCTTTCAGGTCGTATACTCGGTGCCCGGCCTTTGTGTCGGCATAATGATTAGCATGTTGCTGCTCTACATCATCTACCAGGAGCAGCTCATCTCGACCGACCCGTTGACTGGACTTAACAATCGCAACCGTTTTGAGACCTATATGCTGTCGCTCTTCTCAAATGTGGATCAGGCCGAAGATGTATATCTGCTTATGATGGACGCTGATGGCTTTAAGCAGATTAACGATCGCTATGGACATGTGGAGGGCGACCATGCTCTTCAGGTTGTTGCGACGGCGCTCAAGGATGTCTGTTCGCCGGCTGGTGGTTTTATCGCACGTTATGGTGGTGATGAGTTCGTGGTGCTCCAAAAGGCAGCGGCGGAACAGGACATCATGCGTCTGTGCGCGGCAATCAACGATGAACTCGCACGCGCCGAGGTGCCGTATCTGTTGCGGATGTCCATCGGCTATGCACGGGTCGGTGATGGTGTCGATACCTGGCAAGATTTGCTTCGCGCCGCCGACGCGGAGCTCTACCGCGTAAAGTACGAGAAGAAGAAAGCTGGCGTCCAGATACGCTAGAAATAGGGGCGCACGCTTGCGTGCATGGTGGCCCTCGGCTCTCCGATGTATTCCATTAAACTAAAGTATGTGAATCCCCTCTGCTAAATAAGGGCAGTTCGCTAGGCCTTTTTAGGCCTGTTGACGATGATGATGCCGCCGCAGACCAACAGCAGGGCAACTATAACGGTAACGGGGCTCGTGCCGGCGCCCTCGCCGAGCAGCAGCGCACTCAACAGCACACCAAAGACGGGGTTCATAAACCCAAAGACCGAGACGCGGCTGACGGGGTTGACGGCAAGCAGGCGCGACCATAGCGAGTACGCGATGGCGGAGATGAGTGCCATATAGATAATGAGCGCGATGGCGGGGATGATCGCGGTGGGGGAGAGCGCGCCGCCCATCAAAAACCCGATGGCGGTGAGGACCAGGCCGCCGACCAAGAACTGCCACCCGGCAAGCAAGACACCGTCGTGCTCGCGCGAGAAGATGCCGATCAGACAGGTCGACAGGGCACCCGCGACGGTGGAGGCCAGGATAAAGCCCTCGCCGTCGAGCGTAAAGCCAAAGGTGCCGTCCGCGCCCGAAAGGTTGACGAGCGCGACGCCGGCAAAGCCCAGTACACAGCCGAGCACCTTGGCCGCATCGAGCTTTTCGGTGCGAAACGCCAGGGCGGCAAAGAGGATTGCGAGGAAGTTGGCGCTGGCCTCGATGATGGAGCTCGACATGGCACTGGCGCGCGAGAGTCCCAGGTAGAAAAAGAAGTACTGCCCGATAGTCTGGAAGAGTGACAGGATGCAGATGGGCTTGATATCGCGTACCTGTGGGACGAGCGGGCGGCGCTGAGCTGTGCTCATACCGACGATAACCAGGATGCCGGCAAGCGTGAAGCGCAAACCTGCAAAGAGTAGCTGCGAGGCGCTATCGTGCGCCGGGATCCCAAAGAGTGCGTAGCCGATCTTGATGCAGGGAAAGGCCGATCCCCAGAGTGCACAGCAAACAAGACAGCCCAGGATGAGTCCGGGCAGGGTGGCGAGATACGGCTTGCGGCTTTCCATGATGTCCTTCCTACATGCGCGAAGCAAAAAAGAACCCGCCACCGGATGTGTCGGTGGCGGGTGTTGTTACCCGAGGGGATTGTACCCGATGGGAAAGGCTTAGGCGAAGTAGGCTACGCCGCTCTCAAAGATCGGCATGAACTTGTCGCCGGGGACATGCTCGGGCACGTTGCGGTACAGGTTGTCGCCGCGACGCTCGGCATGGCCCATCTTGCCCAGGACGCGGCCGTCGGGGCTCGTGATGCCCTCGATGGCGAGTGCGGAGCCGTTGGGGTTGACGGAAAGGTCCATGCTGGGCTTGCCGTCCTCGCCCACGTACTGCGTGGCGACCTGGCCGTTGGCGATCAGCTGGGCGAGCACCTCGTCGTTGGCGACAAAGCGGCCCTCGCCGTGGCTGATGGCGACGGTGTGGGGGTCGTCGAGGCTGCACTGCGACAGCCACGGGGACAGGTTGGACGAGATGCGGGTGCGCACCAGGCGGCTCTGATGGCGACCGATGGTGTTGAACGTCAGCGTGGGCGCATCGGGCGTGGCGTCGACGATGTCGCCGTAGGGTACCAGGCCGAGCTTGATCAGGGCCTGGAAGCCGTTGCAGATGCCCAGCATCAGGCCGTCGCGGGCCTTGAGCAGGTCGCGAACTGCCTCGGTGACCTCGGGAGCGCGGAAGAACGCCGTGATGAACTTGGCGGAGCCGTCGGGCTCGTCACCGCCCGAGAAGCCGCCGGGGATCATGACGATCTGGCTTTGGCGGATGCGACGGGCAAGCTCGTGGGTGCTCTCGGCGACGGCCTCGGGCGTGAGGTTGTTGATCACGAAGGTGTCGGCCTCGGCACCGGCGGCGCGGAAGGCGCGGGCGCTGTCGTACTCGCAGTTGTTGCCGGGGAACACCGGGATAATCACGCGCGGGCGGGCGATCTTGGCGCCGCCGTACACGTGGATATCCTTGGCGCGGAAGTCGATGGTCTCGACCTCGGGTTGCTCGCCGGTGCTGCGGTAGGCAAAGACGCCCTCGATGCCGCTCTCCCAGGCTTCCTGGAGCTCGGAGAGATCGATGACCTCGGAGCCGGTGTCGATGACATAGCCCTCGACGGTGGTGCCCAAGGGCTCGACGACAACGCCGTCGGCGACCTCGGGCAGCTCGGCATCCTCGGCGAGCTCGACGATAAAGCTGCCGTAGAGCGGGGTGAAGAGGCTCTCCACATCCACATCCTCGGCAAGCTCGATGCCGATCTGGTTGCCGACGCACATCTTAAAAAGGCTCTCGGCGCCGCAGCCGTAGCCGGGCGTGGAGACGGCCAGGGCATCGCCGGTAGCGGTGAGCGCCTCGACGGCGTCAAACGCGGCGAGCAGCTGCTGGGCATCGGGGCGGTAGTCCTCGCCATAGGTGGCGGGGGCGATGCGGACGACGCGGTGCGTCAGGCCCTTGAACTCGGGCGAGGTGGCACGGGCTGCGCGGCCTACGGCCACGGCGAAGCTGATGAGGGTCGGCGGAACGTTGAGCTCTCCGGCCTCGTCCTCAAACGAGCCGCTCATGGAGTCCTTGCCGCCGATGGCGCCGGCGCCCAGGTCGACCTGGGCCATAAGGGCACCCAGAACGGCTGCCATGGGCTTGCCCCAACGCTCGGCCTCGGTACGCAGGCGCTCGAAGTACTCCTGGAAGGAGAGGTAGGCGCGCTTGTGTTCAAAGCCGGCGGCGACGAGCTTGGCGATGGACTCGACTACGGACAGGTAGGCGCCCGCAAACTGGTCTGCCTCCATCAGGTAGGGGTTGAAGCCCCATGCCATGGCGCTCGCCGTGGTGGTCTCGCCGTCCACGGGGAACTTGGCGACCATGGCAGAGCTCGGGGTGAGCTGCGTCTTGCCGCCAAAGGGCATGAGCACGGTGGCGGCGCCGATGGTGGAGTCGAAGCGCTCGGAAAGGCCCTTGTTGGAGGCGACGTTAAGATCGGTGACGAGCGAGGTCATGCGCTCGGCAAGCGTGGTGCCGGCCCAGCTGGGCTGCCACACGCTGCGGGCGCAGACGTGGGCGACCTGGTGCTTGGGCGCGCCGTTGGAGTTGAGGAACTCGCGGGACAGGTCGACGATGGCCACACCATTCCAGGCCATGCGCATGCGCGGCTCGGCGGTAACCTCGGCGATTACGGTCGCCTCCAGGTTCTCCTCGGCGGCGTAGCCCATGAACTCCTCGACGTCACCGTCGGCGACGGCGCAGGCCATACGCTCCTGGGACTCGGAGATGGCGAGCTCGGTGCCGTCTAGGCCGTCGTACTTCTTGGTCACGGTGTCCAGGTCCACGTACAGGCCGTCGGCAAGCTCGCCCACGGCGACCGAGACGCCGCCGGCGCCAAAGTCATTGCAGCGCTTGATCAGGCGGCAGGCGTCGCCGCGGCGGAAGAGGCGCTGCAGCTTGCGCTCGACCGGGGCATTGCCCTTCTGGACCTCGGCGCCCGAGGTCTCGATGGACTCGGTGTTCTGGGTCTTGGAGGAGCCGGTGGCGCCGCCGATGCCGTCACGGCCGGTGCGGCCGCCCAGCAGAATGATCTTGTCGGTGGGGGCGGGGCACTCGCGGCGCACGTGGTTTGCCGGGGTAGCGCCCACGACCGCGCCAACCTCCATGCGCTTGGCCACGTAACCGGGGTGATAGAGCTCGTTGACTTGACCGGTGGCAAGGCCGATCTGGTTGCCGTAGCTGGAGTAGCCGGCAGCGGCGGTGGTCACGAGCTTGCGCTGCGGCAGCTTGCCCTCGAGCGTCTCGGACACGGGGACGGTGGGGTCGCCGGCACCGGTGACGCGCATGGCCTGATACACATAGCTGCGGCCCGAGAGCGGGTCGCGGATAGCGCCGCCCACGCAGGTGGCGGCACCGCCGAAGGGCTCGATCTCGGTCGGGTGGTTGTGGGTCTCGTTCTTAAAGAGGAACAGCCAGTCCTGGTCCTCGCCATCGACATCGACCTTCACCTTGACGGTACAGGCGTTGATCTCCTCGGACTCATCGACATCGGTCATGACGCCGGTCTTCTTAAGGTACTTGGCGCCGATGGTGCCCATGTCCATGAGGCAGACGGGCTTGGCGTCGCGACCGAGTTCGTGGCGCATCTCCATGTAGCGGTCGAAGGCCTGCTGCACCACGGCGTCATCGATCGTCACATCATCCAGGACGGTGCCGAAGGTGGTGTGGCGGCAGTGGTCGGACCAATAGGTGTCGATTACGCGGATCTCGGTGATGGTGGGGTCGCGATCTTCATCGCGGAAGTACTGCTGGCAGAAGGCGATGTCCGCCTCGTCCATGGCAAGACCGCGCTCGGAGATAAAGGCGGCAAGGCCGGCCTCGTCGAGCTCGCGGAAGCCGTCAAGCACCTCGACAGGCGCAGGCTCTGGGGTCTCCATGTGCAGCGTCTCGGGTAGGTCGAGCGAGGCGATGCGCGCCTCGACGGGGTTCACCACGTAGTGCTTGATGGCATCGATGGCGGCCTCGTCCAGGGCGCCCGAGATCATATAGACCTTGGCGGAGCGCACGGCGGGGCGCTCGCCCTGGCTGATGAGCTGCACGCACTCGCTGGCGGAGTCGGCGCGCTGGTCAAACTGGCCAGGCAGGAATTCGACGGCAAAGACGACGCCATCGCTTGCGGGGAGCTCGTCGTAGGTCACATCGACCTGGGGCTCGCTAAAGACGGTCGGCACGCAGGAGCGGAACAGCTCCTCATCGATGCCCTCGACGTCGTAGCGGTTGATGATCCTCAGGGCCTCGATGCCCTTGATGCCGAGAATCTCGGTCAGCTCGCCCTTGAGCTGCTGAGCCTCGACGTCGAACCCGGGTTTCTTCTCCACGTAGATACGAGAGACCATTGGTTCCTGCCTTCCTGATCGGTTGGGCGTACGGTGCGGTATGCGGCAGCGGTCGGTTTGCGGGGCAAGCCTCGCGGTCGCCTTGAGCCACATACTTTTAAACCTCACTATGATACGACAGCTCGTGGCGCGTTGAGGACGGCGAGGGTGCTACAGTGGAGCGCAAACAAGAGAAAGGCATCACATGGCATTTGTTTCGCTCGCCATCATCGCACTCGTGGCCTTTGCAAGCCCCTTCATCGCCTCGGCGATTCCCGGAAAACCCGTTCCCGAGACGGTCTTTTTGCTCGTGTTTGGCGCGGTGCTGGGACCTCATATGCTCGGCATTATCCATGTGGATGCCGAGGTCTCGCTCGTGTCCGAGCTCGGCCTGGCCTTTTTGTTCCTGCTTGCCGGCTTTGAGATCGATCCCAAGAACATCACGGGCATCGAGGGGCGTTACGGCATGGCGACGTGGGTCGTTACGTTTGGCATCGCCTGGCTTGCCGTGCGCTTTACCCCGTGGTTTTCGGTCAGTCATTTTGATGGCATCGCCGTGACGCTGGCGTTGACCTCGACGGCGCTTGGGGCGCTCATGCCCATCTTGCGCGAGCGGTCGCTTGCTGGGACGCGCGTCGGCGATTCGATTCTTGCCTATGGTACGTGGGGCGAGCTCGGGCCCGTGCTCGCCATGTCGGTGCTGCTGTCTGCCCGTACGGGTGTCGAGACGCTGTTGATCTTGGGGCTGTTCGCCGTGGTGTGCGTGCTGCTTGCCGTGGTCCCCAGTCGCTCCAAGCGTATTGGCAGCCGCTTCTTTGCCTTTATTCAGGAGCGCGCCGATACGACTTCTCAGACGTTCGTGCGCCTCACAGTGCTCATCCTGGTCACGCTCGTGGCGTTTTCCGCCATTTTTAGCCTCGATATCGTGTTGGGCGCTTTTGCCGCGGGCTTTGTCCTGCGCTATATCATCCCCGAGGGCAACCATACGCTCGAGCTTAAACTCGATGGCCTTGCCTATGGCTTTTTGATCCCGGTGTTCTTTACCGTGTCGGGTGCCAAGATCGACCTGACTGCTGTAGCATCGCGCCCCGGCTTGCTCGTGGGCTTTATCGTGGCGTTGCTGGTTATCCGCGCCGTGCCCATTCTTATTTCCATGAGCATTTGTCCTGCGACGCGCGATGTGTCGGCGTATGGCCGCATTACCGTGGCCCTGTACTGCACCACGGCGCTGCCGATTATCGTCGCCGTGACGAGCGTCGCTGTCAACGCCGGCGCATTATCACAGGGCGTCGCTTCGGTTATGGTGGCGGCCGGCGCCATCACGGTGTTCCTGATGCCACTGCTCGCGCAGCTCTTCTACCGCGTGGTCGATGCCGCGCCGGTTGCCGCCGTGGCAGAGGTTGCCGAGCATCCATCCGATGCGCTCGACATCCTGCGCGCCCACCACGACCTAGCGAGCCTGCTCGCACGCGAGCACGAGCTGCTGACATCGCATGGCCATGGTCGCGTATTCGAGGGCCTGCCTACGCTCGATACGATTGCCGAGCGTCTTTCCGCCGAGGCAGCGAGCGGCCACATCGATGCCCGCATCGTGGACGCGGCGCATCTTCTTGCCGATAAGACCTATGGTGATGAGGTTGACCCGTCCGAGCTGACTCCGCGCGAGCGTCGCCGCCTGGAGCGCGCCAAGCTCGCCGTGCATGAGTATCGCCGTCGCATGCTGGAGCTTTATGCGCATGAAGAAGCCGACGAGGACGACGGCAAATAGCCGACGCTGGTGCGGAGGTGACATTCCCGTTTGAGGACGGACGCGAAACGGGACGCAGTTTCCCTTCAAACAGAAGAAGACGCGCTGCCCGCAGTTGATGCGGGCAGCGCGCCTTTTTTGGTTGAGCTATGTTGGGGCCAGGGGCCAAAGCTTGTGGCCTCTTAGGAGCGGGCGGCTCCGTCGACGGGGAGCACGGCACCCGTAACATAGGAGGACATGTCGCTCGCCAAGAAAACAAAGGCGTTGGCGACATCCTCGGGCTCGCCCATGCGACCCAGCGGAATGGTGGCGATGATGGGCTTGATGACCTCTTCGGGCAGGTTGGCGACCATATCGGTCTTGGTTACGCCAGGTGCGACGGCGTTGACGCGAATGCCCATGGGGGCGAGCTCGCGCGAGAGCGACTGGACCATGCCGTTGACGGCGAACTTGGACGTGGGATAGCCGACGCCGGAGGGCTGACCGTACTTGGCGACCATCGAGCTCGTGGTGGTGATGGTGCCGCCGTGGCCGGCCTCGGTCATGATCTTGGCGGCAGCCTGGTGGCCATTAAAGACGGCGACGACGTTGAGGTCCATGACCTTTGCAAACTCCTCGGCCGTGTAGTCCAAAAGGGGCGAGCGCTGGGAGATGCCGGCATTGTTGACGACCGTGTCCAGGCCGCCCATATCGGTGGCAGCTTGGGTAAAGGCCTCGGTTACGGCCTCGAGCGAGGTGAGGTCGCAGGAGCGGCCCCAGACCTTGGCCTCGGGATAGGCGGCCGCCAGCTTCTCAACGGCTGCGTCGGCAGTTTCCTGGCGCGAGCCAAAGACGGTGACGGCGGCGCCCTCCTCGATAAAACGGCAGGCGATGGCATAGCCGATACCGCGCGTGCCTCCGGTGATGATTGCTTTCTTGCCCTCGAGCAACATAGTGCTTCCTCTCATCGCGGGCGGACATTCGCAGCACAGCGTAGCGGTAGCCGGAATCGGCCGCGTTTGCATATCGGTGAACGGTAGCCCGCGTTACCGATGAACGGCTCGTGCAAATGCCGCTTTGCCGCTGTGCTTAGAAGCCGGATAGAAAAGGGCTCCCGTCCCACATAGGACGGGAGCCCCCCGAGGCGCGTATTGTTAAGCGGGTGTTGGACTAGTTGGCCATAACGCCTTCGGTCCAGGCCTCGACGTCCTCGATACGCAGGACGTTGGCGACCTCGGCCACGCAGTCGACGCTGGCAAGCTCGGCGGCGGCAGCCTGGACGTCCTTCTCGAGCGCGCGGTGCGTCAGGAAGATGACCGAGCAGGCATCGCTGACGCCCGACTTGCCGTCCTCGACCTGGTTGATGAGCGAGATCGAGATGTTGTGCTTGGCAAAGATGTCGACCGTCTCGGACAGGGCGCCCACGCGGTCGGCGACCTTCAGGCGCACATAGTACTTGGTCTGGAGCTCGTCCATGGGCTTAAAGGCGAGGTTGTGGCCATAGGGCTCAATCTCGGGCAGCGGAGCCACGCCGCGGCTGATCTGCTCGGAGAGCGACAGGATATCGCCCACGACGGCGCTCGCGGTGGGGAAGGAGCCTGCGCCGGCACCGTAGAACATGGTCTCGCCCACGGCGTCGCCTACCACGTAGACAGCGTTCATGGCGCCGTTGACCTTGGCAAGCATGTGGTCGGCGGGGATCAGCGTGGGATGCACGCGGACGTCGACGCCGGCGTCGGTGTTGCGGGCGATGCCCAGCAGCTTAATGGTGTAGCCGAGCTCGCGGGCCTGAGTGATGTCCTCGGCGCCGATGGTGCGGATACCCTGCTGGTACACATCGTCGGTGGTCACGCGGGTGCCAAAGCCGATGGAGGCAAGGATGGCCGTCTTGCTGGCGGCGTCGAAGCCGTCGACGTCTGCGGACGGGTCGGCCTCGGCATAGCCCTTGGCCTGCGCGTCGGCAAGCACGTCGGCGTAATCGGCGCCCTCGGCGTCCATGCGCGACAGGATATAGTTGGTGGTACCGTTGAGAATGCCGGCGATGGTCAGGATCTTGTTGCCCACTAGGTCGTGCTCGAGCGTGCTGACAATGGGGATGCCACCGCCGCAGCTGGCCTCGCACTTAATCTGCACGCCGCACGCGCGCGCCTTTTCGGCGAGCGTCTCGACGTGACGGCCCAGCAGGGCCTTGTTGGCAGAGACGACGTGCTTGCCGTTCTCGAAGGCGGTGGTGAAGATCTCGGTTGCGGGATGCTCGCCGCCGATCAGCTCGACGACGATGTCGACGGCGGGGTCGGTGACGACGTCGTGCCAGTCACTCGTGAAGGCCTCGCGCTCAATGCCTGCCGCCTCGGCCTGCTCCCAGGCAAGCGCGCAGGCGCGGGTCAGCTTAAGGTCGATGCCGTAGGCTGCCAGGTACTCATCGTGGTGGCTCTTGATCAGACGGGCCACGCCGCCGCCGACGGTTCCCAGGCCGATCAGACCGACGTTCACGGTGCGCAGGGGTTCGCTCATAGATAGCTCCTTCGTGCATCTCATGGATGGATTAACCGCTTAAAGGTTGAGTGCATTCTAGCGTGAACAGAGGGCGCGTGCTCGCCAGGCAACAGGAGTCGCACAAAACGGCACCCCCGAAACGCTGCGGAAACATTGGAAACATGCTCGCTACAAACGGAACTCCGTAACAAACTGTCAACGTTTGCACCATAAGGTTTGCCCTGTACCGCAAGACGGCCGCATCGCGGCTAGCGAAAAGGGGGACACCATGTTTATTAAGAGCGGGAACGCTTGTAACAGAATGGAAACATTACTTTTACACAATAAAGTGGCATTACTGCATAAAAAAATAGAAATACGCAGAAATATAGATAAATGAACAAATCCAAAGAAAAGTTGAAATATTCGCCACTTTTCCTAACTAAAGCGTCTACTATTTTGCGAACGCCGAACACGGCGAAGGATGGCCTGTCGGGTAACCGAAACCCGACGAGATTTGAGAGGAGAGCCGCATGTCGAGCCTCACCGGTAAGTCATTGAACCCTGTTATGAATCGCAGGAGCGTTATCGCGAGCGCAGCAGGTCTGGGGGCGATGTCCATTCTAGCTGGCTGCTCCTCCAACGGCGGCGACAGCGGTTCCGCGTCGGGCGACGCTTCGTTTAAGATCGGCACCATCGGCCCGCTGACCGGCGCCAACGCGTCCTACGGCAAGTCCGTTACACAGGCTGTCGAGCTTGGCTGCAAGGATTTCTCGACTAAGGAGCTGCCGCTTGTCAGCAAGGCCGAGGACGACCAGGCTGACGGTGAGAAGGCCGTCAACGCCTTCAACACCCTGCTCGACTGGGGCATGCAGGCCCTCGTCGGTCCGACCACCACGGGTGCGTCGGTCGCCGTTGCCGCCGAGTGCGGCAACGACCCCGAGACGTTCATGATCACCCCGTCTGCGTCCTCCGAGGACGTTACCAAGGGCAAGGATTGCGTCTTCCAGGTTTGCTTTACCGACCCCAACCAAGGTGTCAACGCTGCCAAGTTCCTGGCAGAGAAGTATGCGAACGAGAAGTTCGTGCTGTTCTATAACTCCGGCGACGCCTATTCTTCGGGCATCGCAGATTCCTTTAAGGCCCAGGCCGCTAAGTCTAAGCTTGAGATTGTCGACGAGGAGACCTTTAAGGACGACTCCGCCACGAGCTTTACCAACCAGCTGACCAAGGCCAAGCAGGCAGGCGCCACCATGATCTTTGCGCCGATCTACTACACGCCGGCGTCCGTCCTGCTCAAGAACGCCAAGGACATGGGCTACGACGTCAAGATGATGGGCTGCGACGGCATGGACGGCATCCTGGGCGTTGAGGGCTTCGACACCTCTCTTGCCGAGGGTCTGCTGCTCATGACCCCGTTCTCCGCCGACGACGAGAAGAACGCCGACTTCGTCAACGCTTACAAGGATAAGTACGGCGATACCCCCGACCAGTTTGCCGCCGACGCCTACGACGGCGTGCATGCTGTGGTCGAGGCTCTCAAGGAGGCCGGCCTGGGCGTCGACGCCGACCCCACCGAGGTTGCCGAGAAGCTTCCCGAGGCTATGCTCAAGATTACCGTTGACGGTCTGACTGGCAAGCTCTCCTGGAACGACAAGGGTCAGGTCCAGAAGGACCCGACGGCGTACGTCATTACCGACGGCAAGTACGTACAGGCCTAATAGGCCGCCTTATATAGAGCGGTTTTGATCCCAAGCAGGGGAGGTTTTGGCCTTCCCTGCTTGCTTGGTATCTAGGGACGATGTAACGTCCCTGTTTCATACATCAACTGGAAACCTATTCGAAAGGGGGATGTGGAACATGACGGTCTTTATCCAATACTTGGTCAACGGCCTGTCCATGGGCAGCGTCTACGCCATCATCGCGTTGGGCTACACCATGGTCTACGGTATCGCCAAGATGCTCAACTTCGCTCACGGCGACGTCATCATGGTCGGTGCCTATGTCTCGTTCTGCGCCACGTCGTATCTCGGCCTCCCGGGCTGGGCATCTGTAATTCTCTCTTGTGTGGTCTGCACGGTTCTCGGTGTTCTCATCGAGGGTCTGGCATACAAGCCGCTGCGCCAAGCAGGCCCTCTGGCCGTTCTGATCACGGCCATCGGCGTGTCTTACTTCCTGCAGAACGCCGCGCAGCTTCTGTGGGGCGCCACGCCCAAGAACTTCACTTCGCTCGTCACCTTCCCGGTGCCGGAGTTCTTGGCCAAGTTCAACGTAAGCGCCGTTTCGCTCGTCACCATCGTCGCCTGCCTGGTTATCATGGCCGGTCTGATGTTCTTTACAGGTAAGACCAAGATGGGCAAGGCCATGCGCGCCGTGTCCGAGGACAAGTCCGCCGCTCAGCTCATGGGCATCAACGTCAACCGCACTATTTCGATGACCTTTGCCATCGGCTCCGCCCTTGCCGCCATCGCCGGCGTGCTCCTGTGCTCCTACTCGCCGGTCCTGCAGCCCACCACGGGCGCCATGCCTGGCATTAAGGCCTTCGACGCCGCCGTCTTCGGCGGCATCGGCTCCATCCCCGGTGCCTTTGTCGGTGGCATTCTCATCGGCATCATCGAAGCGATGGCGCAGGCTTACATTTCCACGAGCCTTGCCAACTCCATCGTCTTTGGTGTTTTGATCATCGTCCTGCTCGTCAAGCCTGCCGGCCTCTTGGGCAAGTACGTCCCCGAGAAGGTGTAGGTGAGCGTTATGAAGTTCCTTAAAGACAAGCAGACGCGTCACGACTTTGTCACGTACGCCATGTGCATCGTGGCATTCGCCATCGTGTTCTTTATGCAGTCCAACCATATGATCCCGCGCATGATCGCCGGCCAGTTGGTTCCCATCACGGCCTACATCGTTATGGCCATCTCGCTCAACCTCGTTGTCGGCATCGCGGGCGACTTGTCGCTGGGCCACGCGGGCTTTATGAGCGTCGGCGCCTATACGGGCATCGTTACCGCGGTTGCCCTCGAGAGCGCCGTCCCCTCCGATCCAATACGTCTTGTCATCAGCATTGTGGTCGGCGCTATCGCCGCTGCCATCTTGGGCTTCTTGATCGGTATCCCGGTCCTGCGCCTGAGCGGCGACTATCTGGCCATCGTGACCCTGGCTTTTGGCGAGATCATCAAAGAGATCGTCACCTGCCTCATTGTGGGTGTCGACTCCCGCGGCCTGCATGTGATCTTTAACATCACGGGCAACTCCACGATCGACGACCTGCACCTGCTCGAGGACGGCACCGCCATCATCAAGGGCGCCCAGGGTGCCTCGGGCGTGTCGACGTACTCGACCTTCCTCGCCGGTGCCATCCTGGTCATGGTCGCGCTCGTGATTGTACTCAACCTGGTGCGCAGCCGTACCGGCCGTGCCATCATGGCCGTGCGCGATAACAAGATTGCAGCCGAGTCCGTAGGCATCTCCGTCACCGAGTACCGCATGATCGCCTTCGTGGTTTCCGCTGCCCTCGCCGGTGCTGCCGGAGCTCTCTTCGGCGGTAACTTCTCGCAGCTCTCCGCCACCAAGTTCGACTTCAACACGTCGATCCTCATCCTGGTGTTCGTGGTCCTGGGCGGTCTGGGCAACATGCGCGGCTCCGTCATCGCGGCGGCGTTGCTCACGGTGCTTCCTGAGCTGCTCCGTCAGTTCTCGGACTACCGCATGCTCATCTACGCCATCGTGCTGATCCTGGTCATGATCTTTACCAACAACCCGCAGCTCAAGGCGTTCTTCGGTCGCGTCAAGGACCGTTTTGCTTCCAAGAAGGAGGTGGCAGCCGATGCCCAGTAAATTTGAGTTCAACAAGGGCAAGATGGTCCCGTATCCTTCTGGCGCCATCGTTCCCGATCGCGACCTGGGCCAGCGCCCGGCGCTCGAGTGCATCCACCTGGGCATTGAGTTCGGTGGCCTTAAGGCAGTCGACGACTTTAGCCTGACTATCGGCAAGACCGAGATCGCCGGCCTGATCGGCCCCAATGGTGCCGGTAAGACCACGGTCTTCAACCTGCTCACCAAGGTGTACCAGCCCACGCACGGCACCATCCTGCTCGACGGTGAGGACACCTCGGGCAAGTCGGTCTACCAGATCAACCGCATGGGTATTGCCCGCACCTTCCAAAACATCCGCCTGTTTAACACCATGACGGTGGAGGATAACGTTAAGGTCGGCCTGCATAACCAGGAGCGTTACTCCGGCTTTGAGGGCGTGCTGCGCCTGCCGACGTATTGGAAGCACGAGAAGGCCGCCCACGAGCGCGCCATGGAGCTGCTGTCCATCTTTGATATGGAGCATCTGGCAAATGAGCAGGCCGGCTCGCTGCCTTACGGCGCTCAGCGTCGTCTGGAGATCGTCCGTGCGCTTGCCACCAACCCCAAGCTGCTGCTGCTCGACGAGCCTGCCGCCGGCATGAACCCGTCCGAGACCGCCGAGCTCATGGAGAACATCGTCAAGATTCGTGACACCTTCGGCATCGCCATCATGCTTATCGAGCACGACATGTCGCTCGTTATGAACATCTGTGAGGGCATCTGCGTGCTCAACTTTGGTAAGGTCATCGCCAAGGGCACGGCCGAGGAAATCCAGAACAACGACGCCGTTATCGAGGCGTATCTGGGCAAGCAGGATAAGGGGGAGAACTAAATGGCAGAGCCGATGCTTTCCGTCTACAACATCAACGTCTGGTACGGTGCCATCCACGCCATCAAGGACATCTCCTTTAACGTCAACGAGGGCGAGATCGTGGCTCTGATCGGTGCGAACGGTGCCGGCAAGTCCACAACGCTCAAGACCGTCTCGGGCCTGCTGCGCTCCAAGACCGGCTCCATCAAGTTTATGGGCGAGGACATTACTCATACGCCCGCCGATAAGCTGGTTGGTAAGGGCCTGGCCCAGGTGCCCGAGGGCCGTCGCGCCTTTTTGCAGATGACGGTCGAGGAGAACCTGGAGATGGGCGCCTACACGCAGCCCAAGTCCACGGTTGCTCCGGGCCTTGAGCGCGTCTACGAGCAGTTCCCGCGCCTGAAGGAGCGCCGTCGCCAGGTCGCCGGCACCCTTTCGGGTGGCGAGCAGCAGATGCTCGTTATGGGCCGCGCCCTTATGAGTAACCCCAAACTGCTTATGCTCGACGAACCTTCCATGGGTCTGGCGCCGATTCTGATTGAGCAGATCTTCCAGATTGTCGAGGACCTGCACAAGGCCGGCACCACGGTGCTTCTGGTCGAGCAGAACGCGCAGATGGCGCTCTCGATCGCCACACGCGGCTACGTGCTCGAGACCGGCAAGATCACCATGACCGGCACCGGCCAAGAGCTCCTGCACGACGATAACGTCCGCAAGGCCTATCTCGGTGGCTAGGAGGTTCCGCCGTTCTACCGAACGGCGGACCGGCCGACGCTGCGCGGGCACCAGAGCGACAACTTGTCATTCAAAGAGGGCGGCATGACCAGAAGGTCTATGCCGCCCTCTTTTCATGCCAATTTGTTCGCTCTGGCGCCCGCTCGCTGTCCGTCCTCTGCCTGCGGCGTTGCTTTGGTTCTGACATTTGGGGTAGTCGCTGGGGACGTTCTTGAATGACTAGTCGTTTAAGAACGTCCCCAACGACTAGGTCAAAAGGCTCCGAGCGCGGCGTGCTCACGCCCGTCGTGGTGTGCCCGAAGGGGGATGGCCGCTACGAGCTCGATCATTTGCGAGGAGAAGACGAACCAGCCGTTGCAGATCCAATATGGATCTCGCCGACCTCGGCAAGCTGCTCGATGAGCGGAAGCCCTGTCGGGTCGTCTATTTCAACACCACCCAGAATGATGGTGTCATCGCGCAGGTCGATCTGTGTGTTGAACACAGCGAGGTTAAAGCCGGAGGCCACAAATCCGATAGCAGCCAGGACGAGCCCCGTGGCAACAAGCCCACCCGCTACGGCAAGGTAAATCTTTTTTACGCTGGACATGTTTGCACTCCTTCCTATGCCGTAAGCGGCGCCGCTTCAGCGCCCCTGCGGCTCTTATTGCCTCGATCTTTCCAGAAGGGCGAAACGGCTTTCTTCGCCCAAAGGGCAGAGAGGCACGCGATCTGCTTGGACGCCGTCCAGGCACCGGCTCCCGCGAGGAGCGCCACACCGATGGAAACGAATCCCATTCCCATCGAGGTTAAAACGTACGGAACATGCCCGATAATGATGCCGTCCGCGGTGAACAGGAGCCCCACCACGCCCGCGCCCCCGAATGCCGCGGCCACGATCCACACGCAGAGCGCAAGAACCCAAATGCAGATGTAGACTGTAGCGGCAACGGCGACGAACGCGAGCAGCAGCGGAATCCATACCGGAGAGCCCACGATGGCGAGCGCCCATAGAAGCGCCGTGCTCTTGCGCTTGGTCCTCGCAATTGCGCGCGGCACGGCGGGCAGTTCGTCGAGCGTTGCCTCGGCGACCTCACCGAGCGTGCCCATGGCGGCCACAGCCTCGGCCTCCGTCATGCCGTCCTCCATACGGTCGGCGATGGCCTCCGCGTAGAACTCCTGCGTTTCCCTTACCTGATCTGCCGGCAGGCAGGCCAGAAGCTCGCCCAGCCGGTTCAAGAACTCATCGCGCGTCATGGTGCGCTCCCTTCACGTAACGGTAGATTTCCTGCACGGATGGCCATTCGGCGAGGAACTCGGCGATACGCTCATGCCCGGTTTCCGTGATGCGGTAGTACCTTCGCAGCCGCCCGTTGTGCTCGGCGGAGCGCGCCGTGATGCACCCCGCTTTCTCCAGGCGCTTGAGCAACGGATAGAGCGTGGACTCCGTGAGCCCCATGCTCGCGGGCACGTCCTTCACGATCTGATAGCCGTAGGATTCCTCGCCCGAGACGGCCACGAGCACGCAGGCCTCGAGGAAGCCGCGCTTCATCTGTGCCTCCATCCGCACACCTCCTTTCGTAGTATACTGTGCAACACCTACTATATGACACATAGTATATGATGTCAACAGTTGTCGTATAGGGAGTCCGGTCTGTCTGTCCCCGGTATAGCGACGAGTGTCGGTTGACGCATCGCGCGAAACACCAACCAGTGCTCCTTTGATGCAACTCTCATTCGACCACATTTCTGAGCAGCTACCTTCCCGCACCAAAGCGTGCCTCATCCCGGGATAGTCGTTGGGGACGTTCTTGAATGAATAGTCGTTTAAGAACGTCCCCAACGACTACTTCTATACAGCAAAAAGGGGTGCTGACCATTTCGGTCAGCACCCCTTTAAGTTGCGGTGAAATAGGGACTGAATACGGGCTCCAGAGGCCAAAACAGTCCCTATTCCACCGCAACTTCATGGGGATGTGTGACAATGCCCGTCGGAAAACATCTGCTGTCTTTGGGGGTCTATCTATGCTGTACGAGTTTTGTGCCGAGAACTTTGAGCGGGTGCCGGCGGCTATCGATGCCGGTGCAAGGCGTATTGAACTGTGCGACAACCTTGCCGTCGGTGGCACTACACCCTCGGCCGGTGTTATCAGCGCTACAGTCAGCTATGCTCACGAGCATGACGCGCGAGTGATGTGCATGATTCGCCCGCGTGGCGGTGACTTTCATTACAACCAAGACGAGCTGCGCATGATGGAGATGGACCTGGGCCTTGCCGTAAGCGCCGGCGTTGACGGCTTGGTCTTTGGCTGCTGCAAGCCCTGTGCCGGCGGCTGGGCGCTCGACGAGCTCACCCTTGGCGCCCTCGTTATGGCTACGGGTTGCGCGACCGAGGAGTGCAAGCGCGAGTCCCTTGACATCACCTTCCACATGGCATTTGACCAGCTTTCGCCCGAGGCTCAGCTCGATGCGATTGATACACTTGCCGACTGCGGCGTTACGCGCATCCTCACGCATGGCGGCGCGGCCGGTACGTCGATCGAGGATAATTTCGATCACCTGGCTCGTTTAATCGAGTATGCGGGCGATCGTTTGACCATCCTTCCCGGCGGCGGCATCACTACGGCAAATCGCGACGCGGTCGCAGCGGCGCTAGGCGTCTCCGAGCTCCATGGCACCAAGATCGTGCCGTTGGAGGTATAACCCGTGGCGCTGGTATTTGACGTTCAGCAGGCGAACGGTAAGCCCGACGATAATCGTCGCCCTGGCACCGCGTGCCCCTTTTGCGACACGGAGGGGCTCGCCAACATCATCGAGCGCGATGGTGACTGCATCTGGCTCGAGAATAAGTTCAAGACCTTGCGGGCCACCCGTCAGACCGTATTGATCGAGTCGGCCAATCACGACGCCGACCTGGCGACCTATGAACCGGATGAGCTGCATCATGTGATGCGGTTTGCCCTGGGCTGTTGGCAGCAGATGATCGATTCCCAACAGTACCTCAGCGTGCTCATGTACAAGAACAAAGGCCCGCTTTCGGGCGGCAGCCTCGTCCATCCTCACATGCAGATTGTGGGTTTGGAGCAGGAAGACGGCTACACTTCGCTGACTTCTGCCAATTTCGAAGGCATCAATGTCTGGCAACAGGGGAGAATCTCGGTCAATATCTCAACCGAACCGATCATGGGGTTCTTTGAGATCAACGTTTCAGCCCCGCAGGGAATCGCCGCCAGCGATGACGCACGAGACCAAGCCGAGGCGGATCTCTTTGCCGATGCGATCCAGGTAGCTCTGCGCTATATCCTAAACGAGCACCACGGTGGTCGCGCAGAGTCGTACAACTTGTTCTTCTATCACCTGGGCGGTCGGACCATTGCCAAGGCGCTGCCGCGTTGGGTGGTTTCGCCCTACTTTGTCGGCTATCGTTTGGCCCAAGTCAATGCCGAGACGACGCTCGATATCGATGCTGAGCGTCTGCGTGCGCATCTGGAAACGCTCGTATAGCAAGACTAACACCCGCGTAATGCGGACAGCCTAGCGCGCCATGGCGTCGCGGCCGGCTTCGACCCGCTTGCGCTGTTTGGTGCGCTCCTCGCAGGTTAGGCACTCAAAGAGATGCCCGATAATCGAGGCCAGCACCTGCTGAAACAGCGTGCCGCACATGACGGGGAACACGACCTCGCCCGGAAAGTACTGCGTGGCGATGACGGCACCCGAAGAGATGTTGCGCATGCCGCAGGTAAAGCACATGGTAGTCGTCTCGCTATATGGCAGATGCAGCGCACGTGCGACCAGAAAACCGACGACAAAGCCGCTGATGGCGAAGACCAAAATAAAGAGGGCGACTTCCAGGCGCACCGCGTTTATGTGCAGCACGTACTCGCTCATAGCGGTGGAGTTGGACGCGATGACGCCCATCATCATGAACTTGCAGGCGGGCGAGAGCACGGGAGAGAGTTTCTCGTGGCCCCAGCCGCGCGTGAGTTCATTGATGGCAATACCGAGCACAGCGGGGATGGTGATCATAAAGGCCATGTTCTGCATCATGCTCGGCACGTCGATCGAGACGGTGGCGCCCAGCAGGAGCTTGAGCGTAAGCGGAATCGTCACAGGTGAGATAACCGAGGACGTCAGGATGATGGTGAGCGCGAGCGGGCCGTTGCCGCCGAACATGCTGATCCACATAAAAGCGGTGACGGCCACGGGCACGCTGTATTCGAGCACAATGCCGCAGACAAGGTTGGGGTTGGAGCCAAAGAAGAGTGACCCCATGGCATACGCCGCGATGGGAATAAGCACCGCCGAGACGAGCAGCGCCAAGACTAGGTGCAACGGACGGCGGAACATCTCGGTTACCTGGTGAAAGGTGTTGCTGAGCGCACCCTGAAACGTCATAAAGGCAAACAAGGTGGGAACGATGGGCTTGAGTACGCCAATCTGTTGGGGAAAGAGCACGCCGAGTGCCACGCAAATCGGAACGATGACCTGCATGTGCCCCGCGAGAAACTTGCCCAGTCCAACCCATTGCTTCATATGCGCTTGTGACTCCCTTTGCCCGTGAACCCGTTTTGAATGGATATGCTAGACGCTCGCATGCGTCCGTGCGTCAGAAACGCTCGAATATTTCGAGGCTATTACCGGCATCGTTTACCGAAACCGCGGCGTGCTGCGGCGATTTGCGTCTGCTCTGCACGGTATAATAAATCCGTTCAACAGATCTGCCTGCCGAAGCGGGCATACACAGAGGACTCATCGCTATGAACCGTGAGAGGTATCGCGGCGACCTGCCCCTATCGGGGGTGGGCGCCTATGTCATCGCTTAAGACGACGCATCGCTGGGCGGTCGCTCAGCAAAACCCCGAGCTCGAAAAGGAGCTTTCGGCTGGCCTGGGCATTCCCGGGCTGGTGGCGCGTATTATGGTCGCGCACGGCATTACATCCATCGAAGAAGGTCAGCTGTTTTTGACGCCTTCGCTCGATCGCGACTGGGCCGACCCACTCATTATCCCGGGCATGTCGGTCGTTGCCGACCGCGTCGAGCGTGCTATTTGCAACCACGAGCACATTGCGGTCTTTGGCGATTTTGACGTTGACGGTATTACGTCGACCTGCCTGTTGACCGAGGCACTGCGCACGTTTGGCGCCGATGTCACGCCGTTTATTCCGCATCGCTTTGACGAGGGCTACGGTCTTTCGCGCGCGGCGCTCGACCGCGTTAACGAGCTCGCTCGCCCTCAGCTGATCGTGACCGTCGATAACGGTATTGCCGCCAAGGAAGAAGTCTCCTATCTGGAGAGCCTGGGGATCGATTTGGTGGTCACGGACCATCACGAGCCCTCCGACCAGGTGCCGCAGGGCGTGCCCCTGACCGACCCCAAGCTCGAGGACGAGGGCCCCTCGCGCGAGCTTGCCGGTGCCGGCGTGGCACTCAAGCTGGTGCAGGTCCTGGGCGAGCGTTTGGGCAAGCCGTCGTATTGGCGTTCGCTGATCGAGGTCGCGGCGCTGGGCACCGTGTCCGACATGATGCCGCTCACGCCCGAGAATCGCGCACTGGTCGCCGAGGGTATCCAGCAGATGCGCGTGACGGCCCGTCCCGGCTATATCGCGCTTGCCGCACTTGCCAAGGCCGACCTTTCTACCATTACGGCCGACGGCCTGTCGTTTTCGCTCATCCCTCGTCTGAATGCTGCCGGCCGCATGGCTGATCCCAAGCTGGCGCTCGACCTGCTGCTTGCCCGTGATCCTATCGAAGCAAGTGCACTGGCAG
Source organism: uncultured Collinsella sp. (assembly GCA_902466075.1). Lineage (GTDB taxonomy): Bacteria > Actinomycetota > Coriobacteriia > Coriobacteriales > Coriobacteriaceae > Collinsella. The sequence goes on from CABQQA010000001.1 coordinate 421,072, forward strand.
CCGAGCTCGAGGAAATCAATCGCCAACGCCGTGAGATCGAGGCGGAGCTCACGCGCGATGCCATGGCGAAGGTCGAGGAGACTTATGACGGCGGGCGCGCAATCGTCGTGGGCGGCGAGGGCTGGCACGAGGGCGTCAAAGGCATCGTGGCGAGCCGCTTGACCAATCGCTATCACGTGCCGGCGCTGCTGTTCTCGATCGAGGACGGTATCGCGCGCGGCTCTGGTCGCTCGGTGGGCAAAGTTAACCTGTTTGACGCCGTCGAGCGTTGTTCCGACCTGCTGATTCGTCGCGGCGGACATGCCGGTGCGGTGGGTGTGACCATCGAGGCATCCAAGCTCGATGAGTTCCGCCGCCGCCTTTCCGCCGTGCTATCGGAGCTTTCCGCCGAGGACTTTGAAGACACCGACGAGGTCGCCGCCACCGTCGACCTTTCCGAGCTGAATATCGAGACCATCGAGCAGATCTCCCGTCTTGAGCCGTTTGGCCAGGGCAACAAGGTGCCGCTGCTGGCTGCCGAGGGCGTGACGATGTGCGACCGCGCCGTGGTGGGCAAAACCGGCGAGCACATGCGCTTTGTGGCGACCGATGGCGCCGCGAGTGTGCCGGCCATTATGTTCCGCGTGCCGCAAATCGATAAGCTCATCAACTGCGATAGCGCTGTCGACTTGGTGTTCGAGGCCGTTGCCGAGCATTGGCAGGGGCGTGTGAAGCCCAAGCTCATGATCAAGGATGTTCTGGTTCGCGATACCACGCTGCCCAGCGTCGATGATCCGGCATGCGAGCTTCGTCGTGGCGTGCAGCCGGCGGATTCCGGCCTGCGCCTGGAGTCGCGTAAGCGCGAGACGCTCGCCCAGCTTTCCTATACCGAGCTCACGCGCTCGCTTATCCATAGCTTTATCGGATCGAACCAGCCGCACCGCGCGCAGGTTGAGGCGCTCGATGCCTTGGCCGACCACCAGAGCGTCTTGGCCGTTATGGGAACGGGCCGCGGCAAGTCTCTCATCTTCCATGTACATGCTGCGCGCGAGGCTGTCCTTCGCGGACGTGCGAGCATCTTTGTCTATCCGCTGCGCGCGCTTGTTGCCGACCAGGCCTATCACCTCTCGTCGACGATGGCAGCGCTTGGCATTGGCGTTGGCGTGCTGACCGGCGAGACCGTGGAGGCCGCACGCGATGATGTGTTCGCCGGCCTAGCTTCGGGCCGCACCGGTATCGTGCTCACGACGCCCGAGTTCCTATCTATCCACCGTGACCGCTTCGCGCGTTCGGGCCGCATCGGCTTTGTCGTTATCGATGAGGCGCACCACGCCGGCCTTGCCAAGGGCGGCGACCGCAGCGCCTATCTCGACATGCCCGATATCCTCAAAGCCCTGGGCGACCCGGTTGTTATGGCTGCGACGGCCACCGCGACGGCTCCGGTCGTGGCCGAGCTTGCCCGCATGCTGCCGATTACTCGCACGGTGGTCGACGAGACGGTGCGCGAGAACCTGCAGCTCGAGGACGACCGCGACCTTGCGAGCCGCGAGAACCGTTTGGTGTCGATCGTGGCGACGGGGGAGAAGACCGTCATTTACGTCAATTCGCGCGACCAGTCCGTGGCGCTCGCCAAGACGTTGCGCAAGCGTGTGCCCGATTGCGCAACCCATATCGCGTTCTATAACGCGGGGCTTGCGCGCTCCGATCGCCGCCGCGTGGAGGAAGCATTCCGAGACGGAAGCCTCAGCTGCATCGTCTCGACCTCTGCCTTTGGCGAGGGTGTCAATCTGCCCGATATCCGCCATGTCGTGCTGTACCACATGCCGTTTGGCGCCATTGAGTTCAACCAGATGAGCGGGCGTGCCGGTCGTGACGGACAGCCCGCCGTGATCCACCTGCTCTATTCGTCGCGCGACGCCCGCATCAACGAGCGCCTGCTCGACTGCTACGCACCCGAGCGCGACGAACTCGTCACACTCTATCGTGCGTTGCAGACCATGTGGCGCTCCAACCGCGGTAAGACCGGGGATGATTCATTCTGCGCAAGCGATATCGACATCGCGCAGATGTGCCTTGCCATCGATGCTCGCACGCCGGTCGACGAGCGCTCGGTGGAAAGTGGCCTGGGAATCTTCGAAGAGCTTGGTTTCTGTCGCGTTTCGGGGTTTGACGACACCCGTCGCATCGCGATGGCCGAAAACCCCGGCCGTGTGCAATTGAGCAGGTCAATTCGCTATTTGGAGGGCTTGCGCTCGCGCATGGAGTTCTCGGCTTTCCGGAGTTGGGCGCTCGATTCGTGCGCTTCTGATATGCTAGCCAAAGTTAACCGCCCGATCGTACCGCGGGCCTAGGGGAAGGGGACCTCGATGGATGCCGCAGCCCGTACCGCCCATGATTCCACCCTCCAGCCGTTCTCGGAGATGGAGCACTATAAGCATGCCGATGAGCTGCCGCCCGAGATTATGGCGGACAGCTACGACAAACTGGAGCGCCTGTGCCTCAAATATATGAATGAGGACGACTTTTCTAAGGTGGAGCAGGCCTATTGCTTTGCTGCCGAGAAGCACTGCAACCAAAAGCGCCGCTCGGGTGAGATGTACATCAACCATCCCGTCGAGGTGGCCATCATTTTGGCCGATCTCAAGATGGACTGCGATGTAGTGTGCGCCGCGCTGCTGCACGATACCGTCGAGGATACCGAGACCTCGCTTGCCGATGTTTCCGGCCTGTTTGGCGATACGGTGGCCGAGCTCGTCGATGGCGTGACCAAGCTCACCAACATCGAAGTCGACAGTATGGACGAGAAACAGGCGCTCACGCTGCGAAAGATGTTCCTCGCCATGTCCAAGGACATCCGCGTCATCATCGTTAAGCTTGCCGACCGTCTGCACAACATGCGCACCCTTGCAGCCCTGCGTGAGGACCGTCGCCTGTTTAAGGCTCGCGAGACCATGGACGTGTATGCGCCCCTGGCCGACCGTCTGGGCATGAGCTCCATTAAATGGGAGCTCGAGGACCTGTCCTTCTTCTACCTGGAGCCCGATGCCTACCAGCGCATCGCACGCATGGTGGCGGAGTCGCGCGAGGTCCGTGAGCGCTATCTGGCCGAGACCATCAAGACGCTCACCGACGAGCTCAACCGCATTGGCCTGGAAGACTTCCAGATCAACGGCCGTTCCAAGCACTATTGGTCCATCTACCAAAAGATGAAGCGCAAGGGCAAGGAATTCTCCGAGATCTACGACCTGGTGGCACTGCGCGTCATCACGCATTCGGTGCGCGATTGCTACTCCACGCTCGGCGCGGTGCACACGCTGTGGCACCCCATGCCCGGCCGCTTTAAAGACTATATCGCCATGCCCAAGGTCAATAACTATCAGTCGCTCCACACGACGGTCATCGGCCCCACGGCTCGCCCGCTCGAGATTCAGATTCGAACCTATGAGATGCATGAGCAGGCCGAGTACGGCATTGCCGCCCACTGGCTCTATAAGAAGTCGGGCGGATCGTCTGCGTCTAAGACCAATGATGCCCAGCGCTTGGACGACCAGATTAACTGGCTCAAACATTCGCTCGATTGGGCTGCGTCTGATGAGATCACCGATGCCAAGGAATACCTGCATTCGCTGAAGGTCGACCTCTTCGATCAAGAGATCTTCGTCTTTACGCCCAAGGGCGAGGTCATGGCGCTTCGTGCCGGCTCCACGCCGCTCGATTTTGCCTACGCCGTTCACACCGAGGTGGGAAACCACTGCGTCGGCGCCAAGATTAACGGTGCGGTGGCCCCGCTCACACACGAGATCAAGACGGGCGACCGCGTTGAAATCCTGACCAATAAGAGTTCCAAGCCGTCGCGCGATTGGCTCAAGATCGTTAAGACACCTTCCGCCAAGTCAAAGATCCGCCGCTATTTTGCCGCCGCGACCAAGGACGACGACGCTGCCGCCGGCCGCGATATACTGGCCAAGGACCTGCGCAAGCGCGGGTATGGCATCTCTACGCCGCGATCCACGCGTGCGCTCAACGTCGTGGCGGAGCAGTTTAACTACAAGCAGCTCGAGGACTTGTTTGCCGCCGTCGGCGCCGGCAAGGTTGCCCCGCGCGCTGTGGGTAACAAGGTCGAGCAAATCTTGGACCCCAAGCCCGAGGAGCGGCTCTCCAAGGCCGAGGCTATTGCCGAGGTCGTCAAGCAGCCTGCCCGCGGTTCCAACCGCAAGCCGCAAAAGCGCGGCAAGAGCGCCAGCAACGGCATTATCGTCAAGGGCGAGAGCAACAGCGGCCTGCTGGTCCGTCTGGCGCATTGCTGCAATCCGGTGACGGGCGACGACATCGTCGGCTTCATCACGCGCGGTCGTGGCGTTTCGGTGCATCGCGCCAATTGCCCCAACGTCAAGGGTCTTATGGAGCATCCCGAGCGCATGATCGAAGTGGAGTGGGACGGCGCTGCCGACACCCTCTTCCAGGTCGAGATCGTGGTCGAGTGCCTGGACCGCATGGGCCTTCTCAAGGATGTCACCATTGCCATTGGCGATGCGGGTGGCAATATCCTTTCTGCCGCCACGTCGACCAACCGCGAGGGTATTGCAACCCTGCGCTTTATGGTCGAGATCTCGGACGCGAGTGGTCTGGATCCGCTGCTGGCCTCCATCAGCAGCGTTGACTCGGTCTACGACGCGCGTCGCTTGATGCCCGGCGAGGGTGGAGCCCAGCTTAAGCGCCGCGTTTAGTCGCGACGAACGTGCCACATTATCGATATTCGCTACACTCGAGGCATCGTTTGATGCCTCGAGTTCTATAGAGAGGAGAGGGGCATGAGTGCTGTGTCCTTGGATTTAACTCCCAAGGGATCGGTCGAGATTGAGACGCTCGTAAACGGTCCCATTCAGACCAATAGCTATGCTGTTATTTCGGACAATGAGTGCGTGATTATCGACCCCGCATGGGAAGGTGAGCGTTTGGTGGAACATATTCGAGCCGAGCATCCCGATGTGCAGGTGCTCGGCGCCATTTGCACGCACGGTCACGCCGACCATGTTGGCGGTGTCGCTGGAGTTCGGGCCGCCGTTGGCGCCGACGCCCTGTACGAGCTGTGTGGCAAGGACGCAGCAGTGCCGCATGCGAATATCGAGGAGCAGCGAGCGATGTGGGGCATCGAGACGCCCGATCCAGGTGAGCCGACGCGGCTGCTTGCCGAGGGCGACACCATTGAGCTGGGCGACATTTGCCTGCAGGTAATTGAGGTGCCCGGGCACACACCGGGCGGCATCGTTCTGTTCGCCGCCACCGAGCAGGGGAACATTGCCTTTGTGGGCGACACCCTATTCCCGGGCAGCCACGGCCGCACCGATCTTGCCGGTGGCGACGAGGCAGCGATTCTGCGTTCGCTCTCCAAGCTCGCCCACATGCTTCCACCCGATACCGTTTGTTTGACTGGCCACGGTCCCTCGACCACTATGGCGCGTGAACTCATGTGCAACCCGTTCATGCGCTAGACAGTTTCCGTTTCCACCCAAGAGACTTCCGACTTCTGGGGAAATCGGGATTGTGGAACACCTTTCATAAACCTTGTATCTTTCTAATTGTCGGATAGATACGGGGAGGTGAAACGTTGGTGTTAGATTCACAGGTTCAAAAAGTACTTGACTACATAGAGGCTAATCACGATGTTTCGCCCGCTCGTCTTTGCGAAGAGTTTGGCGTGAGCGATCGCACGATTCGTACTTATGTCAAGAAGCTCAACGCTGTCCTCGAGCCTCAGGCCCATATCCATAAACACCGTGGCGGGGGTTATACCCTCAATATCAGCGATTGCGACGCATACCGCTCGATCAAGGACGATGCATCCAATGGGGGTCTCAAGTCAATTCCCTCTACGAGCGAGGGGCGCGTTGAGTACTTGCTGAACGACCTGTTGAGTCGCGTCGACTGGATCACCCTGGACGATCTTTCGGAGATCCTCTATGTATCCCGCAATGCTATTTCAGGCGATCTCAAGCGGGTTGAGGCACAGCTGGCCAAGTTCGATCTCAAGCTTGAACGGCGTCCTCATTACGGGATTCGCGTGAGCGGCTCGGAGATGTCGCGTCGCCTCTGCTTGGCAAGCATTACGCTCGACAAGCTTGCAGAGCATCGTGAGAGCGATTCTCAGAACCAGGTGACCCTCGACACGATTGCCACCTGTGTGAATGAGGTCATTGCCGAGGAAGGCTTCCAAATCAACTCAGCGGCCTATCAAAACTTGCTGGTTCATATCGCGGTCGCCATTTGGCGAATCCGCGAGCAGTGCTACGTCCCGCTCGAAGCCGAACATATTGAGAAGCTGCGTACAGCGCGCGAGTTTGCGGTGGCCGGTTGTGTGGCTTTGCGTATCGAGAAAGCTTTCGACATTCGGCTCCCAGAGGAGGAGGTTGCCTACATCGCCATTCACCTTGCGGGAAAGCAATCTCTGTATGCTAGTTCCGACGGTGCAGATGAAGGTCTCGTAATTTCCGACGAGGTTTGGGATGTGGTCACTGAGATGCTCGAGTGCATCTGGGATTCCTATCACTTTGATTTTCGCGGCGATCTTGAGCTCCGCATGAACCTCGCGCGTCATATCGTTCCGCTTGCCGTGCGTCTCAAATATCGCATGCATATCGATAATCCGCTGCTTGCCGATATCAAGGAGAGATTCGCGCTCGCGTATTCGATGGCACTCGATTCGTCGGTCATCCTTGCCGAGCACTACGGTAGTCGTCTTTCGGATGACGAGATCGGCTATATCGCACTCGCCTTCGCCTTGGCGCTTGAGCGCCAGAAGAGCGAGGTCCCGCGTAAGAATATCCTCGTAGTGTGCGCGAGCGGACAGGGAAGCGCCAAGCTCCTTGAGTACCGATACCGCCAAGAGTTCGGTGCTCTCGTGGACAAGATTGTGACCTGCGATGCCTCCCATGTCGACAGTATTGATATGACGGGTATCGATTACGTTTTTACCACGGTGCCCCTGCATCGAGCGCTTCCGGTGCCCGTGCGCGAGGTGAGCTTCTTTCTCGATGCCGATGATATGCACGATGTTCGTGAGATTCTTGCCGGTGCAAATGTTACCGGTGACCTTGCACCTTATTTTTCGGCTGACCTTTTTGTCTCCGATATGGTCGCTGCAGACAAGAACGAGGTCATCTCAATTCTATGCGAGCAGGTCGCCGCCATGCGTAACGTGCCTGACGAGTTTAAGCAGCTGGTCATGCGTCGCGAGGAACTCGCGCAGACGAGTTTTGGCAATCAGGTCGCCATGCCCCATTCGGTCAAGGCCGTGACGGACGAGACGTTTGTTTGCGTTGGACTGCTGCGCGAGCCGGTCGAATGGAACGGGCAAGCGGTGCGGGCGGTCTTTCTAGTATCAGTCTCAAAGGCTAAGGACAAGAAGCTTGACCGTTTCTACCGCAGTATGGCCAAGATGCTTACCAGCAAAGAGGCTATCCAGGGGCTTGTCGACAACCAACGATGGGAGACCGTCGTCAAGCTTTTGAATATGTATGGAAAAACAGACAACAACGAGTAGAAGGAGACACCGATGGACGAGAGCAAATATGAAAATGCCCTTCAAATCATCCTGCATGCGGGCAACGCCAAGTCCGCCGCGCTCATGGCAATCGACGCCGCCCATGATGGCGATTTCGAAGAGGCCGAGAAACAGCTCGCCGAGGCGCAGTCCGAGATGAGCGCTGCCCACAAGATGCAGTTCGAGCTCACTCAGGCTGAAGCGAACGGCAATACCGTCGATATCAACATCATCTTGATCCATGCCGAAGACCATCTGACGATGGCCATCATGGCGAGTGATTTTGCCGAGCGCTTTATCGAGCTTTATCGCGATAAGTACGAGGGCAAGTAACCCTAAAATACCGAGTTTGGTCAATCGGGCGCCCAAGATGAGCGCTTTTGAAAGGAGTCCGTTATGAACATCATGTTGGCTTGCTGTGCTGGTATGAGCACCTCGCTCGTTGTGAGCAAGATGGAGGAGGCCGCTAAGGCCCAGGGCAAGGATGATTACAAGATTTGGGCCGTCGAGCAAGGCCAGGTTGCCGAGGAACTCGGAAACTTTGACGTTTTGCTGCTTGGCCCGCAGGTCCGCCATCTTCAGCGCAAGCTCACCAAAGTCGTTGACGGCAAAGCTCCCGTTGCCGTAATCGATCCGGTTGCCTACGGCAGCTGCGATGGCGCCAAGGTCCTCAAGCAGGCGGAGGACCTGGTCGCCAAGGCATAAGGGCTCAATAGCCCAAAATCGCCGCTGTGCGACTAGCACTCGACAGCGGTCTACATCCGAAAGCACGTCATTAACTTTCGAAAGCAGGTACATCATATGGCTTTCTCCGAGAAATTCGAAGATGTGATGATGGTTGTCGCAGAAAAAGTAGGCGACAACGTATATCTCTCCGCAATTAAGGATGCCTTTACCGCGTTTATGCCCTTCGTTATCGTGGGTTCTATGGGCACGCTGCTCAAGACGTTGGTCTCTTCCACCACGACGGGGCTTGCACAATGGGTGCCCGCGCTCGCGGGGCTTGAGCCGGCATTTTCCGCTATCAACTACTGCACCATGTCCTTCATGACGGTGCCCATCACCTTCCTGATTGGCCTTTACCTGGCCCGTGCCAAGAAGGCTCCGGAGTATCCGACGGCGCTCGTCTCCGTGGCGGCCTACATCTCCATGATTTGCACCTCTATCAAGGTCGACGGTGCCGGCACGGCTCTCGAGGCTCCGGTGTCTGGTCTTCTTACCACTCAGATGGGCGCTCAGGGTCTTTTTGTCGGCATGATCACGGCCGTTGTGTTCGGTTCGCTTTTCTGCTGGCTCTCTAAGATCGACCAGATCAAGATCAAGATGCCTCCTTCGGTTCCCTCTGGTATCTCCCAGTCCTTCAACGTTATGATCCCGGTCTTTATTGTCCTCGTCGTGAGCGCTATCTTCGGCCTTGGCTTCCAGGCCCTTACCGGCTCCTATATCAACGATTGGATCTACGGCCTTATGCAGGCTCCGCTCGAGGCGGCCTTCAAGACTCCGGCTGGCGTTGTCATCATCGTTGTCGTGTCCCAGCTCTTCTGGGTTCTCGGTATCCATGGCGGTCTCATTGTTTCCCCGGTGCGCAACCCCATGTTCAATGCCGCAATCGCCGCCAACACCGCCGCCCTTGCCGCTGGCACCATGCCCGATTCTCCGTTCACCATGGGTTTTTGGAACTGCTTCGTTGCTCCCGGTGGCGCCGGTATGACCCTCTGCCTCATCATCGCTATTTTCCTGTGCTCCAAGCGCGATGAGGAAAAGGCTATCGCCAAGCTCGGTTTCCTGCCTGGCATCTGCGGCATCTCCGAGCCCGTCGTCTTCGGTATCCCTCTGGTCTTGAACCCGATCTACGCGATTCCGTTTGCCTTTGGTTCCGGTATCTGCGTCGCCATCGCCATGTTCGCCACCTCTATCGGCTTCCTTCCCTGCAACACCGTTGACGTGCCCTTTGGTGTGCCCATCCTGCTTAATGCCTTTGTTGGCCATGGCTGGCAGGGTGTTGTGGTCCAAGTCGTCGAGCTCGTCGTGGGCGTCCTTATCTGGATCCCCTTCGTCCTCGCCAACAGCAAGCTGGCCAAGAAGGAGCAGGAAGAGGCTGCTCAGGCCTAATGGCTACACCTATCGGCTGTCCGATAATATGCCTGTAACTTCGAGGGGCGCGGTGCACGGGAGCGCCGTGCCCCTCTTTTTAACTAAGGAGATAACTATGAGCTACGTGTTCCCAGAAGGCTTTTTGTGGGGCGGTGCCACTGCCGCCAACCAGTGCGAGGGTGCTTGGGATGTGGATGGCAAGGGCCTTTCGGTCGCCGACTGCACCACCTATAAGCCCAAGGTCGACAAAAAGGACTACGCGGCCCTTCACGGCATCACTGACGAACAGATCAAGGAGGCCGAGGCTTCGACCGATATCCACGTGTACCCCAAGCGTCACGGCATCGACTTCTTTCATCGCTACAAGGAGGACATTGCGCTTTTCCAGGAGATGGGCTTCAAGACGCTGCGCGTATCCATCCAGTGGACTCGCCTGTTCCCCACGGGTACAGAGGAAGAGCCGCTCCAGGCCGGCATCGACTACTACCGCGACCTGTTCCGCACCATGAAGGATGCGGGCATTGAGCCACTTGTGACGCTTCACCACTACGAGATGCCGCTCTATTTGGCAAACCACTACGATGGTTGGGGCAAGCGCGAAGTCATCGACTTCTTCTTGCGCTTCTGCGAAGTCTGCTTCCGCGAGTTTGGAAAGTACGTTACCTATTGGCTCACATTCAATGAGATCGACTCTGTGTTCCGCCACCCCTGGACCACGATCGGCGTTTGCACCGAGCGTTATCCCGAGGATAAGCGCGAGGAGCTTATCTACCAGTGCGTGCACAATCAGTTTGTGGCGAGCGCCCTTGCCACCAAGATGCTGCACGAGATGGTTCCCGGTGCTCAGATGGGCTGCATGGTCACGCGCACCCTCACCTATCCCGAGAACTGCAATCCCAAAAACATGCTGCTTGCGCAGAAGGACAACCGCGATAACTACTTCTATAGCGATGTCCAGGTACTTGGCGAGTATCCGCAGCATGTGCTCAACTATTGGAAGCGCAAGGGCATCCACGTCGAGTTCGGCATGGGTGACGAGGCCATTCTCAAGCAGTATCCGGTCGACTTCGTCTCGTTTTCTTATTACATGTCGATGGTTGACTCCATTGATGCGGACAAGCGCGAGAAAGTCGGAGGAAACCTTGCTACCGGCGTCAAGAACCCCTTCCTGCCCATTTCTGACTGGGGTTGGCAGGTCGACCCCGATGGCCTCACCTACGCGTTGATCGATATGCAGGACCGCTACCATAAGCCGCTCTTTATCGTCGAGAACGGTCTTGGCGCCTACGATAAGGTCAACGAAGACGGCACGATTGACGATGACTATCGCATCGACTACTTCCGTGAGCACATTAAGGCCATCGGCGCTGCTATCGAGGAAGGTGTCGACGTGATGGGCTATACCCCGTGGGGGTGCATCGACCTGGTCTCGATGTCGACGTGCGAAATGGACAAACGGTACGGCTTTATCTATGTTGACCTCGACAATGAGGGCAACGGTACCTATGCACGCTCTAAGAAGAAGAGCTTCGATTGGTACCAGAAGGTTATCGCCACCAACGGTGCTGACCTCGACTAGCTTTCATTCAACAAGTGTGAGGGCCGTCGCGATGACGGCCCGTTTCCTATAGAAAAGAGGACGACCATGGGTGTTTTTCCAAAAGACTTTCTTTGGGGCGGCGCGACTGCTGCCAATCAGTTCGAGGGAGCCTGGGACGTAGACGGCAAGGGTCCGAGTTGCATGGATATGGCCACTAACGGCAACCATCACCACCCGCGCGAGATCACGCCCGAGCTCGACCCCAACAAGCTCTATCCCTGTCACGATGGTGTCGATTTCTACCATCACTACAAAGAGGACATCGCCTTGCTCGCCGAGATGGGATTCAAGGTCTTTCGTTTCTCGATGAACTGGCCTCGCGTCTTCCCAACGGGATTCGAAGATGAGCCCAACGCGGCTGGCCTTGCGTTTTACGATTGCGTGATGGACGAGTGCCATAAGTACGGCATCGAACCGCTCGTGACGCTGAGTCATTACGAGATGCCTTTTGCCATGTGCCAGAAAGTCGATGGCTGGGCTTCGCGCGAGGCTATTGACTGCTACGTGAAGTATGCCAAGACCGTCATGGAGCATTTCAAGGGCAAGTGTCGCTACTGGCTCACGTTCAACGAGATCAATTGCGGCATGATGTCCCTTGGCAACTACATGAGTCTCGGCATTCTGAATCCGGGCTCCTTTGACCTTCGCCATCAGAAAGATGACCCGCAGAAGCGTTTGCAGGCGCTGCACCATCAGTTTGTCGCAAGTGCTCTTGCGGTCAAGGCGGGGCACGAGATCGACCCCGACAACAAGATGGGTTGTATGATTGCCTACATGCTGGCCTATCCGCTCACGCCCAATCCTGCGGACGTCGAGCTTGCCCGCGAGCGTAACCAGTATCGCAACTACTACTGTTCAGATGTCCAAGTGCGCGGCGAGTACCCCTACTTTGCCCAGCGCATCTGGGACGAGGAGGGCGTGACGCTCGATATCACCGACGAGGACCGTAAGATTCTCAAAGAGGGTACGGTCGATTTCTATACGCACAGCTACTATCAGAGCCAGTGCGCAAGCACTGACCCTGCCGAGGAGACGAGCGGTAACCTTCTCGGGGGCGCCAAGAATCCTTACCTCAAGGAGACTGCATGGGAGTGGCCAATCGACCCTATGGGTCTGCGTATCATGCTCAACCAGGTGTACGAGCGCTATCAAATTCCCATTATGGTGGTTGAGAACGGCCTCGGCTGCTGCGACGAGGTCAATCCGGATGGATCCATCGACGACGACTATCGTATCGAGTACTTGCGCGATCACATCAAGGCCATGGCCGAGGCCATCAAGGATGGTGTTGAGGTCTGGGGCTACACGCCTTGGGGCTGCATCGACCTGGTGAGCAATGCCGATGGAGAGATGGCCAAGCGCTACGGGTTTGTTTATGTCGATAAGCACGATGACGGCACCGGTACTATGGAGCGCTCGCGTAAAAAGAGCTTCTACTGGTACAAGAAGGTTATTGAGACCAACGGCGAGGAGCTGTAATGGGAGGAGCGGTTGCCGCGCTTATCAGTCAGATCGTCATCATGTTTATCCTGATGGCGATCGGCTATTTTCTCTACCGCATGAAGATTATCGACCGCAAGGGCACGAGCCAGATGGCCAATGTGGTCATCTATGTGGCGTATCCCTGCATTACGCTGAGAACCCTTATGGTCGACTTCGAACCCAACATGATCCGCGACGCGGGATTTTGCTTTGTGCTTACCGTTGTGGTCACACTAATTTCGATTCCGCTCACGCGTCTGTTTTTTAAAAAGGAGGATGGTGTCGCCCGTTACGGTGCCATCTTCTCCAACAGCGGCTTTATCGGGGTTCCCATTGTTATGGGCGTGTTCGGGTCCGAATACGTCTTCTACCTCTCCATCGGAGTCTCATGCCTCACGTTTTTCATTTGGACGTATGGCGTATGGTTGGTTTCGGGTGATAAGAGCCAGATGTCCTTTAAGAACTGCATTACTAACCCCAATCTCATCATGATCTTGATTGGTCTTGTTTGCTTTTTCTTTTCAATCCATCCGCCCGCGTTGATGGCGACGATTCTCGATGACCTGGGTGCGCTCAATACGGGCCTTGTGATGCTTGTGCTTGGAGCCTATTTGGCGCAGAGCGATATGCGCGCTGTCGTTACGAGCAAAAAGGCCTATCTCGTTAGCTTGGTGAGACTCGTCATCATCCCGGCGATCGTTGTTGGCATATTGGCGCTCTTCCCGTGGATTGATGCCAAGGTTCGCCTCACGATGCTTATCGCTCTCGGTGCACCTGTCGCATCGTTCGCGGCCATCTTGTCCGAGAAATACGGCGGCAACTATAAGTTTGGAATCGGTTTGGTGACGCTGTCCACGATTCTGTCGCTCGTCGCCATGCCCATCATGCTTGAGCTCGCGTCTTTGGTGATCGTATAGCTGGTTGGTATTTGGGGGGTTGACAATAACGTCAACCCCCCAAACTCGTCAACGGCCGTTCTGAGGCGGCAGGCGGTATAAAAAATCGCTAAAGTACCCATATTCGTGAACAAACGAACGTTTATGCCCGGGTGCGCCGTGGTAAAATCTCAGGCGTTATCGGAGCAACCTTACAGGAGGTTTCTTTTATGCTCGTCAACGCAGCAGACATGCTCAAGAAGGCTGAGGCCGGCAAGTACGGTCTCGGTGCCTTCAACACCAACAACCTCGAGTGGACCCTGGCTATTCTCCAGGCCGCCGAGGAGGCCAAGTCTCCGCTGATCCTTCAGTGCACCGCTGGTGCCGCTAAGTGGATGGGCGGTTTCAAGGTCTGCGCCGACATGGTCAAGGCTGCCGTCGAGGCCACGGGCGTTACCGTTCCCGTCGCCCTTCACCTCGATCACGGTTCTTACGAGGACTGCTTCAAGTGCATCGAGGCCGGCTTCACGTCCATCATGTATGACGGCTCTCACGAGGAGACCTTCCAGCTTAACCTCGACCGCACCAAGGAGCTCGTTGAGCTTGCCCACTCCAAGGGCATGTCCATCGAGGCCGAGGTCGGCGGCATCGGCGGCACCGAGGACGGCGTGACCTCCAGCGGCGAGCTCGCTGATCCTGCTGAGTGCAAGCAGATCGCTGACCTGGGCGTCGACTTCCTCGCCTGCGGTATCGGCAACATCCACGGCGTGTACCCTGCCGACTGGGCTGGCCTTTCCTTCGAGCGTCTGGGCGAGATCAAGGCCCAGACCGGCGATCTGCCCCTCGTCCTGCACGGTGGCACCGGCATCCCCGAGGATCAGATCAAGAAGGCCATTTCCCTGGGCATCTCCAAGATCAACGTCAACACCGACCTGCAGCTCGTCTTCGCCAAGGGCGTTCGCGAGTACATCGAGGCTGGCAAGGATCAGCAGGGCAAGGGCTTTGACCCCCGCAAGCTCCTCAAGCCTGGTCGCGACAACATCGTTGCCCGCACCAAGGAGCTCATGGAGGAGTTTGGCTCCGTCAACAAGGCGTAAGCGTCGCTAAACTTCCCACCGGAAGCCCCGTCTCCCTACACTGTTTCCTTTGCGCTCACCTGGCTTCGCCAGAAGTCGCGCCAAGGAAACAGTTCCGGGAGACGGGGCTTCCTTCGTTTAACGCCGCAGGGTTACTGGGCTGAATTATTTATTTGACTACCGTTCGGCGGTGTTGATGGCTCCTTTGTTGGGGCTTTCTTTTTATCTCGGTACAATGGCTTCAAGGGTTCTAGTGACTTGGAGTTTTGGTATGGCTGTAATTAACGTGTCGCCTGCTGATGGGAAGGTTATTGCCGAGGGGCCGGTTGGGTGCTTGGTTGATGTTTGCTGTGATGACTTTCGTCATCTCGATGTTGGACTGCCGCCCGAGATTCTTCGTCTTAAGGATGCCGGGTATTTGACGCAGGCTGTTGCTGCCTGCGATCGCCTTTTGGAGCAGAACCCCGAGCCTTCGCTGGCTGCTTGTGTTCGTGCCGAGCGATATCGCATGCTCGAGACGCCGCTTCATTTTTCGGTGTCGCGCGATCAGGCTATTGCGATGATTCGCGAGGAGTGGCCAGAGTTTATCGAAGAGCAGTTTGATGACCTGATTAATCGTAAGCGTATTGACTGGCGCTTTATCGATGGCGAGCTGTTCGTTCTCGACAACTTCCTTGATTCTTTGCGCGTGTATCCCAAGGAGGTTCCGGGTCTGCGCCCCGATTCTACGGATGGTATGGCGCTGCGCAATCAGATGCTTAAGGAGATGGAATCGCAAGGCGGGCTGTCTCGCGCCATTACGCTCAAGGCATGCGTGTCTGTCCCCGGTGCTCTAGAGGGGGAGACCGTTCGCGCTTGGCTTCCCGTTGCCGCCACCTGCCGCCAGCAGTCTCGGGTCGAGATTCTCGACATGACGCCGGAGGGTGCTGTTGCTCCCGCGAACGCTTCGGCACGTACCGCCTCGTGGTCTTCTTCGAGTGAACGCTCATTCTCGGTGACCTATCGTTATCACATCAATGCTGCTTATTGTGATGTCTACGGTGGCACACTTCCGGTTCATCCGCGTATGGACGCGCCTCTGCTCGAGGATATTTCCGAGGACCGTCCGCACATTGCATTCACGCCGTATCTGCTGCAGCTGACGGCCGGTGTTGTTGACGGACTCGAGGATCCGCTCGATCGCGCCCGTGCTATCTATGATTACCTGACGCAGTACATCGACTATCGCTATCAGCCGCCGTACTTGCTTTTGGGATCTATTGCCGATGACTGCACGCATTCGCTCCGCGGCGATTGCGGCGTTATGGCGCTCACGTTTATCACCATGTGCCGTATCGCGGGCGTGCCTGCCCGTTGGCAGAGCGGCCTGTATGTTGCGCCCGATTCGGTGGGGTCGCACGACTGGGCAGAGTTCTATACGCCGCAGACCGGTTGGCTCAACGCCGACGTGTCATTTGGATCTTCTGCTCGCAGGATGGGGGAGGAGTGGCGTCGCCGTCACTACTTTGGCAATCTCGACCCGTGGCGTATGGTGGCCAACAATCGATTCCAGGCAGAGTTTGAGCCCTCTTTCGACGGCATGCGCGAGGACCCTTACGATAACCAGATGGGTGAGGCTTCGGTCGACGGTCGCGGATGCCGTCGGCGCGAGATGCTCCGCTCGGTCGAAATCATCGAAATGCTTGAAGTTCCATTTTCGGACTAATCAACAGAAAGCTGTGATAAACTAACTCACGCATTACGTGCCCGAGTGGCGGAATTGGCAGACGCAGTGGACTCAAAATCCACCGTTGGCAACAACGTGCGAGTTCGAGTCTCGCCTCGGGCACCATACATGCAAGCGAGTGTTCAAGGGGGCCGAGGCCCCCTTTTTCGTGCCGAACTCGCGTGAGCGCGCGGAGCGTTAAGCAAACAGGCCTGTGGCCTGTTTGTAGCGGAGCGTGGCGAGGGCGCTATGCGCCCGAAGCCCGGGGCTTCGCGAAGCGAAGGCCCTTCGAGTCTCGCCTCGGGCACCATTCATGCAAGCGAGCGTTCAAGGGGGTCAAGGCCCCCTTTTTCGTGTACGTAATGTGATAACGCGCGGTACGTGTTATTATTCGCAAGGCGTTGTTCCCGCAATGCCCTAAAGAGGAACCCGAGGGTTCCCACCTTTTGGCGCCAATGAGCAGCTGACTGGTCATACAACTTAGATTCCCTTCCTCAAATCGAGGAAGTCTATGTGTACGACCTGGTTGCAAAGAAGCGCCGGGTTATTTTTTTATGAATGGAGGTAGGGAAAATAGCTAAGTCTGATGACACCCGCATCAACGACGAGATCACTGCATCTTCGTGCCGTTTGATTGGCGTCGATGGCTCACAGCTCGGCCTGTTCGCCATCCGCGATGCCCAGCGCGTCGCTGACGATCAGGGTCTCGACCTGGTCGAGATCGCTCCCAACGCGGAGCCGCCGGTCTGCAAGGTCATGGACTACGGTAAGTTCAAGTACCAGCAGGCCATGAAGGCCAAGGCCGCTCGTAAGAACCAGTCCAAGGTCGAGGTCAAGGAAATGAAGTTCCGACCCAAGATCGACGTTGGCGATTACGAGACCAAGAAGGGCCACGTTCTGCGTTTCCTCAAGAAGGGCGCACGCGTTAAGATCACCATCATGTTCCGCGGCCGTGAGATGGCTCATCCGGAGCAGGGTCTTAACGTTCTCGAGCGTCTCGCCGAGGATCTCAAGCCTTACGCTACGGTCGAGTCCAAGCCTAAGATGGAAGGCCGTAACATGCTTATGCTGCTCGCCCCGATTAAGGGCGCCTTCGATGAGGATAAAGCGGCAAGCGATACCAAGTAACTAGTGTTCTGTAACCGATTAAGGAGTATTTCATGCCTAAGATGAAGTCCCACAGCGGCACCAAGAAGCGTTTCCGCAAGACTGGTACCGGCAAGCTTATGCGCGCCAAGGCTTTCAAGAGCCACATCCTGAGCAAGAAGTCCACCAAGCGTAAGCGTGGCTTCCGTCAGGAGACCGAGATCGCCGCTGCCGACCGCAAGGTCATCAAGTCGCGTCTCGCCTAAGTTCGCGTTCCCGTTTTTCGTTTTACCGTCTAGGAGTTGATAGAACATGGCACGTATTAAGCGCGCTGTTGCCGCCAAGAAGAAGCGCCGTACCGTTATGCACCGTGCGAAGGGTTACTACGGTGCTGCTTCGCGTACTTACAAGCATGCTAAAGAGCAGGTCCAGCACTCCCTGCAGTATCAGTATCGTGATCGCCGCAACAAGAAGCGCGAGATCCGTTCTCTCTGGATTACTCGTATCAACGCTGCTGCTCGTCTGAACGACATCTCTTACTCTCAGTTCATGCACGGCCTGAAGGTTGCCGGCATCGAGCTCGACCGCAAGGTCCTGGCTCAGATGGCTTACGAGGACATCGAGTCCTTCAACGAGCTGGCCACCATCGCCAAGAAGGCTCTAGAGGCCTAATAGATTCTCTTGAATCGCTAGGGGAGTGTCGCGTTGTGCGCGGCGCTCCCTCTTTTTATCTGAAGCGCGGTTTACATTGCTAAAAGCGCGGGTAGATAGACACTTACAGGTGACCGATCTCTATATATTCCTGAACCAAAGGGTCATCATCTGATACGTGCGGAAGATCCGCACCAGTCTTTCTATTAGCTATAGAAAGCGATATGTTGTGTAGGACTTGTGAAGAGTGGAATTGACGTCCCACAGGGCTTCGCGGTCTGGCAATATATCTCCTTGCCGCGCGGCCCGGTCGGACCGGATCAGCCGCA
>CABQQA010000002.1:0-284465 GCA_902466075.1 uncultured Collinsella sp.
GGCCTGCGCCAGGCCGTCCGGCGAGGGCTGCTCGGCGTAGGAGAGGTTCACGCCGTAGCGCGAGCCGTCCCCGAGCAGGCGCCCGAAGTTGGGCAGGTCGGTCGGCGTGGAGATGACCAGGATGTCCCGGATGCCCGCCAGCATGAGGGTGGACAGCGGGTAGTAGATCATGGGCTTGTCGTAGACCGGCAGCAGCTGCTTGGAGGTCACGAGCGTGAGCGGGTACAGGCGCGTGCCGGACCCGCCGGCGAGGATGATGCCTTTCATATATTCCGTCCTCTACAATCGAAAATAGTTATAAATCGAGTGGTTAGTAAGAGTTTGATATTCTATTAAGTTAATCCTTCTCAATATTAACGAAAGAAGCAATTGATGAACAACCGCAAGGACACAACCCGTAGAGACGACATAACGAACGTAAGGGCCCTTGCAATATTCCTTGTAGTCCTAGGCCACAGCATTATTCTGTATTCAAGTGCGTGGGGATATTATCCAACTGAACAAAAATCAATTCTGCTGGATAATCTCAAATTCTTAATAAACGGAATCCAGATGCCCTTGTTCTTTTCGTTATCTGGCTTTTGTTTTTTATGGAGCTGGAATCGAGCAAGCGATTTTATAAGTCAGATCATTAAAAAAGCTCAACGCTTAATTATCCCCTATATCATGATTGGAATATGTTGGCTCTTCCCCATCAGGATGCTCGTTAAGTATCCCTATTACAATGGCCAAACTATACCGCACATCATCTTTAAATCAATTCTGTTGGGCGAAGACAACGGTCACCTTTGGTTTCTCCCGACTCTTTTTTTCATTACAGCAGCCACGTCGTGCATCTTTCAAATACTCGAAAAGAGCCCTCTAACAAGTTTTAAGGTTCCGATAGTTTTCGGCGCTTCAATTTATCTTTACCATTTTGGAATACCATCAGCGAACAGGTATATCAATTTGGCAGAAGCAAATGCGATATGGTTTGCGCTTGGCCTAACAATCCACTACTTGGAAGCAAACAAATGGTTCGAGAGTTATAAAAGGCGTAAAAGCCTATCAATAGTCCTAATA
Organism: uncultured Collinsella sp.; assembly: GCA_902466075.1. GTDB lineage: Bacteria > Actinomycetota > Coriobacteriia > Coriobacteriales > Coriobacteriaceae > Collinsella. Next base: position 1,063 of record CABQQA010000002.1, read on the forward strand.
CTATTATTCCTTGTAAACTTACTAAAACAAGTTGTGCCCCCCATTGCTTCCACCGCCCTTACTTGCATGGCGGTTGCATCAATTTATTGCGTCATCCCCCAAAAGACAAACCTACTAACCGAAAAGATTAGCAAAAACAGTATGGGAATATATCTTTTTCATTCTCCACTGGTTTACATTTCTTTTACCTACTGGCCCAACATAGCCCCAATGGCGATGGCAGCAATTAACCTGATTGGATTTGGATCAGTCGCCTATATGTTGACAAATCTAATTCGAGCCACAAACATGGGTTGGATAATCGGGGAAACGCCAAAGGCATCACACGATAAGAAACAGGGAAAGCAATAGCCAAGGAATACAGCTAATTAAACTGTTTCTTCCATTTATCGATGCTCGTCCAGGGAAGATTAATCTCAGTTTTAACGGGATGGTTTACCCAATCAGCTAATTTATGGAGATAGCCGTCCTCGCGTTCAAGAACGGGAAGCCCCGTATCCTCACCGATCTGACGGGCTCGATTATCAATTGCAATGATTAGGGAGCGATGACCTCCATTTAAACAGCGAATGCCCGCATGGAGACGCGTCCCCACATAATCAAACTCCTCGGTTTCAATTACACGATTAAGGTCTTCGATATTGGGGCCAATAACATTAAATTGCGTCAGATCGACTATTTGATCAAGACACCAATCAACATCATGGCTTCCTTGAACCCAGATCGTTACCTTTTCGTATTCCGACGACAGCAATTCCAGCATCTTACGGTCACGTTCCGCATCGAAACAATAATCGGTAATTGACGTAACAACATTTTTAGAACGCTTGGAGGAAATCTCGAGTTGCTTAGATGGGGTTAACGACCACATGGTCGGACATGCGGTATTAAGAACATTCTCTATGCCAATAGAGTTAAGCCTCTTCTTAGTCATTTCATCTCGAACACTATGAAGATATTCATCGGATAGCAAGGTTTTATAGAACTTCTTTGTATAGGCGTCGATAGCATCGTCCACCCCAATGTCAGACATGCCCACGCCGAACAAAACAACATTTCTATTATTGCCCAACCGCTTGGCAAGCGCCCATTGCTGCTGATCAGCCATATGCGTATACAGAATATTTGTGCCGCACAAGAGCTTTACGTGTTCAGGATACATTTCAAGCTCTTTGGAATAATAGTGCGTTGCCACATGGGGCAACGCACCGCCAAAGATTTGATCCGCGATACAGCCACAGGCATCCATGATCACATGGTCACCAGAGTTCTCGCTTCCCATAGCCGTATCCAAAAGGAGATAGCGTTCTTGCTTAACACCATCGGATTTTTCATCGTGCCTGCGCGATGTCGCAGAGGCTTTAAGTAGCTGAGTCCATTGGTTAAAGCGCGCCATTAGTTTCTCCGAAATAAACGTTTGAGTAGAGCAACGTGACCGCCATCGACACCCGTCGATGCAGAAGGCTGACACGGTTCACAATATTCATCAGATAGGTTAAAAACGGCAGACACGCTGCATGCGCCACTTTCAACCGAACGAACAACAGGATGAGCGTTGCGAGAAGGCGAAAGACAGACAAGTTGGCTTAGCTCGGCGACACAAAGCGGATTTTTGCCGTCTTCCGCAAAAGAGTATATATGAATGCGAAGATAGGCCTCTTCATCATCATTTAAAAACAGCGGAACATGCCCCGCAAAATGGCCGTCCCTAGATTCAAGACTAATCCAGCGAATATCAGACTGATCAAGGGCGCGCCAAACAGCTGCGCGAACATCCACGGGCACCAAAGACGACTCGAAACGCACAGTCAAATCAACAGAAGAAGCTTGGATGAGCGTTTGAGACATGGCAGACGATAGCAATCGAGCATCAGCAAGACGATCGCTGAGCAAGAAGACCTTACTTTGTTCTTCAGTTTTTAGAACATTCCCGAAGGCGGACTTCCCGCTAGCCAAGGATGGCTCTTCATTCAAATAACGCGTAATGGCCTCGAAGAACATTTCATTTTCACGCTCAATCGACGTACAGCTAAATCGATTAGGCGAATCGCATTTTGAGCCTGAAAGAACCTCAAGAATAGAAGAAGCAATGCCACAAGCAGAGGGCTCAGCGAGGTGGATGGTGCCCTCCGGAAAGTCGAGTAGGTTATTCTCACGGTTTATTTCAATTACCGAGAGCTTCGATGCAAGCATTTCGAAAGGCAGGCGAGAGGGATTGGTCACGCTCAACGATACGCCGGCAACACACTTGGCATAAAGCGAGGCGCATTCATCAGCAGTCAAGATGCCGAGGCTGCGTACACGTGAATCATGAATGGGAGACATTGTGTCTTCGCCGTATAAATATACGACAACTGCATCGTCGAGCTTGAGAAGCAATTTAATTGCATCAAGCAACATGCCAGACAAACGTCGATCCTTATTGGATTGATAAATAGCACAGACGGCATACTCTCTGCTTAGATTTTGTTCCTGCGCAGTATATATATCGCTAACGCCAAAATCACAATATGGGACTTCATGCGAATAATAGGGTTCAACTTTTTTAGAAAGCCATCTGCCTATCGTTATGGGGTTTAGTTCATAACGATAACTTGCTTCGGCATTTAGATACATCTCCCCCATCGGATAGAACCAAGGTTCAAAATCCTGAATGAAGTAGAACTTATGGGCGCATTTCTGCATAGATGCAAAGTGTGCCGTATTCCAAGCGGTGGCGATTACTGCAAAAAAATCCTCGGGCACACTCGGAGCCACAAGAACCTCTTTAGGCGAATAACCAAACCAATCCTTTATTTCGGTCTGAACTCTATGAGCGCTTTTGTATGCTTCACAGCCCGGCATAATGTAAAAGTAGTTCTCATATCCGCGTGAATCTAGAAAGGAAGCCTTGCTGCAGATGGTTCGAAAGCCGCCAGAACCCTTTGCCGGCGGAGATATTATCCAGGCAATTTGTTTCATTTAAAGCACTCAAATCGCTTCGTAGTCAAAAGGATCGAACTTATATAACGCTGCGCGCTTGGGATCTCGAGAAAAGTTAACGGAGAACCATGGATCCCCCTCAGAGAATCGCTCGGACCAGTTATGCAGCAATCGTGCCTTATCCTCAAAATGCTTATGAGAACGAGATTTACTATCAAGGGATTTGTCAACACATGCCAAATGGTAGAGACATGCCTCTGGTGTATAGATTACTTTTAACCCAGCTTGAGAAGACTTGAAGCAAATATCAACATCCGAATAGTCAAGAAGATACGACTCGTCAAAACCACCCAGACGATTAAAATGTTCGCGTGAAATAGCTAAACAGACACCACTCACCGCCGACACATCCCTCACGGTCAATGGCATATAGATATAGCCAGGAGATGAGCGATGAATGCCTTGCGATAGGTTGACGATTGATTCTCCAACATAAGACAGGCCTGCCTGCTGCACAATGCCGTCAAGATCGCACGTCATTGTTCCAACAACGCCAACATCCTCTCGTTGGGAAAAACCAACGAGAGTCTTTAGCCACAAGGAGTCTAGTGCCTGAATATCGTCATGAACAAAGACGAGTTGCTCACCATGCGCGGCGAGAGCACCGGCATTTCTCCATGCAGATATATTAAACGGGCCATCAAGCGCGTGAACGATATAGCGACAACGAAGTCCAGAGATCGATTGCTGAACAGCAGCTTCCGCAACCCGCGAGCACACGAAAACAACTTCAAGATCATCAAAATCGGTGTCATTGATTGAAGATACAAGAGTCGAAAGAACCGAAGAATTGCCGCGGGTGGTAACGATTAATGAACAGGACTCAGATGAAGAAACATCATAAATAGGGCTATATCTAAAAGCACGATTATGAGAGTTGACCACAGTCGCCTTAATACCGCATCTATCAAGGTGCTCCTGAACCGCTTTAATTCCAGCAAGGGTTGCATAGGGCTTACTATCGGAATTACCCGCAGTCGAATTCTCGCTTATTCTCCAGTGATACAAGATTTTAGGAACGTGATGGATCGTCCCACCAAGTTCGGCAATCTTCAGCACCATGGCATGGTCTTGGGCGCCATCCAACTCGTTGCTGGAAAGGTCAATCCTGTCTAAACATGCCCTTTTAACAGTAAGAAGGTGGCATATATAATTGTTGTCACGAGCCATATCAAGACTAAAATCCGGCTTAAAAGTAGGATGAGCCAAGGACCCGTCAGGCAATAGCTTATCTTCATCACAATAAAGAAGATTGATTTCAGCATTTTGATTTAAAGCACAGGCGTACTCAAACAAGATATTCGGTTCGAGAACATCATCATGATCGAAAAAGCAGAGGTAGTCTCCCTTGGCCATCTTGATTCCGACATTGGTGTTCTCAGTGATACCTAGATTGCCCTCAAGATTGGTCACTTTAATTCTAGAGTCTGCAGTCACATACTCGGAGACCAAGTCGCTAAGGCCCTCGTAATCTGGCGTAGAGTTAACCAGGATGAGTTCCCAATTCGAATACGTCTGAGCAATGACAGAATCAGCCATATCCCTGAAGAAATTCAAGGGGGTCTTATATAGCGGAACGATAATTGAAAACAAGGGCTGGTATGCAAGTTTTATTTGTGCTTGTGCCCGCGAATCGGATCCAGTCAATCTGCGCCCAGAAAACCAGGACAAATAACGGGGTTGATCGAATGCGCACGCATGATTCCGATCAGCCTCATCCAAAAGCTCCTTAAGCATATCTTTCTTTAGATTGATAAACGTATCTAGATGACCAGAAGCCCTATGCATGCAAATGCACAGGTTATCCCCGACCTCAGGAATATGAAGAGAGAAATTTATTAAACCAGGATTCGCATCGGCTATTAAGTTATTAGATAACAAAGATTCACCAACAACGCAGGCTTCTTCATTAAAAGCGACAATACGATCACCCTCAAGGCAATCAGTACCCGAAAGAACACCTCTAACGATTACGCCATCAACGCAGGGAATAAAGTCCTCAATTTGGATAGAAGCGAGCGCATGCACGCCAGAACGGTCAATATTGCGAAATTGTCCACAATGCTCCGCGTACAGCAAGCCGTTAACTTTCGACTCAATCGAAAACTTGCCAGGATTGATACGGCGCTGGTAAATTCCATTATCTCCGCTAAAGAAAGACAGCGATTGGTCGACACCAAAATCGGCAAGAATAACAACAAATTCAGTCTCTGAAAAAGGGATGATTCTTGCGGGCAGAATTTGCCCATTGGGTGATTGCGATTCAACAGCATCAGGAAAAACGGATGCGGCTTCATACAGTAGATATAGCTTGCCGTCGCCACGGCAATTTAGCTTATTGTTAAATTCGGTATTAAAAACTATGCCCATATCAGCAACACTTTCCAACAACTAAAACAAACTCGCAAATCGTAGCCAAAGTAAACGGGAATACGAGGCATATCAATATGAATCGTTTGCTGTCCCCAAAGACCAAGCGACTTTGGTTAAGGATAAACGATAGGCACGGAACCAGAAGTGGCAAAAGGTAACGACTCTGGCAACCATTAACTGTTCCCAATCCAACGGGAGTAAAAGACACATAAAGTGCAGTTGCCACCAAAATCACCGTAAACAAAAACACAAATGAGGCCCAAAGAAATTGTGCGAGACCAATATGATTAACGCTAATCGAATCGGCCGAAAAAAGCCCAAACAACAATAGGCAAACAGCTGGAAGCACCTGAACCAACCCACGGATTGCATTTACAGAAATCTGAGCAGCAAGCGATCCAAGGTATGCAAAGTTCAATGCATATCCAGAAGAGGTTATCGGATTTAAATAATAAGTTGAAAAATAATTGGCGAGTATTTCCGCGTAGCGCAATGGATCGGCGAGAATGAAAGCGATTTGCTGACCAGAGTTAACATCGGAGCCGCCTCGCATATCGCCAACGTTAGATCCGCTGGCCGTTGAAAACAAGAACGGAAGCGCAAATGAGGCAAAAGCAATCAAGCCCAAAACAAACACGGCGGCATAGTAATGAACTCGTTGCTTCGAGCCCGCAAAACGATTACGCGGAACCATAAAGAAAAGACCGATTATCGGAAAATACACAGCTTTGACTGCGAGTCCTAAAAAGGTAAATAAAAATGCGAGTGCTATATTGCGAACTGTAAATTCATTTAAATCACCCCATGCATACCTCAAAAAATAAGCAAAACCGAGAATAATAAACGAAATGAGCCATGCATCATATGAGAAACATGACGCAAGAAAGATCGAAGTTGGCAGCATTCCCACAAAAGCAAATAGTCCCTTTTTTGAGGGCGTAACCTTAATTGCAATGGCAATTGCAAGACAGTAACTAAATAAATTGCAAATCCGAGCGAATTGAATCATAGAAGAAAAATCGAAATGCAGAAGGCGAGCGAGCCAAAGGCCAATTGCCGACGGAATATACCCAATGCTGCTAAGCGTATAAACGAATTCTTCATGCTTGTTAACTTGCACATGACCAGAAGCGATATCAGATCTATAGGAGCCATTCAACTGCCTAGCATGCTCAAGAATTTCCGCTCGATCAAAATGGGAAAGAGAAGGCTCTTCATAGCCCTGTGCACGACGGACCGCTTCGTCAGTAAAGTTGATATCCGTATCAGTTTTTTGAGTTTCAAATAAATAAGATGTCGAAAGGGCATTGGAATAGTGAATTTGATCATCCCATGAAATGCCCGTCGTTATCGGAGTGCTCACCACAAGGAAAACACCAATTGAGAATGCAGCGATAAAGAAAGCAACGGGAAGGACAGAGCTTCTCTTTCGAATGCCCGAGCAAGCCGTGAAAACCGAAGTTATGATTGCCAGCAGGAAATAAACAACAGCATTAATGAACCCATTCACGAATGCAATCGTTGAGCAGCCAAAAACAATAAAGAATGCGATAATCAGCAGGGAAACGTAGTCGGTAGCCTTGACCCTCGCCGAAACAGAATGGAACAACGCTTTCAGAGAAAAGCCGCTTTGGAATAAATAGAGTATTGCGCAATAGAAAATCAGAAAAAAGAATATGAGCCGCTTTTTATTCCAGTCAGCAATATTCGAGAAATGAGAAGCCGGCGAGCCAAGAACGGTGCAGCCCTCCCAGATGACCGCCACAGCAAATGCCGCAAGCAACAAGACTAATAATTGAGCGCAGCGACCAGAACAGTTGCCACGCTTTTTTTCATCATCTGAGGAAAGGAAGATACAATATGATTGCCAAATGGCAACATCTACAACGACGCAATAGAGCGCTAAAACGAACAGCTGTGAGACAGAGTGGTTCACATAAAAGTGCTTCATGCACAGAAGCTCGACAATAAAGAGAAGAGCAACGAAGACGGCTTTCATTATTTGCTTTTGGTTTACGCATCGAGACAACACGGGGCTAATTCACCTTTATCCAAATCAAGCTGCAAGGGCCCTCGAAGAATCGTTCCCAGCCATCTGGATGACAAGTATGGGCACCAAGCACTGTTCACAACTGTTGAAAGAAATATAAGTAGAGACATTCCCATCCAGATGATTTATACGCCAAAGCGAAACGCATAGCCTACTTTTCCTTCTCCCTACTTAACGCAACAGCTTGAACAAGCGAGTTCAAACGCTCTTCCTGTCGAGAGAGGCGAAGAGAATTGCAGAAATCACGGACCACAAGAACGGCAATAACGTAAAGGAACACGAAGTTAGAAGCCGACATGAAACCAAATAGACTTGAAAGCCACATTGCAACTTGTGGAAAAACGCCCAAAATTACAAAACTGACGCTGAATAGCAGCCAAAACAGAGAATCCAAAACTTGCATTTGGGATTTTTTTAATTTGCGCAATACGAACACGAATACCAAAACAGCGCAAACGAGAAGCAAAATACGAAGAGAGACCGGCAAATGGATCACCTAAACCACTGAACGACAAGGAGCGTAACGAAAACACGAACCATATACTGCATAGACCTAACAGGGTTAAGATAGCTCTCGCCACCTTGACGCTCGCGCATCTTAACCTGTACCTCTGAAATAGAATACCCTTGCTTCAAAAAGAGAGCGAGAGATTCTGGTTCCGGATTTAAGGTATTGTCGTAATAGTATTTCGTAAGAATATCCCGCCCAAATAGCCTAAATCCAGACGTGGGGTCACTGATCCTCTTGCCTGTCAGAATCTTTATTAGCACCGTAATCATACGCGAGCCGATCATGCGAAGCGTCTTGTCTTTGCGCACGCTTACAAACCTAGAGCCAATGACAATATCTGATCCATCAGATTGAGCCCTATCAACAAGGACCTTTATATATTCCGGACAATGCTGGCCGTCAGCATCAAACTGAACCATATAGTCATATCCATGATCAACCGCATAACGCGCAGCCGTCTGAAACCCAACGGTCAAACCACAGTTAATGGGCATATCAATGATGTCACAACCAAGATCCTTGCAGATAGCTAGCGTTCGATCTCGAGACCCATCATTGATAACAACAAAATCAAACTCAGGTGCAATTTGCCTGAGCTCGCATATCGTCTTTTCTATGCATTCCTCCTCATTATAAGCAGGAATAGCGATAAGAGTTTTGGGTGTCATATACACATAAACCGATCTCTAGTTTTTCTCATTATTATAGCGAGAGATATACAAATGGTTAAATAGACACAACGAATGGTGCACCCTTGATTATCAACTTAATCAGAACACTTCCCACATTCATCCGTACATGGACGGATGAATGTGGGAACCAGTTACCCTGAGAGCCGAACCGGTTGGCCCCGGGGACTCGAAGGACGGCATGTCCGGAAAGAAGAAAAAGGGTTCCGAGAAGGCGACCCCGAGTGTCTACGGCAGGCTCACCAGACACGAAAGGGACACGGTCCAGAAGATGCTGGAGCTGGACGCCCGCGCGCCTCCAGGGCGATGCTCGGCGGCGATGCGGAGGCGCTGCTAGACGCCTACAGCCTGGAGGACGTGCCCATCGGAAGACTCGACCTGACGCCGAGCCTCATCGAGAGGGCACGCGCAGAGAGGCGCGACGCCCCGCTGGCCTAGCCCAAAGGCAAAACGGAATAGGCGGACCGACCGTCCGGCTGAGTCTGGAAAGAGGTGCCAGACTGAGGGCGGAGAATGGCCCCCGGACCTATCGAACACATATCCACCGTTCCTTCAACTGGGGAAACGGCGCCCCCGGGGTCCATGGGGGCCGCGGGGGCGTTCGGCTAGCCGCGGGTACGGACTATCTGCGCAGTGTGTTCGGCTGAGATCGGAAATCAACCACGAATGGTGCACACGACATCGAGAACCCCGCAACAAACCTCGCCCTAGATTTCAAAGCTAGCAATCTTCCGAGTGTCGAACGGCATGGTTACGCCATGTCTCTCTAAGCGTAGGTGCACAACTACGAGGTTTTCTCAAATGTTTTAATTGTAACCACACGCGCCATATTAATGACATTCATTAAATACGACTTAGAGCAAAATGGGATTTGAAGCAATTGGGAAATACCTTTTGCTCGATTACCAGAATGAATATTTCTCAACCCATTATTAAATAACGCATTTGCCTTTAGATAGTTCTCAGCTCGGCGCCGATCGAACCGCTCGGCGACGATTGTATCAATCTTATCGGCATCCAGTGATCGACCCTCTTTGAAAGCTGAACATAAACACTGAGAAACAACGAACTGTTTATACAAATTGCTACGCGAAATGCTATTAACAGTCATTCTGTATCGAATGAGCGGCTCTGGAACATTTCCAATAGTGAACCCTTCCAGCTCGGCACGCAACAGTAAGTCATAATCTTCTGCTAGCGGAACAGACCGATACCCCATTTCAAATACAGACCTTCTTCCAAACCAACTCGGATGAGGTACGCAATTTCTAATCATAAGAGAACGCCTAACGCCTTCACTCGAACTTGGAATTGAATCAACGAGATATAATTGACTACCGTCTTCGTCAATGGCGTTCAAATAAGAACCCACTAGGTCAAGCTCATGTTCTTCAAGATACGACAACTGCCGTTCAATGCGCTGCGCCTCAGAAATGTCATCTGAGTCCATTCGGCAGATATACTGACCGTGTGAGACCTTGAACGCCCTTTCCAAAGATGCAGCAAGACCAAGATTGCGTTCATTTCTCACAAGGCAAATCCTGCTGTCATGAGAGCTATAGTTTTGAGCAATATCGTAAAGTGTGTTGTCATCTGGATTATCAAAAACAACAACTACCTCGATTCGATGATAGGTCTGCTTTAAAATAGACGCTAGTGCCTCAGTAAAATCTTTGGCGCTCTCCCTATAACAAGGCATGAGCACTGAAACCAACTGTGAATCTGTCAACTAAAACCTCCAACACCGCTGCGGGAGCAAACGCTAATGAAAACTACCGATAGTTTAATAGTCCTTCATGTGGCATATATTACAAGTGATTTCGCTTCTGGCGTGTCTACAGTGGTGCCTCAATACCTAAATGAGCAGTCAGAAATAAAGGACATGAATATAGCTCTATTAAATCTTACAAACTACAGACCTAAAGATGCGAAATATCCCGTCTTCCATCAGTCATGCATAGAAAAACTTCCTGAACCGTTTTGCAATCCGTCACTCGTAATATTTCATGAGATATATAGGCCGGATCACATTAAACTAAGCCATTGGCTCAGAAGACGTGCGATCCCATACATCATCACACCACATGGGTCTCTAACATATGTGGCGCAAGAACAGCATCATTTAGCTAAACAATTGCTTAATGTTTTCTTCTATAACGCCTTTATTCGCAATGCTGATTGTATCCATTTCCTATCGGAAAAAGAGGCGATGAGTTCAAACGGCTTTAAACATAGGAAAGCAAGCATTATTCCAAATGGTGTTAGCATCCCAAAAGCCAAAGCCTCAAACTTAGACAGCCGCATCGCGCTTTTTATTGGCCGCCTAGATATAGAGGTCAAAGGTCTTGATCTACTGATCAAAAGTTTGCCGCTAATTGCTGATGAGCTAAGAGGGCTCGGAGCTAAAATCTACATCTACGGTCCAGACGAAGATGGGTCTATGGCCAAACTGGAACTACTTATTGCCGACAATCAAGTATCCGATATTGTTTTATTAAATGGTCCAGTTAATGGTCAATCTAAAGCGGACGCTTTTCTCCAATCGCAGTTTTATATCCAACTTTCACGCACTGAAGGTTTCCCGACGTCTGTTTTGGAAGCACTAGCATATGGCCTCCCAATTATTGTTACCGAGGGAACCACATGGAAAGAAACAGCGAACAATAAAGGAATTGGAATCGGTGTAGAATCTGATCTCGAAGCCATTTCTAACGCAATTCTCACCCTGTTCAATGACGATGAATATCGTTGTAAACTTGCAAATGCAGCTAGAAAGTATGCAATTGAACACTTTCAATGGAAGGCCATTGCCAAGCGTCAATTTATTTTATACAGGGACATTGTAAACGGGCTTTCTAACTAACCATCTTGTTCTTCCAATACGGAAAGGGACTAAATGCTGTTTTCAATTATTATCCCTGCATATAATGCGGCATCCAGTTTGCCGGAAACGCTATCATCCATCTACCAACAAACATATGACGGCTATGAAATTATTCTCATCAATGATGGATCAGCAGACGCTACTGAAAGTGTCTGCAAAGTGTTTTGTGAATCTCACAACAATACTCATTACGTTAAACAAAATAATATGGGCGTATATGAGGCCAGGCGAAAAGGCGCGGAGATAAGCACCGGAGATTACCTGGTCTTTGTTGATGCGGATGATTCTTTACGCTTCGATACCCTATCTATTCTTGCTCGCGAAATCGATAAGTGCAATCCAGACATAATCTGTTTCAGCTATACAAGAAACCCAGACTATTCAAACGATCCGTTTATCAATCCCGCCCTTCCGTCTGGCATCTATGAAGGTGACGATCTCGCCGAAGTCAGAAAATGTTTGGCACGAGGGAAACTCAATTCAATTTGGGGAAAGGCAATCAAAAGAAACTGTCTGATTGACGATTTAAGCAATACCGATACAAAGAGAATCGATTTTGCAGAAGATTTTCTGCAAATGATACCCATAGTCGATTCAGCCGGATCGGTTTTACAAATAAGTGATGCACTGTATTATTACAATTGTCAAAACGAACAAAGTGCAACACACAGCTATAAGGAAAAACAGCTTTCAGATTTAACCTTCGTCACCTCAAGCCTAGTGAAAATCGCTGCTCGTTGGGGAGAAGAAACAGAAAGGCTGGCATGGAAAACAAGAACGGAACAGTATCTTTATCTTCTATCGATCAACGAGCTCAGTGACAATAATGAGACCAAAAAACGTAACTTTGTTTCAATTTCAGAGGCCTTATTTAATCCCTCAATTAAAGCTGATGTCCCTTGCAGCACCTACAGACCTGACAGCTATTTACTGTTCCTTGCGGCAAAGAATAAGCACTATTTGTTATCTCGAGTAGTAATACGCTGTTGTGAACAGCTAAAACTATTGATACTGAAAATCTTGAGCTAATCGCCCTGTTGTCATCGCTCATTTTTCCTGGCACCGAGTAGTAAAACCAACCGACTTAGCCTTCGATAATCAAATGTCAGGCAAGCCGGTTGGTCATAAAAGTAATGAAAGTACATTAGGCTATTCTGCTTAATAAGCGTCGCAGATTATCGCTTGATAAATGCAGATATGCTCGTCTTTTCGGATTCGTTTAGCCCAAACATCAAAACCAAGAAGAAATAGATAAAGAAATAAATTATTGCTGACACCAAAACCACCACAAGGCCAGATAAAAGGCTTTTAATTAGGTTATAGAGCAACAGCAAAGCCCCCGTACCGACAATAACCAAGACGGAAAGTTTGGCAATTTCAAGCCAAAATTTCTTTATGTTCAACCCAAGTTTTTTAGAATAATACCAATTCATACAGAAACCGTTACCTATAACCATAGCGATGGCTGTTGAAACTGCTGCGCCCACTATGCCCATAAGCTTGAGCAATATAATCGTCACGACCACGTTGACAAGCGCAATCGCAAGATACATATACCCCCTATACAGGTAAACATTCGCAACCTGCATTATGGTAAGTCCCAGGTTCTGAATTAAGTCAATGGTAAATGGAACCATTACGATCAAGGCGATATAGAAAGCGTCTATATAGTCCTTACCAGCCCAAATAATGATGAAATCTTTCCCCAGAACAATAAATAGACTAAGAACAAATCCGCAGACGATAAAGGAAATGCGACCGACTTTAATGAAGAGATCCGAAATTTCAGACATATCCTTATTCTGGCAATACAGTTCTGAAACTCGAGGAAGAAAAACTGAAGAGGCTGCCGTACCGATTGTCATATAAATCGTGTAGATTTGAGATCCAACAGAATATACCGCAACGGCGGCAGCACCAAAATAATAGCCGACAATTAATTGATCGGTTTTCCAGAAAATCTGGTCAGCAATCGTCACCAATACAATCGCGCCGCTAAAAAATAGCAATCCTTTAGCCAGTTTCATGTCCCAGCCATGATATCTGAAACTAATATGCAGATTATATTTAGCAAACAAACGCTGGCTCACCGCGCACAACACATTTGTAACAAGCACAACTAAACATACGGCTAATGCATTCTTAAAAATTGTCGTAAGTCCATACACAATGAAAGGCTGAGCTATTAGGGCGGCCAATTGCGAGCCCTTCAAAAAAACGAACCTTTCATTAGCAGTTATCGCCGCAACGCTAATAGTGTTGTTCATGATAACAATTGTGTTGATCCCTAATACAACAAGCATTGCGGAACACTCATCAAGCTGTGAGTTTGTAAAACTGGCTGAATATACAAACCGAACAACCACGGCGAGAACGCAACTTATTAGCATCACGAACACAGATAGGACCCAGTACAGACGCCTAGCTATTGCGAGAGTATTCTCCATTAAGTCATTTTTGCCCTCTGCCATATACTTGCAATAAAAACGCCCAACACCGGCAGACAAAATCCCATTAATGGAAACTATATAAGACATGATAGAACCTATCAATTGATAGAGTCCATATTCGTCTTGTCCAATGTTTTGCAACAACATCGGAACATATACAAAGCCGACTAAAGCCTGAGCCAGTATATAACCATATGTAATTATTATGCCAGTAAGTCTTCTGCTTGCGCTACTTATCAGAATCACCGTTTCACAATTAGTTGCTTCAAATACCATTCAGAAATTAAAGCACTATTTAATCAGAACAACCGATTGCCGAACCTCTCCTTTGTTCGCATTGTTAAAGCAGGGTCCGATTAAATTCCCAGGCAGAATTTGATGCCACATTTTATTGTCATGCGGATTATCTCCCCAAAAGAACCCAATATGACAGTCGATTGATCCGTCAGTCTTAAAGAAGACAATATCTCCCTTTTGAGCATAACCACTATTTAGCATATCTTGGACAGTACGGAACTCATACATTTTGCATCCCAAATCTCGAGCATAGCCATACCATCTCCAAGCGTTAATATAGCCGCCACCGCCTGGCCCCCCAGCCCAAGGAGAGTGATTATTATTCTGCGCAATACGATTGACATCGCCACCAACCGCAGCATAAGCATGAGCCACGAAGCCAGTGCAATTCATGCCAGTATAGCCATCCCATCTCGGGGCACCTTTTGGGTAAAGGCAACTATCATAGGAGAAGCCACCGGAATATCTCGTTCCTAAATAATAGCCATCAAATTGATGCGACGTAAGCCAAGTGACGAGTCCAATACGACTAACCCCCAAAACCGTTGAGCTGCCAAATGGGCTGTAGTAAATCTGAGTCGACTTCGACTGGAGAGTGCCATCAGGAAGCAAGACATCGCAGTAAAGATCGTAATAACCATCTTGTAATCCAAGTGCAGAGGGATTGAAATAAGCGTCATTCACACTGGAAAATTCTTTTAGAACACCCCATTTACTCCAGTCGGACTTGGCCCAAACAAATTTAAACTGAAATTGCCCAGATTTTTCAGCTGCAAGCGTTCCCAAATCAGCTCGAACTCCCCAAGAATTATTGCCATCAGTCGAAATTGCAGTAATCCTCGAGAAATCCCAACAGCTAATGATTGTTCTTTTTGTTTGGACAACTCCATCTGACCCCGAAACGTCACAGATCAATTCATAGTCTCCGGCGTCTTTTGGATCCCATTGCAAGTGTGAACTTGTGCCCTGTTGAGCAACGCCCCAGTCAGCCCAATTATTCTTATTCCAGACGAACTTATACTGTAAGTAATTAGTATCACCCGAGCATCTGGCATCGATCTCAGTGCTTTCATTAGGCCTGACAAGCGTTGCAGAAGAACTCAAGGACTCGTAATTCCACTTCTCGGAGCCAATCGAGCATTCAGTCTTCGAGGTCATCGTCTGATCGTTGGCCTCATCAATAACATCAACAAAAACGGTGACAGCGCCAGATTTATCGACTCTCCAGTCAATTGAGGATTTACCTCTGCCGGAGTCAATCACACCCCATTCAGCCCAGTTGTTCCGCATCCAAACATATTTGTATGAAATCTGATTATTCTTTCGGATGGTAATCCGAGGTGTAATTGAAAGCGTATCCCCTACGCACAAATTGGATGAATCAGATTTCAAATCTATTGAAGTGAAGTTAGATAGATTTCTCTCCACCCTGACGGGGAACCTCCAGGTCCTCACGTTGCCGGCCGAATCGACGGCGTCGACCAAGATGTTGACGTCGCCGGCGACCTCCGGCACCCAATCGCAGGAGGCCTCGGGCCCGAGCTGGCGGATGGTGCCCCACCTGGACCAGCCGCCCTGCTCCCAGACGAACTTATAGCGGACCGAGCCCGAGTTGCCGGACGCGGTCAGGCCGAGCGAGCAGCGGTCGCCCAGGAGAGGAGACCCTCCATCGGACGCCTTTGCCGAGAGGCCGTCGACAGAGTAGTCCTCTGAAACCGGCGAAGTTGCACTTAAATCATCGGCCCGTGTTGAATCTTCAATCTGTGATGGAGACAGGCCCGCTTCACTCAAACCAAAGCAAGGAGTTACGGCCAAACAGAAATAAAAGAAGAAAAAAGCGACACGGACAGCCTTACTTCTAAAGAAATGCATATAGTACCTCCCCGATAGTTCACTCCAACATAATATTGCTAGCAAGTAACAATTTAAGGCCAAGATTTACCATACAAGTAAGGTCGACTACAACCAGCGCAGTCGACCTAGAGAATTCATATTGATATTAGCCAATTAAAGAAATAATGCGCGCAATATTCTGACCATATGTGTCACCCGGAACAGCCCAGCGGCCATTTAAATCTTCCAAATATGGCGCAACTCCGAGAAAACCCTTAGACTGAAGGACTTCATATCGAGGATCCACACAAGTGTTATTCAACGCCGCACCAGTAGCATATCCTTTAAGATGCTGGACTTGGGCAAGCAAGCCCTGATATACATCGTCAAATCTAGCGCCTCCCGATTGTTGATTGACGGCGCCCAGTCCGGCGAAATTGCACTGATTCGGCTTTACGGAACCTCCAAATTGCAACCATCCAGTCTCAAGCATAGCCTGAGCAAAAACAACTTCCGGACGAACCCCTTCAGAAACAGCGGCTTCGACAATTAATGAACAAAAATCACGAATAGTAGGTGCTCCCTTTGAAACAAATTCGTCTGAGGGATATGTATGTCCTGTTGATTCATATAAGTTCACCATAGCATCAACTGAAGTCTGCAGACTTCCCATAATTGGAGTACCCTCCACCGTGACCTTGCGGGTCAGGTGCCTCTCGGCGGAGCCGTCGATCACGTCGAGGTAGACGGTGTACTCGCCCGGCTCGGTCGGGGTCCACTCGCAGGAGGAGGAAGCGGAGGGCTGCTGGGCGACGCCCCACTTGGCCCAGCCGCCCTTCTCCCAGACGAACTTGTACTTGAGGCCGGAGGCGTCGCCGGACACCTTGGCCTGCAGCTTGACCGGCTTGCCGCAGAGGGCGGAGCCCGAGACTTCGAGCGACTCAAGAGACCAATTAACAACTTTGTATTTAGAAGTGCTAGTCACATACCCATTGGAGTCAATGACATCAGCATAGATCTCATATTCACCAGCCTGGGGCAGGGTCCAAGAAATCGACGGCGAAGTTAAGTCTTGACCGATTACACCCCAATTGGAATCACTCCAATCAGACCCAGCCCTATGCCAAACAAACTTATATCTAAGGTCATCAGTCTTGCCGCTAACATTTACACCGATTTTTACCGTTGACCCCGCATGTCCCAGTTCTTCCGAGAAGGAAATTCCATTGACGGAGTAGGGATGCGGGAACTGCGCGATGATTGCGGCAGCGTCAGCCTCGCCAAGACGGCGGCAACCATCGTCCGAGAAATAGTTGACCACATCACCGTAATTCGAGATAAAGCCATGTTCGATAAGAATACCTGGAATTCCCTGCTCGCGAGCGCAGCGGATAACGGCGAACTCGTCGCCTACCTCCATTTGAAATACGCCACGGTATGTTAGTCCCATAGCAGCAAGGTTGTTCATGACCTTGTTGGCAAGCTCAACAGAGACCTGCGTGTAGTCGGTACCATTTGCGGTAGGAGCATAAACTTCTGCGCCGTGAGCTCCAGAAGACCCAGAGTTGATATGGAAGCTGACAAAGGCCTGTGCTCCCTGATCGATGCAGCGCTGTACGCGATAAAGGTAATCATTGCTGGGATAGTAGCCGGACTGCTGGCGTGCAAGAACGATCTTAAAGCCGTAAGCTTCAAGTTTATTTTTGCAGGCTGTCATGATCTTCCAGGTAAGGTCGGCTTCACTCTTGCCATTTCCCTGCGCGCCGGAATCAACTCCGCCATGACCGGCATCAAGTGCAATCACCCCAACATTGCGCGCGGAGCGCTCAGCGTAGGTAGATATGCCATCAGGCGAATCAGCGCATTCCAATGCCTGCTGAATCGACTGGGCCTCAACGGCATTACCATCGCCGTCCGCATAGTAAACAGAAGTGCCCTCGGAGCTCGCGGAGCTATCAACGACAGTAAACGAATAATCCCTGTCAGAAAGATCCACTACATGTTCAGTGCCATCACCCTGCAAAACGTAGGTTATCGAAGTCATAAAGTAAGTATTGGATTTCAACGTCGAGCCAAATACAAAAGCAGCCGAATTACCAGCCGTTTGATATGTATCAACGGTTCCCCTAACACCATCGGCGCTTATATAGTTAAGCGTTGCGGAAGCAAGGGCATCGCCATCATCAGGAGTAGCAAAGGCGACAACCTGGTCAGTCCCACCGGGAAGGTTCGGGTAAGCCAGGTAAACATATTGAAAAGACGAATCACTCGGTTCAACCTGCCGCTCATCCACAGAAGCATCTGCGCGGAAATCCCCCTCAGTCGAATCGTCTACGTCCGTTGATGGCGATTGATTGGCAGCTGCGTCGCCACCGGCGGAGTCCTCGACACGCGAGGCTACGCCATCACCCGCGAGAACGACATCTGACGCAACATCCATAGACTGCACGCCATTCGCAGCATAAGCAGCATTTACAGGACTCATCAAGGATGAAATGGCCAAAAGACCGGCAAGAGAAAAAGCTGTTGAGACGCGTAATGCCTTTTTCATATCGAATCCCCTCACAAATATACATTTCTAACGGTAGATTATCTTACAACCCCACACGCATCGGAAGTCCGGTTATCCAAAGCGCGGGGATTGCTCACTCGAGCATCCCGTTCGACGGGCGCTTCTCAAGCAGCAACCGGATCTAGAGCGAAATGGTTCGCTCTCGGTACCCAGCTCTCAAACACACAAGCATAAATCGCCACACCAAAATCACCGAAAGTTCCAAGAGACGTTATCAGGGCTGGTGGAAATAAGCCCCGATTAATTAGCAGCCGCCAAACTCGATGATGTTAGCGCCGGGTGATTTTAGCCACTAATGGTCAAACGATTTTGACCAATCCCGGTCACCGAATAATGGCCACCGCGCCTCCCCGCTGCCATTACGCCGGTGGTGCCAACACGCCAGCGTAAGGAGGGCCATTAAGGTGAACGAGAGACACGATGACCTAAAGGTGATTATAGACGTGGCGCTCCGGGAAATGGCCGCGGAGGGGGCGACGGGTTCGGCCCATCGGCAGTTTAGTCCCCGCTGCAAATGGACCATTTCTGCTTGTTGCATTCTATTTTTCCTTCTTTTTTAAGCACTAGACTATACGTACGCCAGTCCTCATCCGTAATACCGAGTTCGTTTTTTATTTTTCGCTTTGTATTAATGCCATCGCTAATTGCTGAGAGGATTTTCTCTTCGATGTCAACCGTTTTTCCAGGTCCCTTTTGTATGGTATTAATCGCCAAGACCAATGAATTAAGCCTAATGACGCCTCGCGCTGTCAAATCAAATTCCTTACCATCGGATGTAACGGTTCCATCCTCAAAAATAAACACAAAACGCTCTAATGTGTCGGTTATAAATGCAAAACGACCATGCGCGAGAGCATTTCTTATGTGATAAAACAAACTCATGTATTTGCTCGTATTGCCCTTCGAATTAACTTTCACAAACGCCATGCGCTGATCATCAACATTTTCGTAAAAATACTCGTCTAAGTTTAGCTTTTTGCAGGTGCCCTCTAATTCTTTCTTGCTTCTTACCGCAAGCATCACATCGACATCCCTGCGACTAAATATAGCTTGATTTAGAGAAGTCTTTAAGCTTCGAATCCCTACCCAAGGGGCGGGCGCCCATTTATCAATCTCATTATTTTTACGATTACTCTGACCAGGGCAGGGAGACTCAATCAGGAAAAAATGAACTATACGCATCCAGTTAGAGTCTTCCAGAACCTGTTGCGGCAGGGGCTCGTTTAGCCATGAAGTTCGAAGTATTGCCATGTCTACCTCCAGCTACAGCTTTGTAATCAACATCACAATGCATTTCTCGACATTAGCAAAAATACTCCCGTGCGAAAGGCTTCTTAAGAGTCTCAAGCATTTCAATCTGTCGTTTCATGTCAAATCGCATCTTTATATTCCTATCGTAAGTTATATCGAGATTTATCGGCTTATATAAACTTGTATAAGCTTATCGTGGAATATCGTTAATTTCGACCTGCTAAATCCAACATATCGAGACAGCCAATTACCGCAGGATAGAAAGTTGTTACACCTGTAAAAGTCATCGGTTCGTTCTAACAGACATGTTGATTGACCCGTTATCCACAGCTTGAGGGAAATCGACCCCAACATGGTAAAGTAGTCGCAACAGGCAACCATGGAGGAACAATGCTCAGCATTCACTACGGCGACAGAGACGATGTGATTTATGACACGTCGACATTCTTTGATTACAGCTATTCTCCCTCTTGGCTGCAAGATCCCCTGTCACAGTGCCATTATCAAATCTATTGATAATGGCACTGTTCTTGGCGCAAACGCAATTGACACCAAGGTGCTAGGCGTTATTCCGCCAGAGAAACTATCAACGGGCACCAAAACACTTCTACTGATGCTCTTTATGCCTCAAAACCTCTACAACGCCTCAACCTGCGGAGATAATTGCGCCTATTGGATCTTGCGTATCGCCTCCAAACACGACATCACCATCAACCTCTACCATATGATGGATTTTGGCAAAGCGCGTTTTACAGCCCGTGTCATCAATTCCGGACAGATTGTTCATACCATGGATGAGCTTGTCCTTATCTCGGCAAAATGTCTGAGGGAGGCTCGAGCATGAGAGGGGAATACCAGCTGACCGTAAGGACCAATAAAGTTCAGGTCAAACTCACCATTCGCCGAAACCTCACCATCATCACAGGCAAAAGCGCAACAGGCAAAACCACCCTGCTGAACAGCCTCCGTGCATACGAAAACCTAGGAGCCCAAAGCGGGATAACCGTTAATTGCGCAGCCCCCTGCCGCGTCATCGGCGGCATCAATTGGGAAGCGCAACTCAGCCGCATCGATAACAGCATCGTGTTTGTGGACGATACGCAAAAATTCGTAAGGAGCCATGCATTCCAGCATGCAGCTCGACACAGTTCCAACTACTACGTCATCGTTGCGAGGGACGAATTGCCTCAGCTCCCCTATAGCGTGGATGAGATCTATGGCCTCAAAAACACCAACAAGGCCACAACAAAATATCCTGTCTACACACGCACGTACACTTCTACCTACCGCATCTACGGAGACGAGCTCTACGATGGAGACCAGCCAGAAGAAGTCATCGTCGAAGACAGCAATGCCGGCTATGAGTTCTTTAAAGTTCTGTGCGCCAAAAGTAAAATTCGCTGCGTAAGTGCCGGTAGCAAATCAAACATATACGAAACCGCTCTGAGCTCCCCAGCCCAAAAGTTGCTCGTAATTGCAGATGGGGCCGCTTTTGGCCCGAGATGCCCTATGTCTATTCGCTCAGGAGATTTAAGGAGATCGAGCTCTTTTTGCCGGAATCGTTTGAATGGCTTGTGCTGAGATCGGGACTCTTCAACGATGTCGAAACGCAAGACATGCTCCTTCATCCTGCCGATTTCATCGACTGTGAGAAGTTCTTCAGTTGGGAACAGTTCTTTACTAAACAGCTTAGGGAACTGACCAGAGACAGCTACCTAGCCTATAGAAAAGAAGCTCTCAATCCCGCCTACCTACAGCAACATGAGCTCAACACGATTGCCGAATCGCTACCCAAACTCGGAATCACTTCGCGCTAGATCGAGAAATACTCGCTCTCAGCGGATAGGTTCGGCCCGAGCCAAGGGTCGCCATCGAGGAAGAACTCCGACCAGCGCTGCATGAACAGGGCCTGTTCGCGCTTCCAGCGGCGCAGCTTTTCCTCGTTGGCCTCTTCCCTACCGCGCGAGGTGAACTCGTAGTGGTACAGCTCGGCATAGGGTGTAAAGATGGTGCGGTAGCCCGCCTCCCACACGCGCAGGCAAAAGTCTGCGTCGTTAAAGCCGACGGCGAATTCCTCGTTGTAGCCGCCGACCCGCTCAAATACGTCACGTCGGACCATCTGACAGGCGCCCGTCACGGCACTAAAGTTGCCCGGGCGCACAGCGCGGGCAAGATAGCCCTCGCGCTTTGCCGAGAAGTCCTGGTTGGCATGGGCAAGTGCGCCACGCACGCCAACCAAAATGCCGGCATGCTGCACCAGATAATCGGCAAAGTAGAGTTTGGCGCCCACCACGCCCGCATCGGGACGCTGTAGATACCCCATCATCTCTTCGATAAAGTCGGGGCTTATGACCTCGGTATCGTTGTTCAGCAGCAGCAGATAGTCGCCCTTGGCATGCTCAACACCAAAGTTGATGATCTGGGAGTAATTGAACTCGCCCGGCCAGTACACAACGCGCACAGCACCCTTACCGTCAGATGCAACGGCTACGCGCTCCGGCAGCGATTCGTAATACGCAAACGTCTCCGGGGCTTCGCTGTTGTTCTCCACCAAGACGATCTCGTAGTTGGCATACGTTGCCTTCTGGGCGATCGACATCACACAGGCGTCAAGCGTCTCAATGTGATCCTTGGTGGGAATCACAATACTCACCAGCGGCGCAGGCTCCGGCAGCGCATAGCGCATGCGGTAGACAAACGGCGTATCGGCCTCCTCGGCCGTTCCGCAAATGCCCAGCGAGTCAAAGTGGCGCTGAAGGGCAAGGCGCCCGGCTTCAATAGCATACGGCTTGCTATCGGCAGAGCCATCGGCGGTCGATCCCGGATGCACGCGCCAGTGATACAGCACATGCGCAACATGCTCAAACCGCGCGTCCGCCGAAAGGCAGCGAAGCGTCAAGTCGTAGTCCTGGGCACCCGCGACGTCTTCCGGGGACGTGCCAATACGATCGATAAGTGTCTTCTCCACCATCAGGAAATGCGTCACGCAGTTATGGCTATAGAGCAGGTCGACGTTGAGCTGCGTCTTAAAGACCGGCTGACCCCACTCCCCCGTTTTCTGGAACATGTCCTCGTCGCAGAATAGGACCTGAGGACGCTCGTCCTCGTCCTCCTTGTTCAGCGCGGCGACATAGTGGAACAACGCATCCGGCTCCAAGATGTCGTCGTGGTCCAAGAAGGCGATGTAGTCGCCTGTCGCTTGCTCGATACCTGCGTTGGTGTTGAGCACAATGCCGCCGTTGCCGGGAAGCTCGATGCGACGGATGCGCTCGTCGTTGGCGTCCGCCGCAAGGTCGGCCACCGCATCCCATTCGGGTGAGGCGTCCATCAGCAGCAATTCCCAGTTGTCATAGCTCTGGGCTAGCACCGAGTCCAGCAGCTCGCGCAGGTAGACCCGATCACTCTTGTAGCACGGCACCACAATGCTCACGAGCGGCCTATAGGCAAAGGCCGCCGAAGCGACACGCTGGCACGCTAAATCGCCCGGCTTTGCGCGATGCTGCTCAAACCAACGTCGATAAGCCGCGTCGTCTGCACGCGCGTCCTTCATGCGGTTCCAGCTGTCGTCGACCATGCCGTTGTACAGGCGACCGTCCATGGCGCAAAATCCGCTCTGAATCTGCTCCGTGGGGTCGCTCGCAATCGCAACAAAATCTCGTATATCCTGAGGCATCTCTACGCTCAGATACGTTTTATTGACGCGGCATCCGTCCTGCTGCGGCACATCGACCTGCGACTCAAACACATGCACGGTGGCATCGATGGCGTTCATATGCGTATCGAAGATCAGGAGCTCAGGTGCGCACTGGGGGTCTCCCGCCCAGGTAACCTCATAGCGCCACACCGCGCCGGCGTCTGCCGGCAAATAGCGAATGGCATCGATCTCGTAGAGGCCGCAGTGTTCGCCACGCTGCGCATCGCGGATAAGCGCACACAGCGCAGGCTTAGCTTTGTAGTTAATCTTGGATTCCAGCTTGGCCACGCGGCTATCGAGGCGAATGGAGCCCAACCTTTGGTCACCGGATGCAAAAACGACATCCATCGACGAGCCATCCAAAAACGGAAGCACCAAGACGGCGAGCTCGCGCTCGTAATCAGAAACGGAAGGGCAAAGCGCCAGCACACGGCCATGGTCGACCGGGAGCACCAGCGACGGCACACAAGAACCGCTCGTCGTCGCATGGGCAAACGCTTGAGAACCCTCCCGCTCAATAAGCGCGGCGACATCCTGACCGGCAAAACGAAGCAGCACAAACAGACGGCCCTGACTGCGGCAAAGTGCCAAACGCTTGATACTCATCTACACTTCTCGCTTTCCCAGGGCGTTCGCTGCCATGCGCTTGCAGGCACCCAGACGCCCAAACCTCAAGACGTCGTAATCGAACATGAGCTTTTTGCACTCACGGGCATTGGGGGCCTTGCTGGTAAGCG
Source organism: uncultured Collinsella sp. (assembly GCA_902466075.1). Taxonomy (GTDB): domain Bacteria; phylum Actinomycetota; class Coriobacteriia; order Coriobacteriales; family Coriobacteriaceae; genus Collinsella. The sequence goes on from CABQQA010000002.1 coordinate 25,386, forward strand.
CCGCACGCACCATAGCGGCAACAGAAGGAGCGCATTGTGCGAGCGCAGCATCGCTGCCCACGGCAGAACCGGCAAGCGCCGTGGCAACGGCGGCAAACACCTTGCCGCAGTCCGAACCCAGCAACCTGAGCGCATCGTACAGCACCAGATCGCAGAGGAAGTACGCCAGGTCCTCGGCATGCTGTACATCGAGGCCGTCGCGCTGCCAGTCAGCCATCACCGCGGAGTAAATCTTCACGTGCTCCAGCAGGCGCGTCTCGTCGTCATAGCGCATAGTGTCCATAAGCGAGCCCTTGCGCGCGACACGGTAGTCATACAGCTTGTTCGAGATAAGCGCGGTCTTACGCGAACGACCGTACACGGCAAAATCGAAGACCTGGTCCTCGCCATACTTGACGGTTTCGTCGAACACGATCCCGTTACCCAGCAAAAACTCACGCTTGCAGGCGGTGCGCCATGCAAAGGGGCGAGACGCTTCCTTAAACAGCAGGTCAGAGCTATAGCCTTCAAACGACACATCGCGCGGGCTCAGCACATAGTTAAGCCACGGATACCCCGCCTCCAGCGGATACGGATTCGCACCAAAGGTCAAAACAACGCAGTCCTCGCGCTCAAAGGCATCGACGATCACGCGGCATGCATCGGGCGTAAACCGGTCATCGGAATCCAAGAACGCAACGATGGACGCCGTGGACGCGGCGATGCCTGCATTACGCGCACTCGACAGGCCGCCGTTCTCCTTATCGACCAGCGTAAAGCGCGCGTCCTTTTCGCAATAGGCAGCCGCAATATCGCGCGAGCCGTCCGGCGAGCCGTCGTTGACCAGCACGCCTTCCCAATCGGGCATGTCCTGCGCAAGCAGGGAGTCCAGGCACCAGGCCAGGCACTCCTCCACGTTATAGATGGGAACGACAACGGAAATCTTGGGGGTAGCCATAGTCAAGTGCTCCTACTGTGCGACCGGAACGTCATCGGGGTGCGGATTATCACCGTAGGTGCGCTGATACGTCAGCACGCGCCAGACCAGCGGCAGCCCGCCAATCTTAAAGTAGTGCTTAAACGTATTGATCTTGCCCGGCTTTTTAAAGCCAAAGCGCGAATCGATATAGGCGCGGGGCGACTTGACCATCAGGCGCAAGTCGGTCTCGCCACGCGGATCGAACAGCGACAGGTCAAAGCGACCGGCATCCCAATCGGACTTGAGCTCGGGAGAGGCCTTCTCCCAAAACTGCTCGCGCAACTCATCGACCAGGCGCTCATCATTCCAACGGTACGTATCGACCTTCATGCGCATTAAAATGCCCTGAAGCTGAGCCTTAAGCTCGGGGCGTTCATCCAAAAAGCGTTGCATCTCGGCATATTCGTCGCACACGCAAAACACCTTGTTAGGCGAATTAACGGAGCTCTTCTCGTTATCCTGGCGATAGCACAAAATGGGGTCCGCAATAAACGCGGCACGCTCGGCGCATGCCCAGACCTTAAAGTTAAAACCCGCATCCTGATACGAAGCACCTGGCGTGGGAAGGAACCGAATCTGATTGTCGTTGAGGAACTCGCGCCGGTAGATAGCCGACCAAATGGAAGGTTTGCGGTAGAAGATGCCCGGGCGATCGACGGGGCGATACGCGGCGCCCGCCATATGCTCGTCGATGATCCCAAACAGCTCACGGCGCTCGCTGGGCGTGGACCAATACAGGTAAAAGTCACCCTTTACCACATCGGCATGTTCAGCATCGGCCTTGGCGACCAGCTTTTGGAGCGAATCCTCAAACATAAAGTCATCGGACTCAAGGATGCCCACGTACTCGCCGCGCGCCATCTCCAGGCCGCGGTTCATCGAGTCGCCGTAGCCGCTGTTGGCCTTGTCGATCATCTTTACACGGGGGTCGCGCTCCATGTACTCGCGGATGATATCTGGCGAGCTATCGATGGAGCCGTCGTTGATACAGATGATCTCGATGTCCCTGAGCGTCTGCGCCACGGCGGAATCGAGGCACTCGCGCAGGTAGCGCTCGACATTGCAGATGGGAACAAGCAGCGAAACTTTAGGGGTATCAGAGTTCTGCAAGAGAACCTCCTGTTGAATAGCGTGTAACAGGGTTATTTTAGCAGCCGAGTTGCGGCGGGCGGCAGCGCTTGGAATTAGATAAAGCGCTCCAGGCAGGCTTTGAGACCGCGAGTCGAAAGATAGAACAGCGTGGCATCTGCCATCGAAACACCCGAGGTCGCCGCAACGAGCTTGTGGGCAACACGGCGAACGGCGCCCTTAGCAGGCATATCCGCCCACTCCGTTCCCAAAAACGTCGTGAGGTCCATGTTGACGCGAGCGGCTACACGGAGGTAGTCGTTAGCGTCCAAGCGTGCCAAATCAAACACAATAAGGTCCAAAAACCAAGTTATCAGCCCGCCGGGACACAGGTCCAAAAGACCGTAGGCCGCCCAGTCCTCCAAGACCTCCTCGAGCATCCTCATGTGGGCGTCAAGCTTTTTGGCGCGAGCCTCGACACTGTTGAACTCGTGCGTCGCCGATTCGCTCTCCATCACGTAGTGGTAGAACTTATCCGGCATGACGACGGTCTTGCGGGCAAGCGCATAAGCCGCAAATTGGAAGACGACATCCTCGCCCAAAGCCAAACCGGGGGCGAAGCGAATGCCTTCGCGATTGAGCAGCTCGCGCGAAAAAGCCGCACGACAGGCATACGGCTGCGCATTCGCATGGAACAGCAACTGGGGATCACGGGCGCCGAAGGTACCGGCTTTGGGGCTCATGAGTTGCTGGACGCGTTTGGGGGCAGCATCGGCTGGTTCACAGACGCCGCCAAAAACGGCGGCCTCGGCATCTACAGACTCCATGGCATGCAGTACGCGCTCGACCGTCTGGGCATCGATGTAATCGTCGACGTCCACAAAAAAGACGGTCTCACCCTCGGCGGCATCGATACCGGCATTTCGAGCACACGAGACGCCCGCGTTTTCCTGGTCAATCACCAGTACGCGATCGTCGGCCTGCGCGACCTGGTGCAACACGTTCAACGAATCATCAGTTGAACCGTCGTTGACGCAGACAACCTGAATCGAGCGCTCGGACTGAGCCAACAGCGAATCGAGGCATCGCTGAATGGAGCGCGCAGAGTTGTAAACGGGGACGATAATGGTAGCTTTAGGACACGAGGTCTCTCCCATGCCGACCTACCCCCTCAGCGATTCGATGAGAAAGGCGGCGACCACGCCTGGGCCTCCAACCGAGGCGTAATACTTAGCACGCCCCAAGGCACCATCCGTCGCAAAACTCGGATGCTCGTCAACCCAGCCCTCAGGATCTTTGAGGATGGCAGCAAGATTCGCGCGCTTCCACGGCTTGAGGTCGTCAAGCGAAAACTCCCCCGCGTCCAAGGCCGCCTGAAATTCCTTTGCCATCTGCACCAGGAACTCCTTATAGAACTTAGGCGCCAAGCGCACGTAGTTCCACATGTACGAATCGTACTTAATGAGCTGATTGAACTTGAGCATGCGCGCGACGTCATCACTTGCGTGGTCGCGGGCATAATCCTCTCGAATCCAGCGCTCAATCTCGGCATACTCGGTATTGACGCAAAAGACCTTAGCCGAAGAATTGACCGAGGAATTCTCGTTGTCCTGGCGATACGACAACACGGCATCATGCAGGTAAACAGCCTTGTCGGCACATGCGATCGCCTTAAAGGCGAATGACGTGTCCTGAAAGGATGCCCCCGGAGTCGGCAGGAACGTAATGCCGTTGCGCTCAAGAAAATCGCGACGGTACACGGCCGACCAAATCGACGGCTTTTGCTTAAAGAACTGCGTCGTATCGCTCGGGTGCACCGGATTGCCGCAGTCCTTGGCCTTAAACATCTCGTGCAGCGAACGGCGTTCCTCGGGCTTAGACCAGTAGAAATCAAAGTTCGCCTTAGCAAAGTCGGCATTATTGCTATCGGCGGCCGAGACAAGCTTTTCGAGTGCGTCAGGCGCCATAAAGTCATCGGACTCCAAGATGCCAACATACTTGCCACGCGCCATCTCCAGACCGTGGTTCATCGAGTCGCCGTAGCCGCTGTTGGCCTTGTCGATCATCTTGACGCGCTCATCGCGCTCCATATACTCGCGGATAATCGCCGGCGAGTTGTCGGTCGACCCGTCGTTAATGCAGATGATCTCAATATCCTTGAGCGTCTGCGCCAGGGCGGAATCGAGGCACTCGCGCAGGTAGCGCTGAACATTGTAAATGGGAATAAGCAGCGACAGAACAGGGCTGCCAGAGGCGTTAGTAGACAAATGTGCTCCTTAGGAAATACCTGTCGTTTCATGGTATCAAAGGGTTAGCGCGCCAGCGGGCGTTTATATAATCTATGGAGCCTCTCGCGGGCAAAGTAGCCCCAAATCATGCGGCGGGCCCATGACAGGTTCCTGCGTTTTATTCAAAGCTTGCCGTCAAGGTGCGCCGAGCCTTTACAATAGGACAGTCCCAAGGACGTATTCGATAGCTTCCGTGCAGCGCATGCGCGCCGCGCGTGAAAGGATATATTGCCCCATGCCTTCAACCCTCCTCGCCCCCATCGATAAGCTCGCCATCGTCGTCGTTACGTACAAGCGCCAGGAACTCCTGGCCAACTTGTTCGACTCCATGACCGATCTCACGGCAACGCCCTGGCGCATCGTGATTGTCGATAACGAGAATTCGCGCGAGACCGAGGCCATGTGCACTGCATTCAACGAGCGCCTGGCCAACCTGTGGGGCATCGACACCGAGCAGCCCGACGCGCAGGGCGGCACCGACCGTGTCATCTACGCCCCGCAGCTCGAAAACGGCGGCGGTGCGGGCGGCTTCTCCGCTGGAACCAAATGCGCCTACGATCTAGGGGCCCAGTGGTTCTGGGTCATGGACGACGACGTGCTCGTCATCCCCGAAGGCATCGAGCGCTTGGCCAAGTGGACCGACCGCTACGATGTTATCCAGGGTTCGCGCCTGGACTTTGACGGCGGCGCCTTCTTTTGGCAGTACCAGCTCATCCTTTCGCTCGGCATCCCTAACCCCATCGCCAAGTGGGATCTGGGTCCCGAGGGCTACCGCACCATGAACCAACTGTGCTTTGAGGGCGGCATGTTCTCGCGCCGCGTGGTTGACAAGATTGGCCTGCCCGACGCACGCTTCTTTATCTACGGCGACGATGCCTGCTACGGCTACGTGGCCAGCCAGCACTTCCCCGCCGCCGTGGTCGCCGACGTGGTGCTCAAGCGCGCCCGCGCCGTCTCCAACTGGGACATCGCCGGCAAACGACAGCTCAACTCCACGAGCGACACCAACCGCTACTACATCATGCGCAACCGCGGTTATCTGGCACGCTACATGCAGATCTACGGCGACTACCACCCCGTGCTGTTCCGTCTGGGCAATGCCGCGACCTTCTGCAAGGAGTTCATTCGTCTGGCAGCAGTCGACAAATGCTTTAAGACCGGTATTCCGGCGCTGCGCCGTGGCATGAAGGACGCCCGCAAGATCGTTAAGGACCCCAACTGGAAGCCCATGCCGCCCCTGAAGGACGCCGAGTAGTAAAGGGCTTTCGCCCGCCGCTACAGTCGTTGACACACCACGGACACACGCTGACCGTCAAAACCAAAGCCCCAACGCATGCGCCCGACGGCGGGGCGCGGCACGCGGATATCATCGATGCCGTCGCGCTCGATTTCGAGCAGCGCCTGAACCGCCAACAGTTCCAGGCCCAGGGCATCGACGCCAGGGTCGTACATCATGTTGATCGTAATGAGCGGTCGCTCATCGAGCATGCCGAACGTGTCAGCCACGTCAAACACCCGACCGGTGGGAATCACCTGGATATCCCAGCGATCCGAGACGCCACTTCGCTTGGAGCTGGGATTGCAATAGCCAGGCAGTCCAAAGCAGAGCCCCTGAAGCACCAGATGATAGGCTGTCGGCATATCTGATTGGCCCACATCGATGCCCAGATCGCCGATAGCACAGCTCAAAGCTTGCTTTACAGCGTCCTCGTCTCCTCGACACAGCCCGTCATGGAACGAGTCGATAACTCCAACGTCCTCAACGGCGCACTCAAACCATTCCAGAATTACAAGACGGAGCGCCTGACGCACTTCGTTGTTAGGCAGACGCAGGGAACGAAGGCACGCGCCGTTTTCCGAATGCCCCGTCATGTCCGTCGTAAGAAATCCAGACAGATACAGCGCTGTCCAGATATCTTCGGGCTTGGCGGCATCGGCCTCCTCGGCATGCACATGCACTGGCACCTCAATAAACCCATGCGCCTCAAGTAAATCGAACAATGCGGACAGGCGCATGAGATTCCAGTCGCCGACGCATGCGCTCAGACGGTCGGCGTAACCATACAGATCTGCCCGAACGGGCGCGACGCAACCGCGATGTGCGTAGTCCACCACGCGCTCCGGGCTCGAGCAATAAAAACCACCAAGCAGATAGCCCTCGAGCCACTCACACGCGTCATCCAGACAGCCGTTGCGACCGATGCAATCCAACAGCACTTGGACTTCGTCGTCCGAAAAACCGAACCATCGATCACACCAACTCGACAACGCTGTCGCCGACCGATAGGAAACCCCACGTTGGGACAACGCAAACTCGGCATGACCGGGGCGTTCGCACATCAGACACGTCAATCGCAACGAGTCGCCGGCATCGGCAATGGTGTCGAACAACATTCGGCTGAGCGACTCTAGGGAATCCACGCTACCGTCGTCCTTAGCGTCCAAACGCTTTGGACATACCGCGTCGTAGTCGTCTATCAGAAGAACAACCTGCTCATCGAAAGCTGCCTGGAGCAGTTTAATAAGCACGCCAAGCGCCGCATCGATCTCCTTATCGCTGGCCACCCCACGCGCCGCCCTCTCGATAAGACGAACCTCACGTCTTGACAGATCAGGCGCGGCAAGCAGCGGCAGTAATCGGGCGCACTCGCGCACGACAGCCCCGCGAATTGCTGCCGCAGCACCAGCGCCATGCCTCGAAGCGGCAGCTGTAAAGTCGAGCATGATGACCGGATAACTCGCGTACTCATCACGATAGCGACCGCCGCCCGCCTGCCAAATCTGGGTACCAGCGAACAGGCTTCGATCCGGCAGCCGGCGATCAGGTCGTTCCAAATAGCACTTGAGCATCGATAAATTCATGCTCTTGCCAAAACCCTTGGGCCGACAGCAAAGCGCAACAGGTGCTTCACTGTCCAATATATCGGCAATAAACATAGTCTTATCGACGAGTAAACACCGATTGATTGCATCGGAAAAGTCGCGTGCATCAACCGGTAGAGCTGCGCTATCCGCATGATTGAGCAACCGTGCACCAAACGCATGAGTAAAACCACAATTCACCTGTTCAGACACCGTAAACTCTCCTTCTAACGCAGCACGATGCCCATTGTAGCGAGCGGGTAGAGCGCAACAATATCGACATGCAAACGTTTCGGGCAGCGGTAGCAACAGACCCCCGAGGGGGCATAACAAATCGTTGCACAACAAAAAAAGGGGGGGCCGATGCCGCCGCACCGGACCCCGTCCCAAACTCTTATAGAAAACGATCTGGAAGATTACTCCTCCAAGCCGTCCTCCCCAGAAGCCTTCTTCTGCTGATCGAGCTTATGCTTACCACTTACGATAGACGTAGCGCCCAGTGTGGCCAAGCTTACACTGGCAAGGCTCGCCATCACAATCAGATCGCCCGTCTTGGGCATGTTGCCGCCCGAGGACTTGGTAGTTGTAGTCGTCGTGGTCGTGGTGGTCACCGTTTTGGAGTCATTTTGCTCTTGGACCTGGTTGTCAGCACCGCTCTTGTCGTCGTCTTCGGACTGTTTCTTTTCGCCCTCGGCCTTGCTCTTGTCCTTCTCCTCAGATTCAGACTTCTTATCCTCGTCCTTCTTCTGTTCGGACTTGTCGCTCTTCTCCTCAGAGCTAGAACCCTTATCGGATTCGGTCTTCTCGGAAGCCTTGTCCTTGGAGTCGCCCTTTGCGGCTTCGATCTTTTCCGTGGAAACCTGATCAGAGTTGCCCTTGTTCTGGGTCGAGCCGTTATTGACGCCAGCCATCAGCGAAGAGCCCAGCGTAGAACCAAGCTGCTCGGAGAAAGAAGGCTTCTTGTCCGGCGAAGCAACGGGAACGTCCGGCGCCTTATTCGAGTCATCCTTGGAAGCATCGGAACCAGGGGTTGCGTCAGAGCCGGAGCCGTTGTTAGAGCCGGTGCCAACGGACGAATCGCTCGAGCCGGTGGATGAGTTAGAGGTGCCAGCGCCGGTCGAACCAGAAGCGTCGCTGTCCGTATTGCCGGAAGAGCTTGAAGACGAATCGCCCGCAGCAGAGCCGTTTGAATCGGAACCGTTCGAGGTAGAGCCGTTGTTGGTAGTGCCACCAGCAGAGCCATCACCGTCAGCACCGGTCGAGGGCGCATCCATCCTGTCATCGTTGGCATCGTCGCTCGAGTCGTCATTCGAATCAGGCGTCGGCGAGGGCGCCGGCGTAGGTTCGGGCTGCACGGGCGTCGCAGCGGCCTCGTCCTCGGCGATATAAACCAAGCAGTCCTTCAGCTCATTGCGGTAGCGGTTCTTCCAGCCCTCATGATACTGGGGCTGGCTCGAATACTTGGTCGCCACGTTATTGACCACACTGTTGGAAAGCGCCGTCACAAACTCGCGGTCGGACATATCGTTGGAGAGATTCGCCCAACGGAAGAAGTCCCTGCAGCCACCGGTGCCGCACATGTTGGTGATGCTCCACACCATGCCCTTAACGCAATCGGCACGGCCCGAAATATCAATGCCCAGGCCACTCTTGAGCCACGCCTCGGTCACCGCATAGTACGAGTTGTACGCATAGGCATCTTGAAGAGCTGAGAACTCAACAGAATCGATGTTATAAGCGCCCTGGAAGGCCTCCTGCGCAATACGGCCCAACTCGGTGAGCTGGCCGTTCTCGTACATGGCATTGCTCATGTTGGAAATCTCGCTGCCGCGATCAATCGCATCCTTGAGCATGCTGTATTTTTCGGGGTTGTAGTTGTAGGCCTGCTTCATAAACGGAATGAGCGACCAACGACGGTCGAACTGGTAATAACCCAGCGCGTTATAACCGTCACCGTACGAAAAGCCCTGGTTATAGTTGCCGTGACTCTCATATTTGGTGAAGTACTTCATCTCGGGAGTCACGTTAACAAACGAAACGCCCTGGACCGACCTCAGCACGCCCGAAAAGGACTGCTGGGTATAGAGACCCTTATCGATATCGGTCGCATCCGAGGCAACGCCCGGCGTGGGCTCCTCGGCAGCGGCGGGTGCCGGCGCGGAAACGGCGCCAAACGAAAGCGCCAGCGTCAGGCCCGCGACAATCGCAGAATGCTTGGGCTGCATAAGATCCTCCCTGCATTGGTGTAGTTAAAGTGCAGTTTGCAAAGATAAAATAAGTATTGCAGCTCGCCCGTTGTTGCACAACAACCCCTCGGTAAACGGCAACAACCCTCCGCGAAATCTTAAGGAATTAAACAAACTGGTCGTCGGGCGCCATCAGAAGCTCGCCGTATCGCTCCATCAGCCCGTCCCTCAACTGACAAAAAGCGGGAATATATACGTTCAAGATGCGCTGAATCAAATCTTGAGCGAGCTTGTTGTCATAGATATGGACGTTCGTATTGCGGTCTTTGAGCATATCTAGCCAGGCCGCCTCATCAATAAAGTCGTAGAATCGGTAGGACTCCTTCAAGATGGCACGAGGAGACCCCGACGCGGCAAGCGTGGCGCCCTCATACTCGAGCAGACGCTTAAGGAGCTTCCAGCTCAGTTCAAATTGAAGATTGAACTTATTAATCAAACCACTCTGAACAAAATCATTGTTGAGATCCTGATTGGGCGCATCCTCAAGATTCGCCAAGGCGCTGACAAAGTTCTCATATTTTTTCATACAGAATCACACCATCCCTGGCAATTTCATCGAGCAATTGACGCGATAAGGACTCGTCGAGATTGACGACATCTACATCTAAAAGAGTATCAAGACGCTCCTCGATCAAATATGACAACCGGCCGAAATCCCGGCAACCTGCTACGGCGATGTCAATATCGCTCTTAGGCAAGTTGTCACCTCGAGCGCGGGAACCAAACAGCACAACCTTCTCGGCGTCACATTCCCGAGCAAAAACTTCAATTTGCTTATACACCTTGTCGAGAGATGTCATTTGCAGCCCTACAGCTTAATGTCGAAGTTGATCTCGGGGACGGCAGCAAGGTCGGCCAACGTCACGCCGTCGACGTACTTTTCGATCACGTCGTCCAGACCGCGCCAGAATTTGACGGTCGAGCAAAGATCGCTGCGGGCGCAGCTGTTGTCGATGCCATCGCACGCCACCGGAGCCGTGCTGCCCTCGACGGCGCGCAGGATGTCGCCAGCACGCACCTCGGAGGGATCCTTGGCCATCATGTAGCCGCCGCCCTTGCCGCGCACGCTCTTAAGCAGGCCCGCCTTCATAAGCGGACGAACCAGCTGCTCCAAATACTTTTGCGAGATATGTTCGCGGTCGGCGACCTCGCGCAGGGCAATCTTGCCCTCGGCGTCGCCCAGCGCCGCGATATAGATCATCAGCCGGAGGGCATAGCGGCCCTTGGAAGAAATGAGCATACCTACCCTCCCATTGCATCTGGGACAACATAACCAAGTTTGTTTGTCCCAAATCTTAAGTAAGTGGGACAAACACAACAGGTTATTTTGTCCCAGAATTTGAAAAGTCGAGTGGATTAGTCGGGTTTTCCCTTGACTAACGCCGAACCCATAGTAACTTTATTCCGAGAAGATTCCTAGGGTTTAGCACACCTATGAGTACACCATATACAGAGAGGGACAGCATGAGCGCAAATCCGCTGCTTTCCATCGAAGGTCTGACCGCCTCCGTGGACGAGAAGACCATCCTCCACAACGTCAACCTCAACGTCGCCGCCGGCGAGACCCACGTGCTGATGGGCCCCAACGGCGCCGGCAAGTCCACCCTCGGCCACCTGGTCATGGGCGACCCCGTTTACACGGTCAACGACGGCCGCATCGTCTTTGACGGCCAGGACATCACCGGGCTCACCACCGACAAGCGCTCGCGCGCCGGCCTGTTCCTGAGCTTCCAGGCCCCGGTCGAGATCCCCGGCGTGCCACTGTCGAGCTTTTTGCGCGCCAGTATCGCCGGCCGCCCCGGCCTGGAGATGAAGGGCAAGGAATTCCGTCGTCGCGTCAAGGAGCTCGCGGCCGAGCTCAACATGGATACCGCCTACCTCAACCGCGAGCTGGGCGTGGGCTTCTCGGGCGGCGAGAAGAAGAAGGTCGAGATGCTCCAGCTCCTGTTGCTGCAGCCCAAGCTCGCCATCCTCGACGAGACCGACTCGGGCCTGGACGTCGACGCGCTTTCCACCGTCAGCCACGGCATGGACGCCTACCGCAAGAGCTGCGACGGCTCCATGCTCATCATCACGCACAACACGCGCATCCTGGAGCACTTGGATGTCGACCGCGTCCACGTTATGGTCAAGGGTCATATCGTGCGCGAGGACGACGCCTCGCTCATCCCCTGGATCGACAAGAACGGTTTTGAGACCTTCGAGCGCGAGGCCGCCGAGCAGCGCGCCCAGGCCGAGGCCGCCGCTACCGGGCAGCAGGCGTAAAGGGGCGACGCAATGACCAAGAACCGCACCGAGGTCGCGGACATCGACCGCAGCCTCTACGACTTCACCTATGGCGAGGAGGGATTCGAGCGCCTCGACGCCGGCATTACGCCCGACATCGTGCGCGAGATCAGCGCCAAGAAGGACGAGCCGCAGTGGATGCTCGACCTGCGCCTCAAGTCCCTCGAGATCTTCAACCGTTTTCCCGACCCGACGTGGGGCCCCTCCATCGAGGGCCTGGACATGGACAACATCGTCACCTACGTCAAGCCCAACACCGACCAAAAGCACGACTGGGAGTCGGTGCCCGACGACATCAAGAACACCTTTGAGCGCTTGGGCATCCCCGAGGCCGAGCGCAGCTATCTGGCGGGCGTCGGCGCGCAGTACGACTCCGAGCTGGTCTACCACAACATGCAGGACACGGCGTCCAAGATGGGCATCGTCTACTCCGGCATCGAGGAGGCCCTGCACGATCCGCAGTGGGAGCCGCTCATCCACGAGAAGTTCATGACGCTCATCCCGCCCACCGACCACAAGTTTGCGGCCCTGCACGGTGCCGTGTGGTCGGGCGGCTCGTTTGTCTACGTGCCCCGCGGCACCAAGCTCGATTTTCCGCTGCAGAGCTACTTCCGCCTCAACGCCAAGGGCGCCGGCCAGTTTGAGCACACGCTCATCATCGTCGAGGACGATGCCGACCTGCACTTTATCGAGGGCTGCTCCGCGCCCAAGTACAACGTGGCCAACCTCCACGCCGGCGCCGTGGAGCTCTTTGTGGGCAAGCGTGCGCACCTGCGCTACTCGACCATCGAAAACTGGTCCAAGAACATGTACAACCTCAACACCAAGCGTGCGCGCGTGGACGAGGACGGCGACATCGAGTGGATCAGCGGCTCCTTCGGCAGCCACGTGGGCTACCTCTACCCTATGAGCGTGCTCAACGGCCGCCGCGCCCGCTCGAGCTTTACCGGCATCACCTTTGCCGGCGCCGGGCAGAACCTCGACACCGGCTGCAAGGTCGTGCTTAACGCCCCCGAGACCTCGGCGACCGTCGAAACCAAGGGCATCTCCAAGAGCGGCGGCATCCAGACCTTCCGCAGCTCTATCGTGGCCACGCCCAAGGCCGAGGGTTCCAAGGCAACCGTGAGCTGCCAGTCACTGATGCTCGACGACCAGAGCCGCTCCGATACCATCCCCGCCATGGACATCCGCGCCAAGAACGTCGATATCGGCCACGAGGCCACCATCGGCCGCATCGGCGACGACAAGGTGTTCTACCTGATGAGCCGCGGTATCTCGGAGGAAGAGGCCCGCACCATGATCGTCAACGGCTTTGCCAACCCGGTCTCCAAAGAGCTGCCGCTGGAGTACGCCGTCGAGATGAACAACCTGATCAAGCTCGAGATGGAAGGAGCGATCGGATAATGAAACAGGAAACCAACACCGCTGCTACCACGCTCGAGCAAGTTAATGCGATGCCTGCTGCCACTTGGGGCTGGCTCAAGATGAACCAGACCAAGCTCGAGCTTTCCGACGAGCTTGCCACCGCTCCCGCCGAGGCCGTTGAGGTCGAAGGCCTGGACGAGCAGTTTGCCGGCTCGGCCGACGCCTTCGACGCCGCCATGGAAGCCATGGCCGAGCGCTTCCCCGAGCGCCGTGCCGCTGCCCCCGGCGACGCCGCCGACCGCGCCCGCATCACGCCCGAGACCGAGCTCGACGTGCCCGCCACCTCTGTCTACCAGGCCGGCGCCATCAAGCTCGAGGAAGAGCTCTCCCCTGCCGAGGCCTTCGAGACCGGCATGGGCGAAGCCGCCTACACCTACCTGGCCGACCACACCACCAAGCGCATCGTCATCGATGTGCCCGCATACCAGCACGCCACGGTTACCGTGCGCGTGAGTGGCGTCGACGCTGCGGCCGCCATCGCCGCCATCGACGTCGTCGCCCGTCCCCAGTCGACGCTCGACCTGCAGATCGCCCTGGACTCCCCCGTTGCCGGCGAGGGCGTCGTGGGTTCTGCGCTGCGCGTGTGCGCCCACGAGTACGCCACCGTCAACGTGACCTGCACGCAGACGCTCGACGACAGCTGGATCGCACTCGACGACACCGGCCTGTTCCTGGACGAGGGCGCACGCGTCAACGTGCAGCACACCGTCCTGGGTGCCGGTGCCAGCGCCACCGGCCTTGCCGGCGACCTGCTGGGCGACACCGCCAAGGTGACGATCGACACCGATTACCTGGGTGCCCGCGAACAGGTGCGCGACTTTAACTACGAGCTGCGCCATCGCGGCCGCAAGACCGAGTGCGAGATCGACGCCAACGGCGTGCTGACCGGCACGTCCAAGAAGGTCTACCGCGGCACCATCGACCTCGTGCACGGCTGCAAGGGCGCAACCGGCACCGAACGCGAAACCGTGTTGCTGGCCAACAAGGGCGTCGACAACAAGACTGTCCCCGTCATCCTGTGCGACGAGGACGACGTCGCCGGCAACCACGGCGCCACCATCGGCCACGTCCGCGACGAGCAGCTGTTCTACCTCGCCTGCCGCGGCCTTGACCAAAACGCCGCCGAGGACCTGTTCATCCGCGCCAAGCTGGAGGACGCCGCGCTTTCCGCCACCGATGAGCGCACCCGCGCCGCCGTCGTCCGCCTGGGCAACAACCTGATCGACAACTTTGAGGAGGAGCTCGCATGATCGACACCGAGCACGTTAAATGCGATACCTGCACCGCCCCCGAGCCCATGATGCTCGACGCCAGCGACGAGGCTTCGCGCGGCTGGCCCACCGTGGACATCGAGAATAACCCCTACAAGGGCCAGTTCCCGCTGTTCCAGCAGCACCCCGAGATCGCCTTTCTCGATAGCGCTGCCACCGCGCAGCGCCCCGCCTGCGTGCTCGACGCCGAGCGCGACTTCTACCAGCGCATGAACGCCAACCCGCTGCGCGGCCTGTACTCGCTATCCGTCGAGGCCACCGACGCTATCGCGAAGGTGCGCCAGCAGATCGCCGATCTCATCGGCGCTTCCCAGGCCAACGAGATCATCTTCACCCGCAACACCAGCGAGTCGCTCAACCTGGTCGCCAAGAGCTTTGCGCCCACGGTGCTCGAGCCCGGCGACGAGGTCGTCATCACCATCATGGAGCACCACTCCAACCTGATTCCGTGGCAGCAGGTCTGCCGCGAGACCGGCGCCAAGCTCGTCTACCTCTACCCCACCAAGACCGGCCAGCTCACCACCGAAGAAGTGCTTGCCAAGGTTGGCCCCAAAACCAAGATTCTGGCCGTGGGTCAGGTCTCTAACGTGCTGGGCGTCGAGAACCCGGTCAAGAACCTCGGCAAGCTCGTACACAAGTACGGCGGCTACCTGGTCGTCGACGGCGCGCAGTCGCTGCCGCACATGCCGGTCGATGTGGCCGATCTGGGCGCCGACTTCTTTGCCTTTAGCGCGCACAAGGCCATGGGCCCCATGGGTATCGGCTTGCTGTGGGGCAAGATGGACCTGCTCAACGCCATGCCGCCCATGCTCACCGGCGGCGAGATGATCGATTCGGTCACCGAGCAGGACGCCGTCTGGGCGCCCGTCCCCGAGAAGTTCGAGGCAGGTACGCAGGACGCAGCCGGAATCTTCGCCACAGGCGCTGCCCTCGACTACCTCGTTAACACGGTGGGCTACGAAAACATCCAGGCCCGTGAGCAGGCACTCGTCCACTACCTGATGGGCGAGCTCATGCAGCTCGACTTTGTCCAGATCATCGGCTCCATCTACTGGGATAACCATCACGGCGTCGTGAGCTTTAACGTCAAGGGCATCCACCCGCACGATGTCGCGAGCATTATGGACATGGACGGCGTCTGTATCCGCGCCGGTCACCATTGCGCACAGCCGCTGCTTACCTGGCTGGGCGTCGAGAACCTCGCCTGCTGCCGCGCCAGCGTGGCCTTCTACAACGACAAGGCCGATATCGACAAGTTCATCGCCGGACTGCATCACGTTTGGAGCACGTTCAATGGGTAATCTGTACACCTCCACCACGTTTATGGAGCACAACTCGCACCCCGACTACAAGTACGAGATGGACGCCCCCACGCACGAGCACGACGGCATCAACCCCAGCTGCGGCGATGAGCTCACTCTGCAGCTGCGCGTCGAGAACGGCGTGATCGAGGAGGCATCCTTTACCGGTCACGGTTGCGCCATCAGCCAGGCCAGCGCCGACATCATGGCCGACCTCATCACCGGCGAGACGGTCGAGGAGGCTCGTCGTCTGGCAGGGCTTTTCCTCGCCATGATCCGCGGCGAGGAGCTCTCCGAGGAGGACCTGGAAGATCTGGACGAGGCCGCCCAGCTTCAGGACATCTCGCACATGCCCGCCCGCGTCAAGTGCGCCGAGCTCGCCTGGCGCACCCTCGACGGCATGCTCACGGGACAAAATAATCAGTAGTATTTGTCCCAAATCTTAAGAATTTTGTTGGCCGAATCGCTTGACAAGAGTGGTTCGGCCATTTTCTATTCCGAGCCCTCAGCCTGAGCATTCACCCGCGCATAAGCGCGCACGATACGAGAGACGGTACTCTTGCTGATTCCCGTATACCGTTCGATCTCGCGCACCGTGTAGCCGACATTGTGCAGGGCGAAAATGATTCCATCTCGCCGCGAGGGCGCTACGGTCTTGAGTTCGTTGAGCGGCACGCCCAGGCGCTTCGCCATCTTGTCGGCAAACGCACGCCGCTCCCACTCTGTCTCATCCATATCGTGAATCACTGGATCGGAACCATCGGGCATCGACAGAGAATAATCCAGAAACCCCTTGGCAGACTCAAAGAGCTCAAGCACACAAGAAGGGTCCGAAAATCCCCTCGTCGTATCGTTGTCATACGCTCTCAGATACTCGGCAAAGCTGCTCCAGGGATAACGCTCGATCAGGGCGATACCCGCCTCCTGCGGATTAGCGTGAACATAGCGAATGGCAGCCATCAGATAACGGTCGGTATCGAGCGAGCGCCGGTCAAAACGGTTCTGGAACAGATGGCCCGTGCGCCCCGTGCGTTTATTGAACCGCCGCGCGTACGTCAAAAGCAGCCGGTGCATCGCCGCGCTCATCGCGTCCTCGTAATCTGCAAGCACCAGATGCACGTGATTGCCCATAAGGCACCAGGCGATAACCGTCACGCCCGCCTCGCGGCAGCACTCGCGCATCAGCTCCAAAAACTCCCACCGGTCTTCATCGCCCTCAAAGATGAGCTGCTTGCCCACACCGCGGGCACAGACATGGTAAAAGCCGGTAACCGTTCTCCAAACGCGCTGCATGGCGCTCCCTTCGCCGGGATCTGATTGCCATCCAATACAGCACGATTGAAGCGTGCCATCAAAACATTCACGCAAAACAATACACTCGCGCGGCCAAAGGCAGTAAACGGGCGGCGAACGGCACCGTTGCAACAGGTCAGACCCCGCAACGCATACAAGAGCTGACCAAAAGCTTGCCCAAGACGAACCCCCTCTACGGAAGTTCGCGACCACAGAACATATAGTTAAACCGTTTCAATTAAAACTTCCGGACTTCTCGCTACGAAAACTGAGCCGTTCGCCGAATATTCCGTGCATTTCGCGGTATTATAGGGGCTGCATGTCATGTCCCTTTCGAAGGGTCGCCCGGCAATCGCCAGCCACGACCCCCAGACGGGACGCCAACACGATAGAGAGGAGAGGCATGCAGTACTCACAGGAAGTGGAGAACATGTGCCCCGTTGCCAAGGGTGCATACCACGGCCCCGCACCCATCCCCGAGGAGGGCAAGTGGGTCCAGGCTAAGGAGATTTCCGACATCTCCGGTCTTACGCACGGTGTGGGTTGGTGCGCACCTCAGCAGGGCGCCTGCAAGCTCACGCTGAACGTCAAGGACGGCATCATCGAGGAGGCCCTCGTTGAGACCATCGGCTGCTCGGGCATGACCCACTCTGCCGCCATGGCTTCCGAGATCCTTCCCGGTAAGACCATCCTCGAGGCCCTCAACACCGACCTCGTCTGCGACGCCATCAACGTTGCTATGCGCGAGATCTTCCTGCAGATCGTTTACGGCCGCAGCCAGACCGCGTTCTCCGAGGGCGGCCTGCCCGTGGGCGCCTCCCTCGACGACCTCGGCAAGGGCCTTCGCTCTCAGGTCGGCACCATGTTCGGCACCAAGGCCAAGGGCGCTCGTTACCTCGAGCTCGCTCAGGGCTACGTCACCCGCATGGCTCTCAACGACAAGAACGAGATCATCGCATTCGAGTTCCTGAACCTCGGCAAGTTCACCGACGCCGTCAAGGCCGGCAAGACCCCCGAGGAGGCCATCGCTGGCGCTATGGGCCACTATGGTCAGTGGGAGAACGCTGCCAAGTACATCGACCCGCGCACCGACGAGGAGACTCACTCCGTCGCCAGCGTGTTCCCGGTTCACGAGTAGAAAGGGAGGGAAATAACTATGACTGTTACGTTCGAAGGTTACGAGCGCCGCGCTGACAAGATCAACAAGTGCCTCGCCGACAACGGCATCGCCTCCCTCGAGGAAGCTCTGCAGATCTGCACCGACAAGGGCTTCAACCCGCGTGAGATCGTCAACAACACCCAGTCCATCGCCTTCCAGAACGCCGAGTGGGCCTACACCCTCGGTTGCGCTCTCGCTGTCAAGCGTGGCGCCAAGACCGCTTCTGAGGCTGCCGCCATCATCGGCGAGGGCATCCAGGCCTTCACCGTTCCCGGCTCCGTCGCCGAGGACCGCAAGGTCGGTCTGGGCCACGGCAACCTGGGCGCTATGCTGCTCTCCGACGACACCGAGTGCTTCGCCTTCCTGGCTGGCCACGAGTCCTTCGCTGCCGCTGAGGGCGCTATCGGCCTGGCTCTGAACGCCAACAAGGCTCGCAAGAAGCCGCTGCGCGTTATCCTCAACGGTCTGGGCAAGGACGCCGCTCAGATCATCGCCCGCATCAACGGCTTCACATACGTGAAGACCCAGTTCGACTACTACACGGGCGAGCTCAAGGTCGTCGAGACCATCCCCTACTCCGATGGTCCCCGCGCTGCCGTTAACTGCTACGGTTCCGACGACGTCCGCGAGGGCGTTGCCATCATGTGGCACGAGAACGTTGACATCTCGATCACCGGTAACTCCACCAACCCCACGCGCTTCCAGCACCCCGTCGCTGGCACCTACAAGAAGGAGCGCCTCGAGGCTGGCAAGAAGTACTTCTCCGTCGCTTCTGGTGGCGGCACTGGCCGTACCCTGCACCCGGACAACATGGGCGCCGGCCCTGCCTCTTACGGCATGACCGACACCATGGGCCGCATGCACTCCGACGCCCAGTTCGCCGGTTCTTCCTCCGTGCCTGCGCACGTCGACATGATGGGTCTCATCGGCATGGGCAATAACCCCATGGTCGGTGCCACCGTCGCCTGCGCTGTCGCCGTCGAGGAGGCCCTCAAGGCCTAGTCGCGCCCGCGCGATGCTCACATAGTTGAGCTTTGGAGCCGCTACCTTTTAAGGTGGCGGCTCTTTTTGTTTACGCTGTCGCAGGGCAGCTAATGCCGATATATCAGTTGGGGCGAAATACGAGATGTGATGAGACGGAGCGTCAGAACGTCCATGACGCCCACCTGCCATATTTGCCCTTTACCGATTTGCCGAGTCTTTGCGGCTCCATTGCCGATCACCCATGCGACAATGCGCCGGACGAGAAAGGAATCCGATGGAATCGACTGATGTACTGGTAATTGGATCTGGCATTGCGGGCCTTTGCGCCGCCATCGAAGCGGCACGCACGGGCGCAACCGTCGCTGTGGCAAGCGCCGGCAAGACTATGAGTGGATCGAGCTTCTTCCCCGGAACCTGGGGCCTGGGGCTTATCGGACCCGTTAACGAAGACGACGAACAAGACCTCATCGATACCATCCAGACCGTTGGTGGCGGCGTCGCCGACCCCGAGCTTGTCCAGACGTTTGTCCACAGCATTCCCCAAGCAATTGAATGGCTCGAGCAAGACCTAGGCGTTGAGCTCCAGCGTCCGCAAAGCGCTGAGAGCGCCCAGCAAAAGCAATTTATCCCCTGTTTTGACCACAAGACGCGCATGTGGCGCGGCCTCACCCGTAAGCCCCTTGAGGACGCTCTGACGACCCGGATCGAGTCGCTCGGCATTCGCCTGCTCCCCCGCCATGAGCTTATCGACCTTGTTGAAGATACGGACGGAAAGATTGTCGGTGCCACGCTCTACGACCGGACAAACGAGCGTCTCGTGCCTATGGCAGTCAAGGCCACTATCATCGCTGCGGGCGGCACGGGTGGCCTGTTCGAGCGCAGCCTCACTTCCGCCGACGTGCTCAGCTCATCACAGGCTATCGCGCTGGCGCACGGTGCGTCCCTTACTAATATAGAGTTCATGCAGATGATGCCCGGCTTCATCGAGCCCAAGCGAAACCTTGTTTTTAACGAGAAGACCTGGCGCTACGTCAAGTTCGACCAGCCGGTCGATATCGCCGACGATAAGCTCGACGATCTGCTCGAGCAACGCTCCGGATATGGTCCCTTCACTTCGCGTCTGGATTCTCGCGCTATCGACCTAGCCATCGACCAAGCGGGAGCCGAAGGCCTGGCGCTCCACTACGACTTCCCCCGCGAGGACGTCCCCGAGTTTGTGCAGACCTTTGCCACCTGGCTACAAGACGAGCACGGCATCGCGCCGACCGACGAGATGCGCGTGGCGATGTATGCCCACGCCGCCAACGGCGGTATCAAAATCGACAAGACCGCGTACACGGGCGTTGAGGGCCTCTACGCCTGCGGTGAGGCAACAGGCGGCATGCACGGCGCCGACCGCATCGGCGGCTTGTCGAGTGCCAATGGCATCGTATTCGGGCGCATCGCGGGCGCATCGGCAGCTCGAGCAGCGCTGGACGCTCCCGAGGCGGCCGCTCCGATGGATATCGCCCTCCCCCAGCATGGCATAGCTACAGCAGACGCCGAGCGCCTGACCCGCTGCCTCAAACGCACAATGAGTACCTACTGCATGATCAACAGGACCGAAGTTGGCCTTTCCAAGGCGCTGCAAGAGCTTGAAAACATTCAAGATGATGCCACAGCTCTTAATAAGCCGCATGCCAACGACAGTGAAATCGCTGCGCTCGCCCGCATACAGTCGCAGATTCAGCTAGCACAGAAAATGGTCAAAGCCATGCGCAAACGCACCGAAAGTCTCGGATCGCACTATCGAGCGGACTAAGTCGAACACCCATCTAAAACAGAACACAGCTAATCGATATCTATAGGCCCCGTGAGCTCGAAATGACACGGGGCCCATTCGTGTCCGCACGGCAGCGTATCCTTATTCTGAATACAGAGCGGGCAAAGCCCGCATAGACAATAGACCAGCGAGGAGGAGATATGGACAGTAGAGATATCGAGAAGTGGCGTGTCAAACTTGATAGCTACGCCAATGTGGAAGACGGCGTTGAGTATTGGCTCGCACGCGATTTAATGGAACCCATGGGATACACTCGATGGGAGAACTTCGCCGAAGTTGTTAAGAGGGCAAAGGTCTCGTGCGAAACAAACAAAACTCCAGTTGATTCCCATTTTCGTGACACCACGAAAATGGTAACTGCCGGTGTCGCCGCTCGCGCGGTTAAAGACTACAAACTTACGCGCTATGCATGCTATTTAATCGCCCAGAACGGAGATTCAAACAAGCAAGAAATCGCGCTCGCACAGGCGTACTTCGCCGTGCAGACGCGCCGCCAAGAGCTCATAGAGCAGCGCTTCGCAGAGATTCAGCGCTTGCAGGCGCGCCACTCGCTATCTGATTCAGAGAAACAGCTCTCGGGTATTGCGTTCAAACGCGGCGTGGACTCCAAAGGATTCGCGATCATCAAGTCGAAGGGCGATGAAGCGTTATTCGGCGGCAGAAGCACGGCGGAAATGAAACAACAGCTCGGCGTATCCAAGAGCTCGGCATTGGCGGACAGGCTAGCCGATGTTCTCATCAAAGCAAAGGACCTTACGAACTCGATGACGGCCTTCAACGCCGAGGAACACGACCTGTACGGTCTGGACCAGATCAAGCAAGAGCACGTCGAGAACAACACAAGCGTGCGTGGCAGCCTCATCGACCGCGGAATTGTACCCGAGAACCTACCGCCTGCCGAAGATACAAAGAAGCTCGAACGTCGCGTGAAAGCAGACGAGAAAAAGCTCAAGGAGGGTACAGACGGATTCACCGACCCCCAGGGCAGGCTCGACTTGTAAAGCGTCTGTGCCCTTACGGGTTCGGCCCCATGCGAGGTTAATAAAAAAGACGGCCAACCGAAGTTGACCGTCTTAACAATCTTTGGTGGGCCGTCAGGGGGTCGAACCCTGGACCTTGGGATTAAGAGTCCCCTGCTCTACCAACTGAGCTAACGACCCGATATCAACACGAAGCAAGAACTGGGGTGGGTAAAGGGACTCGAACCCTCGACCTACGGGACCACAACCCGTCGCTCTAGCCAACTGAGCTACACCCACCGTGTCCTGTGCGCTTCGCGCTCGACTATTATTGCAAGGAACGCCACGCGATGCAAGCCCCAATTTTCAAGAATTTTGAAAAGAGTTTTTCGAGACCATTTCGAGCAATTCCCACCGGTTTCATAGGAGTAAACTTGCCCCACTGCAAATGCTCGAAAGGACAAGCATGAAAGAACTCTCCAACCGTACGGCAACGTTTACCGATTCGGTCATCCGCCGCATGACGCGCATCTCCAATAAGTATGGCGCCGTCAACCTGTCGCAGGGCTTCCCCGACTTCGATCCCCCGGCGCAGCTGCTCAACAGCCTGAGCGCCATCGCCAGCGACCCCAAGCCGCTCTATCACCAGTACTCCATCACCTGGGGCTCCCAGGCCATGCGTGAGGCGCTTGCCGCCAAGCAGGAGCACTTTATGGGCATGCCGATCAACCCCAACGAGAACATCGTGGTCACCTGCGGCTCCACCGAGGCCATGATGGCCGCCATGATGACGGTCACAAACCCCGGCGACAAGGTCGTCATCTTCTCGCCATTCTACGAGAACTACGGCGCCGACACGATCCTCTCGGGTGCCGAGCCCATCTACGTGCCGCTTAACCCACCTGCGTTCGACTTTGGCCGCGAGACACTCGAGGCGGCCTTCCGCGACAACGATCCCAAGGCCATCGTCCTGTGCAACCCTTCCAACCCCTGCGGCAAGGTCTTTACGCGCGAGGAGCTCACCTTAATCGCCGACCTCTGCAAAAAGTACGACGCCTACTGCATTACCGACGAGGTATACGAGCACATCGTCTACGCGCCCCACGAGCACGTCTATATGGCCACGCTGCCCGGCATGTTCGATCGAACCATCAGCTGCAGTTCGCTGTCTAAGACGTACTCCATCACCGGCTGGCGTCTGGGCTACACCATCGCCCCGGCCCAGATCACCGAGCGCATTAAAAAGGTCCACGACTTCCTCACCGTGGGTGCTGCCGCTCCCCTGCAGGAAGCTGTCGTCACCGCCCTCAAATTCGACGACAGCTATTACCAGGAGGTCCTCGACCTCTACACCGCCAAGCGCGACCTATTCTGTCAGGGGCTCGATAGCATCGGTCTTGAGCACAACGTGCCGCAGGGCGCCTACTATGTGATGATGGATATCTCGGAGTTTGGCTATGACAGCGACCTCGACTTCTGTGAGGATTTGGCCTCCAAGGTGGGCGTGGGCGCCGTTCCGGGCTCGAGCTTCTTCCGCGAGCCCGTCAACCATCTGATT
This sequence comes from uncultured Collinsella sp., assembly GCA_902466075.1. GTDB lineage: Bacteria > Actinomycetota > Coriobacteriia > Coriobacteriales > Coriobacteriaceae > Collinsella. The sequence continues at coordinate 48,866 of CABQQA010000002.1, forward strand.
CGTTTCCACTTTGCCAAGCGAGACGAGACGCTCAACGCTGCGCTTGAGAACCTCAAGTCGCTACGTGATAAAATCAACCCGCGCGGGTAAGGACGGTCAGTAACTAAAGGCACTAAAGAAACCTCGTGAACCCGTTGGGCCATGAGGTTTCTTTTTATAGCGACCTCATTTATTTTTTAGAGCGCTATACTTTAGTCACGGAGCAACTCGTCCAGAGAGGAATACTATGGCAGAGCAGCAGCTTATCGGAGCGCTCGAGGCCGGCGGCACCAAGATGGTCTGCGCCACGGGCTATGCAGACGGCACGGTCCTGGAGCGTGAGCAGATCGTGACCACGACTCCGCAGGAGACCGTCGAGGCCGTCAACGCATGGTTTGCCGACAAGGGCATCGCCGCGCTGGGCATCGGCGCCTTTGGCCCCACCGCAGTCAACCCTGCCTCGCCCCAATACGGCAAGATCCTGGAGACGCCCAAAACGGCATGGCGCTACTTTGACCTGCTGGGCACCATCCAAAACGAGCTCAATATTCCCTGCGGCTACGACACCGACGTCAACGTCGCCTGCCTGGGCGAGGTCACCTTTGGTTGCGCCCAGGGCCTCACTGACGTTGTGTATCTGACCATCGGTACCGGCGTGGGCGCCGGCGTGCTCTCGGGCGGCCAGCTCGTGCACGGCATGATGCATCCCGAGGCCGGCCACATCCTGGTCACGCGCGACCCGCGCGACACCATTGGCGAGCACAGTGCCTGCCCCTTCCACGACAACTGTCTCGAGGGCCTCATCGCCGGCCCCGGCGTTAAAAAGCGCTGGGATGGCAAGAGCGCCGGAGACATGGCCGATGACTCGGAGGCCATGGACCTGCTCGCCGGCTATCTGGCACAGGCACTCATGACCTACACGCTGTGCTACGCGCCGCAAAAGATCATCATCGGCGGCGGCGTGGCCGACCACACTCCCATCGTGCCGCTCGCACGCAAAAAGTGCGCCGAGATGCTCAACGGCTATATCGTCACGCCCGAGGTCAACGACATCGATAGCTACATCGTCAACAACAGCCTCGAGGGCAAGCAGGGCATCATGGGCTGCCTGGCCCTGGGCGCACAGGCGCTTCAGTAGCAGACGCACCCACGGGGCGTGGCACGCCCGGCAAATCCGACCTACGGAACGACGCCACCACGCCTCATATAAGCCCTCAAATAAAAAAGGCCGCCTAGGACCAAACAATACGTCCTAGGCGGCCTTTTTGGCGCACATCAGCGACCGTAAGAGATATCGGAGCACAACGCCCGTTGCCGCTCCACAGCAGTCGATCATCACATCGGTGATCATTCCAGCGCGTCCCGGCACAAAGAGCTGAATCGTCTCGTCGATCGAAGGAATCAGCAGCAGGAACACCGCCGTGGGCAGCAGCACGTCAAAGGTGCGCCGGCCCTCAAAATCAAAGGCGTGCGTTGCCAGGATGCCGAGCACCATATACTCGGTAAAATGCGCGCACTTGCGAACAACAAAGTTGGTCACCCATTCATATGGAAGTCCCACGCCGTGCAGGAAACCGCGGATAGCTTCCATGACCGTTAGACTCAGTGAGCCCGACCCCGAGCCGGGAACCAGCGAATTGCCCCAGATCAAGAGCGCCATCAGGCAGGTCACGACCGCCCATTTTCGATTGATCTTAACCATGCAGAAGTTATGCCTCCGCGCGGAGCGGCGCAAAGCTGGCGGTACCGCCCTCGATAACGCTCAGATAGGCACGGCCCGTACGCTTGGCGGTAGAGGACTGCAGGCGCTCGATCTCTTCCTCGAGGATCTGATTGACGCGCTCGTGACGACGATTTTCCATAATGCCGGCGGCAATAGCCTCGGCTCGCTCGATGCTCTCGCGCGAGATACGGGCAGTATCCTCGGGGAACACAGCACTGTGACGGCCGACATAGGCGGGGACAGCAGGCTGAGGGGCAGCGACGGGAGCGGGGGCCGTAACAGGAGCAGGCTCGTCAATCTCATCCAGGATCGCGGTGGCGGCGGCCCACATGTCCTCGTGGCCCGAGTAATCGGCCATGGGGACATCAACCTCGAGCGAGGCATCTGGAAGGTCGCCGGTGTTGATGCGATCTTGGGCATCAATCGATGCGGTGATGGCTGCAGGCTCATCGAGGTCATCGAGATCGATGTCCGCGGCACCGGAGATGATAGGCATGCTGGCGAGGTTTGCATTGTACGGCGCAGCCTCAGCCGCCTGCTGCTGGGCAGGAGCGCCCCACAACGAGCTTTCGGCGGCACGGCGGGCGGCAACGGCCTCCTCGTCCGCGGCCATGGCTTCATCAACGTACGAATTGTCGGCAGAAGCGTTCGCGTCGCCCGAGGTAGCGCTGTAGGCGTTATTGGCTGCCGCGTTGGCGACGAGTGCCACGAAAGCCGCCGTGCTGCCCGCAGGGGCGGCCTGGGAGCCAGACACGGCGCGTGCCGCGGCGGCGATGTCGTCGCGATTGAAGGAGCCGGTCTGCCCGCCGTTGGTGAGCTCGTCGATGGCGACTTGATAGACGTCGCGCGAGTGTGCAGGGTCGCAGCTCACCGGCGAATCGTCGTCGAGCATACTGTCGATCATGGACCAAGCCTCGGCCTCGTCCATAGCATCTGCGGCTCGAGCGATGGTAGGGACACCATCATCGGCATGACGGCGCTGGAACGCACCAGTCAGGCCGGAAAGGAATGCCGAGGTAGACTGCTCCGACTGAGCCTGAGAAGCAGAAGCCGCAGCGTACGGAATCGCATCCTGCTGCTGAGCTGGAATCGAGGCGGTCTTGAACTCGCTTTGATGCTGATTGAGATTGGCGGCACCGCCCATGGCATCGGGCTGGAACAGACGCTCTTCACGCTGCGCACGATACTCGGAGATACCCAGCGAGGCGGCATAGATACCCACGCCCGCCACCGCGCCCACGGCGAAGGGAACTGCACCCGCCACGACCGTCTCGTTCACCGACGAAAACGGCAGCGTCGCGGCATACATAACCACGGGAGCGGCAAGGCCGATCCCGCACGAAAGTCCGGCAAGGACTGCTCGTTGTGTTGCATCAGAAGAAGCCATGAGCTCTCCCCATCTTCCAGCACCCAAATCGCATCATTCAGTTGGCTGCGCGAGAGAAGATGAAGCGGGGCTATGCCCCAAAGCAACGGTATATGGTTCGTTTCATCTGCGTTTTCCGTCGCGAAGCTTAAAAGCTATTATGCGAAACCGCCCTGCCGATTGCAAGCGACGATGTAGGATTGAAACGGGAAACCTGCTGCTCGTCGGTCTTACGGTCAAAAATAAGCGCGGAGCGGCACTATGGAAAAGGGCCGAGGCTCAAAGCCCCGACCCTTTATCGCATTGATGACTATCGCTGCGTGTGGATGACAACCTAGAACGTCTGTTCGTAGTCGCTGTGTTTTTTGGCCGAACGCACCAGGAACTCCTGGTTGGTGTTGGTGCCCTTAAGACCCTTGATAAACGATGCGGCTGCGCGCTCGGTGTTGTTCATGCCGGCAAGAATGCGACGCAGACCAAAGACAAACGGACGCATCTGCTCGTCGACCAACAGGTCCTCGTTACGCGTACCGGAGGCAACGGGGTCGATAGCCGGGAAGATGCGGCGGTCGGCCAGGTCGCGGTCGAGCTTAAGCTCCATGTTGCCGGTGCCCTTGAACTCCTCGAAAATGACCTCGTCCATCTTGGAACCGGTGTCGATGAGGGCAGAGGCCAGGATGGTGAGCGAGCCGCCGTTCTCGATATTGCGGGCTGCACCCAGGAAGCGCTTGGGCGGATACAGTGCAGCCGAATCGACGCCGCCCGAAAGGATGCGGCCCGAGGCGGGCGCCGCCAGGTTGTAAGCGCGGGCGAGGCGCGTGATGGAGTCGAGCACCACCACGACGTCGCCACCCAGCTCTACGATGCGCTTGGCGCGCTCGATGACGAGCTCGGCCACGCGGGTGTGGTTGTCGGCAGGCATATCGAAGGTCGAGGCCACAACCTCACCCTTGATGGAACGCTGCATATCGGTGACCTCTTCGGGACGCTCGTCGACGAGCAGGCAGATGAGGTGCACCTCGGGGTTGTTAATCGAGATGGACTGGCAGATCTTCTTGAGGATCGTGGTTTTGCCGGCCTTGGGCGGGGACACGATCAGGCCGCGCTGGCCCTTGCCGATCGGCGACACGATGTCGATGGCGCGACCGGTGATGGAATCCTTGCCGTGCTCCATGCGCAGCGGCTCGTTGGGATAGACCGGGGTGAGGTCGCCGAACTTGGGGCGGTTGCGAATCTGCTCGGGGTCCAGACCGTTGACGGTCGTGATTTTGGCGAGGCCGGCGCGCTTGTCGCCGCCGCGCGAAGGACGCAGCGAGCCCTCGATGACATCGCCCGTGCGCAGACGCGCGGAGCGGATGAGGTAGGCGGGCACGAAGGCGTCGGCGTTGGACTTCATGTAGCCATGGGCGTGGATGATACCGGAGCTGTCCGGGCGAATCTGCAGAATGCCCTTGATATCGCGGAAGCCCTCGGCCTTCGCGGCAGTGGTGTAGATCTCCTCGACGAGCTCGGCCTTCTTCTTGCCGGTCGTCTCGATCTCGAACTCCTTGGCCTTTTCGCGCAGCTCGGCGACCTTCATGGCCGCGAGCTCCTCACGAGAAAGCGTGGGCTCGGTGGGGGCGGCGTTACGCTCCTTGTTGCGCTGTTTGCGATCGCGTTGGCGGTTGCGACGATCGTTGTTGCGCTCGTCCTTGCGCTCGTTGCGCTCGTTGCGCTCCTCGTTGCGCTTGTGCTGGCGACGGTTGGGGCGAGCGCCGTCTTCGCCCTCGGCGGGGGCGGCACCATCGGTTGCGGCGGTGTCAACATTGGCCGCAGCGGCGTCATTGGCCTCGGCGCCAGAATCAACCTGCGCTTCGACATCAACCTGCTGCTCGGCGGCCTTGGCCTTAACGGACTTCTTGCGACCGCGCTTGGGCTTCTCGGATGCAGGCTGTTCGACGTCCTGGGGCTCGACGGCATCAGCCGATGCATCGGCGGTCGTCTCGGCGGAATCCTCGGACGCACCCTTCTTGGCAGCCTTAGCCTTGGACGTGCGCTTAGCAGCAGTGCGACGGCTGCGACCGGGACGGACGTCGGCGGGCTCGGCATCGGCAGAAACGGCCTTGGAAGTCGTAGCATCCTGGACGGATGCATCGGCAGCAGTTGAGGACTTGGCGGTCGCCGCAGCATCCCGAGCGGCGGCGGCTGCGGCTGCGGCCTTCTCGGCCTCGACAAAGGCCTTGGGCTTGCGACCGCGACGGTGCGGGCGCAAAGCCGGATCGACAACGGGAACTTCGCTGGCCTCGACAGGCGCAGCGGGCTCAACAGGCGATGTGCCCTCCCCTGCCGCGGAACGGACCGAAGCCTCAGTGAGCTCGGGGGTTACCTGTTCAGCAACCTGCTCGGCCTTAGCAGCCGTGCGACGGCGTGTGCGCGGTACCGGCTTCTCGGTCGGCTGGTCGGCGACAGGAGTCTCGGTGGCGGCAGGCGTCTCGGGCACAGACGGAGCTGCAAGCTCGGTCAGAGCCGCGGCCTCGCGCTCGGCAGCACGACGGCGGGCGCGCACCACCTGAGCCTCGCTAATCTGCGCCAACGCACGTGCCTGCGCGACCTCATCGGAAATCGGCGCCGAGGAGTCAGCTGCAACGGTGAGCTTGGCGCGCGTCGTGCGCGTGGTACGGCGCTTTGGCTTGGTGACCTCCTCGCCGTCAGCGGCAGGCTTGGCCGTGCGACGCGTGCGCTTGGGCTTTGCCGGAGCAGCCTCCTCACCAGTTGCAGGCACGGCCTTCTCAGCCGCTACAGGCATAGGCGTCGAAGCAGCCTTAGGCGTCTCAGGAGCCGAGGCTTGCGCGGGCGCCGCGACCTGGTCCGACGCAACCGGTGCAGCGGGAGCGGCCTGCGTCGTCGTTATTTCGTTTTCTTGCTGTTGATCAGACACAGTGTTTGCTCAACTTTCTTTTCAAGCCCTGTGATCACATGCTCCCTGCATAAACCTTCAGGGCGGCTAAACAGTCTAGTTCCGTTCAAAACGACGGACATCATTGATCTGTATCGAGATGATTGCGTCAACTACGCAGCGTTAGTGTAACACAACCGCCGCCACCTGCAACTTAGTCATTGGGGGGACGTTCTTAAACGACTAGTCAAAAGGGACACTCTTTGTTTGCCACCCACAAATCTGACTGCCTCCGCCAAAACTATGGCGGTTTACTACGATGAATCGCTCAACCGCGACCACTCCGAAACTTGTTGAACTAAAACCGCAGGTAGATGCCTTGCACTTTTTAGCAAAAAGCCGGCGTGGTTAGAATTCCTCAATTCATCGTAGTAAACCGGCATAGTTTCGTATTTCCAGCAGTTCCAAATTCATCAATACGTCGGCGTTTGCGAAAAAAGCCCGACCTCCGTAGGAGATCGGGCTTATAGGGCTCAGTTAAACCAAACCTACACGGTCAAATGACCCGCAGATTACATCTGCTCGGGCGCGGAAACGCCAACGAGGGTGAGCACCAGGGCGAGCGTCACACGGACGGCATCACAAGCGGCCAGACGGGCACGCGAAAGCTCGGGGTCGACGGGACGGCCCTCGCTCGGCAGAACCTGGCAGGCAGCGTAGAAGCTGTGGAAGTCACCGGCGAGCTCCTCGGCAAAGTGCGTCAGACGGAACGGAGCGCGGTCGCGAGCACAGCTGGCGATCAGGTCGGTAAGCTCGTTAAGCTTGCGCGAAAGGGCGAGCTCGGTCGGGTCGGTCAGCAGCGAGTAATCGACGTTCTCACCGATGGCCTTGGCGGCAACGGCCTTCATGCCCATCTCGTCGGCCTGCTCGGCGGTAACGTCGGCGGCACGGCGCAGGATGGAGCACACGCGGGCGTGAGCATACTGCACGTAATAGACCGGGTTGGAGTTGTCGCGCTTCTTAACGGCCTCGATGTCGAAGTCGACCATCTGGTTGGAGCTCTTGGAGATGAGCGTGTAGCGAGCGGCATCGGAGCCAACCTCGTCGACGAGCTCCTGAAGGGTCACCATGGTGCCCTTGCGCTTGGACATACGGACGGGCTTGCCGTTACGCAGCAGGTTGACGAGCTGGCCCAGCAGAACCTCAAACTTGCCGGGATAGCCAAGAGCGTCGCAGACGCAGCGTACGCGCTCGATGTAACCGTGGTGGTCGGCGCCCCAGATGTCGATGACGTGATCGACGCGCTGGAACTTATCCCAGTGATAGGCAACGTCGGAGGCGAAGTAGGTGTACTCGCCGTCGGACTTGATCAGGACGCGGTCCTTGTCGTCGCCCAGATCGGTGGAGCGGAACCACAGGGCGCCGTCCTTGGTGTAGAGGTAGCCCATCTTGTCGAGCTTCTCAAAAGCGCGGTCGACGGCGGAGGTGCCGGCGGTCTCGCCCTCGGTGTCCTTCACATACAGCGAGCGCTCGGAGTACCAACGGTCAAAGTCGCAGTTGACGGCGTGGCAGAGGTCGCGCATGTTGTCGACCATCTTCACGTAGCCGCGCTCACGGAAGCTCTCCATGCGCTCCTGCGGATCGGCGTCGACCCACTTGTCGCCGTCGGTGCGCCAGAACTCGGCGGCCTCGTCGATGATGTAGTCGCCGCCGTAAGAGTCCTTGCCCAAGGTCTCGGCAAAGTTGTCCTGATACGGATGGGTCTCGGGGTGCTCGTCGTTCTCGTCGGCAACAAAGGCGTCACGGTCGGCGATCAGCAGCTTGTGAGCCTCGTCGATATCAACGCCCTGCTTGGCGATGATGTCGGCAAGCTGCATATAGCGCGTGCTGATGGAGTTGCCGAAGGTGTTCATCTGAGAGCCGTGGTCATTGATGTAGAACTCACGCTGGATGTCGTAACCGGCGTGGTCCATGACGCGGCAAAGGGAGTCGCCCAGAGCGGCCCAGCGGCCGTGACCAATGTGCATGGGGCCGACGGGGTTGGCGGAAACGAACTCGACCTGGGTCTTCAGGCCACCACCGACGTTGGACTTAGCGAAGTCCATGCCCTTCTCGCGAGCCTCGCCAAAGATGGCATTCTTGACGGCAACGGAGAGGTAGAAGTTGATGAAACCGGGGCCTGCGATCTCAACCTTCTCGATCGCGGGATCCTCGGGCATATGGGCAACGATGGCCTCGGCGATCTTGCGCGGGGCGCAGTGGGCCAGCTTGGCGGACTTCAGGGCCATGGTAGAGGTCCACTCGCCATGAGAAGTGTCAGCCGGTCGCTCGATAGCGCAATCGTCAAGTTCAAATGCGGAAAGGTCGCCGGCCTCCTGGGCCGCAGCAAGCGCAGCGCGTACCAGCTCTTCAATCTTCTCGGGCATAGATCCTCCTTGTGTTAAAGCCCCCGAACTCTTGGTCACTCGTAGGGCAAAAGCCAGAGTTTGTAGCACTCTATCACAAGCGACGGGCACTGTCGCAGGGTAAAGCCAATCGAAATTGCATATGCACAAAATTGACTACAGCTTGTATGGACTCACTCAAAGATGCCGGTCTGCCTGCAGATTATGCACGCGTTGAAAATGCATAAAGGTGTGAATGAGCTGTGTCTTTTATCGAATACTCTTACCTATCGGAGTTGTGTGCTTTTCCTGCATAAAGTAAGGGTTTCCGCACGTCAGCGTGGTATTCTAGACATACGCAAATTCGTATAAGTTGGAGGTAGCATGTTCTCAATCGGTCAACACGTCATTCATCCGGGTCAGGGAGTCTGCACCGTCGTCGGTTTTAGGGACGACACGCCGCAGCCCATGCTGCTGCTCGAGACCAAGCAGGGACATGCGCAGACAATCCTTATGTACCCCGTGGCGCAGGCCGACCGTTTGCACGCTGCCATCTCGCAGCAAGATGCCGAGCACCTGCTGAGCCACTACGACGAGCTGGAGTGCGACACCTTTACCGAGCGCAACAGCTCGCTTGAGGAGACGCACTTTAAGCAGCAGCTCAAGCTGGGCGCGCCCGAGACGGTCCGCGTGGCAAAGACCATGATGCACCGCATTCGCCAGGCCGAGGAAGCCGATAAAAAGCCCAGCTCTTACTATATGCGTGTACTCAAGGAAGCCAAGCGCCGCTCCATCGAGGAGTTCGCCGTGGCATTGGGCGTCACCGAGGAGGCCGCCGAAGCCCGCCTAGCCCAAGCCGCCCTCAACTAACCCATCCGCGCCAAAAACCACCACAAAGGGGACAGGCACCTTTGTGGTGGTTTTTTCGTTCTAGTCGTTCTAGTAGTATTCATTCTTAGCGATACCTGCGAGCACAAGGAGTCTTTTATGGCAGAGCCACTTTCCGCCAGAATCACCCGCGACCGTGCGTTCGAATTGCTCAACGAGCACAATAAGGACCCGTTCCACATCACCCACGGCGAAACGGTCGAGGGCACCATGCGCTACTTTGCGCGCGAGTTCGACCCCGAGAACGAGGAGTTTTGGGGCATCGTCGGTCTGCTGCACGACCTAGATTGGGAGGAGCATGAGGACGACCCCATGAACCACACCATCTATGCGGCCGAGATCCTTGAAGGCGAGGGCGCCTCTCCCGATCTCATTCGCGCCATTCAGACGCACACATCGGACTTCAACACCTCGCTGCCCAAGCCCGAGCTGCAGATGGAAAAGATCCTGTTTGCCTGCGACGAGCTCACCGGCTTGATCGGTGCTGCCGTCATCATGCGTCCGAGTAAGAGCGTCATGGACTTTACGACCAAGTCGCTCAAGAAAAAGTTCAAGGACAAGCGCTTTGCCGCCGGCTGCTCGCGCGACGTGATTACGCAGGGTGCCGAGATGCTGGGCTGGGAGCTCCCCGAACTCTTCGACCGTACCATCGCGGCCATGCAGTCCTTCGCCCCCGACCGCGACACCTTTCAGGCTTAATTCCAAAACCACCACAAAGGGGACAGGCACCTTTGTGGTGGTTTTTGTTTGCGCGGGCGTTAGGGGCGGACCTGGCCGGTGCCTCGGAGCTTGTATTTGTAGGTGGTGAGGGCCTCGGCGGCAAAGGGGCCGCGGGCGTGGAGCTTTTGGGTCGAGATGCCAATCTCGGCGCCCAGGCCAAACTCGCCGCCGTCGGTAAAGCGCGTGCTGGCGTTGGCATACACGGCCGAGGCATCGACCTCGTCCAGGAAGCGCTCGCAAGCATCCGTGTCCTCTGCAACGATGGCCTCGGAGTGCATCGTGCCGTAGCGGTTGATGTGCGCGATGGCCTCGTCCTCGTTCGCCACGACCTTCACGCTCATCTCGAGCGTCAGATACTCGCGACCCCAGTCCTCCTCAGTCGCGGCAACGTAGTCATCGCCCTCGGCAAGCCCGGCGTCGGCGCATGCGGCGCACGTGGCCTCGTCGCCGTGAATGAGCACGCCGTGGTCATGCAGCACGGCCACGACCGCGGGCAAAAACGCATCGGCCACGGCACGGTCGACCAGCAGCGACTCGGCGGCATTGCACACGCCCACGCGCTGTGTCTTAGCGTTGACGATAATATTGAGCGCTTTATCGAAGTCGGCGGATTCATGCACGTAGATGTGGCAGTTACCCGTGCCCGTCTCGATCACCGGAACGAGCGACTCGCGCACGCAGCGCTGGATCAGGCCCGCACCGCCACGCGGAATGAGCACATCGACGACGCCGCGGAGCTTCATGAGCTCGCCGGTGGCCTCGCGGTCGGTAGACTCGATCATCGACACGGCCTCGCGCGGGAAGCCCTTGGCCTCGAGCGCATCGGCCAGCAGTTCGGCAATCATGGCACACGAGTGATAGGCCAGCGAGCCGCCGCGCAGAATGCAGGCGTTGCCGGTGCGGATGCAGATGCCCGCGGCGTCGGCCGTCACGTTGGGGCGCGCCTCGTACACCATGGCGACCAGGCCCAACGGCACGCTCACGCGGGTGAGGTCCACGCCGCTTGCGAGCACGCGGTGGTCGAGCACACGGCCGACAGGATCGGGCAGCTCGGCGAGCTTCTCCAGGCCGACGGCCATGCCCTCAACGCGCTCGGGCGTCAGCAGCAGACGATCGAGCAGTCCGGCCGAGGTACCCGCATCGCGCGCGGCGGACATATCGAGCTCGTTGGCGGCAACGATGGAGTCGATACCGTTGCGCAGCGCTGCGGCCATGGCGCGCACGGCCTCCTGGCGCTGTTCATCGCTCGCCGTGGCAAGCGAGGCCGACGCCGCCTTGGCGGCAACGGCAAGATCGTGGACATACGTGGCTATATCGACCGACATGGGCGGCCCTTTCTCCTAGAAGTTTGCAACCATGGTAGCCGATTTGCGCATGGCCTCGCCCACGGCGGTAGAATTGGTCAACCCGAAACACCGCAACGAACGGAAGACTCACATGGCCCTCATCACTTCGTACCACGTCCCCGGCCTTTACGTCGAGGACCGCAGCATCGACGTCCCCCTTGACTGGCGCGGCCTGGAGCCGATGCTCCTGGCCGTCGGCAGCACCATGCGCCGCGGCGCCATGCCAGCGCCCATCGCCGGCGCGCCCGAGAGCATCAAGCTCTTCTACCGCGTGGTCTGCGCGCCCGACCGCATCAACGACGATCTGCCGCTGCTCCTGTTTTTGCAGGGTGGCCCCGGTGGCGAGAGCCCGCGTCCGCTGTCGCCCACGAGCGACGGCTGGATTGAGGAGGCCGTCAAGCATTTCCGCGTCGTGCTGCCCGACCAGCGCGGAACGGGGCGCAGCAACTGCGTAGACGGGCGCACGATCGCGGCTCTGGGCGAGCGCGCGACGGCGGCCGGCTCCGATGCTGCCCGCTCGCAGGCGGACTTCCTCAAGCGCCACCTCGCCAGCTCCATCGTGCGCGATTTTGAGTACCTGCGCCTGGTGGGCTTTGGCGGCAAGCCCTGGGTCACACTCGGGCAGAGCTACGGCGGCTTTTTGACGCTGAGCTATCTGTCGCTCTTCCCCGAGGGCGTGGCGGCAAGCTTTACCTGTGGTGGCATTCCACACGTGCCGGCGAGCGCCAGCGAGGTCTACGCGCACACCTTCCCGCGCATGGCCGCCAAGACGCAGCAGTATTACGACCGCTACCCCGCCGACGTCGAGCGCGTGGCGGCGCTGGCCGATGCGCTTGAGGAGCAGAAGCCCGTGCTGCCCGACGGCTCGCCAATGACGGTGGAGCGCCTGCAGCTTATGGGCAGCGACTTTGGCATGAAGCCGAGCTTTGAGCGCATGCATTGGATTATCGATCACGCTTTTATTGACGGCGACGGCACGCTGGCCTGCGGCGCCTCGGTATCTGACAGCTTTTTGATGCGCGCCTTCGAGCGCACCAACACGCGCACGAATCCGCTGTACTGGACGCTTCAGGAGTTCATCTACGCCGACGGCGACACCATGCCCATTCGCTGGGCCGCGGCAGAAGAGAAGGCCCATCGTGCCGAGTTCGACACGCTCACGCGACCGCTCATGTTTACCGGCGAGGCCATGTTCCCGTGGATGTTTGAGCAGATGCCCGAACTTAAGCCCTTCAAGCCGGCGATGGATCTGCTTATGGAAGACACAAGCTGGGACAAGATCTACGACCCGCAGCGCCTGGCGTGCAACGAGGTGCCCCTGCAGGCCGCGGTGTACTTCGATGACATGTACGTGGACTCGGGCATGCAGCTCGATACGCTCAGCCGCGTGGGCAACTCGCATGCCTGGGTGACCAACGAGTTCGAGCACGACGGCTTGCACGGCAGCGTGGTGTTCAAGCACCTCTTCGACGAAGCCCTCAACCGCGGAGACCTGCGCCAGATCTTCTAGCAAAGGAGTGTCCCAAAGTGCCGGCACATAAGGAACGTCCCCAAGTGCCGGAAAAGGAGAGGCAGCACTGCTGGCAAAACGAGCCGCAGCGCTGCCTCTCTTTATGCAAACACTATCAAGTTGTCCCTATGGATCGCGGGCTTCTCGGCCAGGTCTGCGAGCAGGCGGTTGCTGGCAATCTGGTCCTGGCGGCGGCCGGCTGCAAGCTCCAGCACGTCCGAATCGGCCTCAGCGATACCACGGGCGACAACCATGCCGCTCGGGTCGCACACGTCGAGCACATCGCCCTCGGCAAACTGGCCATCGACCTCGCGAATACCCACCGCAAGCAGGGAAGAGCCACGGCTGACCAGCGCCTTCGCAGCACCATCATCGACCGTCACCGAGCCATGTGCCTTGTCGCCCAGCGCGATCCACAGCTTGCGGGGTGCGATGTCCAGACGCTCCGCCGGCGGATCGAACAGCGTGCCCACGCTCTCGCCGCGGGCGAGACGCACGAGCGCATCGGGCTCCTCGCCCGAGCAAATCACGCTTTGAATGCCCGCCGTCATGAGAATGCGGCTCGCGCGAATCTTGGTGATCATGCCGCCCGTACCCACCGATGTGGAAGAATCGCCCGCCGAGGCGATAATCTTGGCATCGATCTTATGCACGACAGGAACAAACTCGGCCGTGGGGTCTTCATGCGGATTGGCAGTATAGAGACCATCGATGTCCGAGAGCGTCACGCACAGATCGGCGGAAACCAGGCAGCTCACAAGCGCCGCCAGCGTGTCGTTGTCGCCAAACTTGATCTCATCGACGGTGACGGTATCGTTCTCGTTGACGACCGGCACCACACCCAGCTCCACAAGGCGAAGCAGGGCGTCGCGCGCGTGCAGGTAGGACGTGCGGCGCGCCGTGTCGTGACGCGTGAGCAGCACGAGCGAGGTGAGCAGGTCGCGCGCATGGAACTCCTCGTCGTAGGCCGACGAGATGATGCACTGACCGGCCGAGGCGCAGGCCTGCAGGCTCGGCAGGTCACCGACCGGCTTGCGGTCGAAGCCCAACACGGGATAGCCACAGGCAATGGCGCCCGAGCTCACCACAACCAGACGCCAGCCGAGCTTGCGCAGCGCTGCGGCCTGATCGGCAAGTCCGCCGATAAAGGCGCGGTTGACCTTGCCATCGGCACCCACCACCGTGGACGAACCGATCTTTACCACCATCGTTTTATAAGAAGTCGTCATACGTCAAACCAATCAACTGTTCAGCGAACGGCCGAGCCGGCGGCCAGGGAAGCGTGACTCGCCCCTACCGCCCAAGGAATTAGTGAGCCCAGGGAAAGGCAGAGGCCGCGGCCATGTTCTTGCGCACGAGCTCGTCGCGCACCTGAGCCAGGCCCTGCTCCATACCCACCACATAGGTCTGCGGGTACAGGAAGCGCTTGAAAGCTGCGTCCAGATGGTCGAGCGCCCAAGCACAGCGCTCGCGCGCGTCCTGGATGCTCTCACGCGGAGCCACCGCACTGCCATCGCGCACGATCGGCACCAGCAGCTCGCGATACTCAAGTTCGGACACGTTGGTCACCAGGGCGGCATCGTTCACGGCCACAAGGGTATTGCCGCGCGCGGCGCCCTCCCCTGCCAGATGGTCCTCGTCATAAATCATGTCGCAAACCGGGCCGCCAAAGCCGTCGTAATAGCGTCGTACGCGCTGCACGCCGGGGATCGTGCGCTTGTAGGGCTGCTCGGAAAGCTTCACCACCGGCGTCCACGGCTCCGCGTCGCTCGCACGACGGGCCGAAAGCTTGTACACGCCGCCCAGCGCAGGCTGATCGTAGCAGGTCGCAAGCTTGGTGCCCACGCCAAAGCTGTCGATGGGCGCGCCCTGGTCGAGCAGCGACTGAATCGTGTACTCATCCAAATCGTTAGAAACCGAGATCCCCACATAGGGCAGGCCCTCGGCATCAAAACGGCCGCGCACATACTTGGAGAGCTTGGCGAGGTCGCCGGAGTCGATGCGAATGGCCGACAGGCGCTCGCCCACCGCTTCCATCTCCTTGGCAACCGTAATGGCATGTTCACAGCCCTCGCGCACGTCATAGGTGTCGATGAGCAGCGTACAGTTCTTGGGGCTCGACTTGGCAAAGGCGCGGAAGGCCTCGAGCTCGGAATCGAAGCTCATCACCCAGCTGTGCGCATGCGTGCCAAAGACGGGAATACCGTAGCGGCGGCCGGCGAGCACATTGGACGTAGAGGAGCAGCCGGCAACGTAGCTCGCGCGCGCGACGGCCAAGCCGCCATCGGGACCCTGAGCGCGGCGCAGGCCAAACTCGGCAACGGGACGGCCGTCCGCCGCCAGCACCACGCGCGCCGTCTTGGTGGCGACAAGCGTCTGGAACCCAACGATGTTGAGCAGCGCCGTCTCAAGCAGCTGGCACTCCAGCGCGGGGCCGGTGACGCGAACCATGGGCTCGCGCGGAAAGACGAGCTCGCCCTCGGGCACGGCGTCGATGTTTACATGCGCACGAAAATCGCGCAGGTAGTCGAGGAATCCAGGCTTGAACATCGCGCCGCCGGCCGGGGCCTGGAGCGAGGCGAGGTAGTCGATATCCTCGGGCGTAAAGCGCAGGTTCTCGACCAGCTCGGGCAGCTCGGCGGTGCCGCACATGACGGCATAGGCGCTGCCAAAAGGATGGTCGCGGTAAAACGCGGTAAAACAACCCTGCTCATTGGCCTTGCCGCTCTCCCACAGGCCCTGGGCCATAGTGAGCTCGTACAGATCGGTGAGCATTGCAATGTCGGTGGGATGAGAGATATCGGTCAAAGCCATGGGGCGACCTTTCGGATGCGTTGTGCAGAGGTTGAGGGTTGGCGAGGCGGGCGTGCGGGCATGGAGCCCAGCGCAAACAGGCTAGTGCAGACCCATGCTGGTCAGGATCGTGTAGCCCATAAAGATGACAAACGCGATGAGGGCAAGGACAATGATGATTTTTTGAGCCGGCGCCATACCGGGGATCTCGTTCTCGCCCGTGGGCTCCTTGGAGGTGACCATGCGCTGGGCAAAGGTCATCTCGTCACGGCTCGGTTTGGGCTCGACGGGCTTGGGACGAGCGGCCCTTTTAGGCTGAGGTTTGGGTGCGGCGGGCGCGGGCTTCGCGGCGGCGGGCCTGGGCGCGGGGGCGACGTTCTCGGCGGCCTCCTCGGCCTTCTCGCGCTCGGCACGCAGGGCGGTCAGCTCCTCACGCTCGCGACGTGCCTCTTCCTGGGCCTCGCGGCGGGCCTTCTCGGCGCGGAGCTCTTCCAACTCGGCGCGTTCCTCGGCAGACAGTGGTTGGGACTCAAGCTCGGCCATGGTACAGCCCTTTCTTTTAAAAAAAGCCGCCGACACAATGTCAGCGGCTTATCAAATCCAAGGGTGGAGACGAAGGGAGTCGAACCCTCGGCCTCTGCCATGCGACGGCAGCGCTCTCCCAACTGAGCTACGTCCCCAGGACAAGTTGATATTTTACCTACGGCTCGCCAACTGTCAACGCCCAATACCCAGTCTTTTTGGGACGCGGCTGTTTTAGCTACCCCGACAGACAACGCGAACGGTTTGGTCGAACAGCGGCAGGGGTAGCTAAAACAGCCCCGTCCCAAAAAGACTACTCAAAGAGCCTCGTCCCAGATTAGCTGGTTTGAGCACTAGTAAGAACACCGGTGGTGTCAAACGCCGGGGTAAAGCTCTCGTCTACCGCGCCGCCCTCTTGCCAAAACATCGTCGTAAAGCCCAGGTCGTCGGCATGGTCGAGCACCTGCTCGTACTCCTCGCGCGTTACGGCACGGGCCAACTCGCCGCCCTGCTCGCGCATGAGTGCATTGGGCGTGTACTGGTTCATAACCGAAATCGGCACGTCGCCCACCGTCTGCCACACCAGGTCCAGCACGCGGCACGAATCGTCCGCATGCCCCGGCAGCACCAGGTGGCGCACGATGATACCGCGCTTCATGAGCCCGTCCTCGTCCACCAGCTCTCCCCCGCGGCGCTCGATCTCGCACGCCATCTGTGCCAGGCCCGACACGGCCACGCGCGGGTAATCCTTAATATGAGAAAGCGACTGCGCAAGCCCGGCATCGGCATATTTAAAGTCGGTGAGCCACACATCGACCAGGTCACCCAGGGCAGCTACGGCACTCGCCCGCTCATAGCCGCTCGTGTTGTAAACGATCGGGATGTCCAGCCCGCGCTCCCTCGCTGCGGCAATCGCGGCCGGCAGCAGGTGAGCATAATGCGTCGCAGTCACCAGGTTGATGTTGTTGGCTCCCTGGTCCTGCAGTTCCAGCATAATCTCGACCAGACGCTCAGGCGAAATCTCAAGGCCAAAATTGCCGGTCGAGATCTCGTGGTTCTGGCAGTAGATACATTTAAGCGAGCAGCCGCTAAAGAAGATCGTGCCCGAACCGGCCTCGCCCGAGATAGGCGGCTCCTCCCACATATGAAGCGCCGCGCGGGCCACCCTGAGCGTGTCGTTAGCACCGCATACGCCGCGCACGCCCTCATCGCGCGCCGCACCGCAACAGCGGGGACACAAATGGCAGGCGGGCGAAAAAAGTTCGGTCAACGACGTCGGCATAAAAACATGCTCCAAAACAACGATTCAGCAGCTCAAACGTAAAGGGCCAGGCCGCGTAGACGGCTCGAGCCCCAAGGCGCCGTAATCGTCCGACACGATTTTTATAATGTCAAGACTGGAATCGATAAAGTGCCGCTTTATGATGTAGGTATTCCGCCCCCCGCGGAGCAACTGGGTGAACCGTCGCGTTTATTTAGGGAGCCCACACAGTCGTACCTAGTACAGGTATCCTTCGTTGTTAAGGACGCTGGAACAGTCGATGAGGGCACCCACCTGTTTTAGGTGGGTTCATTTTCGTAACGTGGGGGGTGGTTTTCTTTTGCCGAAAATCACCATTACAGTCCATATGGATCCCCGTCGACATCCCGACAAGCCATCGACAACATCCCAATATCTGGTAAGCGCGTGATTATCGCTGCGTGCAATTACATGCACCCCCCTTGGTCGAGTATTATGGTTCGGCTATGCCCTTTGCGCATGGCGTTCTTCTGACCTTTTCCTTCGACGCTTGGCGGTTTTTAGATTCATGGCTTCATCCCCGAGCTACATACCGTACCTATGCGTGGCAGCGGCGGCCTTTATCACGACCTTCCTCGCGGTGCCCCTGGTCAAGCGCTTGGCAATTAAGCTCGATGCCGTCGACTATCCTTCTAAGCGCCGCATCAACACAAAGCCCATCCCGCGTTTGGGCGGAACGGCGGTGTTTTTGGGCCTGGTCGTTGCCTGCATTGTGCAAATCCTAGGCACCTGGC
The DNA here is from genome assembly GCA_902466075.1 of uncultured Collinsella sp. Lineage (GTDB taxonomy): Bacteria > Actinomycetota > Coriobacteriia > Coriobacteriales > Coriobacteriaceae > Collinsella. The sequence continues at coordinate 67,006 of CABQQA010000002.1, forward strand.
ACCTAGGCTGGCCACCCGTCCTGGTGCCGCACCCGCGCCTTCACATTAGCTATCCCATGCTGGCGCTCTCCTTTACCGTCATCTTTGCGACCGGCGCTATCGACGACGTCATCCAGCTCAAGCCCAAGCAAAAGCTGGCCGGACAGGTCCTCGCCGCGCTCATCGCCTGCGTGGGTGGCCTGCGCATCGGCGTCATCGTCAACCCGTTTGCCCCCGGCGAAATCATGCTCGGATGGCTCACCTACCCCATCACCGTGATCTATCTGGTGGCATTCACCAACATCATTAACCTCATCGACGGCCTCGACGGCTTGGCCACGGGCATCTGCGGCATCGCGTCGTTCACCATGTTTTCGATGGCCGTTCTCTCAGGCCGCATCGACGCCGCCGCGCTCTCCATTGCGCTCTTTGGCGCCTGCCTGGCCTTTTTGCGATACAACTTCAACCCCGCAAGCATCTTCTTGGGCGACTCGGGGTCGCTGCTTCTGGGCTTTGCGCTGGGCTCCATCTCGCTACTCAACGTGAGCCGCACCGCCGCGCTCACCTCGCTTATCATCCCGCTCATCGTTGCCGGCGTGCCCATCATCGACACGTTTAGCGCCATCGTGCGCCGCAAGCGCGCCCACATTAGCATCGGACAGGCCGACAAGGGCCACATCCACCACCGCCTGATCCAAGAGGGCTACAACCAAAAGCAGGCAGTGCTCCTCATCTACGCCTGGTGCATCATGCTTTCGGCCGGCGCCGCCGCGATTAACCAGGTCGAGGTGCCCATGCGCGTGCTCATCTTTACCGTACTCGCCATTGGCTCGGCGGCCTTTGCCAAGCACCTGCACCTGTTTGAGCCCGTGCTGCGCCACCATTACAACAAGCGCACGCACGAGGACGAGCTCGTCACCCCCGACGATCCCGCCTTTAAGCAGGAGGAGCAGGCGGCAGAAGAACGCAAGGAGGAGCGCCACCACAGGCGCTAGGGTAAGCTGCCGAGGATGCGTCCAGACGCCGCCGGCCAAACGTGCAGCCACGCCGCGCCCATCGCACAAGCCGCCGCTCTCCCGTCCCTCGCCTACTTACGACCCGCCCCTCCAATAAACGCGTTATCATCTTGACCCATGAACATACGTTAGGAGCAATCATGCCAAACGAGAACAGCTACGAAGTCGCGCTGCAAAAGAGCAACGCCATTCGCGAGGGCCTGGCCAAAACGCCCGAGAAGTTCACCATGCTCACCGGCGACCGCCCCACCGGCCGTCTGCACCTGGGTCACTACTTCGGCACCCTCAAGGGCCGTGTTGAGCTGCAGAACATGGGCGCCAAGACCAACGTGCTCATCGCCGACTACCAAGTCATCACTGACCGCGATACGACCGAGCACATCCAGGACAACGTGTACAACATGGTCATGGACTACCTTGCCTGCGGCATCGACCCCGACAAGACCATGATCTACGCGCACTCCGCCGTACCCGCCGCAAACCAGCTCATGCTGCCGTTCCTGTCGCTGGTCTCCGAGGCCGAGCTGGCGCGCAACCCCACGGTCAAGGCCGAGATGGAGGCCTCGGGCCACGAGCTCACCGGCCTTCTGCTCACCTACCCGGTGCACCAGGCCTGCGACATCCTGTTCTGCAAGGGCAATGTGGTGCCCGTCGGTCGCGACCAGCTGCCGCACATCGAGCTCACCCGCACCATCGCCCGCCGCTTTAACAACCGTTACGGCAAGGTGTTCCCCGAGGTCGACGCGCTGCTGTCCGAGACCCCGCTGCTGCCCGGCCTGGACGGGCGCAAGATGAGCAAGAGCTACGGCAACGCCATCAACATCTCGATGACCGCCGAGGAGACGGCCAAGCGCATCAAGAAGAGCCAGACCGACTCCGAGCGCATGATCACGTTCGATCCCGAGAATCGCCCCGGCGTGTCCGGCCTGCTTTCAACCGCCGCCATCTGCACCGGCCGTTCCGAAGTCGAGATTGCCGAGGAGATTGGCATGGGCGGCTCCGGCCAGCTCAAGAAGTACGTGACCGAGGCCGTCAACGAGTACTTCGCGCCGATCCGCGAGCGTCGTCAGCGCTATGAGAACGATCTGGACTATGTGAAGGACGTGCTGCACGAGGGCAACCGTCGCGCCAACGAGATTGCCGAGCAGACCCTGGCCGAGGTTCAGGACGCCATGGGCATGGTGTACTAGGCAAAGCGCCTTCGCACAACATAGACGGTGAGGCTGAATCCTCACCGAAACAGGAACAGGCCCGCTGGCAGATAGTTGCCAGCGGGCCTGTTCCCGAAGTACACCGTTGAATCGCACAGAGGGGAGGAATGCGAATCAAACTCAACAGGGCAGGCTTTTTCATCGCCTATTGCCTGCTCCGTTGCTGAAAACAATATAGTTCACCGTGGTTTACTTTGCTGCGACAAACCGCGCCGCCATACCTTCTCCATAAGTTAACCTCGGTAAACCTGCCAAAACCACCACAAAGGGGACAGGCACCTTTGTGGTGGTTTAAGCCACGGCAGAGCCGCTAGAGCCCTGCAGGCCAGCGACAGGCGGCCAAGTCGACGTGCATGTCGTCCTTAAACGCCACACCCTCCCCTAGCAAAAGCTCACGTTGAGCATCGGGACCGCCAAAAGCAAAACCATCGCATATGCGGCCATCGGCAAACACCACGCGGTGACAGGGAATCTCGCCGGGGCGCGGATTGCCATGCAGGGCATACCCCACGTACCGCGCACTTCGTGGACGTCCAGCAAGCAGCGCCACCTGACCATACGTGGCGACCATCCCCTCGGGAATCTGCTCGACCACCTCGTACACCCGCTCAAAAAAGCCCTCAGACGCCATTGCTCGCTCCCTTCCACCCGGAATAGCATAAACCACCACAAAGGTGCCTGTCCCCTTTGTGGTGGTTTTGGCAGGTGGGCTAGTTAACGGGCTGGAAGAAGGCTACGGCTACGGCGCCGGGGCCTACATGGGTGCCGATGGTGGCGCCGATGGTGTGAACGGGCAGTTCGCCCTCGGTGTGGCCAGCCCACAGTGCCGCGCTGTCCTCGATATACTTCTTGAGCACCGCATCCGAAAGGCCCGTATAGCCGAGCGCCAGCGGCATGGAAAAGTCGATGCCGCCCGCCTTTTCGACCTTCTGGTTGAGCAGGTTACGTCCGTTCTTGGAACCGCGCGCCTTGCCCAGCTGCACGATCAGACCGTCCTCGGCAGCCACCACGGGCTTTACGTTGAGCAGCGTACCCACGGCACCGGCCGCAGCAGACAGGCGACCGCCGCGCACCAGGTACTCCAGCGTCTCGAGCAGGCCGATGACGACCACGCGGTCGCGCACGGCCTCGACAGCCGCCGCAACCTGAGCCGCGCCCTGGCCCTCGTCCACCAGGCGCAGCGCATACTCGACCAGCACGCGCTCGCCCAAGGTCACGTTATTGCTGTCCACGACGAACATGTCGCCGCCCGGCGCCTCGGCAAGTGCCGTACGAGCACTCTGGTTGGTGCCCGAGAGCTTGGCGCCCACGGTAATAATCACGGCCTCATCGCCGGCCTCACGCGCTTCGGCAATCGCCTGCGAAAAGGCGTACGGGTTGACCTGACCGGTCTTGGGCAGCTCATCGCGCTCCACAAGCATCTCGTAAAAGCGCTGGTGATCGATGTCGACGCCATCCATATACACATCGGTGCCAAAGGTGACGGACAGCGGCAGAACACGCAGAGCGGGGTGCTCCGCCGGCGACATATCGCTTGCGGAATCGGTAATAATGCGGACGGACATAACGAATCCTTTCTTGCGCAGGTCCCGCGCGGGGAATTTTGACAGCAATGCCCCGGCACGGCATACGCGCTCAAACGGGACTATGCAGTTTTTAATGGGAAGCAAATGCCTTGGCGGCCTTAGATCTCACGCAGGGTGTTGAGAATCGTACGCAGCGACGCATACATCTGCTCGCGCTGCTCCACACCCATAGCCTTACCGGTGGTGTCGAGCACCTCGCGAATGATGCGGTCCGCCTCGCTCATGCTCTCGCCGCCCAGAGCGGTCAGGCGCACCGGGGCACGATACTTAACGGCCGCATCACCCGAGTCGTCGACCTCGACGTAGCCGCCCTCCTCCAGATGCGCGAGCGTGCGCGAGACGGCGGCACGGGTCACGCCTGCCATGCGAGCCAGGTCAGCGCCAGTCAGGCCGTCCTTGCTGCGCTCAAGATAGTACAGGCACATAACGTCGGAGCCCTTGAGGCCCAGCCTTGCGCCCTCGGATGTCTTAATGCGCTGGATCTCCTTGTAGAGCCCGCTGATCAGTCCGACAAAGTCCTCGAAACGTGTCTCGTCGTTCTGCTGCATGGGAGACGACCGCCTTTCGCTTACATGATGCTAACGGGTAAACATCTTAGCCGCACGAGGCAACACCCATACCCAAATATCCCATTTGTTAACCCATCAACATAAAAACCACCACAAAGGGGACAGGCACCTTTGTGGTGGTTTTGAACCTCAATAAGTTCTAGGCGTCGCTACAGCTCCACGCAGGGATTGTCGCGGGTCACAAGGGTCTTAACGACAACCGTCGCTCCCAGATAGCGCTCGAGCAGCTCGGCCAAGCGATCGATGGCGGCCTGGCAGTCCCCCATCCGCTCGGGCTCCACGCACTCAATCGCCAGAAATGCGTCCGCCGAATCGTCGGACAGCGCCGTGCGAACGCCATCGCGCCAGTTCCAGCAACGGCACACGGCGCCCGCATCATCGATGTAGGCAAGCTCGCCGGGCAGCGTCGGATCATCCGCCTCCTCGCCAAGTGGCAAGAACGCGTCGCCGCCGTCGGTCACCGCCAGGCGCAGATTGCCCTCAATAGCATGCAAATCCTCACCGCCAACGGGCAGCGCATAAGTCAACGAAATCGTGTTGTAGATATCCACCGCAGGCGTGATGTGGCCGACCGGCTTGCCTTTGAGCACGCGCCTGAGCAGGTTCTCAACTGAGCAACGCGCGCCCTTCTTGGTCTTGAACAGGCGATACGCCTCGCGCCATGCCTTAACCGGCGCATTCTCGCTGATGGTATCGCTTGTCAGGTGGCGCTCCGCATCGATGTTGGCGCGGTCAAGCAGCGCGGCGATCGCATCCACGTCCTCCTGGGGAATCTGAGCCGCGGGCTTCATGCCCTTTACAACCACGACGCCGACCACCGCCTGCGGAAACAGCTCCCAAAATGAATCCTCGGCAACAAAGCCCTTCATACGCTCTCCCTTCATTGTGCGCGCCCAAGCGAGGGCACCTAAACAAAAAGCGCCCTCACGGCAGCCACCTTCTAAGTCCTACGGTGCCGCCACAAGAGCGCTTACGCTGTCCCCATCCGGAGAAGGGGACGATATGTCAGGCGTATTGTAACCCGAGTCATCCGCCCAAGCAAAACCACCACAAAGGTGCCTGTCCCCTTTGTGGTGGTTTTGGGCCTGAGGCGACGCTAGTGGCGGAGTCCCAGCAGGCCGCGGCCGCGATGACGGGCCTCAGCGGGCACCTGGGCGTGCGGGCCGGCGGCCTTGACGGACTCGGGCAGGTGCGAGTACTTCTTCTCGAAGTTCTCCTCGAACATCACGGCCAGGTTGTGCGCTGCCTCGTCGTAGCGAGCGGTGCTCTGCCAGTACTGGCGCGGCACCAGAATGCCGTCGGGCACACCGTGGCACGTGGTGGGAATGTCGACGTTAAAGATATCGTCATGCACGAACTCGCTGTCCTCGATGGTACCGTCGAGGGCACGGGCCACCAGGGCGCGCGTGTAGGCAAGCTCGATGCGATGGCCCACGCCATAACCGCCGCCGATCCAGCCGGTGTTGACCAGATAGACGCGGGTGCGACCGTCGGCGATGCGCTCGCCGAGCATCTTAGCGTAGACCATGGGGTCGAGCGGCATAAACGGCTCGCCAAACAGCGAAGAGAACGTGGGCGTGGGCTCGGTGACGCCGACCTCGGTGCCGGGGATCTTGGCCGTAAAGCCCGTCACAAAGTGATACATGGCGGCGTCGGCCGTCAGGCGCGAGATGGGCGGCAGCACGCCAAAGGCATCGCAGGTCAGGAAGAGCACGACGCTTGGAGTGGTGCCCATGCCCTTGGTCCACGCGTTGGGAATGTGCTCCACAGGGTATGCCACGCGCGTGTTGTGCGTGATCGAGATGTCGTCGTAGTTGGGCTTGCGGTTCTCGTCGAGCACCACGTTTTCGCAGATCGCGCCAAAGCGGACAGCGTTGAAGATCTCGGGCTCGTGGAACGCGTCCAGGCCCTCACATTTGGCGTAGCAGCCACCTTCGATGTTGAAGATGCCCATGTCGGACCAACCGTGCTCGTCGTCGCCGATCAGCAGCCGCGTGGGGTTGGCCGAAAGCGTGGTCTTGCCCGTGCCCGAAAGGCCAAAGAACACGGCGGTCTCGTGCGTGACGGGATCCATGCTGGCCGAGCAGTGCATGGGTAGCACGTCGTCCTCGACGGGCAGCAGGTAATTCATGACGCTAAAGATCGACTTTTTAATCTCGCCGGAGTAGCCGGTGCCGGCGACCAGAATCACGCGTTCCTGGAAATTGATGACCACGGCGGCGCTGGAGTTGAGGCCCTTGATGGCAGGATCGCACTGGAAACCGGGCGCCGCGAGCACGCAGAAGTCGGGCTCGCCGGTGCGCGCGATTTCGCGGGCGAGCGGGCGGGCGAGCATCTGCTTGATAAAGAGTGCCTGGCTGGCACGCTCGCAGGCAACGAGCAGTCGACGCGTGTGGTTGCGGTCGGCGCCTGCCATGCCACGGGTAACGAACACGTCGCGCTCGTTGAGATAGTCGACGATGCCGGCCTTGATGGCCTCATAGCTCTCGACGGACAGCGGGCGGTTGACGGCGCCCCAGGCGATCTTGTCGTGCACGTCGGGCGTGTCAACGATAAAGCGGTCATTGGGGGAACGACCAGTGCGCTCCCCCGTCTCGATCACCAGCGCGCCGTTGGATGCCATGCGGCCTTCTTCGCGGCGGATAGCGTGCTCGACGAGCTCCGCGGCGGGTAGATCGACCAGCAGACGGGGCTGATTCTCGGCGGGATCTTCGACCAGCGTAATACCAAAGTTGGACAAAACATCTGCAGGGGTAACACCAGGCATGGGGCCTCCTTTAAAAACGCGACACGAGGACACGACGCGCACTTTACTCACGTAAAGCCCGTTGTACCCGATATGCAAAAACGTTTTTGCGGCAAGGGCGGCAAGCCCGCCCAACGGTCAAAAATCGCAGGCAAGCGGCCTAGTCATTGGGGACGTTTTTAAACGACTAATCGTTGGGGACACTCTTGAACAGGCAACAACCAAGGAGCGTCCCCGGATGCCGGCACTTAGGGACGTTCCCAAAGTGCCGGCACAAAAAGAGCGTCCCTAAGTGCCGTCTACTGAATGGCGCCGCCGAAATTATCGAACAACCTGTTCAAAAACACGAACGAACACCGTCGCGTCTATACTAGAGCGCAGCAATAGAAAGGACTCCGCTTTGAGCATCACGCCCATCGATAGCATTCGCCGCGCCATCGCCCGCCGCAATGGCGTCGCCGACCCCACCGTATCGGACGGGGCGCACGGGCAGGGCGGACGCATCGAGAACGGCCTGTTCCCCGCATCGCACACCGCCGAGGAGCTCGCACGAATCCAAGAGCTAAGCCAGCGTAACGCCGGCGGTCCCGACAGCAGCCAGGCCACACGCCGTCGCCGCGAGCGCGATCGCCAGCCCGGCCCCATCCACCGCATGGTCAATGCCTGGTGGAACCGCCTGCTCGGAGCCGTCTACGGCGGCGGCTTCTCCACGCAAGAAGCCGAGTACGAAGATCACGCCACCCGTCGCGACTACCTTTGGAATACCCTGGGCACCGCCGTGTGGGGCATGGCGTTTCCGTTGCTCACCATCGTGTCCACACAACTCGTGGGCGCCGAGGAGGCTGGCAAATTCTCCATCGCCTTTGTCACCGGCACGCTCATCATGATCGCGTGCAACTACGGCGTGCGCAATTTCCAGGTCTCGGATATCGACGAAAAGACGTCCTTTGCCTCTTACCAGCTCAACCGCTTGATCTGCGGAGCGCTCGCGCTGGCATGCGGCCTGGTATACAGCAGCGCCCGCGGCTACGATGCGCAGATGGCCACAATCGGCCTGGGCGTCTACCTGTATAAGGTAATCGACGGCATTGCCGACGTGTACGAGGGCCGCCTGCAGCAGGCCGACAAACTCTACCTGGCCGGCATGAGCCAAACGCTACGATCCGTCGGCGTCATCGCGGTCTTTAGCGTGGCGCTGTTCCTCACGCGCAGTATGCCCATCGCGGCCATGGCCATGGGTGTCACCGCCATCGCCTCGCTCGTGCTGGTCACCGCGCCGCTTGCCCTGCTCGAGACCGAAAAATCGCGCCACGTGAGCCTGCGCGAGGTCGGCCACCTGTTTATCCAGTGCGCCCCGCTCTTTGGTGCACTGTTCCTGTTCAACCTTATTGAGAGCATGCCCAAGTTTGTGATGGAAGGCACGCTGGCATACAAATATCAGCTGTACTTTAATGCCCTGTTCTTTCCAGCGCAGGCCATTTTGTTGAGCATCGGATTTGTCTATAAACCGCAGCTTCTGCGTCTGTCGAGCATTTGGACGAATCCGCGCAAGCGTCGCCGCTTTGACCTGATTATTGTTGCCGTTATGGCACTGATCGTGGTCATCACCAGCGTGTGCGCCGCATTTATGGCAGGTCCCGGTATTCCCCTCATGAGCTTCATGTACGGCCTCAATTTTGAGCGCTACCGCACGCTGGCACTGCTGATGGTTGTCGCCGGCGGCGTCACCGCGGCCATCGACTTTATCTACGCCATCATCACGGTGCTGCGCCATGCCGGCGACGTCACCAAAATCTACCTGATCTGCTTCGCCGTAAGCGTAGTGCTGCCGGTGATCCTGATCAACCTGCTGGGTCTGATGGGCGCCGTGGTGAGCTACCTAGCCATCATGGCCCTACTCCTGGTGCTGCTGATTATCGAATACGCCCACATCCGCCAACGCATCGAGCGCGACCGCAACCCGTACGGCGCCTAATTGGCGCAATGGGGGGTCTCGTTGCGGACGATTTGTGACACGCAAAACTAAGTGAGTAGACTTTTGCCGAATCCCTGACCACACCGGCAAAACACAAGTCAGTGACCTGCGGTTTTGTTGAGGCAAATTTGCCGGCTGCTCGGCATTTCCAAAAAAGTCTACTCACTTAGCCAGCGGGCAGCCAAAAAAGAACCGTCGCAACGTCGTTTGACTCCGTTGCGATGGTTTTTCGAGCATTTTCGCACTGCCGAGGACGCAGACGCTCCTCATTTCTCGCGCTTACCGAGCAAGAAGGCGCTATTCTCCGAAAGTAGTCAAAAAAGCTCCGTCCCAAATTAGCTACCCTTTGCACCGATTATTCGCCTGGGTTGATGTTCGCATAGAACTCGGCGCCGTCATCAAGGCGCAGGATACCGACGCGGCCGAACTCGGAGCCGGTGGCGGCGGCGCAGTCGATGTCGATGCGATCGGGCACGCCGGCGGTATCCTCGCCACCCAGGCGCACAATCTGCCCGCGGCCCGACTCCTCATCGAGCCCCGCAAGACCACCGACCTCGCAATAACGCCCGAGCGACACCGTTGGCGTGTGACCGCTCACCACGACCGGACCCTTGCCCTCGGCAGAAAGCAGCCCGGTCGGCGCATCCCAATAGCCGTGACGAATCCACAGCAGGTCATCGGCCGACTGCACCGCGAGCATCTGCTGCAGCAGCTCGCGATCGGCACCCACCGCTCCAACGCCATCGGCACAATCGACGCCATGCTCAAGCAAAAACGCGCGCGCCGCCTTCATCTCGATTCCAGCATGTACCAGCAGATACGGGCGCTCATCGGTCTCGGCCACCGCGTAGAGCGGCAGCGCGGCCATCCATCGCACGAGCTCCTCGTATGCGTCAAATTCCATGTCGTTGAGCTGCTCGCGCGTCGTCCAGCCACCGTTGATATCCCAGGTCTCGGCATCGAGCGGATCCTGGCCAATGATGGCATCGAGCATGATCTGCTCGTGATTGCCCTTGAGCACGCGGGCGTTGGGCAGCGAGCGCACGAGCTTAATAACGCCGACCGGATCGGGCCCGCGATCGATCATGTCGCCCAGCACGTACAGCGTGTCGTCGGACGCCAGCGAAATCTTAGACAGGGCCTCGTCAAGCGCACGCACGTGCCCGTGAGCATCAGATGTCACATAGATCGCCATGGTACGCCTCTCCTTGCATTGCGGCCAAAGCCCGGCGCCGCAACTAAAACTTCAAGTTGAACTTAAACGTTACCCATTGTACTCCGTTGCAATAAAGCTGGAAAGGGTTTCCGAGCAGAGGCAAAGACGGCAGCCGTCTATGACGATATCGCGCACGCCCGCAATCCAACCCCATAAACCCACCATCTTTGGGTACAAATAACCGCAGACAACTAACCGTGCCACGCCAACCACCCAGGAGCGGACACCATCCATGAACCAGATCCTTCTTTTTATCGGCCTCGTCATCATTTTGTGCCTGACCATCAAACCCGTCGGCAAAAAGCTCCCCTTCCCCACCCTGCTTATCTTTATCGCGCTCGGCATGCTGTTGGGCGTCAACGGCCCGGCGCATATCGACTTTAGCGACTACGCACTCACCGAAACCGTCTGCAGCACGGCGCTATTGTTCATCATGTTCTACGGCGGCTTTAACACCAACATAGACCTCGCCAAGCCCGTCGCCGCGCCGGCGGTGCTGCTGAGCACGCTCGGCGTCGTCATCACCGCAGGCATCACCGGCGTGTTCGCCCACTTTGTGCTGGGCTTCGACTGGATCGGCGGCCTGCTGCTGGGCTCGGTCGTGGCGTCGACCGACGCGGCGAGCGTCTTTAGCGTGCTGCGCGAGCACAACCTGTCGCTAAAGGGCGGCACCGACTCGCTGCTCGAGGTCGAATCGGGCTCCAACGACCCCGTCGCCTACATGCTCACCGCGGTACTCGCCACCCTCGCGGCGGGTGGCAACATCGACATTCCCGTGCTGCTGGCCAAGCAGATCATCCTGGGCGTGGGGCTGGGCCTTGCCATCGGCTGGATATCCAGCCGCCTGATTGAGCGCGCACACGCAACGGCCGAGGGCGCGCAGACTATCTTTTTGTTCGCCGTGGCGATCGTCGCCTACGCACTGCCGAGCTACCTGGGCGGCAACGGCTTTTTGGCCGTATACCTGGCAGGCATTGTGCTGGGCGCGAGCGACATCACCGGCAAGGTCGAGATGGCGCACTTCTTTGACACCCTTACCGAGATGGCCGAGATGACGATCTTCTTCTTGCTCGGCCTGCTCGTCACGCCCGCGCGCCTGCCGCAAATGCTGCTACCCGGCCTGGCGCTCATGGCGTTTATGCTCTTTGCGAGCCGCCCCATCGCCGTCGGTCTGCTGCTGGCGCCCTTTAAGACGAGCCCTCGCCAGGTTGCGCTCGTAAGCTGGGCGGGCTTGCGCGGCGCGGCTTCGGTCGTCTTTAGTCTCTTTGCCGTGGTGGCCGGCGTTCCCGGCGGACACGACCTATTTGACCTGGTGTTTGTGATTGCCGCGTCGAGCATCGTGGTGCAGGGCTCGCTGCTGCCGGCGGTGGCGAAGAAACTCGATATGATCGATGCGACCGGCGACGTGCGCCGCACCTTTAACGACTACCGCGACGAGGACGGCATGTCGTTTGTAAAGCTCAAGGTGGGCGCTGGCCATCCGTTTGCCGGGCGCTCGCTCGCGGACATTGGCAGCGCGACGGACATGCTCGTGGTCCTGGTGCTGCGCGACGGGGCGCACCCGGTACTGCCCAACGGCGATACCGTCATCGAGGAAGGCGACCTTCTGGTGATGGCAGCCCCAACGTTCGAAGAGCGTGCCGAGGTTACGCTGCGCGAGGTCACCGTGACGCCCCACGGTCGCCTGGCCGGTCAGCGCCTGCGCGACGTGCCGCAGGGCAAGCACCCGTTTATCGTGGTGATGCTCAAGCGCGAAGGCCAAACGATCATCCCCGACGGCGACACCCTCATATACGCCGGCGACGAAGCCGTCATCGCCACGCTCGCGTCGTAGCGGCCAGGGGTTAGCTAATTTGCGACGAAGAAATCAAGCGCCTAGAGAACCTCATGCCTTCGCTCGCAGATTTGGATTTGCCCGAGGAGTAAAGCACCCCTCCCCCATGTAACCATCCTGTAAATCATAGCGGCGCAGTCGAGTTTTACCGTGATGCGGTCGCGCCTAGCGCTCCACTGTGCTAAAGTATCCCGAACATTCAAACGACTATGAGGGAGAACTAGAAGATGGCACGTGTGCACAACTTCTCAGCTGGCCCGGCCGCACTGCCTACAAGCGTGCTCGCCGAGATCGCCGACGAGATGATGGACTACCGCGGTTGCGGCATGTCCGTGCTCGAGATGAGCCATCGATCTAGCATGTACCAGCAGATCATCGACGACGCCGAGGCAACCCTGCGCCGCCTGCTGAGCATCCCCGATAACTACCGTGTTCTGTTTTTGCAGGGCGGCGCCACGCTGCAGTTTGCGGGCATCCCGATGAACCTCATGCGCCGCGGCCGCGCCGGCTACGTCGTGACCGGCAACTTCGCCAACAAGGCGTACAAGGAAGCCGCCAAGTACGGCGAGGCCGTGCTGCTCGCGAGCTCCGAGGACACCAATTTCGACCGCATTCCCACCATGGCCGACATCAACGCGCGCATTGCCGCCGAGGCCGCGGGCGACGGGCTCGACTACGTCTACATCTGCCAGAACAACACCATCTTTGGCACCATGTACCACGAGCTGCCCAACTGCGGCGATGTGCCGCTGGTCGCCGATGTCTCGAGCTGCTTTCTGTCGCAGCCGCTCGACGTTGAACGCTACGGTCTCATCTACGCCGGCGCGCAGAAAAACGCTGGCGCCGCAGGCGTGACCGTGGTCATCGTGCGCGACGACCTCATCGCAGATGGCCCCGCCTTTGCGCAGACGCCGCAGTACATGGACCTTAAGACCCAGGACGCCAAGGGCTCCATGCTCAACACCCCCAACACCTTTGGTATCTACGTATGCGGCAAGGTGTTCCGTTGGGTTGAGCAAACCGGCGGACTTGCCGCCATGGCCGAGCGCAACTGGGCCAAGGCCAATCTGCTCTACGACCTGCTCGAACACAGCGAGCTGTTCCATGGCACCACGCAGGCCGACAGCCGCTCCATCGCCAACGTCACCTTCCGCACCGGCGACGCCGAACTCGACGCGGCCTTTGTCGCAGGCGCGGCCGAGCACCAGATTCAAAACGTCAAGGGCCATCGCTTGGTGGGCGGCATGCGCGCCAGCGTTTACAACGCCGTAACCATGGAAGACGTGCAGGCACTGGCCTCGTACATGAAGGACTTCGAAGCGCAGCATAGTTTGAGCCCGCGATCTAACTAGCCCGCAACCCGCGGGCCGACCAGCCACTTCAAACCACTTGTTTCAAACAAACCTGCTAAGGAGTTTTCCATGCGCAAGATCAAGACCATCGACGACATCACCAAAGACGGCGAAGTCGAGTTTGGCGAGGGCTACGAGTTTGTGAGCACCGCCGAGGAGGCCGACGCCATCCTGATGCGCTCCACCGACCTGCACGGCTACGAGCTGCCCGAGGGCATCCGCGCCATCGCCCGCTGCGGCGCCGGCGTCAACAACATCCCCGTCGAGGAGTACGCCAAGAAGGGCGTCGTCGTCTTTAACTCCCCCGGTGCCAACAGCAACGCCGTCAAGGAGCTCGTCCTGGGCATGCTGGTGCTTTCGAGCCGCGGCGTCGTGCAGTCGATGAACTGGGTGCGCAACAACGCCGACGACCCCGAGATTCAGGTCGATGCCGAAAAGGCCAAGAAGGCCTTTGTGGGCCGCGAGCTCAAGGGCAAGCGCATCGGCGTCATCGGCCTGGGCAACGTGGGCTCCAAGGTCGCCAACGCCTGTGTCGATCTGGGCATGGACGTCTACGGCTACGACCCGTTCATTTCCGTCGAGCACGCGTGGGTGCTGAGCCGCGAGGTGCAGCGCGTGGGCACGCTCGAGGATCTGTGCCGCGGCTGCGACTACCTCACCGTGCACGTGCCCAGCAAGGCCGACACCATCGGTATGATCAGCACCGAGCAGATTAACCTGCTGGCGCCCGACGCCGTGCTCATCAACTACGCGCGCGAGACCATCATTGACGAGGACGCCGTCGACGCCGCCCTGCGCGAGGGCAAGCTCAGCTGGTTTAGCTGCGACTTTGCCACGCCCAAGACCGTCAAGATGCCCAACACGTTTATCACCACGCATTCGGGCGCCGGCACCGGCGAGGCCGAGGCCAACTGCGCCGACATGGCCATCAGCGAGCTCAAGGATTACCTGGAAAACGGCAACATCGCGCACAGCGTCAACTACCCCGCCTGCAGCATGGGCAAGGCGCGCGCCGCAAGCCGCATTGCCTGCCTGCATGCCAACGTGCCCAACATGATCGGCCAGATCACGGCCATTCTCGCCAAGGACAACGCCAACGTGCAGCGCATGACCAACGAGTCCGCTGGCGAGAACGCCTACACCATGTTCGACACCGATGAGCACCTGGACGGCAGCACGATCGAGGCGCTCAAGCAGATTCCGTCGATGTATCGCGTGCGCGTGATTAAATAGCGCCGGTGCCAAGCCTGCCAGACAGACCACGAAGCCCATTCGCCCCCCCCGTTTTCACGAAACGGGGGGGGCGATTTTGTTGCTCCGGACGACTTTAAAATGATACCCAGAACAAGTTTTTTCAGATAATCGATAGTGAGGCTCCAGTCGCTAAGCACACCCGCTTTGATAAACAGCTTTATCAGGGACTTTAGTAGGTAAAAATCGGTCTCTATGTGCCGAATGTAAGTTGACTGTCCATTTTCCGAAACAACTTATTCTAGGTAGCATTTTTAAGGCCCGTCCAAGGCAAAATATAAGTATTTTGCGACCAAAACTCTAGTCCGCGCGACCATTTTCCGCCCGCGCGGCTACATTCCCGCCCAATCGATAAAAATCTCCTCACGAAGCCGCCGTTCGAGCTCCTGCTGCCGCGGCGTCTTGTCTTTCAGCGGCACATCGAGATAGGACATGATGAGCTCCATCACCACGCGGAAGGCATCGGAATCGGCCAGCTGACCATAGGTCATCAGAACGACGGGATATCCCATGGCTTGCAAAGCCGTCGTTCGATCGGAGTCCGAGATCTTGGATTCTATGGATCCGTGTATGGCTTTACCTTGGCATTCAACCAGGCACTCTCGGCTGCCGTCCTTATTTGCCAGCAGAATATCGGCATAGCGCCTATCAAGCCCCGAAATCAGGCGGGCACTGCGCGTCAAGCGAATCTCGACGTTATTGGTAAGGCGCAGCCCTTCGCCGCCGCGCAACCTCGTAAGGCCAAACAGCATCGAAGCCTGGACCTCGAGCGGCGATGCCGCCACCCCCGTAATGCATTTCGCGGCACGCGTGAACGATTTAGCGCCGCGGAGCCCCGGGATCTTATCGACGTACTCGGTAAGCTCAGAGAGCTCGATCAAGGGAGGTCGTTTCCACAAGTCCGTTGGATTCCCCGAGACATCCTTTACGTTTTCCCAGCCCGACCGTGCGTCACTCCATCGGCTCCCATATGCCTGCTCAAGTGCCGACTTTACCTGAGGCGCAATCTTGCACACGGCAAAGGTGCCGCACATCTCATACATGCACATGATTAAACGCTCGTTTGAGACCGAGGAAGCCAGGGTCAGCAGGGTAAAGAGCGGGGACGCAACATCGAGGCCAAACTCCGTCTGCCGCACGGAATCAAACGGCCTCTCCCCGTTCCAAACATGCCTGACAATGCGATCGCCCTTACGTCCACAGCTGCCCTGCGCCAACACGTGTAACGGGGTGCCCAGGAAATGCGTGACGAGCGGATGCTCACATAGGTGCTCCCTGCGCGGACCGTCCGCAGAATCGGGCAGGTCCGGCATTATTGCCAAGACCTGTGGAGGTGTCCGGTGATACCGAAAGGCAGATATGTCGCACAGCATGTCGTCCATGAAGGGTACGTACCCGCTGCGTCGCTTGTGAACCCGCTCGGACGGCAAACGCGCTGGCTCGGCCTGCGAACGGTAAATACTGCCACGCCCACGTCGCGGATCTCTCAGGAGGCTTACAATCGGTTTGGAAAGCAAACTGATTGTGAGGTTGCATATGGTTGATGAGAACTTTGCCTGGCGGCTTGCGCAGGAGCTCGTGCGGATCGACAGCTCAGACCCGGGCGCGTATGAGGGCGAGATTGAGCGCTATATCAAAGCGTTGGTTGAGGCTCAACTGGGGCGGTTGAGTCATCCGGTGCTCCATGCCGTGCAGGTTGAGGAACTCGAGGTGCTGCCCGGGCGCCGCAACCTTAAAGTCACCGTGCCGGGCCAAAGCGACGAGCCGCGGCTGATCTATATCTGCCACATGGATACCGTCACCTTGGGCGATGGCTGGGACGCAGACATCGCACCGCTTGGGGCGGTTGTGCGCGACGATAAACTCTATGGCCGCGGTGCCTGCGATATGAAGGGTGGCCTGGCCTGCGCCATTGCCGCACTGGTCCATACGCTCGAGCGCGTGGCGGCGGATGGCGCGCTGCCACGCCGCGGCTTTTCGCTCATCTGCTCGGTCGACGAGGAAGACTTCATGCGCGGCTCAGAGGCCGCGATCGATGCTGGCTGGGTCGGCTCGCGCGAATGGGTGCTGGACACCGAACCCACCGACGGACAGATCCAGGTGGCGCACAAGGGGCGTACGTGGTTCGAGATCGAAATGGCTGGCGTGACGGCGCATGCGAGCCAGCCTTGGAAGGGCGCGGATGCCGTCGCCGCCATGGCCGAGGTCGTGTGTTCGCTTCGTCGCGCGTTTGTGGCGCTGCCCGCGCACGATGAGCTGGGGTCTTCGACCATCACGTTTGGCCAAATCGAGGGCGGATATCGCCCCTATGTCGTGCCCGACCGCGCCAAAGTTTGGGTCGACATGCGCCTGACCCCGCCGACCGATACGGCCGCCGCAATCAATATGGTCGAGCATGCCATCGCCGTCGCCGAAGCCACCGTTCCCGGTTGCCATGGCAGCTACACCGTGACGGGCGACCGCCCCGCCATCGAGCGCGATCCGGTCTCTCCCCTTCTAGCTGCACTCAAGTGCGCAGCAGACGATGTAACGGGCACGGATACGACCGTCGGCTTCTTTACCGGCTACACCGACACTGCCGTCATTGCCGGCAAGACGGGTAACCGTAACTGCATGAGCTATGGCCCAGGCTCGCTCGCGCTCGCCCACAAGCCCAACGAATATGTGCCCCACGCCGACATCGTTCGTTGTCAGCAGGTGCTAATCGCGCTCGCCGATAACGTGCTCTGGGACGCGAGCGGCCAAGTTGGGGCATAATAAGCCGCGAACAAACTGACTCGTGCGTTAGGACCGCCCCATGAAAGCACTTCCGTTTCCCTGCATCCGCCCGGCTCAGGACCGCGTGCTCGAGGCACTGCCTGCAATGGGCAGCATCCTGAGCGGCAACGATGCTCTGCGCGGAGCCATTGCCGATGGTCTGATGCTCAAGGATCCAGGCGCGGCGTATTACGTGTACGAATGCTCGGGTGAGCCGGGACGCGTGACGGGTGTCGTGGCGATTTGCCCGGTTAACGTGCTGACGGGCGGCGACGAGGCTGCCGCCGAGAGCATCGACGCACTCGCCACCGCGCGCGCGATCGCCGAGCTCAAGGTGCAGCCGCGCCCCGTGTCGCTCGCCTACGAGGCGTCGCCCGTCATGGATATCATTTTGAGCGCTGCCAAAGAGGGCGCATCGCTCTACGCCGTCACCGATCCCGCGGGCGTCACACATCGCGTGTGGGAGGTCAAGCGCGAGGACGCCGTTGCCGCCATCCGTGCCATGCTCGATCAGGCGCCCGACCCGGTGTTCGCCGGTGACTCCGCCTATGTCGCCGCACTGGCTGGGGCATCGCAGATTCTGGCCGACGAGGCCCGCGCTGCCGGCGCCTACTCTGGCAAAGAGCCGTTCAACTTTGCTGTAGCCGTGCTGTTCCCCGCCGCGCAGGTCAGCGGCAGCGCGCCGCAGGTTCCGACGGGTCTGCTCACTCACCAGGTCTCACGGTTCTAGCGAACTCAAACGCTAAGCTGGAAAACCCAGCATCCAAACAAACAAGGGGCGGAGATGCAGCAAACGCATGCACCTCCGCCCTTTTCGCATCAAACAATTACGCCGGTAAACCGGGCCGCAACGTCAGCGTTATCCACGCTGCGGACCTGCCGCCGCCACGAGCGGCTCTAGCCCCAGCTCGCGCGCGTAGTCTTCCTGCGTAAAGACTTCGACCAGTTCAAACGTATCGGCCGCATCGTCAAACGCAAAATGCAGCACTGAGCAGTTGCCTGGCACGCGTTCGCGCTCGTCGGCCGCCGCGCCCCGCACGTGGTCCAAAAACTCCTTGATAGCTGAGCCATGACTTACCGCGAGCACGCACGTATGGTCCGGACGCTGCATAAGATCGGTCAGCGTCGCCACCATGCGCGTGCGCACCTGGATCTGGCCCTCGCCGCCAAACTGCCGATAGAAGTCGCGCCACGGGCGCTCGGGCATAAGCATCACGCGCTCGGCCTCAAAGTCGCCAAAGAACCACTCACGCAGGCCGTCCAGGCGCTCGTACGCCAAGCCCGGCCACAAGTTGGCGATAGTCTGCTCGGTGCGATGAAGCGTAGAGGTGTAGGCATGATCGGGCTCAATGCCGCGCGCACGTAAAAACATGCCGGCGCGCGCCGCCTGGTCGCAACCCAGCTGCGCAAGCGGCGAGTCACTCCACCCCTGAATGATACGCTTAAGGTTGAATATCGTCTGTCCATGACGGACCAGATACAGATCTTTATTCATAGGGGTCCTTTCGTTCGTTACCAACCCAAGAGCGAAAACGCCCCGTCGCAATAGCCAAAATGAAGCACGGCACCGTTGTCGGGTAGCTCTCCCCCGCCAGTCACATACTCAAGAAACTCCTGGCAGGCTGAGCCGTGGGAAACCGCCAGCACGCAGTCGTGCTGCGGCCTGGCCATGATGCGGGACAGCGCCGCGACCATGCGCGACTGAAGCTGCACTTCCGACTCACCGCCAAAGGCCACCGGATAATCGCCCCAGGGCTGCGGCGGCATCTCGCGATTTGATGTGCCCTCCAGCGAGCCAAAATGCCACTCACGCAGGTCATCGACCAGCTCAATGGAACGGCCCTCGCCAACGATAAGCTCGGCCGTATGCCGCGCCCGGCCCAACGGCGAGGAATACACATGATCAAAGGCCACGCCACGCGCCGCAAACGCCGTACGCGCCGTCAGCGCCTGCTCGCGCCCGCGCGCCGTAAGCGGCGAATCGTGCCAGCCCTGCAAAATGCTCTGCACATTGAGCTCAGTCTGCCCATGCCGCACCAAATACAGATCTGCCACACACCCTCCCCTCGTACCACCACAAAGGGGACAGGAGCCTTTGTGGTGATTTTGCCGCCGGATTGCACCGCAACGACGCACAACTACAGCAGCACGTCGGCAAGCGGACGCTTGGGTACGTGGTGCACCTGCGCCTCGTCGCGCCAATAATTGATGGAGCCGTCGGGGTTGGAATCGATCGCATCGATCACCTGTGTCTCGGCCGGAACGCCAAACGCCATGATCAGCTTGAGCTCATACTTGTCGTTATTGAGCCCCATGGCATCGATCGCGCGGGGCGTAAAGGCCTTGAACATGCAGGCTGCCACCTCGGGCGTGGCGCTGCGGGCGGCGAGCATCATCGTCTGCGCGGCAATGCCCGTGTCGACCTCGGTAATGGGAGCGGCGGGCTTGCCCGGAACGGCGCGCTCGGCCAAAATCGCGATGTAGCCGGTCGGACGCTCGCCCTCATCGGGACCCGGCCAATCCTTGAGCGCACCGGCCCACGCGAGCTCATCAAATACGCGCGCGCAGTCCTCTGCACCGCTCACCACATGAAAGCGTAGGCGCTGAGCGTTGGCGCCGCAGGGAGCCAGGTGCGCCAGTTCCGCCAGCTCGAGCAAAAACTCGCGCGGCACGCGCATGGACTCGTCAAAGCGGCGGCACGTGCGGGCGCGGCGAACCAACGCATCGAACGCGTCCAGGCCGAGCTTTTCGCAACCTTGCTTTGCCATCGACTCCACGCTCGACGGCACCACGGGAACTGCTTTGTTCATAGGGACCCCCCAATAAAACCCAATTGTTCTTAAGAAAATCTAACCTAAAACGTAGGCAATTACACTCAACGGCATAATGTTCCACAGCTGTTGAATATCCTACATCCAAACGGGAACAAAGGTAACAATTCGGGAAGATGAGGCTCCCATTCGCCCTTCCCGCCCCACGCGACGGTGCCCTTGGGCGATACTGGTTGCAGGAGCTGCGGCTTAGCCGCACGGAAAGGAGACATCATGGGCATCTTTAAGACCGATGACAAGCAATCGAGCGCGTTTGGATTTGACGAGAAAAGCATGGCAGGCAAGGCCGTCAAGGCCGTGCGCTGGATTTACGCCATCACGGGCGTCTTGGCGCTCGTCGCCGGCATCGCACTGCTGTTTGCGCCCGCCAAGTCCCTCGTCTTCCTAACGACCGTCTTGGGCTTCTATTTTGTGATCACGGCCGCGATCAGGCTGTTTACCGCTGTTTTCGAGCCGCTGCTGCCCACCGGCTGGCGCGTTACGAGCATCATCTCCAACCTGCTCATCATTCTGGGCGGCGTGGTGATCCTGCGCAACCAGGCCTTCTCGACCGCGACGCTCACCACGCTCGTGGTGGTCGTCGCCGGCTTTGGCTGGATCGTCGAGGGCGTCATGTCGATTCTGGAATCTGAGCTTTCCGCCAACCGCGCCCTCGCCATCCTGAGCGGCGCACTCTCCATCATTGCGGGCATGTTCGTGTTTATCTATCCGCTGTGGTCGGCCAAGATGCTCGTCATCTTTAGCGGTGCCGCGCTGCTGGTGTTTGGCGTGACGCTCATTGTCCGCGCCATTCAGTTTGGCAAACTGGTGCGCTAGATGCCAAAGACGCTTTTTATTGATGCCGACGCCTGCCCGGTCACACACGAGTCGATCGACTGCGCGCGGAGGGCGGGCGTTGCCGTCGTTATCGCCGGCAACAGCACGCAAAACCTGGAACGCCACATTCGCCGCGACGATCCGCGCGACGTTGAGCATGCGCGTCGGGGCTTTTGGGTCACAACGCTCGATGTGAGTGTGGGAGCCGATAGCGCCGACTTTGCCATTATCGAGCGCCTGCAGGCTGGCGATGTGGTCGTGACACAGGACATAGGCCTGGCGAGTATGGTACTCGGACGCGATGCCGCCGCCATCGGCGTGCGCGGGCGCGTGTACGAAAAAGCCACCATCGATATGCAGCTGTTTATTCGTCACGAGGAAAAGAAGGTGCGCCGCGCTGGCGGTCGCACCCGCGGGCCGGCGGCATTTACCAGCGAAGATCGCGCCCGCTTTAAGCGCAACCTCATTGAGCTGTTACGCTGACCAAGGTAGATTTTTGGGCTTAGAGACCAAAGGCGGAGAGAACGAGTCCCCAGCCGGCGCCGATGACGTACATCATGACCAGAAACAGGGCGTTTTCGCGAGCGCTGCGGTTGGTGCGGAACAGCACCAGGTAGCCCACGCCAGCGGAAATGAGCGTGCCGGCGAGCATCGGCGCCAGCTGCAGCGCGCCTTCCAGGTACAGTTGCGTGATGACGACGCTGGCAGAGCAGTTGGGGATCAGGCCGACAAGCGCCGAGCCCAGGACGGCGAGCGTCTCATTGCCGCGCAGGAACTGCTCGATCGCGGACTCGCCGAACGTCTCGAGCACGGCGACCAGAATCAGCGTCACCAGAAAAATGAATACCGAAACCTGCACGGTGTGAGAGATCGCGCTGCGGATAATCGACACGACGGGCACACCTTCGTGTGAGTGGGAGTGACCGTGGCCATCATGGTGTTCATGCTCGCCCTCATGTTCGTGATCGTGGCCATGTCCGTGTTCGTGCTCGTCCTCGTCTTCATCACAACCGCAATGGTCGCGCTCACACAGCTCATGGATGTGGTCGGCGCTCACGCCCGCCTCGGCAACCTCGTCGATGATGTCACCCCCGGTATGGTCGTCATGCGCACAGTTCACATGAGCCGGATTGGCAGCAGTCCCCAACACGGTACGGCGAATCGCCGCATGCGCACGAGCGTTGCGACGTAGGCCACGAATGGCGGCATCCACGATAAAGCCCGTGACCAGCGCAATCAACGCTTTCGAGGCGAGCAGCATCGCCATGGTCTGCATGGGAACTTGCTCGGCGAGCAACAGCGGCAGCATCTCGTCTGAGGTCGAGAGGAACACCGCAACCAGCGTGCCCAGCGTCACGACGCGACCGGCGTACAGTGTCGCCGCCATGGCCGAAAACCCGCACTGTGGCACCATGCCCAGCAACGAGCCAACCACGGGGCCGGCGGCGCCCGCGCGCTTGATAGCACCGTTGACGCGGTCGCCCGCCACATGCTCCAGCGTCTCGAGGGCAAGATACGTCACCAACAAAAACGGCACCAGGGACAGCGTGTCCTTGCCGGCGTCGAGCAGAATATCAATCAGTAAATCCATGACGGATGGAACCTTTCGTGTCTTTCGGCAACATTGTAAAAGTCCTAGCGGTCAACTAGGGTATTGTAGTTGTCCCGGGCGCGGTGCCAATAGTTGCCCATGGTAAACTATCATCTCGCCACAACTCAGTAACCCCGAGCCGCGCGACGCGGCCCGTCCAAGGAGCAGCATATGAATGTTTCGCAAGCACTCGAATACGAGCGCCAGCCGTTTATCCCCATGTTTATCTACGGCGACCACGGCGCCATGGAGTCCGAGCGCCAGAAGGGCGAGGAGGCCCTCAAGGTGCTCGAGACCGAGTACTTTACCGCCGAGGGCGACCCAGGCTTCGACTTTGCCACCGTGCGCGACCTGGCCGACCGCAACCGCGACCTGTGCGACCAGATTGGCGAGGCGCGCCTGCGCAACGTGACGCCCGCGACGCTCTCGCGCGGCCTATCCGACGCCGACACCTGCGCCGCCATCGGCAAGATGCAAAAGCGCACCGCCGCATCGGTCATGCGCGAGATCCGCGGTGACCGCGACGCACTCGGCGTGGCCTACGCCCGCAAGCCCATCCAGGGCACCGTGCTCGGTATCGACATCGAGACCACCGGCCGTGCACCCGAGCGCGGCTATATCATCAACGTGGGCTGGGAGATCATGGAGCTCACCAGCGACGCCGTCCCGCATGACGCCGAGGCACACTACTGCGGCCTGCCCGACATCTACCGCGGCGAGGATGTGCCGTTGTCGAATATCCACCACATCACCTGGGACGACATCGACGGCAAAAAGCCGTTCCGCGAGAACAAAGAGCTGCAAAAGCAGCTGCTCAAGCTTATGAAGAAGTACCCGTACATGGCACACAACGCCGCCTTTGAGGACAGCTGGTTCAAGATCCACCTGGACGGCTACGCCGAGGCACGCCGCGCCGGCAAGATCATCGTCATCGACTCGCGCCAGATCTGCCGCAGCCTGGACGCCGACGTGCGCTCGCTCCCCCGCGAGTCCGCCCCAGCCGCGCTCGAGAACTGGGCGCGCCGCCGTGGAACCCTCGCCGCCGACGCCAACGAGCAGCACCTGGGCTTGGACGACACCGACCTCATGCTCCGCACCGTCCAAGCCGAGTTCAACCTCAAGAACCTATTCGCGAAATAACCGATCCATCTGCGGGAGCGCCTGCCAGGCACAGCGCAATCCGTCTGGGCACACCGGCACGCAGTAAACTAGGGCGCAGCCTTATGGCTGCACCCTAGTTTTCATCAAAACGAGCAAATACGCGTGCTTCACATAGTCGGCAGGTTGGCCCACCTACATTTTTCGAGTTGTTCGGCCAGCTGAACCACTAGTCAAGGCCCCTTGAACCGCAATCGAGCGCTATAGTCGCCCCAATTTCGCAACCAAGCCCTATAAATCTACCTGAATCAATTCGAATAGGACGTTGCGATCGCACCATTCGTATAGGATAAGGCCGAATAACTCAAATTATGTTGGTGAGGCATCTGAGCGGTCGGCAAAAACGCTTAGAAGCTACGAATCCGCAACTAAAGTTCACCAAAATGGGGCAGCCGACAGAAACCTCCCCAGCCGAAGCTGCCCCCCCTCAATACGACAGCTCAAAAACCCACCGTTCGCAGAAGATAAGCCGCGCCCCAATACCGTTGCCCGAAGTTTCGAGCGTATATGGCGTCCGCTATGCCATCATGCGCGTATGGGAATCGTTCTGTCACATACCACGGCACGCGCTGTATACCAAACAGTCAACTCGCTCGCAAGCCACGCGACCGATCCCATATCTATGGAAAAGATCAAGGTGTCTGCGCCGACCACGTCCAACCTGGAAGCGGCGCGAGCATGGCTCAACAGAAAGAATGTCGATTCTGAAAGCATCCATGTGCTGACGTTTTCCAATAATGCCAAAAGGCACCGCAAGGGCTGCATCTGCCACTGCACGCGCTATACGTTTGATGCAGAAAGCTACCTAGAACTCGAGCCGAACGTCTACATCGTCGATATCAAGCTGTGCGCGTTAGAAGCAGCAGCCGACCTCAACCTTTCGGAGCTCGTTGAGTATTACTTTGAAATCTGCGGCTCCTACGCGCTTGGAACGTCCGACGAAACTCAATATCGCGAGCGCCCAGCCCTAACCAGCGTTGAAGAGCTCAGAGCCTTCTTTTCAGAGGCATCGGGGTATCGTGGATCTAATAAAGCACTTAAGGCACTTTCTTATGTACGCGAAGGCTGTCGCTCCCCACTCGAAACGGCGTTTGTCATGATGCTGACAATGCCCAAGTCAATGGGTGGCTTAGCCATACGCGCTATCAAAACGGACTATCCGATCCCAGTCCCCAAAAGATACGCCGCCCTAACGCGACGGACGGTTTTCTACCTCGACGCGCTGCTCGAAAATTCGATGACCGATATCGAATACAACGGCTTTTACCACGACGAGCCCGAACAGCAATCAATTGACGAGGAACGCCGAAACACGCTGCGAAACATGGGATATGCCGTTATCACAGTTAGTCGTCATTCGTTTTTCAAGCAGTCCGCTTTTAGGCGGGTCATGGAAGCGATTCGCATTCGCGAGAAGATATGGCCCGGTCGACTCCCGGATAACTTCGCCATCCTGCAAGAAACTCTTCGTCAATTTGTCTTGCGGCGCTACTTCGAATACGGTCGCCGCGTCCTGGAGACACTCAAAGAAGAAGAGGCCGCCAAGCGCGAAATTGCAAGCCAATATCCGCAAGCTGATGACCCGAGCATCAACGATGTACCAGAACCCGACGACATGCAACACGTCGGGGCCCTTGCTGAGGAAATCAATGGGCCTTGGGAATGCGACATGTTCGCAAAAATCGATGAAAACCGCACGGAAGACGACACGATTATTGATCTAATTGAGAATTCGCTCTTCTAAAGGCGATCTCTGCGGATGTCCACCTACATTTTTCGACTTATTCGGCCACCGATGTGCCAGATTGGCTGCAGCAATGCTCAATATAACTTTAGATAAAACTGATTCTGCAGGAACTCCCGTAGAGGAAGAACTGATTCTCGCGGTATTCAACACGATAAAGTACAAATATGAACAGTTCTAATGCTTCTCAAGGTGGCTTTCTTAGCATGCTGGCCGAACATCTCGAAATATGTTGGCGAGCATTGCGTCGATGTCTCCCAACCCGCAGAAAATCGCAGAGGCGGCAAGCAGTCATCGAAATTAACGTAAATTGTATTGACATATGAACATGCGCTCATATAATCGGAAGTAAGTTATATGAGCGCATGTTCATATGAAAGGATGTTGCAATGAGCAGCCACGCTGATGAAACAAAGACTGGCATCGAGGCCACCGAGCCGATCGTCCCCACCACCTGCTCGCCCGAGGACCTTCCCGACGAGGAGCTGTTGTACGACCTGGCCGACCTGTTCAAGGTCTTCAGCGACACCACACGCATCAAGATCCTCTATGCCCTCATGGGCCGCGAGCTCTGCGTGGCTGACATCGCCGAAGCGACCGCAACCTCGCAGTCGGCAGTATCGCACCAGCTGCGCACGCTTAAGCAGTCGCACCTGGTCAAGTTCCGCCGCGACGGCCGCAACATTCTCTACTCGCTCGCCGACGATCACGTCTACACCATGCTTAACCAGGGCATGAGCCATATCTGCGAATAGCAATCAACCACGGTATCAGCGCGGCCGGCACCCAGACCGCTAACACAGGGAAAGGAACCCACCATGAAAAAGCAGTTCAAGCTCGACGAGATCGATTGCGCCAACTGCGCGCGCGAGCTTCAGGACGAGCTGGCTAAGCTCGAGGGCGTCAAGTCCGTTTCGGTCAACTTTATGACCCAGAAGCTGACGCTCGAGGCCGACGACGCCAAGTTCGACGAGGTCCTGGACCGCGTCGTTGAGTTCACCGCCGACGCCGAGCCGGACTGCGAGATCATTCTCTAACCCGCGCATACGTTGACCTGCGAGGCCGCGCTTGCCGCGGCCTTTGCTCGCGAAATTATATGAGCGAGTGTTCATAAACTCAAATGAGAGGTTTGAATCATGACAGCCGCCGATCCCAAAAAGAAAAAGAAGAAGCGCAAGAAGAAAGAGTCCCTTGAGCATAAGCGCAACCGCATCCTGGTAGCACTGGGCATTTTTGCCGTTGTTTATGCCCTCGACGAGCTCGGCGCCCTCACTATCGCATTTGGGGAGCCCGGCAACATCTACGCCAGCTTTGTGCTGTTCCTCGTGCCGTTTTTGATTGCCGGCTACGACGTACTGCAAAAGGCATTCAATAACATCCGCCGCGGCAAGGCCTTCGACGAGAGCTTCCTCATGGCCGTCGCGACCATCGGCGCGTTTGCCATGGTGCTCTTCCCCGACACCGACCCGCACATGGCCGAAGGCGCCGCTGTCATGCTGTTCTACCAGGTCGGCGAGTTGTTCCAGGCATACGCCGTGGGCAAGAGCCGCAAGTCGATCAGTGCCATGATGAACATCGCGCCCGACTACGCTAACGTCGAGCAAGCCGACGGCACACTCGAACAGGTCTTTCCCGATGACATCGCCGTCGGCACCGTGATCGTGGTCAAGCCCGGCGAGCGCGTGCCTATCGACGGCGTCATCGTCGAGGGCGAAACCCAGCTCGACACCGCCGCACTCACGGGCGAGTCGGTCCCCCGCCCGGCCAAGACCGGCGACGATATCATCAGCGGTTGCATCAACATGACGGGCCTCATCCACGTGCGCACCACCAAGCCCTTTGGCGAGTCAACCGTCGCGCGTGTTCTGGAGCTCGTGGAGAATGCCAGCGAAAAGAAGGCGCGCACCGAGAACTTCATCACGCGCTTTGCCCGCGTCTACACCCCCGCCGTCACTGGCGCTGCCGCGGTGCTCGCGCTTGGCGGCGGCCTGGTGACTGGCGCTTGGTCCGATTGGATCCTGCGCGGCCTGACCTTCCTGGTCGTCAGCTGCCCGTGCGCCCTCGTGATCAGCGTACCGTTGAGTTTCTTTGGCGGCATCGGCGGCGCGTCCAAGCTGGGCGTTCTCATCAAGGGCTCCAACTACCTCGAGACGCTCGCCGACGTGGACACCATCGTCTTCGACAAAACGGGCACCCTCACCAACGGCACGTTCTCAGTCGTCGCGGTGCACCCCGAGGCTGGCTATACCGAGCAGTCGCTACTCGAGGTCGCAGCCCTCGCCGAGTCGTTCTCCGACCATCCCATCGCGCAGTCGGTGCGCACCGCCTTCCAGGGCGAGCTCGATCCCAAGCGCGTAAGCGACTCCACCAACGACGCGGGCCATGGCGTGACGGCGACTATCGACAGCAAACATGTCGTCGTCGGCAACGCCAAGATGCTTGCTGCGGCCGGTATCGACGCTCCCAATTGCGAGGTCGTCGGTACGATCCTCCACGTGCTCGTCGACGGCACCTATGCCGGCCACATCGTAATTGCCGACACCATCAAGGTCGATGCGGAGCAAACGATTCTCGACCTGCACGCCGCCGGCGTCAAGCGCACCGTCATGCTCACGGGCGACCGCGAGGAGGTTGCGGCGTCTGTGGCCAAGCAGCTCGGCCTCGACGAGTTCCACGCGCAGCTGCTGCCGGGCGACAAGGTCGAGCGTGTTGAAGCGCTGCTCGCGGCCGAAAGTGGCAAGGGCAAGCTCGCCTTTGTCGGCGACGGTATCAACGACGCGCCTGTGCTTACGCGCGCTGATGTGGGCATTGCCATGGGCGCCATGGGTTCCGACGCCGCGATCGAGGCCGCCGACGTGGTGCTGATGGACGACAAGCCGTCCGACATTTCCCGCGCTATTCGCGTGGCACGCAAGACCATGTCGATTGTTTGGCAGAACATCATCTTTGCGCTGGGCATTAAGCTGCTGATCCTTGTGCTGGCAGCGCTGGGCATCGCCAATATGTGGCTTGCCGTCTTTGGCGACGTGGGCGTGGCGATCATCGCTATCCTGAACGCCATGCGCGCGATGGGTGTCAAGAACCTGTAGCGCCTGTGGTCCCTCCGGCCGGGACCGGGCTTGGTTTTTGAAAACGTCCTCGCGCATGAGGCCCGTCTTTCCTGCTCCTGCGGAGCAACGGAAAGGCGGGCCTCGCGCTGCGGAGTGTTTTCAAAACCAAGCCCGGCCCCGGCCTGCATTGACACAGCTGGCGGTTCTTGGGCATCGCTTGCTGGCGGGGTTCCTTGTCTGAGTTGGACTTGGTTGGTGGGGTTACTGATCCCGGTCGCTGCCCCGTCTCAGCATCGATCTTAGCTTCTCGAAGCTCTCCTCGCTCAGGCAGTGCTCCATGTGGCAGCCCTCTTGCGACGCGACCTCGGGCGTTACGCCTGCGTCCTCTAGCAGACCTACAAAAAAGCAGTGGCGCTCCCACATTTGACGGGCAACCTCAAGACCGCGTTCCGTCAGATGCACGTCGCGTTTGCCCATCTCCACGTAGCCGGTGCTCTCCAAGGCCGCCATGGCTTTAGAGACGCTTGCTTTGGTTACGCCCAAGTATTCGGCAACGTCGATCGAGCGCACGATGCCCTGACGTTCCGATAGAACGTAGATCGATTCGAGATAGTCTTCTCCGGATTCACGCAGGGCCATGGGCCGCCTTTCGCGATGGCTTCTAGTTAGCCTTTGGATACTTTTGCTTGATTTACTTTACCGCAAAAGTTGCCCATGTCTTACTACTTTGCCTAAAAGTTAGCCGTGTTTCACAAAACATGCGGGACGAAAACAAAATGGGGACGCCCCGCAAGGAGTGTCCCCAGCTGCCGGCAGAAAAGGAACGTCCCTAAGTGCCGGCCGCAGCTACAGTAGCCCAAAGTGCTTGGCGGCGCTGTAAATGCCGTCGTCGTCTACGGCGGTCGTCACGTAGGTCGCTGCGGCCTTCACGGTATCCTGCGCGTTGCCCATGGCCACACTTGTGCCCACGGCCGAGAACATCGACAGGTCGTTCTCGCCGTCGCCAAAGGCGATCGCCTCGCTCGCGTCGACACCCAGGCGCTCCAGCGTCGCTGCCACGCCCAGGTCCTTGCCGCCGTTAGCGGGAATAATGTCGCAGAACAGGTCGCACCAGCGCGTAGTGAGCGAATGCGACACCGCATCGGTCACGATATGCTCGTCGGCAGGATCCACAAAGGCGCAAAACTGGTAGACCGGCGCTTCAAAGGCGTGCTCAAACGGCTCCTCGTGGTAGACGATCCCCGCGTTGTTGCCGGCCGTCACCACGCGTTCGGACAGGCGGTTCACAAACGAGTTCTCGCCCTGCATGCACAGCGAGTCGTAGCGCCCCTCGGCCACCTGGTCCACAATCACCGCAACGTCGTCCGGATCGATCGGGCAGCTGCGGTAGGTGCCCTTGGCATCAAAGCAGTGCTGGCCCGAGAGCGTAATGTACGCATCCCAGCCCAAGTCGAGCAGCCAATCGGGCATCTGATAGGTCGGGCGGCCCGTGGCGATCACGCACGCGATCCCCTGCTCATGAAAGCTGTCGAGCACCTGCTGCGCCGACGCCGGAATCCGATGCGTTTTAAAGCTCAGCAGCGTGCCGTCGATATCGAAAAACGCGGCTTTGATCATCCTCGTTTACTCCTCGCCCTCGAGCTTTTCGCTCGCCTCGAGCCACGCCATCTCCAGC
Organism: uncultured Collinsella sp.; assembly: GCA_902466075.1. Lineage (GTDB taxonomy): Bacteria > Actinomycetota > Coriobacteriia > Coriobacteriales > Coriobacteriaceae > Collinsella. The sequence continues at coordinate 97,363 of CABQQA010000002.1, forward strand.
TCGTCCATGGCGGCATGGGCCTCGTCGATCTTTGCCTGCTGCTCGCCGAGCGCTGTGTAGTTGGTGGGATCGACCTGGGCCATCGCGGCCTCGGCCTCCTCCACGCGGGCGCGCTGCGTCTCCATCTTGCGCTCGAGCGAGCTCACCTCGCGGCGGAGCTTCTGGCGCTCGGCATTGGAAAGGCCATTGGGCTGGCCGCTCGACTTGGGCTTTTCGGCTGCAATCGCTGCGGCGCCGGTGTCGAACGTGCCGGTCTTGGCGCTCGGCGCGCCCACGGGCTCGCCCTCGGCCGTGGCGTTGCACAGGCGCAGGTACTGGTCGACGCCGCCGGGCATATGCGTCAGATGACCGTCAAGCAGCGCCCACTGCTGGTCGGTCACGCGCTCCATCAAGAAGCGGTCGTGCGTCACCAGGATCAGCGTGCCCGGCCAGCCGTCGAGCAGGTCCTCGACAATCGCCAGCATGTCGGTATCCAAGTCGTTGCCCGGCTCGTCCAGGATAAGCACGTTGGGCTCGTCCAGGATCGTCAGCAGCAGCGACAGGCGACGGCGCTGGCCGCCCGAAAGATCGCCGATGCGGCTCCAGAGCTGCTGCGTCGTAAAGCCCAGGCGCTCGCAAAGCTTCTCAGGCGAAGTCTCCTTGCCGTCGATGACGTAGTACTTCTTATAGTTGCTGAGCACCTCGCGGATCGTGTCGCCCATGTAGGGCTCGAGCTCCTCGAGCTGCTGCGACAGCACGCCAAAACGCACCGTCTGGCCAATCTTCACGCGGCCGCGAAGGGGCGCGATCTTGCCCTGGATCACGTCGAGCAAGGTCGACTTGCCGGCACCGTTCTCACCCAGCAGACCATAGCGGTCGCCCGCGCCGATAAGCCAGGTCACATCGGAGAGCACCTGCTTGGGCGCGCCGTCGGCATCCGCATAGCCGGCGTCCACGTCGATCACGTCGATAACCTGCTTGCCTAGGCGGCTCACCGCCAGGCGCTTGAGCTCCAGCTCGTCGCGCACAGGCGGCACGTCGGCAATCAGCTCGCGAGCGGCATCCACGCGAAACTTGGGCTTGGTGGAACGCGCCTGGGCGCCGCGGCTTAGCCACGCGAGCTCCTTGCGCGCCATGTTGCGACGGCGCTCCTCGGTAACCGCGGCCATGCGATCGCGCTCCACGCGCTGCAGGATGTAGGCCGAGTAGCCGCCCTCGAAGGGGTCGACTTGGCCGTCGTGGACCTCCCACATGCTGGTGCAGACCTCGTCCAAGAACCAGCGGTCATGCGTGACCACGAGCATGGCGCCCTGACCGCGCTGCCAGCGGGCCTTTAAGTGACGCGCGAGCCAGTTGATGGTGCGCATGTCCAGGTGGTTGGTGGGCTCGTCGAGCATGAGCACGTCGTAGTCGCCGATCAGCAGGCGCGCAAGGTCCACGCGACGGCGCTGACCGCCCGAAAGCTCGCCCACCGTGCCCTCCCAGGGCACATCGCTAATGAGGCCAGCCAGGATCTGGCGCGTGCGGGGGCTCGAGGCCCACTCGTACTCGGGCGTGTCGCCCACAACGGCATGATGTACGGTATCGGTGTCGACAAGCTGGTCCTTTTGGCCGAGCAGTCCGATCGTGGTGCCGCGGCGGTGCGTCACGCGTCCGTCGTCGGGTTCCAGCGTGCCGGCGAGCACGCTCAGCAGCGTCGACTTGCCGTCGCCGTTTTTACCGACAATACCAATGCGGTCGCCCTCGCCCACGCCGAGCGTCACGCTATCGAAAATATGCTTGGTGGGAAACTCTAGGCTGATGGAATCGCATCCCAAAAGAATCGCCATATGCCCTGCTCCTTCGTAGAAATTCAACGTTGTCCATGATAGCAGCGAGCCCCACCCCAAACCACTACGAAGGCGCCTGTCCCCTTTGTGGTGGTCGTTTCGGTCGCAGAGCAAAAGGCGGGCCATCTCGCAAAAGAGATGACCCGCCTCTCCAATCAGTCCCACGGCAACCATGGCCGCCGCGGGCCTCAAGCATGTCCCGGACTAGGAGAACATGCCGGTGAGGTAATCATTCAGCCGCTTATCCTTGGGCCGTTGGAAAATCTCGTCGGTCTCGTCGTACTCGACCATATCGCCCATGTAGAAGAATGCCGTGCGATTGGACACGCGCGATGCCTGCTCCATGTTGTGCGTCACGATGACGATGGCGCGGTCGGCCACGATCGATGACATCAGGTCCTCGATCGCCAACGTCGAGATGGGATCGAGCGCCGAGCAGGGCTCGTCAAACAGGATCACGTCGGGATTGAGCGCGAGCGTGCGCGCGATGCACAGACGCTGCTGCTGGCCGCCCGAAAGCGCATAGGCGCTCTTGTCCAGCTTGTCCTTGACCTCGTCCCACAGCGCCGCGCCGCGCAGGCTTTCCTCGACCATGCGGTCGAGCTCGTCACGGTCGGTGACGCCGTGGCGCTTGGGCGCAAACGTGATGTTGTCGCGAATGGACTTGCGGAACGGGTTGGGCTGCTGAAACACCATGCCAATGGACCGACGCAGCTCGTAGGTGTTCTCGGCCTTGGTGTTCACGTTGCGCCCGCGGTAGTTAATCTCGCCCTCCACGCGGCAGCCGCGAATCTCACGATTCATAAGGTTGAGGCTGCGCAAAAAGGTCGACTTACCGCAGCCCGAGGGCCCAATGAGCGCCGTGATCTCGCCCTTGTGAAAGTCGAGCGACGTATCGCGCAGCGCATGGTGGTCGCCATAGTACACGTTGACGTCCTTGGTGGAGAGCACGACCTCGTCGCTCACGGCCTTGCCGCTCACGCGCACGCGCTTCTCGCTCTCCCCCACACTCGACAGAAAGTCCTGGGTCTCGGACGTGGCCGCCTCGGTTGCGGGCATTGCATATATCTCGCTCATTCGGCCGTCATCTTCCTTGCCAGTTGCTTGCCCACGATACGGGCGACTACGTTAAACAGCAGCACGCAAATCATCAGCAGCGCCGCGGTGCCCCAGACGATCTGCTGGGCCTCGGGGCTACCCTCGCCATAGATCTTGTAGATGTGCACGGCGAGCGACTCACCGGGGCGGAACACGTTCCAGGCACAGGTGGGGCTCGACAGGTTAAAACTCAAGAAGTTCAGGCGAACCGGCGAGCTCATGCCCGAGGTAAAGAGCAGTGCCGCGGCCTCGCCAAACACGCGGCCGGCCGAAAGCACGATGCCGGTCACGATGGCGGGCATGGCCTCGGGGATCAGGATGTGCAGCGTGGCCTCCCAGCGGGTAAGGCCCATGGCCAGGCACGCATCGCGCTGGGCCTGCGGCACGTCCTCGAGCGCCTGCTGAATCACGCGCACTAGGATGGGAATGTTAAACATGGTGAGCGCGACGGCGCCGGAGATGATGGAGTACTTCCAGCCCAGCTGCACCGAGAACACCAGAAAGCCGAACATGCCGACGACGATGGAGGGCAGCGAGGACAGCGTCTCGATGGCGGTGGAGGCGATGTCGCGGATGGGCCCGTCCGGCGCGTACTCAACCAAAAAGACCGCGCCGCCCAGACTGATGGGCACCGAGATGACTAGGGTGATCAGCAGCAGGTAGAACGAGTCGAACAGCTGGTAGAGCACGCCGCCCTGCGTTCCGTTGGCGCGTGCGGGCTGCGTGAGAAAGCCCGGCTGGAACAGCGTCGAGATACCCTCGAACAGGATGTAGGCCACCATGGAGACGACGATAAGCATGACGATGGCGACAATCGCCGTCAGCACGCCCGTGGCGATGCGGTCCTGCTTTTGGACACGCCCGAGTCTCGCCTCATCGATATGGATGCGCGTGCTAGCCACGAGCCTTCGCCCCCTTGCGGCCAATGAGATGGATGATCAGGATGAAGATGAGGCTCATGCCCATCAGCAGCAAGCCAAGTGCCCAAAGGACGTCGTCCTGGGCCGAGCCCTCGGCATAGACTGCCATGGACGTGGTGAGCGTGGTGGTAATGGTCGAGGCCGGCGACAGCAGCGACGTCGGCATGGCCTCGATGCCGCCGATAACCATGCGCACGGCGAGCGTTTCGCCAAAGGCACGGGTCATGCCAAGGATGACCGCGGTCATGAGCGACGGCATGGCGGACTTGAGCACCACGTGCCAGATGGTCTGCCAGCGGGTGTAGCCCAGCGCGAGCGAGCCCTGACGGTAGCTGTCGGGCACGGCGCGCAGGCCATCGACCGAAAGCGTGGTCATCGTCGGCAGAATCATGACTGCCAGCACGATGGCGCCGGGCAAGATGCCCAGACCCGTGCTCACGTGGAAAACGCTTTTCATAAGGCCGACGACCACGTGAAAACCGATCAGGCCAAAGACGACCGAAGGAATGCCGGTCAAAAGCTCAATAAGCGGCTGAAAGACCTTGGAACCAAACTTAGGCTGGATTTCGACCGCAAAGATGGCAGAGCCGATGGCGATGGGCAGCGCAATGAGCGTGGAGAGCACCATGACCGCAAACGAGGTGACGATCAGGGGCAGGGCGCCGGTATAGGGCAGGCCGTTTTCGGCCGTGTTGGCCAGGTCCCACTTGGTGCCGGTGAAGAACTCAACGATCGAGACGCCGTCCTTAACAAAAGCCGAAAGGCCCTTTTGGGCGACCATAAAGATGAGCGCGGCAACGACAAGCGTCACGAGCGCAACGCACGCGCCCGTGACGCCCAGGCCCACGTTCTCAAGGTCGCGCTTTGGCAGCTGTTTTGCCATTACAAACCTTTCCGGGGCGATTGCTTATTTAGCAGAGACCTTGCCGCTGGCGTCCTTGACGACCTTCATGGCAGAGACGGGAATAAAGCCCTGCTCCTCGACGAGCTTGCCCTGGACGTCGTCGGAAAGCATGAACTCCAGAAAGGCCTTGGTGGCCTCGTCGGCGTCCTTTGCGCAGTACATGTGCTCGGTCGCCCAAATCTTAAAGGAGTCGTCGGTGACGTTTGCGCTCTTGGGCTCCACGCCCTCGACCTTGATGGCGTTGAACTTGGAGTCATCGAAGTGCGAGAAGTCGAGGTAGGAGATGGCGTTGTCGGTGCTGCCCATCTGAGTCTGGACGTCGCCGGACTTGTCGAGCTCGGCGTCGCCCTTAAAGTCGACGGCCTCGTCGCCAAAGACGGCAGCCTCGAAGGTGGCGCGGGTGCCGGAGCCGGCCTTGCGGTTGAGGACGACGATGGTAGCGTCGTCGCCGCCGACCTCCTTCCAGTTGGTGATCTGGCCGGAGAAGATGCCCTTGAGCTGCTCGAGGGACAGGTCGTCGACCTTGACGTTCTTGGAGACGACGGGGCCCATGCCCACGACGGCGACCTCGTGGTCGACGAGGTTCTTGACCTGGTCGGCCTCGAGCTTGGTCTCGGCGAAGACGTCAGAGTTACCGATGGTAACGGTGCCGGCGGCGACGGCGGTCAGGCCCTTGCCCGAACCGTTACCCGAGCCGGAGACGGAGACGTCGGGGTTGGCATCCATGAACTTCTCGGCAGCGGCCTCGAGGAGCGCCTGGAACGAGGAGGCGCCGTCGTAGGTCACCTCGCCCGAGACGGACTCGGCAGCAGCGGCGCTGCCCTTGTCGGCGGCGTTGGAAGCGCCTGTGCCGCCGCAACCAACGAGGCCGAGGCCCACGAAGCTGGCAAGACCACCAGCGAGGCCGAGGAACTGACGACGAGAATAAGCCTGATCGAGCATGATCTTCCTTTCATACATGCGACTCGCGGACACCCTGCCCGCTTTGCTGTTTGGAAAGATACGGCCCCGACCGGTCAGCGCCCGCACCAACTGCGGTTTCTTACGGGCTTTTGATAGACCCTTACCGCAAGCGCGGCTCGGCTTTACAAACGAATAACAAACCCGCCACCAAGCATGACCCGCCTTTTACACCAATAAAAACAAAGTTGCGGTGAAATAGTTCCTGCTTGGCCATCAAATGGCCCATTCTAGGAACTATTCCACCGCAACTTAAAAAGCCCGGACGAAAGGGGTGCTAAGTTGTTAAAACGCCGCAGCATTAAAGCTCAAGCTCGTTCAAACGTAAGATCGCCACGATATAAATCTTGAGCGCCTGCTTGAGCTGTTCCTCGTTGGCGCACTCGTTGGGACCGTGCATCTGGCCGCCCCACTCGGGCAGCTCCAGACCGGTCTCCTCGGGGCCAAACGAGACGGCGCGGGCAAAGTTGCGCGCGTACGTGCCGCCGCCCATGGCAAAGGGCTCAGCATGCTTGCCCGTAAACTCGTTATAGGTATCAATAAGCGCCTTCACGGCCGGATCGTCGGCAGAGACCGAGAACGGCACCTTCGCACGACCCACACGGCACGTCACGCCAAAACGGCCCACGAGCGGATCGAGCTGCTCGCGGATGGTATCGGCACTCGTGCTGTCGGGGAAGCGCACGTCGATGACCTGCTCAATATGGCTATCCGCCACGCGGATGACGCCAGCGTTGCAGGTAAGCGGGCCAAACGCCGGACTCGTCGCATCGATACCCAGGCCGCGACCATAGGCGTCCGCATGCACAAAGGCCAGGAACTTGACGAACTCGTGCTCGGCAGGCGTCAGCAGGCGCTCGTCGCGTGCACCAAACGCGTCCTCGGCCTCGCGCAGATACGCCACGATCAGCCCGACGGCGTTGATCGTTCCCTCTGGCATCGAGGCATGACCGCCAATGCCGTGGGCGAAAATCTGCGCATGCCCGTTATCGAGCGCCGTGATCTCCAGGCGGTCGCCGTTCTCGACCGGCGCCGGCAGCTCATCGGCGGCAATCGCAAGCTCGCAGATAGACTGCGACGGAATGGCGTTGCTCGCCTCGGCACCGCTCCAGGACACAATGCGCCCGCCGTCGATCTTGGAGCTCACAAATGTCGCCCCAAACTGGCCCTTCTCGGCATTACAGACCGGGAACTCGGCATCGGGCGTAAACAGAAAGTCGGGGTTCGCGTGGTTCTCCAGATAATGGTGAACGTCGGACATGCCCACTTCCTCATCGCAGCCCAGCAGTGCGCGGAAGGTGTAGCGCGGAACAATGCCGTGCTTGAGCAGATAGGCGCCGGCGTAGAGCAACAGCACCGCCGGACCCTTGTCGTCGATAACGCCGCGGCCGAGCAGCCAGCCCTCGCGACGCTCCATCGCAAACGGGTCGGTGTTCCAGCCCGGGCCGGCGGGCACCACGTCCACGTGGCAGATGGTCGCGAGCTGCTTGTCGCCGCGGCCAGGAATATCGGCAATGCCCACATAGCCCTCGTCGTCGCTCGTCTGATAGCCGAGCTTCTGCGCGATGCCGAGCGCACAGTCGAGCGCGTCACGGACCGGGCGGCCAAACGGCGCGCCGGGCTCTGCATCGGCAGAAACTGCCACGGACGGATAGCTCACCAGCTGCTCGATATCGGCGACGACATCTTCCCAGACCTCGTCGACATACTCGGCGACGCTCTGCTCCACCTGATTCATGGACGACCTCCTTACCAATGAGCGGCGAGCGCGCTCGCCCCTCACATTACGTCATTAGATAGCGAAAAGTTTAGCAAGCTCGGCCACCGAGTGCACCACCGCATCGGCACCCGCCGCCTCGTGCTCGCCCGGCGCCGCCGCGCCCGAATAGATGCCGATGCACGGCACGCCCATTGCGTGCGCGCCCTCCACATCGTTAAAGCGATCGCCGATCATCACGGCATCGTCGGCCGTCGCGCCGAGCGCCGCCAGGGCATCGCGGACCGAATCGGCCTTGGTCTCGCGTCCCTGCGGCGGATTCATGCCAATCACCGCCTCAAACTGAGAGAGCCCGAGCTCATGCACCATGTCGATGCACTTGGCCTCCATGCGCGACGTCGCCACGGCCATACGTTTGCCTTGGGCGACCAACCCATCCAGCAGCTCGGGGACCCCATTGAACACGGGATACTCCTCCGGTCCCAGTTCATCAAAAAAGGCGCGGTACTCATCGGCCACCACAAGCGACTCCTCGCGGGAAAAGCCGTAAAAGTCGTGAAAGCTCTTCCACAGGGGCGGCCCGATCATGCGGCGCAGATCACCCATCTGCGTCTCCGAAAACCCGCGCGCAGCCAGCGTCTTGCGCGTCGAGGTCATCACTGCCCGACCCGTATCGGCCACCGTGCCGTCAAAATCGAACAGCACAACCGGCCGCTCGCAAAGTTGCAATGCCGCCATCGGCACCCTTCTTCCCCAGTTGATGATTTCCACACCACCGCTTCAAACTGTTGACTATTCAACAATTGAACCTAGCAATGTAGAGCAACTCCACTATACTTGTCGCACTTTGCTTTCAGAAGGCGGCGCTGCCGCGCCCCAACGAAAGGTGCAATTATGTCTTTTGCCATCATAACCGACTCCACGTCGGACATCTCCCCCGCCCGTGCCCAAGAGCTCGGCATTTACGTGATTCCGCTGCATGTGATTATCGAGGGCGAGGACCTGCTCGACCAGGTGCAGATTACCGCCGAGGAATACGTCGCCCGCATGGCCGGCTCCGAGCAGCTGCCGCACACCTCGCAGCCGAGCGCCGGCGAGTTCAAGGCGCTGTTTGACCGCGTACGCGCCGATGGCCACGACAGCGCGATCTTTATCTCGCTGTGCAGCGAGTGGTCCGCCTGCTATTCCAACGCATGCCTGGTCGCCGAGACCCACGAGCTCGACGTGCGCTGCATCGATTCGCGCACCGGCTCGGGCGCCGAGGGCCTGCTGGTGGAGTACGCGCTTGCCATGCGCGAGGACGGCCGCAGCTTGGACGAGACCGAGGCGCAGATCCGCGCGACGCTGCCCGATGCACACCTGCTACTGATTCCCCGCACACTCGAGAACCTCGTTAAGAACGGCCGCGCGCCCAAACTCGCCGGCCAGCTCACGCAGATGTTCAACATTCGCCTGGCCGTTTCGCCGGAGTGGAAGTCAGGCGAAATCAAGGCCATCAAGAAGGGCCGCGGTGCCAAGCGCATCGTTGCGAACACCATGGCTGACTGCCTCGAATTTTTGACCGAGCACCCGGGCTCCAGCGTGCGCGTGCTCACGACCGGTGCTGCCGAGGAGCAGGAGCTCGTTAACCAAGCGCTCGCAGGCCAGAACTACGTAGACGCCGGCACCGGCCCCATCGGCTGCACCATCGCCACCCACGTAGGCGTCGACGCCATCGCCATCAGCTACTGTCCCCGCTACCAACCTGCCAATTAGGGACAGGTTTATTTTGGCAGGTTTTATCTGGGCAAACGTTAAACGGTAACAAAGGCTTGCCTGGCAAGATCGGACATGCCAAAGCCGTCGAACAACCGAAGTACACCCAGCCACAACAAAGCCATCACGCCGACGCGCCGCAACTCAAGGCGCGCCGGCGTCTTTTTAGGAGTCGCGGCGGAAAAGGGGCCGTTTTAGCCAAAAGGCCGCGAAACGCTTCCCATTACGCCGCAACTTCATTGCCGCCCAACCAGCTAATCGAGAAATTGGCGGCGATCGATGCTTTGTCCAACCCCCTTGCGATACCCTCTGGGCAAAAAATGGCAAATATGAGTACTGTTACCAGTTTAGTAACAGCGAAATCTGGCTGAATTTGCCATCTTCCGCCAATTCCGAGCGTCATAAAGTCCCGAATCGCCATGTTTAGAGGGTTGATTCTATCCAATCCGAATCGATTGGTCTTAAATACTTTCCAGATGATATGTTACTGCTCAAACCACAGTACTCATATTTGCCATTTTTTGCCCACAGGGTCTATTCGAGGATAGTTTCCTGCGCCTCCAGCCCACCTCATGGCCGCCAAAACCCATTCAGCAACAGCTACCGCACATTTTGACATCAGCCAAACACCACTCACGGAGCTGTACTCCGCTATCACCGAACCAAAATCAGAGTCGAGTCCCTTAAAAATCAAAATAACGTACCCTCATTTCAATGAACTCCGACAAGAACGGCATTTACATGAGCACCGTCACGCATCAATACGCCCTCATCGGGGGTACGCTATTCCAATTCAAGAAAACCGTCGCCCATGTATCGGAGCCGCACAGCCAAATCGTCATCTGCGGCAACGGTCCAGACATCCGTTACGCAACACTGGAAGAATGGGAGAAAGCTGGCGAATCTTTCGATAGACGGGCACAGGTCGAAGGAATCGTCACCAGTGCGAGCCCAGCGCGCGACAAACTGGAACTCTTTCGCAATCTCTTTACTGGCCGCAAAGATGTTTACGCTCATGGGTACCGCAGAAAAGACGGGGGCATCGGCTATACACCCGCCTGCGCAAATGAATGGAAGGCAAGCATTTGCCCCAAAGTAAATCGTCAGAAAACCAAATGCGCGGAATGCGGCAACCGCATCTTCCCCAAGCTGAGCGATGCCGCGATCATCGCCCATTTCAAAGGCAACGACGACAGGCTCCGAGACGTCATAGGTCAATACGTTCTCGATAGTGACAGTAACACAAAAGTCCTGGTCATCGACTTTGACGGAGCCGATTGGAAAGAAGCGACAAACGCCATTCGGCTTGTCGCAAAAAACCATGGGATCGATGCTGCAGTCGAGCGATCGAGATCAGGTAACGGCGCACATGTCTGGTTTTTCTTCCTAGAGCTCACCAGCGCAAAGATCGCACGAGAATTTGGAAGCAGCCTTATCACCGAAGCGGCGGCGCTCAACAAGACAATCACCTTTGAAGCTTTTGACCGGATGCTGCCCGCGCAGTCCACCATTCCTGAGGGCGGCTTCGGAAATCTCATAGCACTGCCTTTTCAAGGAAAAGCGCAGCGAAAAGGGAACAGTGTATTTGTTGACGAGCAATTTGAGCCCTTTCCCGATCAATGGCTTTACCTTTCACAAATTCAGCTGGTTCCACATGCAACGGTGCAAAATCTAATCGAAAGCATCGACAATAAACCGCATGGAATATCAGCTGCAGTGGCGGGAAACACCGCCGCGCCACATTCTCAGAGGCCGCGAAAGCGGCTTCCGCTCACGCTGCAGGACTTCCCGTCATCGCTACCCGTCACGCAAGCCGATATGCTCTACATAACCGAAAGATCTCTGAGCCCGGCCGCCCAGATGGAGGTTCGCAGGCTTGCAACATTTGCCAACCCGGAATTCTTCCGTGCCCAATCAATGCACCAATCAGTATTTGGCAAACCGCGGTACATAGACCTCAGTGAACTTAGAGATGGCTGCGTTGCGATTCCCAGAGGCTGTAAAGCTCAACTCGAGCGGCTGCTTCAAGAAGCCGGCGCTTCTGCTCACTATTCAGACAAGCGCATGTCGGGCAATCCAATTGTGATGACATTTAAAGGGGCTCTTCGCCCTGAACAGCAAATTGCCGCCGAACAGATGCTCAACTATGAAGACGGGATCATGTCCGCGCCGACGGGTTTCGGGAAAACCGTCATTGGGGCCTATCTTATTGCTGCCATCGGTCTTCCAACGCTTGTCATCGTTCCCAAGACTGCGCTCATTGCCCAATGGAAATCCCAGCTCGAACGGTTTATCGACATTACGGATAACAGAAAGCCAGTTCGAACCCCAAAAGGACGAATCAGTAAAAGGCAGCCTCCGCTCATTGGCCAAATCGGAGGAGGCAAAACCACCATAAGCCATCTCATCGACATTGCTTCATTCCAGTCTCTGTCCAGCAAGGACCCCCAGACCGGAGAACCAATAGCCAAGGAGTTCGTTCGTGATTACGGCCTCATCATCTGTGATGAATGTCACCATGCAGCCGCACCACAGCTTGAGCTCGTCCTCAAATCCGCTCCAGCCAAATATGTATACGGCCTTTCCGCGACGCCCGAACGCTCGGACGGACTCACGCGAGCACTCTCAATGCTCTGCGGCCCGCTTCGCCATGTCATTGATCCAAAAACGCAAGCAATCCAACAGGGAATTCAGCGCGTTGTTAGGCCGCGTTTTACCGGAGTTCGACTACCCGCCTACGAACCAGGGGCGTCCTTTAATCAAGTTCTCGATCTCCTGTGTGCGCACACAGCGAGAAACGAAGCAATTGTCGACGATGCCCTCGAGACCGCGTCAAACGGTCGACATCCGCTTGTGCTATCCAAAAGGAAAAAACATGCCGAAGAGCTATGTAGGCTGCTTCAAAGCCGCGGACACGAACCTATACTCTTAACCGGAGAAATCGACGCCAAAGAAAGAAAGGCAATACTGAACAGCCTTCCCGGCTTCGAGCATGAGCATCGAATTATCATCGCAACCGAAGGCCTTCTGGGCGAGGGTTTCGACCTGTCTTACCTTGACACTCTGCTCATTGCCACACCGATATCTTGGGACGGCAGCATAACGCAGCAGGCAGGCAGGCTACATAGAAGTCACGAGGGCAAGCAGCGGGTTGAGATATTCGACTATGTTGATTTGTCGATACCCATGCTCGCGCACATGTACCAGAAGAGACTCAAGACCTACGCCAAGCTGGGGTATGAAGTCTTTGCAGCAAATGACAACAAACGGGCCGATCAAAACATCCTCGTTAGGCCGGCAAGGGCCGTGGAGGCCTTAGCGGATGACATCGCGCGCGCAACGAAAAGCATTTTTATTGCCGCGCCCTACGCATCCGCTGCATGCCTCGCAAAGCTCGCTGCCGTACTCACAGGCGCCGCCGCCCGTGGGATTGCCCTTGAGATTTTAATTGCCTCGACTCCGCACAATGACGTGAAAGCGATTTTTACCGAGATAAACGTCGACTATTCCATCAAAGACGAAGGGCGCCTGTGCGCGTCAGTAATTGACGAGGAAACCGTCTGGTACGGAACCATTCCATTACTGGCCTTTCCTAAGAAAGAGGACTGCAGCATCCGTTTCAAAAGCAGCGAAGTTGCAGCCGAGCTTTTAAGCGAAATCCAGCGAAGAGGAGAACCGGAGGTCGCAGCCACGAGCGGGACGTCTCCAACAGTTACGGTGGAATAGGGGCTGTTTTAGCCAATCGGCCGCGAATCAATCCCTATTTCCCCGCGAAACATAAGCGAGCAATCAGCCCTGCGGGCCCTGAAATAACTCCTCATGCGAGCCCATTCTCACCAGTCGGATCACAGGATTAGTCTTATGCGGCAAGTACAGAACGACCACATCGACCAAGCCATCGGATAGATGGAAATCGATGTGGCCGTTGTAATTGCCGCCCGGGTTTGAAAGCTCATGGGCGCCATATTCCGCGGGAAGCGAGCCGCGAGCTGCAAGCTCTGCGACCGCTGCCTTAAACTCGGTTTTTAGCTGCGGATGGATGCGCATCGTCCGTTTGTAATCCGCCTTAAACTGAGCCTCGACTTTAATCTCAAACATCGCTAGTCCTCATCGAGGAATGATATAAGCTCATCAGCGTTATTGAATGACGGGCTGTCGTCTGGCAGAATCCCCAACTCATGAGCCTCGGCAATCACCATGGCGCGCCTCGTCGCCTCGTTGGGAACTTCGGGCCGACCCACAATCTCAAACGGAATCTTTCGCTGATTTACCAGCTGCCGAACAGCAAGGTTCAGATACGAATTGAGACTCAGACCAACCGTATCCAAGAACTCAGTCGCCTGTTCCTTGAGCCCCTCTTCGATGCGAACCGTCGTAGGCTTAACCGTTGCAGTAGACATACGCGACCTCCTCGCTCTCGTCTTTTGCATCAGTATACCCAATTTAGAAGGCAGACTGATGTTAAATAGCATCAGCCTGCCTTCTCATCACTACAACGACAGGCACGCTCGCCCTACATCAGCCCGCTCAGGGCGATATCGACGGCCTCGTTGAGGTCGTCGGTAATGTGCACCAGCTCCGGATCGAGCGGGCTGATCATACCGGTGTCCATCACCGGGCCATTAAGCCAGTCGAACAGGCCCCGCCAGTACTCGGTGCCCACCAAAACGAGCGACATGCGCTTAACCTTGTGCGTCTGCACCAGCGTGAGCACCTCGAACATCTCGTCGAGCGTACCAAAACCACCGGGAAACACGATGGCGCCCGAGCTGTATTTGACGAACATGGTCTTGCGCACAAAGAAGTAACGGAAGTCCATACCGAGGTTCACGTATTTGTTGAGCCCGTGCTCGTGCGGAAGCTCGATACCCAAGCCGACCGACTTGCCGTTCGCGCTCGCCGCTCCCCTGTTGGCCGCCTCCATGACGCCGGGACCACCGCCGGTGATAACCGCCACGCCGCGCTGGGCGATTTTACGACCGACCGTACGCGCCGCCTTGTAGAGCGGATCGGTCTTGGGCGTGCGGGCACTGCCGAAGATGGTCACCGCAGGACCAAGCTCGGCAAGCGCGCCAAAGCCATCGACAAACTCGGCCTGAATGCGCAGCACGCGCCAGGGGTCGGCATGCAACCAGTCGGTCGAGTCCTCGGGCGCCAGCAGGTTGGCGTAGGTGTTGTCCTTAGGAATCATGGGGCCGCGCATGACCACGGGGCCGCGGCGGTACGTCTCGTCGTAGACAGGCTCGCCCTCGACGTTCTCATTCTTAATCATGGGTACTCCTATCGAGAAAAAGAAAAACGGGCGGGGTCGACGCTGTGCGCCAAACACCCGCCCGAACATCAACTATTCGGTATGGTACCCACGATGCATCAAGTGCTTGCAAGCTATCGGTCATCGGTCGCGCAAGCGGTGTTAGCAAACGTGATGACCGGCCGGCGCTCGCCCCTTGCCGTTGCCCGCGCTCTGCAAGCGCCCGTGCTGCTCTTAGTAATCCACCGCGGCAGGACTATTCATCCAGTCGCTCACGAATGCGCCGTAGCGGCCCTCGATAATGGCCTGGCGGGCACGCTGCATAAGGTTGAGCAGGTAGTAGATATTGTGCATCGAAAGCAAAATGCCGCCGAGCATCTCCTTCTGCGTGACCATGTGGCGAATGAGCGCACGGCTGTAACCGCCCGTGCACACCGGGCAGGTGCAGGTGGGATCGATGGGACCGTCGTCGTGCGCAAAGCGAGCGTTGCGGAAGTTGAGGCGACCCTCGCTGGAGAATGCCGTGCCCATACGGCCGGTGCGCGTCGGCAGCACGCAGTCAAACATGTCGATGCCCACGCCAACGCCGCGCACGAGCGTGGTCGGGTTGCCGACACCCATCAGGTAGCGCGGCTTATGCTTGGGCATGTACTCGCTCACGAGCGGCGCCAGGGTCTCGAACATGGTCTCGTGATCCTCGCCCACCGAATAGCCACCGATACCATAGCCCGGGAAGTCGCCGCACTCCTCCAGATGGCGCAGCGAACGCAGGCGCAGATCCAGGTGCATGCCGCCCTGAACGATGCCAAAGAGCGCCTGGTCATCGCGGGTATGCGCCTTATAGCAGCGCTCGGCCCACATGCTCGACAGCTCAACGGCGCGCTCAACGTAGGCGCGCGTGGCGGGATAGCCCGGGCACTGGTCGAGCTGCATGCAGATATCGGAGCCGAGTTTCATGGCGATTTCCATGTTGTCCTCGGGCGTCCAAAACACGTGGCGGCCGTCGTAATCGTTGACGATAAAGCGCACGCCCTCATCGGTGAGCTTGACGGCATCGTTGTGGCTGAAGACCTGGAAACCGCCCGAGTCGGTGAGGATGGGGCCGTGCCAGTTCATGAACTTGTGCAGGCCGCCCAGCTCGGCGATGGTATCCTCGCCGGGACGCATGGACAGATGATAGGTATTGGCGAGCACGATCTGGGCGCCGAGCTTCTTGACAGTCTCGGTAGGAATGCCCTTGACGTTTGCCTTAGTGCCCACGGGCATAAAGATCGGCGTCTCGATGTCGCCGTGCGGGGTGTGCAGTACGCCGGCGCGCGCGTGCGTCGTCGGATCCTCGGTAATCAGGTCGAATTTAAAAAGGTTCTGGTCCATAAACTGGAACTCCTTGGTTGCGGTTCATACGCAAACCATTATACGGGCAACCCGCAAGAAGCACCGACTCGACAGAAACTGGCGCGAGGAGGATACGGCAGGGACACGGCAAGTGAGCGTGGATTTTTGGACGCTTACCGGATGAGCGTGGATAATCTCCCACTTTTGCCCAAAGCACAGCCCAAAAACGGGAGATTATCCACTTTCATTCTGCGGGCACTCATTTAAGTACGTCCCCGATGAGTGGAGCTATTTACCAGCCACGGCAACGCCGATATTTTGGCAACGCCGATGTTTTGACAACGTCAGCGAGCGGTCACCAGGGCGAACAAATTGGCATGAAAAGAGGGCGGCATTGACCTTCTGGTCATGCCGCCCTCTTTGAATGACAAGTTGTCGCCCTGGTGACCGCGCAGCGTCGACCCGTTACGCGGTTTGGTAAAACCGCGTAACCCTACGGACGCTGGCCCATGCCACCCTCGAGGGTGACGGTCTCGCCGTTCATATACTTAAAGTCGGGACCGCAGAGCTGAACGACAACGCGGCCGATTTCCTTCTCGACGTCGCCGTAGTGGCCTGCCGGCGGCATGTGGACGTTGGCCTTGAACGCCTCGGGATAGGCATCCTGGAAGTTCTCGAGCGCGGCGGTCCAAGCAAGCGGGCAAACGATATTGACGTTGATGCCGTCCTTGCCCCACTCGTTGGCGGCAACGCGAGTCAGACCACGGATGCCTTCCTTGGCGGCGGCATAGCTGCACTGGCCGTAGTTGCCAAACAGGCCGGCGCCCGAAGCAAAGTTGACCACGGAGCCCTTGGTCTCCTTCAGGTGCGGATAGGCCTTCTGCATGTACAGGTAGGTGGCATACAGGCCAGAGTAAATGGCCAGGTTAAACTGATCCATGGTGTGATCGGCAATGGTCACGCCCGAGGCGCTGGCCTGAGCGTTGTTGACGACGGCGTCGATGCGACCGAACTCCTCAATGGCCTTGTCGATGACGTTCTGGACGACAGCCTCGTTGTCCTGACCAGCAGAAACATCGGCCTGAACAGGCAGAACCTTGACACCGTACTCGGCCTCGAGGGATTCCTTGGCGGCCTCGAGCTTGGCGACGTTGCGGCCGGTGATGACGAGGTTTGCGCCCTCCTTGGCAAAAGCGATATCGATGCCGTAGCCGATGGAACCAGCGGAGCCGTCCTTAAGCGTGGCCTTGCCGCCGCCGGTAACGATCACGGTCTTACCAGTGAAAAGTCCCATACAAAGTCCTTTCAAATCGCGACGGGCCTGCCCGTCGACTGCGCGCATCCAACTTCACGCGCCAAAAGCTGAAATGCAACTTTAGCGGGTTCAAGCGAAAAATAAAGCCCATGGCAGGCGAACGGCGCAACGTCTTTCGGCGAAGGGAATGTCAAGTACAAACTGGATAAAGTGGCCGAGTTTTTGCTATCGACGCGAGCCATCGAACACGTTTTGAAACTTTGCTGCAGCGCGCGGGATGTCGGCGCGAGACTTTATCATAGGGTGACAAACAACGATGAGGAGCACATGCCTATGACAGACGAGCTGGACCCCCAGACTCAACAGCATATTGATAATTCCGCAGACACCATTGACGACTGCGATACTTCCACCAGAAGCGATGGCGGCATTGATGCCGCTGTCGAGGAGGCTCCTGCCGCCGCAGACGAGGCCGCAGACGCAAATGTCGCCGCAGAGCAAGACAAAGAAGAGCAGCTAGAGCAGCCGGACCCGAGCGATACTGAGCCCAAGGCTGAGAACGCTCCGCAAGCAGCAGGCCCCATCGAGGTGTCTTCGGAAGAAGAGCTCGACGCCGTCATGGACTCCATGATGGATGCCGTCAAAGCGATGAAAGACGCTGTCGCCGATGCCGATGTCGACGCCGAGGAAGAGGAAGCTGCCGAGGCCGCCTCGACGTTTGTGCCCGGCGAGACCCCGGTTGCCGACCAGGGCAGCACCATGCCCTCGTTCCTGCAACTCGAGCACCCCACGATCGGCACCGACGCGGTCGACCCACACGCAGCGGGCTTTTCCGTGATCGAAGGCGGCACCGGCAATATCGCCGCGCCGCAGGCTACCGATGCGGACGCTGCCGACACCGCTCGACCGACCGCCCCGCACTCCCCCGCCGCGAGCCGCGATCTGGGGACCGCCGTCTCGAACACCGCGAACGCCGTGGGCACTTTTATCGCCCAGGGCGCGTCGGCCATGCGCGAGATGAACGCCGCCAAGAAGGCACTCGCCGATGCCCGCGCCCACCTGTCCGAGCTTGAGCAGCGCATCGCCGACCAGGCAGAGGAGCTCGAGACGCGCCAGGACATCGCAGGCCGCTACGATCAGATCATCGCCGACCAGCGCCAGGCAATCGCCACGGCACAAAAGACCGCTGCGGCCGCCGAGATTGACCGCGACGCCCATGCCGCCAAAGCGACTGAGCTCAAGGGCCAGCTCGAGCAAATGAAGGCAGAGGACGATGCGACCGAGCTCCGCCTGAAGGCTGCACTCGACGCCGTGGAAGCCCGCGAGGCGAGTTCGCGCGAGACCGGCAACCGCCTGGTTCGTCGCCTTGAGGATTCCAAGCGCATCCGCGACAAAGTGAAGGCTGAGCGCGATACCGGTGTCGCCGCCGCACGACAAACTGCCGATGCTACGCGCGCACAGCTCGAGACCTTGCGTCGCGAGTATGCCGAGCTGCAGCGCAACCCTTCGGCAAATCCCGCCAATTACACCGTGCGCACCAGCGAGCTGTCTATGCAAATCTCCGACGCTGCCGACGCCCTCCGCAAGGCCGAGGAAGACATTCCGCGCGTGACCGCCGATCTTGAGCATTCACTTGCCGCCGCCGAGCAGGCCGTCGAGCAGGCTCAAGCCCCTATCGCCGACGCAAAACGCGCGCACCAAGCCGTGACGACCGAAGCCGATGCCGCGCGCGACGAGTTGCAGACGGCGAAGACTGCCGCCGCGACTCGTCAGCGCGAACTGCGCGAGAAGATCGCCGCGGAGGACAAGGCACGCCGCGACCAGGAGCAGACCATCGCCAACGCCCAAGCAGATGCCGCACATGCACAGTCGATCATCGAACAGGCGACCGAGGTGCACGACCACCCAGAGATCACTGAGTCGCTTGCAGGATCCTTGGCCCGAGACAAAGCCGAACACGCCGAAACCGAGCGCGAAGTGGCCCAGCTCGAGGCTACCGAGGATGACGTACGAGAGCGCACCCGCGACTCACGCATCAAATTCACCGGCGCCATCGTCTGCATCGTCGCCGCAATCCTGGCGATCATCCTAGTCTGGCTGTTCGCAAGCAAGTAGTCATTGGGGACGTTCTTAAACGACTAGTCAAACAAGAACGTCCCCAACGACTAGCCCAATGACGAGAGTGGATAATCTCCCACTTTGAGCCCCCAAGCAGGCCAAAAACGGGAGATTATCCACTCTCATTCTGCAGGCACTCATTTAAGTACGTCCCCAATGAGTACCTGCCGATGCTTTGGCAAAGTCAGCGAAAACGCCCCTAAGCGAGCAAGGTGACGTGAAAGAGGAGGGCATTGACCTTCTGGTCATGCCCGACGATTGAACGTCAGATTGCCGCTTAGGGGCGTTTGCAGCGTCAACTGGTTACGCGGTTCGTAGAACCGCGTAACTAACAAATGAGCATCGCGTCGCCAAAGCTGAAGAAGCGATAGCGCTCCTCGATAGCAGCGGCGTAGGCATCCATGATCTGGTCGCGGGTGGCCAGCGCGCTCACGAGCATCATGAGCGTAGAGCGCGGCACGTGGAAGTTCGTGATCAGCGCGTCGACCACGTGATAGGTCGAGCCAGGCATGAGGTAGAGCTGCGTCGTCGCGTTCTCGCGCACCACGATGTCACCGCGGCCGAGCGTGTCGGCGCCGTCCTCACGGCCTTCAAAATAACGCGCTGTCACGGCCGGATCGGACACCGGGGCATCCGCGTCAAAGGCGCTCTCGAGCGAGCGCACTGCAGTGGTGCCGACGGCGATCACGCGATGCCCCTCGGCCTTAGCCTTATGCACAGCGTCGACAACCTCCTGCGACACGTGGTAGCGCTCGGTGTGCATCACATGCTGCGTGGGATCGTCCTCCTCCACCAAACGGAAGGTATCGATGCCCACCTCGAGCTCGACGGCGGCAAACTTCGCGCCCTTGGCCTCAATGGCAGCCATGAGCTCGGGCGTAAAGTGCAGACCCGCCGTGGGAGCGGCAGCCGAGTGCTCCTCCTTCATGGCATAGACGGTCTGGTACTTCTCGGGATCGCCTTCGTAATCGGTAATGTAGGGCGGCAGCGGCACGTGACCGGCGGCGTGAATGGCCTCGTCGAGCGTGCGCGGCTCGCCGGCGGCATTGCAACCGGCCGGCTCAAAGCGCACCAGACGGCCGCCGCGGCTATCGGTGACAAAGTCGACGACCTCGGCCGTCAGTACCACGGGAGCCCCCTCGGGCGCATGGGCGCCACCGGCGCGATACTCAATCTGGGCACCGGGCTTCAGACGCTTGCCCGGCTTGACCAGGCACTCCCAAACATGGCCCAGCGGATCAACATCCTCGCGACGCTTGAGCAGCAGCGTCTCGACCACGCCGCCCGAGCCTGCCTTGCGACCGATCAGGCGGGCCGGCATCACGCGCGTCTTGTTGATGACGAGCACATCGCCCGGCTCGATATAGTCGATGATGTCGCGGAAGATGCGGTGCTCGACGGTGCCACCATGCTCCAGCGGCGTTCCTGCCTGGGAGCCTTTGCGATCCACCACCAGCAGGCGGCAGGAGTCACGCGGCTCGGCAGGAGCCTGGGCAATCAGTTCCTCAGGAAGGTTATAGTCAAAATCATCGGTACGCATAGACACGTCGGATTCTCCTTATATAGCTAAAGTCCGCTCTACATCCTAGCAGGCTGACAGCCTAAAAGAACTACTTTTTGGACGCTTTGCGCTCGTCGCGGATGCGGGCGCGGTCCATGGCCGCCTCAACGGCCGAAAAGCGGCAGCCACAGTAGTTCTGCCGATACATGCCCAGCTCGCGCGAACGACGCGTGGCCTCGGGATAATACGGGCGAAAATCGCGAATCACCGGGGTGAGCCCGCGGGCGGCGGCCAAGCGCTCAAGCACATCATTACACGTGTCGAACAGCTGGTACGGCGAGACGGCGAGCGTCGTACCCACATATTCAAACCCGCGCTCCTGGGCAACGCGGCATGCCTCGGCCAAGCGCAAGGCATAGCACACGCGACAGCGACGGGGACGATCGGCACCCAACGGGGCCACGCCGGTCTCCCAGCGTTCGCGGTCCTCCCCGGCCTCGATGAGCTCGATGTCGCCGTCGGCACACCACCGGCGCAGCTCGTCCAAACGACGCTGCCATTCATCGCGCGGTTGAATATTGGGATTGGTCCAGCAAATCGTGGGCTCAAACCCCTCCTCGCGCAGCAGGCGAACCGGCTCAAGCGAGCATGGTGCACAGCACGCATGCAGCAACAACGACTTCATCGACATCCCCGTCCCAGAAAACTCACACCGACATCATGGCAGCTAAAATAGCCCCGTCCCAAAAAGACTACTTTGCGAAAAAGCGCACGCCAAAGGACGTGTCCTCGCAGGCGGCAATGCGGCGGTCGCGCAGGATCGTCCGCACGTAATACCAGTCGCCCGTGCATCCCGAAAGGTGCAGACCAGCCGCCAGGTAGCACAGCAGTGGATAGTCCGAGAACGCAAACCCCAGGGCAAATGCTGTCGTCACAACAACCGTCGGCGCCAGGCAAACCGCCATGTACCGCCGGCGCGAATACACAACGCCCTCGGCGCAGGCATAGATCATCGCCGTCTCACGATTCGCGCCAAAGGTCACCTGCGCGCCCGCAGGCGCCAGCAGCTTAAAAAACACCGCATGCACCAGCTCGTGCACGGCAAACGACGCCATTGAGACCGCAGCCAAGCCGACTATCCAGCCCAAGACCGCCATCCAGCCGCCCGCGTCAGCCGCATCCAAGTCTGCAGGCCCGCCCAGCAGCATAAACACCGGCACCAGGCACACGGCAAATGCGCCAAGCACGGCCATCCCCCACACAAAGCAGGCGTGCAGAAAATCCTCGTCCTCAAACGCATGTATGTTGGAAATCTCATTCATAGCATCTTAGGATAGCGCCCCTGCCACGTACCCGTCCGCATGTGCGATAATGTCGAACGATATGCACGAATTGACCACCGCGTCGCCAGGCCTTGCGCCCGGCCGCGCTCTCACCATATGCGAAGGAGTCCCATGGCATCCAAATACTCCATGAACGACCGTCCCAGCTGGCCTCGCCGCGCCATCGTTACCGCCGGCGAGCCCTACGGCAACAAGGGCCTTCACTTTGGCCACGTTGGTGGCGTCTTTGTCCCGGCCGACTTCTTCGCCCGCTTCCTGCGCGACCGTCTGGGCCGCGAGAACGTCATCTTCACCTCGGGCACCGACTGCTACGGCTCGCCCATCATGGAGAGCTACCGCAAGCTCAAGGAGAACGAAGGCTACGATAAGTCCATCGGCGAGTATGTCGAGTCCAATCACTCCCGACAGGCCGCGACCCTCAACAACTACAACATCAGCTGCGATATCTACGGCGGCTCGGGCCTTGAGCCGGCGGCCCAGATCCACAACGAGGTGACTGCCGAGATTATCGAGCGCCTGCACGAGCAGGGCACCATCTCCAAGCGCTCCACGCTGCAGTTCTACGATGCCAAGGCCGGCACGTTCCTCAACGGCCGTCAGGTGATCGGCCGCTGCCCCATCCAGGGCTGCAAGTCCGAGAAGGCTTATGCCGACGAGTGCGATCTGGGCCACCAGTTTGAGCCCGAAGAGCTCATCGCACCCAAGAGCCAGCTCACCGGCGAGGTGCCCGAGCTGCGCCCGGTCGACAACCTCTACTTCGACCTACCCGCCTACCTCGACTTTATGAAGACCTATACCGCCAAGCTCGCCCAGAACCCGCAGGTTCGCTCCGTGGTCTCCAAGACCATGGAGGAGTGGCTGCTGCCGGCACAGCTCTACATCCAAAACAAGTTCCGCGAGGCCTTCGATGCCGTCGAGGATCAGCTCCCCGAGCACACCGTGCTGGAGCCCGAGGGCAACAAGAGCAGCTTTACCGTCACCTTCCCCAGCTGGAAGGAGCGCGACGATGCCCACGCGGTGCTCGCCAACGGCGGCGTGCGCTTCCGCAGCGGCAAGGCGCTCGTGCCCTTCCGCATCACCGGCAACATCGACTGGGGCGTTCCGGTGCCCGAGGTCGACGGCGTGAACGACGTCACTTGCTGGTGCTGGCCCGAGAGCCTGTGGGCGCCCATCAGCTATACGCGTACCGTGCTCGCACGCGATGCCAAGGCAGCCGGCGTGACCGAGGGCGTCGCCGCCCAGGATGCCGCCCTCATGGGCGAGCCCGCCGCCGACTCCACGCAGGTCCCCGCGCCCACCTACCAGCACAGCTCGCTCGACTGGCGCGACTGGTGGTGCTCTGACGACGCTCAGATTTACCAGTTCATCGGTCAGGACAACATCTACTTCTACTGCATCGCGCAGACCGCCATGTGGGAGGCCCTGGGCTGGGACCTCACGCAGAGCACCGTCAGCGCCTGCTACCACCTGCTCTACATGGGCAAAAAGGCCAGCTCGTCCTCGCAGACGCCTCCCCCGCCGGCAGACGACCTGCTCAACCACTACACCTGCGAGCAGATGCGCGCGCACTGGCTGTCGCTCGGCCTGTCCGAAAAGCCGGTGAGCTTTAGCCCCAAGGCATACGACACCCGCGTGACCGGCAAGGACAAGGACGGCAACGAGGTGCGCGCCTGCGACGACAAGCGCGTCATCGATCCGGCCCTTAAGGAGAGCGCCCTTTTGACCGGCGTGTTCAACCGTCTGGCCCGCAGCTGCTTCTACGGCGTCGCCGTCAAGGAGGGCGACGAGAGCCCCTACCGCAACGGCTGCATCCCCGCCGGTGCCGCTTCTGACACCGTGGTCGAAGCCGCCCAGCAGGCAGCCCTCGCCTTTGAGCAGGACATGTACAAGTTCGAGACGCACCGCGCGCTTGCCGTGTGCGACGACTACCTGCGCGCCGCCAACAAGCGCTGGAGCGATGCCTCCAAGGCCGCCAACAAGCTTGAGGGCGAGCCAGCCAATGCCGCGATGACGCAGGCTCTCGTCGACGCTTTTACCGAGCTGCGCGTGGCGACCGTCCTGATGCACGGCATCGTCCCGGCCGGCTGCGAGCTCATCTGTGAGTACTTCGACATTGACCCGGTCGCCTTCTTTAGTTGGGATAACATCTTCGCCTCCACGGATGAGTTTGTGGAGAGCCTGGGCGAGAAGCCCGGCGAGCACCGCGTAAAGCCACTGCCCCCGCGCTTCGACTTCTTTAGCAAGCACGAGAGCCAGTACTAAAACACTCGACATGTAATGGAATGGGAAGGAAAGACGGATGTCCAAGCCGCGTCGTCGTAAGCAGAAAAAGCAGGTCAAGGCCGAGCTCAAGCTCAGGCAGTTTGCCGCCACCGAGCTTTCCGACCAGCTTGCCGCCCTCCCCTGCGCTGCCGACCTGCCGCGCTTTATGGTCGACACGGTTGCCGGCGCCTATACGCCTGCCGATGCCGAGCTCATGATCGAGGGCTTCGGCGCCGCGGCCACACGCCCGGTCACGCTGCGCACCAACACGCTCAAGGCGACCGCCGAGGACATCGCCGCCGCGCTCGACGCAGCCGGCATCGCCCACCAAACCGTCGCCTGGTACCCGGACGCTTTCATCCTGCCCGAGGCCCAGGTTTCCGACCTGTGGGACCTCGACATCTACCGCGACGGCAAGATCTACTTGCAAAGTCTGTCGTCCATGATGCCGCCGTTGGTCTTGGGCGCCCAGGCCGGCGAGGACATCCTGGACATGTGCGCGGCCCCCGGCGGCAAGACGACGCAGATCGCCGCCCTCACCCAGGGCCAGGCGCACCTTACCGCCTGCGAGATGAGCATTCCCCGCGCCGAGAAGCTCGAAGCCAACCTCCACCGCCAAGGCGCAAAAAACGTGCCCGTCATGCGCATCGACGCACGCGAGCTCGACGAGTTCTTCCGCTTTGACCGTATCCTGCTCGACGCTCCCTGCACCGGCACGGGCACAGTCGTCAGCGGCAACGAGAAGAGCCTGCGCGGCCTCACCGAGCAGTTGCTGAGCAGGTGCGCCCGCTCGCAGCGAGCACTTCTGGACCGCGCCATGGGAGCCCTCAAACCGGGCGGCACGCTCGTCTATTCGACTTGTTCGATCTTGCCGCAGGAAAACGAGGACGCCCTGCAAGAGGCCCTCGACAAGCACATGGACTGCGAGCTTATCCCCCTCGATGGCACGCCGAGCGAAAGTGAGGCACGCCGCGCCCAGGAAGCTGGTGAGGAGCCGCGCATCGAGTCCAACGCCCTGACCGAAGCCATTGCCGCGGGTCAGGTATCGGCCATCGCCAACGGCCTGCCCGGCACGCTCACCATTCCGCCCAGCCGCGACTTTGAGGGCTTCTACATTGCCCTGATCCGAAAACGCAGTTAGCGCACGGATCCAAAACTCAACAAGCTATCTCCGTGCGCGTTTGCCCTGCTGGTCGCGATGCTGTTTAAGCATCGTGCGCTCCTTGCGTTCGGCCCTTTTGCCCTTAATGGCCGTGACCACAAAGTAGATGACCGCGGCGGCAACAATTGCGCCCACACACAGGCCAATCGAGCCAAACATTGCTGTCAATTCCATACCGCGTCACCTCTCTTTTAAACGGGACTTTCAAGATAGCACCTCGATCCCCGCCACCACAGCTCCTTCACGTTCGCCGGCCCTTCGGTCTAACGAATTGCGTGGCGGGGAAAAATCAACTCGTCAAACGATTTAGCATTCGCAATTCCGGCTGCATCGCGCCGGCCGTCATCACATAGAATCGAGCTTCCATGGATACCCTCAACGATCTAAATGAGCGCGTCGACGCCTTCGTCGGCACCAGCTCCTTCGACACGCCTGCCGCGGCAAACGACCAAGCCCCCATCGATGTGCCCGCCGAGGTTCACGAAGACATCGTCGCCTCGGTCGATTTCTCCGAGGTCGAGCTCGCAGACGAGTTCACCGAGCCCCAGGTAGCCGTCACGCCCAACGGCCTGCTCCCTATGGAGCCGCTGCCCATCGACGGGCGTCTGCGTAAGGCGGCTCTCCGCATGCCCGATGAGATCGAGGAGGCCAGCGGCTTTACGCTCTTTGGCCGCCGCATCAAGTCGCTCATCTACACCACCGACGTCGCGGTCATCCGCAACTCCAATGCCGATGCCGTCTTTGCCGTTTACCCCTTCACGCCGCAGCCGGCCATTACGCAGGCGCTGCTGACCGTCGCCGAGTGCCCGGTCTTCGTAGGCGTGGGCGGTGGCACCACCACCGGCAAGCGCTCCGTTCAGATGGCAGCCGTCTCCGAGATGCAGGGCGCGGCGGGCTGTGTGGTCAACTCCCCCGCCACCGCCGAGATGGTCGAGCACATCACCAACATCGCCGACATCCCCGTCATCGCCACGGTCGTACGTTGCGACGACGATGCTCACGCAAAGGTGCGCGCGGGCGCCAAGATTCTTAACATCGCGGCCGGCAAGAACACGCCGCAGGTCCTGCGCGAGCTGCGCGAGCGCTATCCCAACCTGCCGCTCATCGCACCGGGCGGCAAGACGCCCGAGAGCATCCGTGAAACCATCGCCGCCGGTGCCAACGCCATCATTTGGACGCCGCCTTCGGCCCAGCAGCTGCAGACCGACATGATGCAGCGCTACCGCAAGATGAAGGAAGACGCCACGCCCGTCATCTCGCACGACGATATACCCATTATCGACCAGGTTGCCGCCGCCGAGGTCAGTCAGGTCGAGAACATGAATCCCGACGTGCCGATTCCCGACGAAGTCATCGAGCGCGTTGCTTCGATCCACGATCATATCGAGGAGCGTCGCGCCAACCGTGGACTCAAGCCCTCGCTGCACGGCTTCTTCTTCCGCGGAAAGAAACGCTAGCAAAACATCTTGGCCCGCCCCACAAACGTGAGGCGGGCCGTTTTCGTTTGAGCAATCATGCGGCGATGTGATGGGGCAAATTAATCCACGCGCTTGTCGCCCATAAAGAAGAGCGCCACCGTACCAGGTCCGGTATGCGAGCCAATCAGAGTACCGATGTTATTGATCTCAATCTTGCCTTTAAGCTGCGGAACCTGTTCCTCGATCAGCGCCGCAACTGCTTCGGCATCCTCGCGGCACGCCGAGTGCGACATGATGCACTTACCCGAATAATCCGCACCGTCCTGCACGTGTGCCATCATGGTCTTAGCCATCTCGGAAATCGCGCGCTTCTTAGTGCGAATCTTCTCACGTGGCGACAGCCCACCTTCGCAATCGACCGTCATAAGCGGGCAAATCTTAAGCGCCGTGCCGATGATCGCGCTCGCAGCCGAAATGCGACCGCCGCGCAGGTAGCTCGACAGATCGGTCGAAAAGAACCAGTGGTGCAGGTTGAGTTTATGCTCCTCAATCCAAGCGGCAGTCTCGTCGAGCGAAGCGCCGCTATCGCGAACGTCGGCGGCACATTCCGCCAGCAGGCCAAAGCCCGAAGACGCCGCCAGCGAATCGATGACGCGAACCTTGCCGCCCTGGGGATAGCGATCCGCGAGCATCTGCGCCGCAACGCAGGCCGATCCATACGTGCCCGAAATACCCGACGACAACGTCAGGTGCAGCACGTCTTTACCCTCGGCAACAAACGGCTCCCAAAACTCCTCGTACTCGCCCACGCTCACCTGAGACGTCTTGGGCATGGCGCCCGCAGATATCTGGGCAAAAAACTCGTCCGGCGTAATCGACTGATACAGATCGTCCGTATAGACAACATCGTCGATCTCGTAATGAAAACACACGACAGGGATATTGCGCGACGCAAAGAACTCACGGGTTCGGTCGGCGGCGGATTCACAGGTCAGGACAAAATCACTCATATGAGGCTCCTTACTCATTGCTGCGCAAATTATCGCACAGTGAGCCTACATACGGTACATATGTCCACTATTTACCAAATCGAACCAAAAATAGCGAACATCTTTACCACCATCGTCTCCACCGGCCCCACGCATAAATATCTGAGAAAACACCTTCTGTCGTCTCCACTCAACCGCCATATCTACCTCAACTAAATCGATTTACCAAACCGTTCAGCCGACAATTCAGCCGCTGGCGCAAAATCGAAACAAAAGCGGCGCATACTGATAAACGTTTGACGCTGTTTATCAGTTTTACCAACCCCATCGGAAGGTGTTTCATGGTCGCATTCGATCGCAATCCGCAAGACTTCAAGTATCTGCGTCTGCTGTCGAAACAATTTCCCACCGAGCAATCCGCGTTTACCGAGATCATCAATCTCTCGGCCATTCTCAACCTGCCCAAGGGCACCGAACATTTTATGAGCGACGTGCATGGCGAGTACGAAGCCTTTATGCACATCCTCAACAACTGCTCGGGCGTCGTGCGCGAGCATGTCGACGAGATCTTTGGCGACACGCTCACCTTTGACGAAAAGGGCGAGCTGTGCACGCTCATCTACTATCCGCGCGAGAAGATCGACCTGGTCCGCAGCCAGCGCGAAGACTCGCCCACCTGGTACAAGACGATGCTTGATCAGCTCATCATGGTTGCCCGCTCGCTTTCGAGCCGCTATACGCGCTCCAAGGTGCGTAAGGCCATCCCACGCGATTACGCCTACATCATCGACGAGCTGCTACACACGCATCCGGACGAGAACAACTATCGCGTGCGCTATCACGAGCGCATCGTGGAGTCCATACTGGAGACCGCCAGCGCTGACGACTTTATCGAGTCGCTTGCCTCGCTCATCAAGCGCCTGGCCGTCGACCACCTGCACCTGGTGGGCGACATCTTCGACCGCGGCGGCGGCGCGGCCAAGATTATGGACCGCCTGCTCACCTACCATTCGCTCGACATCCAGTGGGGCAACCACGACCTGCTGTGGATGGGCGCTGCGGCCGGTGAGCCCGCCTGCATCGCCACGGTGCTGCGCAACAACCTACGCTACGACAATTACGAGATCCTGGAGAACGACTACGGCATCTCGCTGCGTGAGCTTGTCGCCTTTGCCGATGCCACCTACACCGACGGTGAGCCCATCACCCCGCTGATCAAGGCCATCAACGTGCTGCTCTTTAAGCTCGAGGGCCAGATTATCCAGCGCCACCCCGAGTTCGATATGACCGACCGCCTGTTACTCGACAAAATCGATCACGACACCGGCACGGTCACGCTCGCCGACGGCAGCGTGTGGCCGCTCACGACCAACGACTTCCCCACCGTCGACCCGGCGGACCCCTATTCGCTCACGCCCCAAGAGCAGCACATCATCGACAAGCTCGTGTCCGAGTTTGTCACCGCCGATCACCTGCATCGCCATATCGATTTCCTCTATTCCCACGGCTCGATGTACAAGGTCGCCAACGGCAACCTGCTGTTCCATGGCTGCGTGCCGCTCAACGAAGACGGCACCTTTAGCAGCATGAACTGCCTGGGCACCTGGCACGCTGGCCGCGATTATCTCGATTTTTGCGACCACATCGCCCGCCGCGCCTGGCGCGTTGGCGACCGCGACGCTCTCGACTGGATGTGGTACCTGTGGATTGGCTTTAACTCACCCGCCAGCGGACGCCTGGTGCGTACCTTTGAGCGCGCCTATATCGCCGACAAGAGCACCTGGGTCGAGCCGATGGACCCGTACTTTACGCTTACCAAGTCGCCCTCGGTCTGCGACGACATCATGCGCGAGTTTGGCGTCGCGCCCATGGCATGCTCACCGACCGGTCACATCATCAACGGCCACACGCCCGTTAAAACCACCAAGGGCGAGCAGCCCATCCGCGCCGAGGGCAAGCTGCTGGTCATCGATGGCGGCTTCTGCCGCGCTTACCATCCCAAGACGGGTATCGCCGGCTATACGCTCATCTCGAGCTCGCGCGGCTGCCGCCTCAAGTCGCACCGGGCCTTTACGACGGTTGCCGAGGCACTCACCCGCAACGTCGATATCGAAAGCGAGACCAACCGCTTTGACGAGGCCGACCGTCGCCGCATGGTGAGCGACACCGATTCCGGAGCCAAGATCCGCAGCCAGATCCAGGACCTGCGCCAGCTGCTCGATGCATATAGAAACGGTGCTATCGAGGAGCGTGCCTAGCACCACCCGTGGGGATTGGCTAAACTTGCTGAGTTTGTCATCCCCGCGGCGCCCCGGCGCCACCATAAGGCAGGTACCATGCAAAAGCTCCTTGCGCAGATCATGAAGTTTGGCGTCGTCGGCGTCATTGCCACGGTCATCGACTTTGGCATTATGAATCTGCTCCACTACGGTCTGGACCTCAACATCCTGATCGCCAACACCAGCGGCTTTATCATCTCACTCATCTTTAACTACCTCGCCAGCATGAAGTACGTGTTTGCGCACAAGGAGGGCATGAGCCGCCGCCGCGAGTTCATTATCTTTGTCGTGCTGTCTGTGATCGGTTTGGGACTCAACGACGGCATCGTGCTGGCGCTCAACGCCGGCCTGGGGCTCGAGGCCAATATCGCCAAGATTTGCGCCACCGCGCTTGTCATGGTCTACAACTTTGTGACCCGAAAGATCTTCCTGGAAGGCGACGAGACCAAGTAACTCGCAACCTTACAGCTTTACAATGCCCACGGATGACGCGCGTCGAGCGCTGTGTTGTTCGTGGGCATTGCTCGTTTACGGGCAAATTTTCAACGTTTGCGGATTAGCTCTTGAAAATTTGGCGAGTTCGTATAGTTCTTGGCAAGGACCTTACGTTTCCCTTGCAAAAGCTCTAAAGTATCCTCTGCTCGATTCATCAACGCATTGGATGTGATTACGTGCGCAAGGCACTGGCACAACCTCATACCAAGCAGTTCCTCAAGTTCGCTGTCGTGGGTCTTATCTCCTTTGGCATCGACTGGGGTATGCTCATTGCGCTCGTCGAGCTGTTTCACCTCGACTTTTTGATGAGCACCACGGTCTCGTTTACCACCTCCGTTGTGGTCAACTACTGGCTCAGCATGAAGTACGTGTTCGACCACCGCGAGGGCATGAGCCGCAAGCGCGAGTTCACGATCTTCACCATCCTGTCGGTGATCGGCCTGGGCCTCAACGACCTATACATGTTTGTGGGCGTCACGTTTTTGAGCATCGGCTACCAAGCCATGAAGGCCATCGCCACGTTCCTGGTCACCTGGTACAACTACTTTAGCCGCCGCTTCTTCCTCGAAGGCGCACAGTCGTAGACGACTCAATATAATCTCGCTTCGCAGCCGGTTGGAATTCACGTTCCAACCGGCTTTTTATTTGCCGAGAGACCCAGCGAACCAGTCCCATTCGCATGAAAAACGGGCGGCCCGGATGTTTGTCCGAACCGCCCGTTTGGCGCGTTATGTCGAAGCCTCTAG
Organism: uncultured Collinsella sp.; assembly: GCA_902466075.1. GTDB lineage: Bacteria > Actinomycetota > Coriobacteriia > Coriobacteriales > Coriobacteriaceae > Collinsella. Next base: position 128,679 of record CABQQA010000002.1, read on the forward strand.
CCTGTAACGTAATACCAGACTACGTTGTCGCCGTTTGAGAGAACGTAGTTGCTGCAGGCCGTCATAGGCGTTGTGCCGTTGACGGAGTACATCCAGCCGCTCGTGCCGCCATACTGTTTCTCGGCCAGGCCGCCGATAGCGGCGACATACGTGCCGTACGACGAGCCATGTGCGTTGACAGAAAGGCCCAGCGCGCACAGGGCATCGTAGACGGTAGCGCCTTCATTAAAGGTAAAGGTGCCACCAGAGGACACAGGATTGCCCACAGCGCTCGATGTGACCGAAACCGTCACCGTAACGTAGCCGGACTCCTGCGAGCCGCCCTGATTGCCCGCAGAGGCGTTGCCACTGTTGGATGCAGACCCACCGCCGGTCGCCGAGCCACCGCCCGAAGACGAACCGTTAGAAGCGTTCGATCCGCCAGCGGATTCGGAGCCCTGTCCGGCAGACGTGTTGTTGGACTTCTTGCCGCCCTTGCCTCCGGACTTCTTCTCCTTCGAATCCTTGTCAGATTTCTTGTCCGAAGATTCAGACTTGTCCTTGGAATCAGATTCATCCGAATCCTTCGACCCGTCCTTCGCATTGTCCGAAGATTTGGAGTCCTTGGACGCAGCCTTGCTCGAAGCGGTAGTCGAGCCGGAAACCGACGCATCCTTGGCGACGACGCTTTCCCCTGTCACAGCCCGCGCAATCCAGTCGATGGACCATGCACCGCTGACAGAGGGGTGGACAAAACCCAACGAAACGACAATGAGTGCAATACTGGCGGCTGTCAGGACGCCAACAAGCGCCTTGCGACGGGGGGCGGACGCCGCCGAAGCGGCGCCCTTTTGCTTTGCATCGTCAAGCTGAATGAACGACGAGTCGGGTTGCTTGGAGTCGGCGTCCTGAGGCTTATTGGACACAGCCCTCACCTACCGACGCTTGGTAAACACGAACACGCCGATAACAGCAAGCCCGATCACGCCAGCCGCAACACCAACGATGGCAAGCGGATTGAAGCCAGACTGCTGCACAGGAGCCTCAGCGGACTTCTTAGCGGTAGTCGCGGCAGCCGAGCCTGTATCGGACTTGGAGCTGGACTTGCTGGACTTCTTATCAGACTTCTTGCTGTCCTTCTTGTCGGACTTGTCGGAATCCTTCTTGGAATCCTTGCCGTCCTTGGTCTCGGTCGTGGTCGACGACACCGGCTTCTGCCCAGGCGAAACAGCACCGCCAGCCTGCTGGCCGTTTGTGCCGTTGCCGGAGCCAGAACCAGCGCCGCCATTGCCGTTGGAGCCGCCATTGGAGCCAGAGCCACCGTTACCGCCAGGGTTAACAGCATTCTTGACCCACTTGGCATACAGCGTCATATCAGCCGTCACCGCAACGCTAAAGTCATACACCTTGGTGCAGGCAGCATCGGTGTACCAACCGGCAAAGGTGTAGCCCTTGCACTGCGGCTTAGTCGAGGGCTCCGTCGCCGCCTTGCCTTCCTTCACGCGTTGAGAATCGGGCATCGCTGTATCCTTACCGTTAGCGTCAAACGTCACGGTATAGCGTTTGGCCCTTTGACCATTGCCCTTGACAGCAAACAGCTTGCCCGAGTCATTGACATAGTAGAGCGAGCCATCGGATCCGACCGAAATAGAAGCCATGCAGTACTGCTGGTCTCCGGCCGCCGGCGTATAGAGCAGCTCGGCCTCGTCGTCACCAATACGGTAGCGATAGATGCCGCCCGGGTTGTTGTTGGACGTAAAGTAGATGTACGTCTCGCCATTCTGGACAGAAACAACCGGCTGAGACTTTACGTCACCGCCTCCCGAAGTTCCCTGGCGAATGTAGCTACCGTCTGCCTTGTAAATGGAATAGTCCACAACAAGCGTCTCGGCATCGATCACTGCAAGCTGACCGTAGTGATACGTGTACTTGTTCTGATAACCGCCCATAAAGGACTCGGTCGATGCGCCTCCGACCACAATCTTGCCGTTGACCAGCACCGGCGTCGAGGTCGAGCTGCTACCAAACGTCACCTTGCCAAGCTCGGAAAGCGCTCCGTCCGCTCCAACCGAAAGCTTATGCAAAACGCCATCAGCACTCACGACATAGGCGATCGACCCATCGACCAGCACGGTCGCGCGCACGCGCTCGGCAATCTTGAGCGACGCAACAGTCTTTCCAGTTTCGGGGTCGACCGTGCTCACCGTACCGGAATCATCTGCGATGACGCCATAATTGCCCGAGAACGTCAAGCCGGCCCAATAGTAGCCCTTGCTGTTCTCGTTCTTATGCTGCCACATAACCTCGCCGTCAGAAATGCGCACGCAGAGCAGATAGCCATCGCTCGAATCAGTCCAGCTGGCCGAAGCGGTACCAAAATAAGCGTAGCCGTCACGAACCGTAACGGAAGCAAGAGACTGCTGGGTGCCATCGGGACCGGCCGGCAACTCATCGGTAACCCAAACCGTCGCCAGAGCATCAACTGTCAGCGCCTGAAGGCGACCGCTCGAAAGCGGCACGAGTATCACGCCGTCGGTGTATACCATACGCGAGGTCGTATCGATCTTTGCCGCCAAAGGCGATTCGGCAACGGTCTCACCCGTGTCGGCATTCTTCTTGAGCAACTTGGAACCAACGGCCACATAGAGGTAGTCACCGACCAGCAACGGGTCGGAAATACCCTTGTTCCATTCGTCCGAGCCCTTGAGCTCGCTCACCCATTTTGCCTCAGCGTCCTTCGTGGGCACAGGAGCGTCGGTTACTTTGTCGGCGCTCGTATAACCAGGCCAATCGCTATCCCAGTTAGGACGTGCGGCACCCGGGTCAACAACAACACTGTCGACGCCGGGCACAGTATCGCCGGGAGCAAAAGCCCAGACGATTTTGTCGCCAGACTTGAGCACGTAATCGCTATCGAGCTGAGACCCAGGAACGCCGTTGACAAAGAACGACCATGCACCCGACAGCTCGGTGCCATCAAGCGGAGATACGAGACTATAGACGCCCCAATAGCCAAATTGGTCGTACATTTTTGACTTTATGCCAAGGGCATCGAAGTAAGCAGCAGAGGCATCCTTAATCGACGTGCCCTTAGCAAACACCTGGGTCGAAGGGCTCGTCCAACGCTGAGCTATCTCGGCCTTTTTGCCAATAATCTCCATCGTGACCGTTACCTGGCTCGAAGGCGTGCCCGTGGGATCCTCGTACACGAGCTCGAGCGTGTCTCCATCGTTCGGATAGTAGCCCGTGGCATAAGAGTTGGCAGCCTGACCATTAATGTCAAAACGCCAGTACTTATAGCCATACGCCGTGCTTTCCATCGCGAGCGTCTGGGACTTATCGGGGTTCGTAACCGAATAGGGAACGCCACCGTCCGTGCTATAGCTATAGCCGGCATCGTCAAGCACCTTGGCAAAGATGTCCCAGGCAGACATTTTTTGGATACTCGACCAGTTAAACGAAGTCGACGGCACCCAGTCCACAAAATCATAGGACTGACCGACATCGTGCTTGCTTACGCCTACAACACTGACGTTAACGGAAAGAGACTTTTCATCGGAAGAGTTAACGAGCCAAGCAGCGCTCTTGACATCGTTGTTGCCGGCGTTTGCCACGACATAGGCATATTTGCCCTCAGCCGAGGGAGGAAGCGTGACTACGCCAGTCGTTTCGTCGGCGCCAAACAGCTCGTGGGCGTTTGTACCCTCAGCGTCATCGGCGAGATACCAGCGGTAATCGACGAGAGAGCCCTCGGGGAGCGCCGTCTCATAATCGCCCCAGTCGCCCGTTGCCATGTAATTGGCGGTAGGGGTAAGCGTTCCCCCGACCTGTGCGAGGTTGCCGCTCGAGGCGACATTAACCGACGTCAGGGTATATGCCTTGGCATCTTCGCCCTTAACAATGGCATTACGCGTAGAGGCATAGTCGGTGTTGTAGCCACCGTCGACGATGCACTTGAGGTACTTGCCGACGTATTTTTTCGAAATAACGAACGACGGCCTGTGCGCGTTCTCATCCGTCAGCGTCGTGAACGGGCCCTGAGCGTTATCGGCAATCTGCCACGTATAAGTCAGCTGATCGGATGCAAGCTCGGCGCCCTTTGTTCCCGCAGCCGTCTTCTCGAATGCGGTAACGCCGATCTTCTCGCCGCTCTTATAGACAAAGCGAGCGCCATCGCTCTGATCGCCGACGACCTTCTTGAGATACGTCAGGAACAGCTCATGCGAACCCGCGGCCTTAACAGCCACGGCAGTAGTCGCCTCTACGGTGTTATCACCCGCAGTGGCCGACACACTCACCCAGCGCTTGGCGTAGTCATCGGGAATCGTAAAGCTGCCGTCGGTCTTGCCCTCGACCACATGCCAGTCGTTCTTCGCATCAAAGGCAGAGGAGGATGGGTCGACGAACGACCAACGCCACGTATAGGCAACGCCCTCGGTAACCGGCTCAGTCGAGTAATCAGCCGCCTTGTAGGCACACGCCTCAATCGTAGAACCAGTGTCCTTAGCGCCCTTGCTCGCATTGGTAAATACAACCGAGTCTAGCGTTGTCGCGCCCTTGGGCAGGATGCGGCCCGCCTTGGTTTCACAGCCATCGGAGCCGGGGATACCCTTCTTGGCTTTGGCAACCACCTTGAGGTAACGGTTCGCGCACTCCTTGGCAACCGTGTAGGTGTCACCAGTTGCAACCTGCTCGAACGAGCCGTCAGCAGAATCGGCCACCCACCACGAAAAATCGACCTTGTCGGAACCATAGAGGTCAGTCGGCGTGTCGTAGTTGAGATAGTAGGCAGCAGCTTTAATCGTGTCACCGACGTTAGCGTTGGGGATGCTCTCGTAATCGTCGCCAAATTCGGCACCGTTATAGGCGAGAACAATATGACCCAACGCAATCTGGTCGCTCGCGGCAACAGGACCCGGCGTATTGTAGCTAACAGACGAGGGCGTGTTAAAAGAGCCACTCGGACCGTACAGCTCCTGACCGTCGCCGACAACCTTAACGCGAATGTACTTGCCTGCAAGTTGCGAAGCGAGTTCGTCCGTGATCGTTAGCGACTGGGCGGTCTGTTCGGGAATCGCCTGGTAGGCAGAATCCTCGGCATCGCGCGAATCAGATGCAAGCCACTGATAGGTCCAGACAGCCTGTGCCGCAATACGCTTATTGGGGACTGCTTCGCCGTCGTAGGCATTCGCCCAAAGCGTAGTGCCAGGGTTCAGCATCTCGGCCTTAACAGACGAATACGAGCTCGAATCGTCTGCCGAAGACTGAATTAGGACATAAGACTTTGCATCCAGGGCCGTCTTGGTAGGAACGGGCGCCTTGATAGTGTTCGTCGCCGTTAGCTTTTGGTTGTTGCAGCTCTTAGTCGGACCGTAGACGACGTTACCACTTGCATCGGTAATGCGTACGCGCAGGCACTTGCCGTTAAGTTGAGTGCGCAGGGCATCGTCCAAGACGATCGATGCGCTCGTCTGGCCCTCGACAGCAACAAACGCAGAGTTGTCCGCATCGTTCCTGTTACTGATATCGGCAGCAAGCCACTGATAAGTGCAGCCCGAAACACTGGCGCGCTTGCTGGACGAAGTCCAGACATTCGCATAAAGCGTGGTCGCATTCTGAATAAAGGCGGAGTAGTTAGACCCAGCCCAACGACCAGGCGACCTGCTCGTTCCGACACTGACGCCATTTTTGGAGGAAAACGTGGCAGCGGCGCGAGGAGCGGCCTCGACTGCATTGGCCTCGCTGTCAACCGCAGCCGCGTCGCCGGCCTCAGCGCTGGTATCGGACGCCTCGTTCGCCGGAGTAGCCGAGCCGGAGTCTGGCGCGGCAGGGTCGCCCGGCGCATCATTGCCCGCGTTGTCAGGCGCATCCGAACTCATATCTCCAGCTTCGGAGGATTTGTCGGCGGCCGAATCGTTTGTGCCGGCAGCAGGCGCGGTGCTATCTACAGCGCCATCCGCGGACTCTGCGCCCTCACCCGGCGTCGCAGCAGCCACGGCCTCGGCAATGCCCCCGGCACCTTCGGCCCAAAGTTGCGCCGGCGTGGTGCCAAAAGCCATGGCAAAAGCCAGGAACGCCACCAGTCCGCGTTTGGCTACGCCACGGGCAATCGCTCCATGACGACGCCACGAGGCGCGTTGGCACTCGTCCTCAAACATATCCATTTGTCTCCTACTGTCTGCACTTGGAGCATTGCCCAGCGGCTGCCCCACATCATCGCGCATATAGCGCTCGAGTACCCCCATCGGGGTCCCCCTTCCCTCCAGAGCCCTATGCACACCGGCGGCATACGCCGCAGCCGCATGCAAGATGGGAGGCGATCCGACTTAACCTTAACGACTCGGGCACGTCGTCCGATCTGCGACGCGAACATCCCGAGCCAAGAGGAATTACGGTTACTGGTACAGCCGGGGACTTGCACCCCGATTCTCCCAAACGCGCAGGAAAACCGCGCATTCGTGCGTCTCCGCACCACCATCTAGGCCATCGATTATTACCGTCAGTATGCTATCACGCAAAAGGGCCTCGCACGCAGGCGAAGCCCAAGGTAAAAGCTATTGTTTGCGATAGGAGAATGCGGTGACGGCCGCAGCCTCTAGTGCTTGCCGCCGTGGCTGTTGAGCCAGATATTGCGACCCAGCATAAGCGCCAGCACCAGCGCGCTCACGTAGCCAAAGAAGCCGATGACCGGAATGCCGAGGACAACCGGCTCGATGCGCGCGTAGTACACCACCGACGAACCGATAAACAGACCGGCGATCACGATAGCCATCGACATGCGGTCGATAATTCCGCCCAGCTGTCGCAGCGCCTTATCGCTGCTCATGATCTGCGTGTTCACCTTAAGCTGGCCGCGCGTGAGCATGCGCGAAGCCAGGCCAAGATACTCGGCCGCCTCGAGCGAGCCCTTCGCCGCGCGATAGCTGCTCGCGGCAAGATCGCGCCCCATGTCGCGCACGCGCGTATAGGTGCTTTTCTCGTTTTTAATGTGCGTTTGGATGATCTGGATCATGTTGACGTTGGGCATGTACTCGGTCAGCAAACCCTCGAGCGTCACCATGCCGCGCGCGAACATCGTTACCACGCTCGGCAGCTCAACGTCGTTTTTGCGCGCCAGGTTTAACAGCGAGGTCAAAAACTCGCCGATATCCAGATCCTTCAGGTCAAGGCCTGCAAAGTCAGCCACGATAAAGTCCAAATCGGACAAAAAGGCCGAATGATCGAGCTCAGCCGAGTCGCCACGCGTCACGGCGAAGCGCATGAGCGAATCCTTGAGCTTGGGCACGTCACCCTCGGCCACGGCGAAAATCATGTCCTTGACGATACCGCGATCGTGACTCGACATGCGTCCGACCATGCCCAAGTCGATAAAGTAAACGATGCCGTCCTTGAGAATAATGTTTCCCGCATGCGGGTCGGCATGGAAAAAGCCGTCATCGAGCACCTGCGTCGAGTAATCCTCGACGATTGCGGCACCGATCTTTTCCAAGTCATAGCCCTCGGCCACCAAGCGTTCAGGATCGGCGATCGAAATGCCGTCGACGTAGTCCATAACCACCACGTGCTCGGTGCACAGGTCCAGATAGGATTTAGGGCACGTCACGCCATGAACACTCTTATGGAACTCGTAGAAGTCGTTGAGGTTTTTGGCCTCGGCCAAAAAGTTGGTCTCCTCGCGAAACGAGGTCCACAACTCCTCGACTACGCCGTGCAGGTCAACGAATTGATCGGTGTTGACGAACTTGGAAACGATACGCACCACCGAGCGGATGATATCGATGTCCTGTGCCATAACCTGCTGCGCACCGGGGCGCTGCACCTTGACGGCCACGTCCTCGCCCGTCACCAGACGAGCGCGGTGCACCTGCGCGAGCGATGCGCTACCAAGCGGATTGGGGTCGATCGCATCGAACATCTCCCCCAGGCGCAGGCCGTATTCTTCTTCCAGACAACTGAGTACGACCTCGTACGGCACCGGCTCCACGTCGGAGCGCAGACGACGTAGCTCGTCGCAAAAGCGTTGCGGCAAAATCTCGGACCGGTTGGCCAGAATCTGCCCCATCTTGACGAACATGGGGCCGAGTTCCTCAAGCAGGCGGCGCAAACGAACCGGCGTAAGGTTATCCCACACACGGTACTTTTTGACCAGGCGAACAATCTGCCCGATGCGTTCGCGACGACCCGCCGGCGTGAGCTGGTATTCCTCGTCCGGCGCCATCGCATCGGGCTCCTCGGGGACCATATCGACAGCGCGCGGCTTCTTGCGAGCGCCCGAGACGGCGGCATCGACCTCATCGACAACCGCCGCCTCGTCACCCAAGGGATCTAGATTGTTGTAATCGGTGGTGGAATCTGCCATCTGCGCTGCTACTCGGCCTCTTCGGTATCCTTCGCATCGTCGGGCTCAACGGACTCGACGGGCACCGAGGTCACGTTGTCCTCGACCGAATCGACGATGTCGCGCACATGGGCCAGGAAGGCCGTGCGCTCGGGCGCGGTCATAACGCGGACGCGGGCAAGGATGAGTTCGTCGAGCACGCGCTGGGCCGCGGTCTCGCCCTGCATGCCCAAGCGCTCGGTCAGATCGGAGATGGTACCACCGGCCTGCTCGAACATGTCGGACACACTGCGGGCGATATCGGGAGCGCCTGCGTCCTTGCGCACCTGCTCGCCCTTGGTATTAAGGTCGTCGAGAACCTTCTTGCCGCCTTCGACAGCAACGGCGGCAGCGCCAAAGCCCACGTTAATGGCGCCGTTAACAAGCTGATCGAGTTTCATAACCATGGTTGTCTCCAATCACAAACAACTGCATTGGCGTTCTTGTACCCAAGATTGAGCGAAAGCGACAAAGCGTTTTAGCGCTATTCAATCGACGGGAAATCCCTACCTCACGTTGTCGTTCATCGCGAAAGAGTTCTTCATGGCGCAGCTCGTGGTGTAGAGCACCTTGCCCAGTAGAGCATCGGTCTCCACGCGAACACGCTCGGCAAAGGCCTCATTGGCGCGTGCAAGCTCGGCAGGCACCTCGGCCTCGGGCAGAGCGGCTACGGCAGCATCGACGTCATGGATCTGCTTGTGGCCCATGCCACCGACCTTCTCCTGGTAGTCCTCCACAGCGCGGCCGCACTCATGGAAGCGGACGTCGGCCAGCGCGCCGATCAGGCGGTTGGCCCAGTAGAAGTTTTCGGACGTCACGCGAGCCTGCGTGTCGGCATAATACTCGGGCATGGTCTCGACGTTGGCGTACAGCGGAACCAGCGCGTTAAACGAGTTGGAGCCAAAGGCCATCCACTGCACGGCGCGGTAGGCCGGCTGCGCATAGGGGCGCAGCTGCAGCACGGCGAGCTGGCTGTTACGGTTGATGCCGATGGGACGATAGGCGCCGCGTGTGGCGGGCGTACCCTTGCTGCCGTAGCAGTCGTACTCCGTGCCCTGGTAGTGGCTCGAAAGCACGTACTTGATGTCCTCGATGGTCACCTTGCGCTCAGGCACGCGGCTCCAGGGGATGTCATCGCTCTCGGGCGTGTAGTCGGCCTCGGGACCGTCCCACACATCGCTGGGGTTAAGGCAGCGCTGCATATACCAGGCGCGCGGCGTGTTGTAGACGTGGTCGCTGTCGCTGTGCGAGCCAAAGGCCTCGCGCGGGTTGAAGACCGCGGCCGGACCGTCGCCCTCGACGCCCAGCGTCAGGTCCAGATGCCACTCGGCCATCCAGGAGCGCAGGTCGGCGGAGCACATGTGGTCGGCCTGGGCGCCCTCGGCGTCATCCAGGTCAAAGCTATCGATACCCAGCTGGTTGGGCATGGTCACATAAGCGTCATCGGGCACGCGCTTGGCGATCCAGTGGTGACCGCCGATGGTCTCGAGCCACCAGATCTCGTCCACGTCGCTAAAGGCGATGCCGTTGTTCTCGTAGGTGCCATAACGCTCGAGCAGGTCACCCAGAATGCGTACGCCGTCGCGGGCGGATTTGGCATATGGCAGCACCAGGGTCACCATGTCCTCCTCGCCCAGACCGCCGGGCTGCGCCGGAACATAGCCGTCCTCGCCCTCGTTGCCCTTGGCGGGCACGTAGTCGACGAGCGGGTCGGCGCCGCGAACGCGCTCGTTGGTGGTGAGCGTCTCGGTTGCGGACATGCCGACATTGAGCTCGTTGAAACCGGCCTCGGCCCAGATGCCGTGGCCCGGGACAACATCGGGGACGCTCGTGTAGCGCATGGGATTGTCGGACAGCTCAACGGTTAGGTGACTCAGGACGCTCGTGTAGACGCGCGGCTGCTCGTCGGGATGCACCACGCGCATACGCTTGGGCTCAAACACCCCGTTGGACGAGTCCTCGTTACGCGCGACCAGGGTCGACCCGTCGTAGCTCGCATTCTTACCAACCAAAATCGTTGTGCACGGCATGCGCATCCTCCTTGAGCGAAGAAATCAAACGGCAACAGTGTATCGCTTCGGCACAAAAAGGGCGAAACCACGGCCTCGGCAGCCCTTGTGGTCAAAAACCTATTTCGATGCGCGCTCGGCCGCCTCGATCACGTGTTTGGCGAGGATCGCCGTCGTCACAGCGCCCACGCCGCCCGGCACGGGCGTGATGGCGTTAACGACCGGCTCCGCAGCATTAGAATCGACGTCACCCACCAGCTTGCCAGCGGCCTCGTCCCAATTAATGCCAACATCGATGATCGTCTGGCCCTCGCGAACCGCATCCACGCCAATCGTACGCGCGCGTCCAACGGCGGCAACCACAATGTCGGCAGCACGGCACTCGGCAGCAAGGTCGCGCGTATGCGTATGGCACGTCGTCACGGTCGCATAGCGCGCCGTAAGCATGGCGGCAACAGGACGCCCGATCACCAGCGAGCGCCCGACCACAGCAACCTTAGCTCCATCCAGCTCAACGCCGTAATGATCCAGCAAAGCAAGCACGGCTTCGGCTGTGCAGGGGGCAAAACCCTCGCCGCGCCCCGAAAGCGTGGTGAGCAGCGAAGCCGGCGTCATGGAGTCAACGTCCTTGGCAGGATCGAGTGCCGCGGCAACCGCATCCTCGTCAAGGCCGGCGGGCAGCGGGCGGAACATCAGGCAGCCATGAACAGACGAATCGGTATTGATGTCCTCGATGGCCGCCAACAGCTCGTCCTGCGAAACATCGGCGGGAAGCAAAACGCGGCGAGCCTCAATGCCAACCTTTTCGCAGCGCTTGAGCGCACCGCGCTCGTAGGATAGGTCGTCCTCGCGTTCACCCACGCGCACGATAGCCAGCGTCGGCACAACGCCGCGCTCGCGCAAAGCCACGCAGCGAGCAGCAAGTTCCTCAGTCAAAGCGCGAGCAACGGGGGCACCCTTCAGCAGTTCAGCCATGGCTATCCCCTCTTCCTTGCGGCGTCGGCGGCGCGGCGCGCCAGCGCATCGGCGCGCGGCAACCACATATCGAGCAACTCATCACACGCCGTCTCGAGCTCCTCAGCACGAGCGCGATCCTTCATAGACGTGGTGTTCGCAAAGAGCGTCAAGCTCGCGCCCTGCATAGCGGAACGGCAGAACACGGCGCCGCACGCCACATCGGACAGCAGCTGACGCGAACCCTTGTCGGCCATGTCCTCGAGCAGCGCCAGCGCGCGCCCGCAGGCATCCATAATGCGATACGGCGGCATAGCGGCCACATGCAGCGCATCCTGAATCGCGGTCGCTCGAGCCGGATCGTCACGCGGAATACCGTATGCCGCGGACACCTGCCCATAGGCACGAACGTCCTCGGCAACCAACTCGACAAGCTCCTGGGCCAGCTCATCAGCATGGGCAAACGCACGCGTCAGGTCATCCGCACGATCAGCAAGCGCGGGATTGGTCGCACCGTAGCGGGCAACCATTCCGCACAGCGAGGCGCCCAGCGCGCCCACAAAGGCGCTCGCGCTGCCACCGCCGGGAACCGGCTCGCGTGCGGCAAGTGCCTCGGCAAACTCTCGACAGGTTTTATCCATCATCTCTTGGCTCATACGCACGCACCTTCAAGTCATATACATCGGTCAGGCGGCAACCGCCGACCAACCGCATCGAACACGTAATGGTGCTAAGTCTAGCCCATAAGCACATGGGCGTCAGCGCACCTGGCCATCGCGGATTTCTATGACGAACGATAGGCCATGCCAACGCAAACATGGGACACATGGCCCACGTTTCGAGACTCCCGGGCAGCGGCAACTGGGGCATACATATAGGTAAGGAGCCCCATGTTGGGGCAACGCTCATCACGGCACCGGACGACGAATGGAGGAATCACCGCACAGCAAACAAAGTCATCATGTGCACGCGCAACCGCCGCCCCAGCGATCCGCGGCACACGATGTCCCTGGCAGACAAGGAGGACGCCACCATGAAGAAAAAGACCCTATCGATCCTTTCCCTTTGCATCGCCCTCTTTGCCGCGTTTGCCCTTGTCGGCTGCGGCGGGAGCGCATCGGGCGGCAGCAGCGCCTCCAAGAGCGAGAGCAAGGAAAAGACCCCCGTCGCCAAGAAGACCGACTTTATCTGGTTTAAGGTCGAGATGCCCGAGGGCGTCGGCGTAAGCGACTCCGCCGGCAAGAATGCCGACAGGGTCCAGCTCACCTTCCCCGAAGACGAGAACGCCTCGGCCGATCGTTTTATCCCCGTTTGGAAAAAAGCGCTGACTGCCGAGGAATCCCACGCCGACCAGGCGGAAAAGAAGGGGGATACGTTCCAGTGGAAGGATGGCGGGTCCGTCGAGTATAACGGCAGGACGTGGCTCGTCGGAACGTACGAGGACAACAGTGGCATCACAACCCTCCTCTTTAGCGACGTTGAGCCGGGAAGCGTCTACGTCCTCATCTCGAACTTCGACCAGCACAAGAAAGAAGCCGAGGCGCTCCTCAACTCCATCGAGTTCCCCGATGACATGGCAGAGGCAGTTTCCGAGGCACGCGAAGTCGAGATTTCGAGCATCGAGATCAAGTAACGGGACACCCGCACGCGCCTACGCGCACCAGCGCGCATGCGCCCATTAAAACAACGGGCGCCCAACCCGGGGGGGGCCGACAGCATCGGCCCTCCCCTCTTTTTGACCCGCGCATATTGCCACTTAACGGCGCAATTCCGGCCCTCAGAATGGGACACATGGCCCACCCTAGCGAGCCGTCCGCGCGTACAGTAAAGGCAGGCAATCCATGGGCGGTTACAGATCGAGGAGGACACGACCATGAAAAAGAAGGCCTTAGCGATTCTCGCCCTCTGCATAAGCCTCTTTGCCGCAGTCTCCCTGGTGGGCTGCGGCGGCAGCGGCGGCGCTACCGGCAGTGGCGGTGGCGGCGGAGCAGAAAAGCCAGCCGTGGATATGAGGACCGACTTCATTTGGTTTAAGGTCGAGGTCCCCGAGGGCGTCGAGATCACCGACGTCGCCGGCGACACCGCCGACAGGGCCCAGTTTAAGTTCACCGAGAGCGAGCACGCCAGCGACCGCTTCATCCCCGTCTTCGACACTGACAAGAACGCCGACGAGCTGTTTGACTACGAGGCAAAGTGGAAGGCCAACTCCGGATGGACCGAGAGCGATCCCGTTAAGTACAACGGCAAGACCTGGCGCAGCGCCTACTTTACGCACACGGGCGGCGTGACGACCGAGTACTTCACCGACGTTGACGGCGGCAGCGTGTACGTGCGCATCGACAATGTCGAAGAGCACAAGGACGCCGTCGAGACCATGATGAAGTCTCTGGAATTTGCCGACGACATCGCCGAGGCAAAGACCGAGGCCATGGACGTCAAGCTCGACGATATCGAGATCAAGCGCTAAGCGACTGGCGAGCGCAGCGGGAAACACGGGCGCAGTGCAAACAAGCGACGGTGCCCCAGCGTTTCGTACTAAGGGAGGGCCGGTAAACCGACCCTTCCTTTCTTATGCCGGTAGCCGACGAACGCAGGATGCCGGACGCCGAAACCACCCCAAATGTGGCAACGGTACGAAAACGGCAAGCACCCCAACACGTCCACCCGCCGATTTATAGCGCCGCGCACACAATTTAAGCCGACGCCTTTAAACATCCGGGCAGTATAGTGACCAAAATGAGTGCATAACCGCACCCTGCGAATGGAGGAGTTATGACCGAACACCACGCCATCAGTCGCCGAGCGTTTACGCTGGGCCTTGGACTTGCAGCGTTGTCGCCTCTGGCAAGCCTGCCCGAAACCGCCATGCTGGGCATTAGTCCGCGGACAGCCTTTGCGGACGGCACGGCCGAGTCAGCGGCCACCCTCGACAAGTTCGTCATTCGCCTTCGCCCCGCGGGCTATTTTCGCACCGCGAGCGTCAACGAAGACGGCAACGTCATCGGCAACGTCTGCCACCTGTTTAATGACGGCACGTCCAGCAAGCTCATCCTTGAGCATGTACTGACCGATGCGGACGGCACAAACTGGTACGCCATCCGCACCCTGCTCAATTTCGAAGAGCACAAGAAGACGGGCAACAGCATTTGGTCGGTCGATGGCGACTCGGACAAAGATGGAAAGGTCATCCACGTATGGAGTGGCGAGCATGACGGCAAGGCCAGCCGCTCTTTTGCGTTCGACCGCCAGCTAAACGGAACCTACATCATCCGAGACCGCACAAACGAGAAAAAAGACATTAATTACCTGGCCATAGAAAAGGACGGCAAAGACCAAGACAACAATAAGATCTGCCACAAGAGGAAGAGCATTCCTTGGGAGCTCGAACTTGTCGGTTACGACATGGGCGAGATCAATACCACGGTTAGAAGTATCGACTGGACCACGTATAGCAGCTACGTCGACGGACCATGTTGGATGAGCTACGTCGATGGCAAGAAATACCTCGACGAGCTGAGCATCCCAGGCACGCACGATTCGAGCACCTGCAGTGTGGACAACGACACCGAGCCCCAAACCTCGCTTGTAAAGTGCCAGCAGGACTACATACCAACGCAGCTGCTCGAGGGAATCCGCTATTTTGATATCCGGCTCGGAAAGGGCGACAACCCTGGCATCGACCATGGGATGTTCTACCTGCTCAAAAAAGACGGGAACTTTCTGCATCTCTCCGATGTCATCGGGTACTTCAAAACGTTTTTGAACGAACACCCGTCAGAAGCGCTCATCATGCTCGCATCGCGCGGCAACGACGAGGCTACCAACGAAAGCATAACGACGGCCTTCGCCAAGGTTATGGCCGATAACCCCGATCTGTTCTACACGTCGAGCCACGTCCCCACGCTGGGCGAGGTGCGCGGAAAGATCGTCCTGCTGCGTCGATTTGAACTCGCCGGCAACAGCGTAGACGGCCACACGTGGGGCCTCGACCTCACCGAATGGGACGACAAAATCAAGACGCATTCCGGAAAGTCCATGTGCCTCGTGAAATACGAGCAAGGCTTTGAGGCTGCGGGCAATACGGGCGACAAAGAGCCCTATAGCACAACGGTATATGCCCAAGACCATTACAGCTGCACGGGGTCCAGTAAAATCGACTGGGTCGATATGGCCCTGAAGGCAGCGACCGAACTCGAGCGCAACCTCGTATATATCCCTGCCGAGGACGGGACAAAGGTGCAGGTAACGGAGCGCTGCTGGTTTATCAACTACACGAGCTGCACGCAAAACAACCCATTTACCGCAGCGCGCGTGGTCAACGAGCATCTGTACAAGAGCTCGTATATAAACAGCACCGGAATTGAGAGCACTAAGGCAGACTGCCGCAAGCACATTGGCATCATCGTATCCGACTTTGTTGATGCGTCACTGGCCCGGAGCATCTACCAACGCAATTACAACGATGCGCAGCATAAACAGACCGTTTCGTGCTATCTCCCGACCCGCATGCGCATGACGTACGGCGACTCGCTGAGCGATGCCTCGCTCCAGGATGGCAAGACCGTTGGCGAGGGCCATTTCCGCCTCGTCGGCAGCAGCAACGTACTCAACGTGGCGGCTTCGGGCCATGCGTTTGCCATCGAATATGTGGATGTCGACGCCTTGGGCAACGAGACCGTTACGGAGCTGCGGGGTCATGTGCCCATCGATATCGATCCGCGCGCGCTGACGCCCCATTTTGAGGGGCTCGAAGGCCTTAAGGCCGGCGAAGACGTGCGCGCCAAGATTGCGGCATCACTCGAGGGCAAGCTCGAAACCGATGCCTGCACGGCCCAGCTCGAGTTTGTGCACGACGCGAACGGCGCTCCGGGCACGACAATGGCCGAGGGCGAAACATTTGCCGCAGGGACGTACTGGGTGCGCGCGAAAGGCCTTTTGGGCGACGCGGCACAGAACTACACGCTCGCCAGCGATGGAGCCGCAAGCTTTACCGTAGCGGCCTCGGGCAGTGCAGGCGGCACCGGCGCCGGCACCGACGGTGGCACGGGTTCCAACGCAGGCAGCACTGATAAGAACGGTAAGGGCAACAAGGGCAAGAACTCGGGCGGAAAACTCGCCGACACGGGCGACGGCTCCGGCATTGCCGCCGGGCTCGCTGCCGCCGCCGTGGCGACAACGGTCGCCGGCGCAGCAATGCTTGCAAATGACCGCGAAGACAACGGAGACGTTGACGATTAGGCCAGCCGGCCCTTTTGGACACATCGATTTAATGAGGGGCGCAGGACACCGTTCTGTGCCCCCGATTTTTACCTTGGCCCGAACGCCGCCATAGGCTACATCACCATGTCCAGCGCGTTAACAAACTCCTGGGCCTTCGCACGGCTGCTCAGACTAAAGACGCAAGCAGTCAACAGCCTGTTACGTAGGAAAACGTCGCGGCCCTTGATCCTGTTGACCCCCGTGATGTCCTTAAGATAGACAATCTCGGTGTGCTTGCCACCAAACGTGCCCTTCTTGAGCACCTCAATACGGTTAGGGTAGATCTTGACGTCTTTAAACCCACCCGAACCCTTGTCCTGAAACAGCAAGGTGTTGTTGTCCATGCGTGCCACTCCCATGGGGTTCGTTAAAACTGTCTCTATGGCCACATTTTAGTCACAGCAAGACCCCATGCGAAGATGTCAGACAGCACAGCAATTCGTGTCCGCGCGAGGCTTTAAACTAAATGCGATAAACATGCATTCCACAAGAGGAAAGTGGGGCGACAGTGATGGGCGAACTGGTAAACCGCGGGGAATCGACAATCGTGCCAGAAGTTTTTTACAAGCAGGTTTCCTCGATTCTCAACGCCGCTCGCGACAAGGCCTATACCGCCGTTAACTATGCGATGGTTGAGGCGTATTGGGATATCGGCAAGAGCATTGTTGATGAGCAGGGCGGAGAGGAGCGCGCCAAGTATGGAGAGGCGCTGCTCAAGGCCCTCGCAATCAGACTTACCAAGGATTTTGGTAAAGGTTTTGAAGCAAGAGAGCTGCGTAAAATGCGTCAGTTCCATCTTGCATTTCCAATTCGGGACTCACTGCGTCCCGAATTGAGCTGGACACATTACCGCAGGTTAATACGCATTCCTGACCCCGAAACTCGAACATGGTACATGAACGAATGCGCCGATTCTCGCTGGAGCACGCGTCAGCTCGAACGCCAGATCAACACCATGTTCCGAGAGCGCCTACTTGCCAGCAAGGACAAGGAGGCCGTCACCAAGGAAATCCAAAAGAGCGCCCCGGCTCGTCGCCCCGAGGATATCATCCGCGACCCATACGTACTGGAGTTTTTAGGTTTCACGGACGATGCTGCGTTTCGCGAGAGCGATCTAGAGCAGGCACTCATAACGCATCTTCAGAAGTTCCTGCTGGAGCTTGGCCGTGGCTTCGCTTTCGAGGCGCGCCAAAAGCGCATCACCTTTGATGGGCGCCATTTCTATATTGACCTTGTGTTTTACAACTATCTGATGCGCTGCTTCGTGCTCATCGACCTTAAGACCGATGACCTTACGCATCAGGACCTGGGCCAGATGCAAATGTATGTGAACTACTACACACGCGAGCTCATGAACGAAGGCGACAATCCGCCCATAGGCATCGTGCTCTGCGCGGACAAAAGCGATTCGATCGTCGAGTACACGCTGCCCGAAGACAACGACCAAGTGTTTGCCGCCAAATACCTGCCGTATCTTCCAAGCAAGGAAGAGCTGGCACGCGAGCTGAGTGCCGAGTACCGCGCCATCAACGAAGCGACTAATGGCGAAGTGCAAGGATAGCAGCACGTTGCGACCGATACCCCCCCCCACGGCGTTTCATATCCCCCGACATAAGAGGAGCGCTCCATGACAGACGGACCGAAAACAACACTGCGCGACTGCATCTATGGGCTCGCCGTCGGCGACGCACTGGGCGTTCCTTACGAGTTCAGGCCCCGCGGCACGTTCGAATGCGCGGACATGATCGGCTACGGCACGCATGGGCAGCCCGCCGGCACCTGGAGCGACGACACATCCATGACGCTTGCCACTTGCGATTCGATTAGGAAGCTTGGGCACATCGACACCGCGGACATGCGCAACAAGTTCGTAGGCTGGATTGCCCGTGGCGAGTATACGGTCGACGGCGTTTTCGATTACAGCGGTACGACCGCTCGCGCCCTGCGCACCGGCAAATGAGGCTCCGGCGAGCGCGACAACGGCAACGGCTCGCTCATGCGCATCGCGCCCCTGGCGTTCACCGATGCGACAGACGAAGAGATCAGCGAGGTCTCCGCGATTACGCACGCCCACAGAACGTCAACCGATGCATGCATCATATTTGTCGAGCTGATGAGGGATGTGATGAACGACGCGTTCCCCTCGTGGGCACTCCATCTGAAAGGCGTGCCTGAGCAGGAGATCAAGTCAGGTGGCTTCGTGCGCCACACCCTTAAGGCAGCCGCCTGGTGCTTCGTCAACACCAACAGCTACGAAGATTGCGTGCTTGCCGCCGTCAACCTAGGCGACGACACCGACACCACCGCAGCCGTCGCAGGTGCCCTCGCCGGCACGGCCTACGGTATCGGCGCAATTCCGCAGGAGTGGGTCGACGCCCTACGCGGAAAAGAGCTGATTGAGAACTGCTTGTTTTAGGGCGCCATTCAAGAAATAAGGTAGGAGGCATCATGGATAGGAAGATCGCGAATATCGATGAGTTCCAAATGGACGAAAACGAGACCCCGATACTCCCAACGGGACTGAGGGAGGAAGAAAACCTTTACGTCCTCCCCGACGGGCGTTACCTCCCCTGCGGGGTCTACAGGACCGCGGACGGCGGTTCGATCATTTATGAGCCATCCGAACTAAGCTTCTTCGGGCAGATGCTTGCTCAATTCAAAGAGAACTAGAGGCTTGATTGCCCGTTAGATCGACACTGCTCCAAGCCATGGGGCGGGTAGGATGTCTCCCGCCGCGGCCTGTGAGGTAGAATTACGACTGCCGCGGAATCCGCCTGCGGGCAACGCTCCGATCTCCGATTGGGGTGAAGCCTATGAACTTGTTTCTTGAAATCCTGCGCCTCTCGATGTATGTAACCGGCATCGTCCGGAACCTCTACTCGATCTGGCGGGAATATAAGCAGTAACGGATAGCGAAGGGAGTCATGCAAAGGGCCGGTCGCACCCGGCCCTTTAGACGATAGTACCTGCGTTGCCCGCGCTTCCAAAGTTGACCGACTGAGGAGCGGGTTCCGCGGCACATCCTGATTTTACCCAGTGGCAAGACTCTTTTACAGCCGTTCCACCGTTTATTTACATCTGCCAATCAAGACGAGACTACTACGCGCCTTTATTACACACGATGTTTTCAGCCTGGTATAAACAAGTTCAATAATAGAATGCAAATCCAACCATCATGTCTGATTACGAAAGGATTTTTGCCTTTTCTGCAGCAAACTCTTCCTCGGTAAGTACTCCACTCTCACGCAGTGCTGCAAGCCTCTCAAGCCTTGCAACTACATCAACCACTATCCGCCAGCGTCTCAATAGTCTGTGAAACCTGCGGATACCGCTCGAGCTCCTTCGATAGGGCATCGACTATCTCGGCAATATTCTTTGCATTTTTGCCCCCGTTTAATACGTTTGCCCTGACCTTAGATGACGACTTGACAGTAACGCCAGATCCGCCTTCAACTGGAACAACCGAAATACTGATATTTTCGCCCCAAGACCAAAGGCTCATACCAATCTCGGCTGCAACTGTTCTTGTTGAGGGCGATGCACTATCAACTTTTACTTTAGGCAGCTTTTCCATAGCTGCCTTCAAGGCATTAAACGTGTCGTCAGGAGAATACGGTACTTGAAGCTGAAGCTGCTGATCCGCAAAACCCATAATCTGGCCTCCGCTTCTTACAAGATTAAGGCTATCGGCAATGGTAGCACGTTCCCAGCAGTCTTAAATTCGTCTCATGACCTTGCGATGCAGCTCGACGCCCCGGCACCACTCCCCTACTTACCAAAAATTTCAGCGAGCAAGCCCTTGCGTTTGGGCTTTTCTTCTCGGTAGGAACCCTCGACGGCGGCTGCAACCTGGCGCGGTTGCTCGCCGCCTCCACGGCGCACGATCTGGTACAGAAACGGCGACTTAACGTATTTGACCTCGATGGGCGTGGCGTGCACGGTGCTCTCGCCGGACAGATGCAGGCTCGGGTTGAGCGACGCCACCACATGCGTCTCGCGCTTGTCGCTAAACACCACCGCTGCCGCGCGGCTCGTCTGGCCGTTTACGGCAATGCGCACCTGCTCGCCATCGCGGCTGTCCGTCGCCGGACGATCGACAAAGTACACCGGCACCATCACCAGGCCGTCCTTATGCTTGCGGGCCTTGCGCGCCCAAGTGCGGATGCTCTTTTTATTGAGCCCCAGCACCGCCTCGGCATCGTTGCCGGCAATGTCGAGCGCCAACTTATCAATGACCACCTGGTCCTTGGTAGACGCATCGACGGAGACAACGCGAAAGTCACCTTCCTGCATGGCCGGGTCAAACGGCCCAACCTTGGCAAAGTCCCACGGCTCCAAAATGCCCATAAGGCGAACATCCAGATAGTTTGCCCGCGGATACGCCCAGTCGAGCACCTCGTAGTACACCAGGGTTTCCTTGCTCAGGCCCTTGCCCGGGAAGCTCGCCATCATACGCAGGTCCGCCAGCGCCATGGGGAAATAGAAGAGCATCATGTCGTTTTGGATCGCGTCTTCCACGTCGTGCCCGGCAAAGGCATCCGGGTACTGGCGCACCAGCTGCAGCGCGTTGGCACGTGCCTGCTGCGGCGAAATTTCGCAGGGAATACCCTGCTCCGGCACATACTCCGCACCCACGCCCATGGTCAGACGTTTGCTAAACGTACCGGGCTTGAGCAAGTCGGCAATGCCGATCTTGTTGCCGCAGGACGGGCACTCAAACACACGCTGCGTTGACTCGCCCTCAAAGGACGCTCCGCAGAAGGGGCAGGGAATGCTCACGTGCGTCGCTTCTTGGAACTCCTGCGCCGTGCCGCGGTCCTCCCACAGCAGATGTTCCAGGACCGACTGATTGCGCCAGTGCGAATTGAAGAAATACCAGTCCGGGTCCTCCGGGCGCTCGAGTTGCGACACATGCGTGAGCTTGAGCAGTCCATCCACTACCGTCAACGGCGTATGGCGAATGCCCAAAGCGCTCTTGGGCTCTCCGGCGTCCGCCTGCCACGGAATGACCGCACCGCAATAAGCGCACTCAAAGCTGCGCTTAGCTTGGTGCGAGTACATAGGGCCGCCGCAGTTTTGACATTTAATGGCAAACATCTCGTCCATGGAAACGTCCTCCTTTGCACAAAGCTGTCGACATTAAGTATGTCGAGCAAACAGGCACATGCCCATACCCATGTGGCCCAAAATGGACCACCCAGGCAGACGAGAAGGCTCGCTCGTTAGCACCGGCAGACTATTGCTGCATTTTCTGAGCATCGGTGCACGGCGCCCCCGCGCGAGCTACACTATCCCCTTAAACATGATTGTGAGGACGACCGCTATGCTATTTGTAAATCGGCTGGTACATACGCTTGTTCCCGGCAGCGAGGGCGAGCCGGTCGATGCCTCCTGCCGCACCAACGCGGGCTTCGCCGCAAGCCTCATCTGCGTTGGCCTCAACATCACCCTGTGCCTGGCCAAGGGCATCGCAGGCCTGCTCGCCGGCTCCGTCTCCCTCATCGCCGACGCTTTCAACAACCTCTCCGATGCCTCGAGCAACATCGTGAGCCTGCTCGGGTTCCGCCTTGCCAGCCGCCCTGCAGACGAAGGCCACCCCTATGGCCACGGCCGCTACGAGTACCTAGCCGGCTTGTTTGTCGCCGTCCTGGTTTGCGCCGTCGGCATCAACCTGATCCTCGAGTCGGTCACTAAGATCATCAAGCCCTCCCCCACCGCCTACACGCTGGTCTCCCTAGCCGCTCTCGTCTTGTCCATGCTCGTCAAATTCTGGATGGCCGCATTCAACCGTGCGCTGGGCAACCGTATCGATTCCGAAACACTCATCGCCACAGCACAGGACTCCAAAAACGACGTCATCACCTCGGGATCGGTCCTGGCCGCAGCGCTTATTTCGCAGACGACCGGCTTTGACCTCGATGGCTGGGCGGGCCTGGGCGTGGGCGTCTTCATCTGCATCAGTGGCATGGGCCTGGTGCGCGACGCCATCAGCCCGTTGCTGGGGCAAGCGCCCGACCCCAAGCTCGTCCAGGCAATCCGCGACAAGATCATGTCCTATCCGCAGGTCTTGGGCACACACGACCTGATGGTGCACGACTACGGCCCCGGTCGTCAGTTTGCCAGCGCCCACGTGGAGATGCCCGGCGAGGGCGACGCGTTTGAACATCACGAGATCCTGGACACCATCGAGCACGACATCAAGCGCCAGATGGGCATTGACATCACGCTGCACTGCGACCCCATCGCGACAACCGGCGATGATTTGCGCGGCTGGGTCAAGCGCGGCATCATGCAGATCGACCCCGCACTCTCCATCCACGACCTGCACGAGCACGACGGGTTCGTTTCGTTTGACCTGGTGCGTCCCGACGGCTTTGATATATCCGACGAGGAGCTGCTGGAGCTCGTCACGCGCATCGTGCACGAGCGCCGGCCCAACGTCTCGTGCGTCGTCACATTTGATTCGGGCTTCAGCTCGCCCGAGCGTCCGGCCGAGCAGCTGTAGCCCGCTTAACAGCTAGTTTCCCTGCGCGCCCGAGATGCCGTTTTGTAGGGCGTTCCAGGCATCCGTCGCCATGTCGCCCAAGTTCTGAGCGGTGTCGCCCAGGTTCTGAGCCGTATCACCCAGCTCTTGGGCCTTATCCCCAAGCTCCTGTGCCTTGTTGCTCAAGTCCTCCAGCGTATTGGAGCTCGAGCCGTCGGTACCGCTTTGGCCGTCGGACGAGTTGCCCGAGCTGTTCTTGTGCGTGAGCTGAATTTCGAGGTTGCCGCTGTCGTTATAGTAAGCAGAAGTAACGATCCAGTTGGCATCGACGACGGGCGTTGAGCCATCATCAGTCAGGACCACGGCATTCGAAAGATCGGCGCCGCGCGACTTAAGGAGCTTCTTGGCGTTGGACCAGTACTGCCCCGGGATATCGCTCAGATCGACGGTGCTAGACGAGGCGGACTCGGTTTGCTCGGCAGCGGTATCGGCCGTTGAACTCCCTCGCTTGTTGAGCATGCCCGACACAATGGCAAACACAACCGACAGCGCAAAGAAGATCGCCAGCACGATGAGGATCTTCTTGATCACGCTCGACGAACGCGACGGCTTCTTCTCCTCGTCCTCGCCATATTGCGGAATCGACTTGGGGTACTCGCGATACGGCTCGCGCGACTCGTAGCGAGGCTGCGCCGTGCGAGGCATATACGTCGTCTGCTGAGGCTGCGGAATAGGATTCTGCGGCAGGTCATCATAGGGATTCGGTGTCGAGGCGGCATAAGAATCCTGCGGCGCATAATCAAACGGGTCCGGAGCTGCGTTGCCATAGGGGCCTTGCGAAGATGCAGCATAAGAATCCTGCGCCGTGTCGCCATAGCCCATAACCCGGGTGGGCTCGGCAGAAGGCTGCGTCGCGGCGGGGTCGGTATAACCGGGGTTGGGAACAACGCGGGTCGCATCGGCGCTATCGCCAGCCTGCGCGGAACCGTAGCCGCCCATCACGGTTGTCTTGTCCTGATCCATGCAACGATTCCTTTCCGTCGCGCGTGAGCCTCAAGTTATCCATGCATTCTACCCGCGCAAAAGCCTATGATGGGCAGAGCCCGTCGGTATCTACAAGACATGCGCGGGCCTAAGGATAAAAAAGCCCCGCCGGGCCTTGTGGGCACGGCGGGGCGGGCAAGCAGCTAGGGGCAACAGGCTTAGAACAGGCCGGTGATGTTGCCGTCGTTGTCGACGTCGATGTTCTCGGCCGCGGGAACCTTGGGCAGGCCCGGCATGGTCAGAACACTGCCAGTCAGTGCGACCACAAAGTGGGCACCGGCGGAAACCTTGAGCTCGCGCACCGTGATGCGGAAGTTCTCGGGAGCGCCCAGGGCCTTGGCGTTGTCGCTAAAGCTGTACTGCGTCTTGGCCACGCACACCGGCAGGTTGCCAAAGCCGTTCTCGCGCAGCTCGGCGAGCTGGCGCTTGGCGGCCGGCGTAAAGTCAACGCCGTCGGCGCGGTAGACCTTGGTGGCAATGGCCTCAAGAGCGTCGGCCACATCGGCGCCGTCCTCATAGGCAAACTTGAGCTCGCTCGGCTGCTCAATCAGACGCATGACCTCATCGGCAAGCTCGAGCGCGCCCTCGCCGCCCTTGGCCCAGACCTCGGAAAGCTTAACGTTGACGCCGAGCTTCTGACACTCGGACTCGATGAGCGCAAGCTCGGCCTCGGTGTCCGTCGGGAAGCGGTTGATGGCGACTACGCAGGGCAGACCATAAACGTTCTGGATGTTGTCGACGTGACGCAGCAGGTTGGGCATGCCGGCCTTGAGTGCCTCGAGGTTCTCCTCGTTGAGGTCGGCCTTGGCGACGCCACCGTTGTACTTCAGCGCACGAGCGGTCGCGACGACCACGACGGCGCTGGGGCGAACGCCCGTCATACGGCACTTGATGTCGAGGAACTTCTCGGCACCCAGATCGGCACCGAAGCCGGCCTCGGTAATGGCAACATCGCCAAAGCGCATCGCCATACGCGTGGCCATGATAGAGTTGCAGCCGTGGGCGATGTTGGCGAAGGGGCCGCCGTGGACAAACGCGGGCGTGCCCTCGAGCGTTTGCACCAGGTTGGGCTTGAGCGCGTCCTTAAGCAACGCGGCCATGGCACCCTGGGCCTTAAGGTCGCGGGCACGGACGGGCTCGCCGGCAAAGCTGTAGCCGACGACGATCTCGCCCAGGCGCTCCTTGAGGTCGCTGATACTCGTAGACAGGCATAGGATTGCCATGACCTCGGAGGCGACGGTGATATCGAAGCCGTCCTCGCGCGGCACGCCCTGGGCCTTACCGCCAATACCGTCGATGACGTGGCGCAGCTGACGGTCGTTCATATCGACGACGCGCTTCCAAGTGATGCGTTTAACGTCGATGCCAAGCTGGTTGCCCTGCTGGATGTGGTTATCAAGCATGGCGGCCAGCAGGTTGTTGGCAGCACCGATGGCATGGAAGTCGCCGGTAAAGTGCAGGTTGATATCCTCCATGGGGATCACCTGAGCCCAGCCGCCGCCGGCAGCACCGCCCTTAACACCAAAGACGGGGCCGAGCGAAGGCTCGCGCAGGGCCACGGCACTCTTGACGCCGCGACGACGCAGGCCATCGGCCAGACCGATGGTCGTGGTGGTCTTGCCCTCGCCCGCAGGCGTTGGGTTGATAGCGGTCACGAGGACGAGCTTGGCCTGGTGATCGGTCGGCTCGTTGAGCAGCGAATAGTCGACCTTAGCCTTGTCGAAGCCGTACGGAATAAGGTGCTTAACGTCGACGCCGGCGTTCTTGGCCACCTCGGTAATAGGCAGCGGCGTGACAGAACGTGCGATTTCGATGTCAGTAGGCATAGGCGGTCCTTTCGTTACCGAATGAGAAAAAGACCAATTCAGCATAGCACGGGCGCGCAATAGTAAAACACCCGTAACCGATGAATGGCGATATGTTTATCCAATGCTCAGCGATAGCTTAACAGCCCGCCAAAACAAAGCGCCCTAAATGGTAGGTTCAATCCCCAAGTGCTCAAAGGTGCGAAGCGTTGCCTGGCGGCCCTGGGGCGTGCGAATCATCAAGCCGCACTGCAGCAGATAGGGCTCATAGACATCCTCGAGCGTTCCCGGGTCCTCGCCCACCGCGCTGGCAAGCGTTGTCAGGCCCACGGCACGTCCGGAGAACGTCTTAGCGAGTGTCTCCAAAATGCGAATATCCATCCAGTCCAGACCAAGCTCATCGATCTCGAAGAACTCGAGCGCCTGGCGGCAGATATCGAGCTCGATAGGGCCGTTGCCGCGCACCTGTGCATAATCGCGCACGCGCTTGAGCAGGCGGTTGGCAAGACGTGGCGTGCCGCGCGAACGCGAGCCGATCTCGAGCGCACTGGGGTGGTCGATCGTCACGCCCAGGATGGACGCCGAGCGCGTCACAATCTGCGCGAGTTCTTCGACCGTGTAGTAATCCAGGCGATATGAAATGCCAAAGCGGTCGCGCAGCGGGCCAGTCAACATACCCGAGCGGGTCGTTGCCGCCACCAGCGTAAACTTGGGGATATCCAGGCGAATCGATCGTGCGGCCGGGCCTTTACCGATCACGATATCGAGGGCAAAGTCCTCCATCGCGGGGTACAGGACCTCCTCGACCGAACGGTTGAGGCGGTGGATCTCGTCAATAAACAGCACATCACCCGGCTGCAGGTTAGTCAGGATGGCCGCCAGGTCGCCGGTACGCGCAATAGCGGGGCCGCTCGTCGTCTTGATCTGAGCGCCCAGCTCGTTGGCGATAACGGTGGCCAGCGTGGTCTTGCCCAGGCCCGGAGGACCCGAGAAAATCACGTGGTCGAGCGTCTCGCCACGGCTCTGCGCCGCTTCGATCAACACGCGCAGGCTCTGCTTGATATGCTCCTGGCCACAGTAGTCGTCCAGGCGCTGGGGGCGCAAAGTGCGGTCGACATCGAGGTCCTCGGCCGTCAGCTCCGAGCCCACCATGCGCTCGCCGTGCGCCATGGATGCCGCCGGCGAGTTGCCGGGCGTCGCCCACAGGTCCTGAGAGTCATCGGCTTCCCACATCACGCATCCATTCCGAGTCGCTTAAGCGCCGCGCCGAGCAGATCCTCGACACGCATATTCTGCCCATCATACCCGCTCAGGGCAACATCGGTCTCCTGCGGGCTAAAGCCCATGGAAAGGAGCGCCGCACGGGCGTCATCGATGGCCGAGGGAGCGGCAGCGGGCACGGGCATCGCAACCTGGCCGGGAATCACGTCGACCGGCACAAAGCCCTTGTCCTTGGCAAAGGTGCTCTTGAGCTCCAGGATCAGACGCTGAGCTGTCTTTTTGCCCACACCGGGCACCTTGGCCATGCCCTTGTCGTCCTCGGCCATCACCAGCGAATACAGCTGCCCCACGGTATAGGTGGAAAGCACGGCGAGCGCCAAGCGCGGGCCAACGCCCGAGACAGACACGAGCCGATCGAACATCGTGCGCTCATCCTTAGAGGAAAAACCGAAAAGTGTCATGGCGTCCTCGCGCACCTGCATACGCGTGTAGAGGCGGACCTCGCCGCCGGGCGTCGGCAACGTGGCCGCAGTGCTGCCCGAGATGCCGAGCTCAAAGCCAACGCCCGACACATCGACGACAGCAGAGCTCATCGTGGCCTCGACAAGCGTTCCGTGGAGCTGGGAGATCATCAGTATCCGGTTCCTCTCTGTTGATAGAACTCGCCGCCGGTAAGCGCCCGGGTACGGCTGAGGTTAACGTGGCAGATGGCGCAGGCCAGGGCATCGGCGGCATGGTCGGGATGCGGGTCGTGATCGAGCTGCGTGAGCGTGCGCACCATGTAGGCGACCTGCCGCTTATCTGCGGCACCGGTACCCACCACAGCCTGCTTGATCTGCATAGGCGTGTACTCGCCGATCTCGAGCGCGCACTCCGAAAGCGCCACGAGCGCGGCACCGCGGGCATGTGCCGTGGGGATTGCCGAGCGGACATTAGCGCCAAAGTAAATGCTCTCGATAGCAGCGGTATCGGGTCGATAACGCTCCACGACACCCTTGAGGTCATGGGCGATATGCGACAGGCGCACCGCGAGCGGACTTCCGGCACTGGTCTCGATGCAGCCGTAGGCACGGCAGCGAACCTCGCCGCGCCGTTCCTCGATAATCCCCCAACCCGTATGGGCCAAACCGGGGTCGATACCCAAAATGACCAAGCCAACCTCCCCTCGCCACAAGCACGGCGCGAGACAAGGCCCCGCGCACTATTCACGAACGTCTGTTCTAGAATAACACAACGCTAGCTCCATAAGTCAGCCGAGATCGAATTGTAGGTTGAGCATACGCAAGCGAGCGCCCGCCAGAGCGAGCAAGGTGCCTTGAAAGAGGAGGGCATTGACCTTGCGGTCATGCCCGACGATTGAAAGGCAGATTGCCGCTCTGGCGGGCGCGCAGCGACCTAGTTCTGTGAGAAGAACGGGAATTGCCTCGGATCCACCGGCGGATGCGGCATCGGCGTGCCCTGGGGTCCACCCTGCGGGCCACCCTGGCCGCCCATCATCTTATCGATGGCGTCCTGAACCTCGCCCTCGAACTTTTTCATGCCCTCGTGCAAACGACGCTGACCGTCCTCAGAGCGCAGCTCCTCCATCTGCTCGGGCGAAATACCCAGCAGCTCACCCAAAATGCCCATCATCTCACCGCGCATACGGTCACTCGTATCGTCGTCGGCAAAGCGACGCACCTCGGCGCGCGCCAGCGAATCAACCGTCATGCGCTCCTTGCCGTTGAGCCCCAGATCGGACCACGCAAGCATGTACGGCCAGGCGCGCTCGGCAAACGAACGGGCAGAGACGATCGGCACCGTCGGCAGCATGCGGCGGGCGGCCTCGCCCTGACGCACGAGCATCAGCAGCAGCGAGCAGGCCTCAGGCTTGCCAGCGGCCATCGGGATGTCGTCGAAAGATCGATTGCGGTCCACGTGCGACTCGAGCGCACCATCGACCTCACCCGGCTCGAGCCCGCCGAGCAGCTGTGCCGCGCGGTCGAGCATATCGACCGGACCGTCGAGCGTCGAGAGCGCCTGCGCCAGCACTCGCTCCATACAATCTTCCACCGCGTTGAGCGTCACGAGCTCTTGGGGCACCACGGCAGACGTGCGGTTGCGCACGCGCGCCACAAACTCAAGCGTCGACAGGTACACATCGCCAAAGGGCGCGTAATCACCCTGGTAGCCGCCGCAAAGCGCCGGCGCCGCCAGCGCGTACTCGGTTTTGGACAGCGGACTCAACGCCATCGCACCCAGCTCGAGCGCCGTGTCCTCCAGCATGAGGCCCAGCGTGCGAGAGCGCAGGCGCTCGGCGTCGCCCGCCGACACATCGCGGTCGAGCACGCGCGCGGCATCCGGCGCATCGCGCTCAACCGTGCGAATATGCAGGCGCTCGGCAATGGCGCGAACGGCGGCACAGCGAGCAGCCTCGGCCTCCTCCTGCGCCGGCGTAAAGATGCGGTTGCGCCCCAGCACCAGGCCAATCACGTTACGTGGGCCCAGAGCGTCGACGGCCAGCGCCGCCAGCAGGGACGACGGCAAGTCGCCCTCGAGTGCCACCACGGCGCGCGACGCACCGTGGGCCCGGGCGTTGTCGCGCACGGCGAGCACCAGCGCCTGCCACAGCCACTCCTCGGAACGGAACTCGGGCAGTTCGTGATCTTCCAGGGCATCGAGCATCACGCCGCGCTGAATCTCCTGAACCAGCAGGCTCTCCTCAAAACACGGCGCTTGGGCCACCACGCGACCGCAGTCGTCGAGCACAAACGAACCGCCGGTATACACCGACTCGTCATAGGCACCGACCGGCGCCATACAGGCAAACCACACGCTGCGCTTGGATGCGATCTTGCGGTAGGCGCCGCTGCGAACGGCGGCAATGGCGGCAGTCTCGCGGTCGGTCATGTCAAACGCATTGAATTGGAAATACGCAATGAGGTCAACACCGGTCGGCAACATCTCGAGTTCGCGGTCCAAGTCAAAAATCACGGCGATGCGCACGCCGTCCACGTCGAACACCGGCGGCGCCCAACGCGTGTCGTTGTTCTCGCCACGCTGCAGGGCAATGCTCGAACGCGCCGGCACCACATGACCGTCCTTGAGCATCATGTAGTCGAGCAGCGGCTGACCCTCAAACGAAACCGCCGCGGGCACGATGCAGATCATGTCAAGCTCCTGGATGCGCTCGGCGACACCAGTCAAGCCGGCAAGCATGTCGTGCTCAAAGTCGGCAGCGCCCACCAGGCCACCGGGCATGGCGCCCATAAAGAGCGGAGCCGGAACGCACAGCACGCGCGCCCCGCGCTCGTGGGCCAGACGAGCCTGGTCCTCGATGCGGCCGCAAATGCCCTCAATATCACCCAGGCGCATATCGATCTGTGCAAGCGCGAGCTTCATGGCTCAGCCCTTTCCGTCGTAAACCATCGAAATCGTAGTAAAAGCGCCGGCCGCATGATGCAGTCGGCGCTCGCATGTGCATATGCTAGCTATGATACCCCGAGCGGGGGCGCGCTCCTAGAACGTCGCGGACCACAGCCCGTGCAGGTTGCAGTAGGCATAGACGGTACCGGTCTTGGAACCGCCGGCAAAAAACGTCGCGGGCTTCATGCCGGGCTCAAGGTAATGGACCTCTAAGCGGCCCTCGGCCTCAAGGGCGATCCACTCAATATAGTGCTCGGGCAGGCTGGGGTGCTCGACCGAGCCAACGCGTGCGCGAATCACGTGACCGTCGCGCTCGGTCTCGACAACAGGCACATGCTTCTCGTGCGCCGCGTCCTCAGTGTTTGCGGTCAGTTCCGTGCAACCGGCAGGGGTTGCAACGTCGTTGCCAAGGGCGGCAATGAGCTTACCGTCGGGGTCCTTAAAGAATTTCGCCATGATGTTCTCCTTTGCTGACGTGCCAATGTTCTTGATGGTTCTTATGCCCAAAGGCAGACAAACCATCCACGGCATTGCAAATGAACACATAACGGGCGGGGACGATGGGGCAGCGTGCGCTATCCGCCCTGGCGGCCCCACCCGAGCGGGTTAGCGCCCGTCGCCGCCCAGCAGCGCCAGAACATCTTCGCGGGTAAACAGCGCCGACGAGATGCCGTCGCCGCCGAGCACGCTGTTGACCAGGTCGCGCTTGGACTCCTGCATCTGCATAATGCGCTCCTCGATCGTGTCCTTGGCGATGAGCTTGTACACGGTCACGGTATGTTGCTGGCCAATACGGTGCGCGCGGTCGGTCGCCTGGTCCTGCGCTGCCACGTTCCACCACGGGTCGTAGTGGATGACCACGTCGGCCGCCGTCAGGTTAAGGCCCACGCCGCCCGCCTTGAGCGAAATCAAAAAGACCGGAACCTCGCCCGCTTGGAACTGCGCGACCATCTTGGCGCGGCTCTCCTTAGACGAAGCGCCCGTGAGCTTAAGGAAGGCGATGTCCTCCTTGGCCAAGCGCTTACCGATGATATCGAGCATACCCGTAAACTGGCTGAACAACAGGATGCGATGCCCGCCGTCGAGTGCGCCGTGCACGAGCTCCATACACGTATCGAGCTTGGCGCTCCCCGCCTTGTAATCCTCGTAGTGTAGACGCGGGTCGCAGCAGATCTGGCGCAGCTTGGTGAGCTCGGCGAGCACCTTGAGTTTGTCCTTCTTAAACTCCCCAGCCTCGCGGTGCTGCACCTGCTGGGCGATGCGGTCCTGGTTGGCCAGGTAGAGCTTGCGCTGCTCGCCGGTAAGCTGCGCCATGACGGTGTCTTCGATCTTCTCGGGCAGGTCGGCCACCACGTCTTCCTTAACACGGCGCAGCACAAACGGCGACACGAGCGCCTGCAGGCGAGCGGCGCTATCGCCCTCGGCATGCTCGACGGGGCTCTCAAAGCGCTTGGTAAACGACTCGCGCGTCCCCAAAAGGCCCGGCATCAAAAAGTCGAAGATGCTCCAGAGCTCGGACAGGCGGTTTTCGATGGGCGTGCCCGTCAGGGCAAAGCGCACGCCGGCAGGCAGGCGCTTGGCGGCGCGCGCCACCTGCGTGAGCGGATTTTTAATGTACTGTGCCTCATCGAGCACCACGCGGGCAAAATCCCGCTCGACGTACTCGTCGATATCGCGCCGCATAAGGTCATACGACGTCACGACCACGCTATGCTCGGCCACGCCGGCGATCTGCACGCGGCGTTGAGCCTTGGCGCCCACAATGGCGCACACATCGAGCGACGGGGCAAAGCGCTCCAGCTCGGCAGTCCAGTTGTACACGAGTGAGGCCGGGCATACCACGAGCGTGGGCTTGGTGTCCCCCGCCTCCACGCGCGCCAGAATATGCGCAATCATCTGGAGCGTTTTGCCCAGGCCCATGTCGTCGGCCAAGATGCCGCCAAGGCCCAGGTGTTCGAGCGAGCCGAGCCACTGGTATCCGTCGACCTGGTAGCCGCGCATCGTTGCCTTGAGCGATGCCGGCACCGTAAAGTCCATCTTGCCGAGCGTGTCCAGGCGCTCGACGGTACGGCGGAACGCAGCGTCGCGATCGGCCTCGAGCGCCGGCGTGCGTGCGAGCATGCTGTCGACGAACAGGGTGCTCGACGCGGGAAGCGACACGCCGTCGAGCAGGTCGACGGCATCGACACCCAGGTCCTCGGCAAGGCCAAACGCGGCGCGCGCCCCCTCGTCCAGGCGAATGATGTCGCCGGACGTAAGGCGCGCAAACGTTTGATGGCGCTTGTACGAATCGAGATAGACGGCAAGGTCCGCGGCCGAAAGCCCGCTCGCGCCCAGCTCGACATCGAGCAGATTGCTCTTAACGGTCGCACGAACCGAGAGCTTGGGCGCGGGGCGGACCGAGATCTGGCGCAGACGGTCGCTGAGCATGATCTCACCCAGTTCGGACAGGGCAGACAGGCCCTCGGTCAGCAGGCAGAACAAGCGGGCGTCATCGCGCTCCTCAAACGCCAGACCGCGCTCGTAGAAATCGAAGTACAGGGCCGCCGTATCCATAACGCGAAACTCCGCCACCTCGTCGCGGGGCGGCACACCGGGGCGCTGCTCTTCGAAGGGGCTGCCCGGAGCGCCCAGGCTAAAGAGATCCGCCGACCAATCGCCGTAGGTAACCGTAATTTTGCAGGTCACGAGCCCATCGTCGACACCGATCGCCATAGCAAAGCTCGGCTCGGGTGCCACGGTATCGAGCGCGGCGGGCGCGGTGAGGTCGGTGTAGTCGCGCAAAATGGGCAGCGCCATACGGCAGAACTCACCCACCTGCTCGGCGGCAATATGGGCGGGCGTGCGGCACGGCAGCAAGCGCGACAAAAAAGGTGCGGCATGCTGAGCAAATGCAGCGTCGGTACGGCGCGCGCGGCGCGTGTCAACCAAGTAGGCGGCATCGCCCGACGCAAAGCAGTACATATCGGCGGGCAGGCGCAGGTCATAGCTACCACCAGCCGCCGGCGCGATTTTGGCGGCAAGCAGCGGTGGGCGCTTAGCGGATGCCTCGTCCTCCCCTTGCGGAGACAGCTCAACCGCCACGTCGTAGGTGCGATGCGTCGTCATCCCCCGCGACCAGGCGGGCTCAAAGGAGATGGTCTGGCCGCGCAGCAGGTCCAGCACATATACGATGCTATGCTCGGACAGCGGCAACTGACGCTCGGCAACAAAACCACTGCGGGCAAAGTCGTACGACGCCGAACGCGAGCTTGTGATGTCATCGAGATAGGCAACTGTCGTCGCAACAAGGTTGAGCAGCTTTGCCGATGTTTCGTCAAAGGCCTCAGGTGAATGGACAAACGTGAGCTTCTTGCCATAGGAGAACGTGCCGCCGCGCACGTAGGCATCGGCCATGCCGTCGATGTCCTTGACCACGTAGGAGACCGATCCACAGCGAATGCGGAACTCGAGCGCCCAGCTAAAGCGGTCAGCGAACAGCGGATTGTAGTACGGCACCAACGAGGGCTCCAACGCCGCTTTGGGGGCGTCGGGATCAACGGCACCGGCAAGCTTGCGGCGCATGCTCGCCAGCTCATCCATGCGCGCGTCCGAAAGATCGGAAAGCGCCGCCACAAGGCTCGGGCTCGTGGGGACGGGCGCCGGGAAGGGAAAGTTGGGGTTGACGGCCGGCGCGGCGGACGCGGCGCGCGCGGGCTGTTTCGGCTGCGCCGTAAACGTGCGAACCGGCGTGCGCAAACCTTCGACGGGCTCGGCGCCGCTGGCATCCAAATACGCCAGCGCCGTGGCAATAGCGTGCTTGCACATACCGGGGTAACGATAGGCGGCGGGACAATCGCAGTCGTAGTCGATCACCTCGTGCTCGTCCATGTCGAGCGCCACGTGCGTCTTGTACAGGTCGCCGCGCGAGCCGCGCACCGAGCCCTCAACCGTCACGTTTTTGGAGAAGCGCGAGCCGCTGTCCTCGATCGACAGCACGGCGCCGTTGAGCATGAGCGAACGCCCCTTCATAAAGGTGCCGCTCAACGCCGCCTCTTTGCGAAGCGCCTGCACAAACGTCCCCTGCGCCATCACTTCCTCCAATCTCACCCGGGGTAGCTTAGATCACCGTCACGCGGCCCTGGTTACCCACAATGGCCTTGGCCTCGGCCAGCAGCGGAATCGAACGCGCGTTGACCTTGGCAGGTACCTCGGCACGCAGCACGCGCCCGTCCACCTGCTCGATAAAGATCTCCACGCGGTCGCCGCCCGGGTTAGCGGTGAGCACCGTGGCCAGGCGCGCCATATTGCCCTGGCTAAAGCGGCTGTTGGGCACCATGACCTCAAACACCTTGGGCTTGTTGTTCTCCTCGTTGAGCTCGAGCGGCACGATCTCCTGCGCGATGATCTGGTCGCCGCGGTCCGAGCGCTCGAGTTTGCCCTTAATGCGCACAAAGGCATCGGACAGCTGCGCGCCGGTCTCGGGATCGACCTCGCCGTACAGGTACCCCTCGGCCTCTTTATAGGTCTTGGGGAACACGACGACGGTGGCCTCGCCTTCCATGTCCTCGAGCTGCACGATGCCCATGGGGTCACCGTTTTTGGTCACGCGTTTGGACACGCTCGAGACCATGCCGGCCCACCACAGCGCCTTGCCCTCGGGAATCTCCTGGTTGATGGTGCCGCCCGTAGGATTCTGGACTTCGTAGCCGGTATCGATCTGCGAGAACGAGAAGTCGCGCGCCTTGGCTAGTGCATACTCAAACGGGCGCAGCGGGTGGTCCGAGACATAGATGCCCAGAACCTCCTTCTCCTGGCTCAGCTTAAGGTGGCGGTCCCACTCCTGACCATCCGGATCGGGCACGCTCACCTCAAAGCCCGAGCCCTCAACGTCGCCAAACATATCAAAGAACGACGTCTGACCGCTCGCGCGATCCTTCTGGCGCTTCACCGCGGCATCGATGATGTTCTCGGGGTTGTTCTTATCCACAAAGTGCATCATCTGGCGACGCGGATACCCCGTGGAGTCGAAGGCGCCTGCCTTGATGAGCGATTCGATCACGCGGCGGTTGGCCTGGCTCGAATCCACGCGCTCGACAAAATCGTGCAGCGTCTTAAACGGACCGCCCGCCTCGCGCTCGGCGATAATCGCCTGCGCCACGCCGGTGCCCACGCCGCGGATGCCGGCCAGACCAAAGCGCACGCCCTCCTTGGTAGCCGTGAACTCGGTACCGGACTCGTTGACATCTGGCGAAAGCACGGGGATGCCGTCGTGACGGCATGCCGAGACGTAGTGCACGATCTTGTCGGTCTTGCCCGTGTAGGACGTCAGAACGGCCGCCATGTACTCGTGCGGATAGTGCGCCTTGAGCCACGCCGTCTGCATAACCAGGATGGCGTAGCCGGCGGAGTGCGACTTGTTAAAGGCGTAAGATGCGAACTCGAGAACATCGTCCCAAATCTTCTGGGCGACCTCGCGCGTGTAGTTGTTCTTGATAGCGCCGTTCATCCAGTGGTCGTAGGTGGTCTCGTCCGAGCCATCCTCCCAGTGCAGCACCGTCGACGTGAGCAGCTTGATCTTTTTCTTAGCCACGGGTTTACGGATACGCGAGTCCGATTCGCCCTTGGAGAAGCCGCACATCTCGACGGAGATGAGCATAACCTGCTCCTGGTAGACCATGGTGCCGTAGGTTTCGCCCAGGATGTCGTCCAGGCGGTCGTCGTAGGAGACGGCCGGCTCCTTGCCGTTCATACGGTTGATGTAGGACGAGACCATGCCGGCGCCCAGCGGGCCCGGGCGGTACAGGGCGATCAATGCTACGACGTGCTTGTACTCGGTGGGCTTCATGTTTTTGATCGTGGCCGTCATGCCGGCGGACTCGACCTGGAAGACGCCGGCGGTGTGGCCGGAACCCATGAGCTTAAAGATCTCGGGGTCGTCAAAGGGAATCTCTTCCTCTTTGATGTCGATGCCGAAGTTCTTTTTGATGTTTGCCTTGGCCTTGGAGATAACAGTCAGCGTGCGCAGGCCCAAGAAGTCCATCTTGAGCAGGCCCATATCGGCAACGGTATGGCCCTCGTACTGGGTAATCTCGACGCCGCCCTTGGTGTCGAGCTTGGTGGGTACGTGCTCGTTGACGGGGTCGCGGCAGATCAGAACGGCGCACGCGTGCACACCCTCGCCACGGGTAAGGCCCTCAATCGAGAGCGCCGTGTCGATGATGCGGCGGGCGTCGTCGTCCTTTTTATATGCCTCAGCAAAATCGGGGTTAAACAGATCCTCTTTGCCGGGTTGCTTTTCGAGCACCTGCTTGAGCTTGACCTTGGGATCGCTCGAGACCATCTTGGACAGGCGCTGGCCCATGTAGACCGGGTAGTCCAGGACGCGCGCGGCGTCGTTGATAGCCTGCTTGGCCTTAATGGTCGAGTAGGTGATGACGTGGGTGACCTTCTCGGGGCCGTAGAGCTGGCGAACGTGCTCCACGACCTCGAGGCGCCGCTCATCGTCGAAGTCCATATCGATATCGGGCATCTCGGTACGCTGCGGGGACAGGAACCTCTCGAACATCAGGCCGTTCTCGAGCGGATCGAACGCGGTGATGTTCATGGCGTAGGCGACGATAGCGCCGGCAGCCGAGCCACGGCCGGGGCCGACGCCGATGCCGTTGTCCTTGGCCCATTGCACGTACTCGGCGACGATCAAAAAGTAGGCGGCAAAGCCCTTGTCGCAGATGACCTTGTATTCGTACTCAAAGCGCTCTTTGATGTTGACGCCACCGATCTCGCGCGTGGCCCAGTCGTCACCGTAGTGCTGGCGCAGGCCCTTCTCGCACTCGCGGCGGAACTGGCTCTCGTGCGTCTCGCCGGGATCGAGCAACGGGAAGCGCGGCAGGATGATGGAGTCCCAGTCCAGCTCAACGTAGCACTTGTCGGCGATCTCGAGCGTGTTGTCGCAGGCCTCGGGGCAATACGGGAACATCGCCCGCATCTCCTCCTCGGTCTTCATGTAAAACTCCGAGCCGGTCATGCGCATGCGGTTGGGGTCATCGACCTTGGCGTTCATGCCAATACACATGATGACGTCCTGCACCGGCGCGTCCTCGCGGCGCAGGTAGTGGAAGTCGTTGGTGGCGATGACCTTGACACCCACCTGCTTGGCGATATCGATGAGCGTGCGGTCCATTTGCTCATCGGTCAGGCCGTTGTCGGTGGTGATGCCGTGTTCCTGAATCTCGATGTAAAAGTCGCCGGGTTCGAAGGTATCGCGGAAGGTCTCGGCCCACTTGATGGCACCCTCCATGTCGCCGCGGTCGATGTATTTGGGGATGATGCCCGCGATGCAGGCGCTGGTGCAGATCATGCCCTTGGCGTGGCGGCGTAGGTTGTCGAGCGTCACGCGCGGCTTGTAGTAAAAGCCCTGCACGGCGGCCTCGGAGACCGTCTGCATCAGGTTGACGTAGCCCTCCTGGTCCTTGGCCAGAAGGATCATGTGGTAGAGCTCGGGCTTATGGTCGCGGGCGAGCGTCTCGTCCGGCGTAAAGTAAACCTCGCACCCAAAGATGGGTTTGATGACCAGGGGCGGCTTGAGCTCGTCGATGTTGCCCTTCTCGTCCCACATGGCCATGTCCTTCACATACTGGGCATGCTCGCGCGGGTTTTCCTCGGGATCGGGCTCCACCAGCTCGTCGCGGCGGTCCTTTTCCAAGAAGGCCTTGTCGTGGCTCCAGGTTTTGTACTCGGGTGTGTTGTGGTTGACGGCATCGCAGGCCAGCGCCAGATCGGGCACGCCATACATGTAGCCGTGATCGGTAATGGCCACGGCGGGCATGCCAAGCTCAACGGCACGGTTGACCATATCCTGGATACGGGTTGCGCCGTCGAGCATGGAGAAAACAGTGTGATTGTGCAGATGGACGAATGCCATGTGATGAGCTCCGATGCAGGTTCGTGTTCTGACTGAACGATTTTACCGCACGGCACGGACAGCACCCGAACCTAGCCAAACCAACACGGCTACTCACGCAGTTGCGGTGAAATGCGGACTGTTTGGCGGCTTTTTTGGCCAAAACAGTCCGTATTCCACCGCAAGTTATCTGAGGGCTAGAGGTTGTAGGTGACCACCTGGGGCTCGCAGGGGTTGGCGGGATCGGCCTGCTCCACGCGGACGAACTTGACGGTCACGGCCTCAAAGCCCGCCCTGTGCAAAACATCGGCGTAGACGCGCGCCTGCAGGGCGTGCTTCTCCTGCAGCTGTTCCGGCGTCTCGTCCGGTGTGCCGCCCGTCTTGTAGTCGATGACCAGCGCGCGTGACGAATCCGCCGGGTTCGTCGCCAAAGCATCGATGGCGCCCTCGGCATATGCAGCGTAGCGAGCGATGTCCTCATCCTCGCAGCCCAGCGAAAAGAACGGCACCTCGGCGCGAACGCACGGCCAGGCAAGCAGCTCGGCACGGACCGCCGACTTGAGCCAGCGATCCAGGGCAACGTCGAAGCGTTCGCGCTGTTCCGGCGTCAGGCGCCACAGGCGAGCCAGGGCGTCGGCACGCTCGGCGGGCAGCGCATCGGCACCCATCTCGATCAGCCACTGGCAGGCGGCATGGAACGCCGAGCCCAGCGCCATGGGGTTGCCGGCGGGCTCAACGGCGGCCACGCCTGCATCCGTCATCTCGGAACCATCCGACTCCGCATCATCGCCAGCCTCGTCCATGGGCACATGCGCCTCGGCGGCTCGGTCCTCGGACTCGGCATGCAGCGCCGCGGCAATTGACGAGTAGCTGTACGAATCGCGCGCCGGATACGGGCAGGTGCCCATGCGCACGCCCACCGCCTGGGGATACACGAGCTCAAACGCATCGGGCTCGGGGTCGGCTGGACCGGGAACAGCGGCGTGGGCATCCGCACCGGCACCCTCCGGCTCCGCATCGCCGCGGACAAGCCTGCCCTCGACATCCAGCGAAGCGTTGACCTCAAACGCCTGCTCGCCAAACGTAAAGTCCGCCAGCGAGATGAGCTCGTAGTCGCCCGGCTTGGAGTTGTCGAACACCAAACGGTCGCTATCGAGCTGCGGTATGTCCAGGCTGTCGGTCGGCAGGATGCGGCGCAGCACGTCGTAGGTCAGATCCGTCTCGACATCGAAGGTCGGCGCGCACAGCTTGCCGCGGCTCACGCCGACATCCATCGCCAGAATGACCAGCTCGCGCGCTCGCGTCATGGCGACATAGAGCAAGCGAGCCCGCTCCTCGAGCGAAAGCTGCAGGTCGTCGTTGCGCAGGCGAACGAATGCCTC
Organism: uncultured Collinsella sp.; assembly: GCA_902466075.1. Taxonomy (GTDB): domain Bacteria; phylum Actinomycetota; class Coriobacteriia; order Coriobacteriales; family Coriobacteriaceae; genus Collinsella. Next base: position 168,480 of record CABQQA010000002.1, read on the forward strand.
GGCGGGAGAACCCGTCGCGCAGACATCCTCCATGAGCTCCGGCGGCAACCATAGCGACGTGCCCTTACCCTTAAACGCATGCTCAAACTGCTTTTTGACGTCATCGCCCTTTACGAACGTGCCGTCCGCGAGTTTAACGCCGTCGAAGCGTGCCGGCAGCGCCACGACCTGCGCTCCACCCTCGACACGCCCCATCTGAGCCGCACCCGAGGACTTACGCACGCCAAAGCACTCCGCAACCGCTACGACCGGGTACTCCAGACCCTTGGACGCGTGCACCGTCATGATGCGCACCGCGCCGTCGCCCTCCTCGTTGAGCGCGCCCGGAGCCTCCTTGCCCGCCAAGAAGCGGTCGAAGGCGAGCGCGATGGAGCGCGGAGAATTGCCGAGCTCGGCCTCTGCCTCGGCCACGGCGTCGAGCGCCTTGAGCACGTTGGCAGCAATGGCCTTACCCTCGGGGCCGCGCTGCGCCAGACGCACGAACCAGCCGGAAGCATTGACCACGTCGCGCGCGATGGCGGCGAACGAATCGCGCCCCACACGACGAAGCGCGTAGCGCAGCACCTCGCGGGCACGCTTCACGAGCGGCAAGCCCTGCAAGCCTGGCACATCGGAATCGTTCATGATGCCCACATCGATATTGCGGCGCGAGGTCTCCCCCGTCTGGTCGTCCAGCTTGGTCGCCAGCGCCAGGAACTCCTGGGCGCCGAGTGCAAACATCGGCGAGGCCAGCAGCGGCATAAGACCCTGCGCCGTATCGGTCGGGTTAGCAAGCGCGCACACCAGGGCACGCACCGTCTGCACCTCCGCTGCCTGGGCAAAGACCGAGCCGCCCGCGATGACGCAGTCGAGCCCCTGGTCGCGAAACGCCTGTGCGTAGACATCGGCATTGGTCATGCGCCCCAGCAGCAGCACCATACCGCCCTGGGGCTGGCCCGCTTTAACGAGCGCTTGGAATCGCTCCGCAATCGCACGAGCTTTCGCCTGCGTTCGCTCCTGGGTGCTGCCGCCGGCAATGAGCAGCGCCTGGCGGCGCGAAGCCTTTGCTTTGAGCTTGTCCTCGCGATCGTCACTCGGCTCAAGATCCAAGAACCCCTGCATCAGACCGCCGTCATCGCCGTCGAAGACGCGCGCCACGTAACGCAGCACCTCGTCATGGCTGCGGAAGTTGCGCACGAGCTTAACGAGCTCGCCAGAAGGGGCGTCGGCCGCGGCAGTCGCCTCGGGAGCGGCAGACAGGCCCACCTTGCGCTCCTGGCGGCGGAAGACCTCGACCTCGGCGCCGCGGAAGCGATAGATCGACTGCTGTGCATCGCCCACGGTACACAGCGCACGCTCGCCCGCGCCGGTCAGGTAACGGATCAGGTCGACCTGCATCTGGTCGGTATCCTGGAACTCGTCGATCATGACCATCTTAAAGCGGCCCTCATATGCCGCTCGAATGGCCGGGTAGTCGCGCAGCGCCTCGTATGCCATGCGGAGCAGGTCGTTATTATCGAGGGCGGACTGGCCGGCCTTGAGCGCGCGGTACTCAGCCTCTACAGAGCGGGCCAAGCCAACCAGTGCATCGAGCGCGGGACCACCGCAGGCGGGCACGATATTGATAAACGCATCGGCAGCTTCCGCCTTGAGCAGCTCCACCTGCTCCTTGGGGAACGCCCTGCTCGCGCGCGGCATGGTGCACGACATCATGAGTCGCGCCGCATCGGCCATGGTCTTGCCGCTCGCCTCGAACGCGTCGATGGCATCGAGCGCCATCTGCGCCTTCTCGGTCGCGGCCTTGCTTGCGCCCAGCGCCGCGCGATAGGCATCGGCGAGTGCCGAGGTATCGGCCTGGCCGCGCGCCACGCGCACATCGTCCATGCCGCCCGGCAGCTGACTCGATAGCTCCAACAGGTCGCGCACCAGGCCTTTAATGGTGGTGCCGGCGCCAAACGGCCCGCCCTCGCCCGCCATGGGATACCAGGCGTAGAGGGCGTTGAGCGATGCCGCGAGCTCGGGGGCGGCATCGGGTGCCGTCGCGCGGGCCAGCACGTGCTCAACAGCCTGGTCCATAAGCTCGTCGGTATCGGTGAGCACCGTGAACTCGGGGTCGATGCCCAGCTCCAACGCGTGTGCGCGCAGGATACGAGAGCACATGCCGTGAATGGTCGAGATCCACGCATCGTCGACGGTCAGGGCCTCCTCGTCCATACCCTCGTCGATGAGCGCGCGGCGCACGCGGTCACGGATCTCGGCCGCGGCATCTTTGGTAAAGGTAATGGCGAGCACCTGGTCCAGATGCTCAACGAACGGACCGGATTCGGGCGAAAGCGCGTAGACGATGCGGCGCGTGAGGGTAAAGGTCTTGCCCGAACCGGCGCCCGCCGAGACAAACAGCGGACGGTCGAGCGTTTTGACGATCTGCAGCTGTTGCGGCATCAAAGTCGAAAGATCCATGGTCTACACGTCCCTCCTTACAAACGTTCCTTCGTGGTTATACGAGCAGCGCGCATGCGCGGCCTGAGCCGACGTCGGGTCGACGGCGGCAACGTTGCCTGCCTCGAGCTCGCGCAGGCGCCCGGCGATGCCGGCCTCCACGCGATCGAGCAGGGCGTCGAAGTCCATGCTGCCACCCTCGCCGGGGAAACCTTTCTTAAGGCCCGGGATGCGACCGTCGCCGCGCTCTTCCTCGAGTAGCTCGGCGCTCGCGGCACCGCGCAACGCCGGCTTGCCGCCCTTGGTCGAAAAGTAGAGCGCCGCGCGGGTGTCCAAATCCAGCGCCCGGCGCATGGCCTGGGCGTAGATGAGCGTTTGGGTATGTGGCGGCAACCAGCGCGGATCGTCGATGGGCGCCGCGCCCGATTCCTCGTCGCGCACCGTAGGGTCGGCGAGCTTAAACTCCTCAACGCCCGTGCGATGCTTGTAGTCGATCACCACGGCGCGATTCTCGGCGTCCACGTCCACGCGGTCGATGCGCCCGCCAAGCGGCCAACCGGCATATTCAACGTTAAGATCGTTAAAGGCAAACTCCAGGTAGCGCGGAGCAAAAGGCGTCAGCGCCTCGGCTTCATAGGCAAGCACTCCCTCCAGCTGCGGCAGAATCTCGGCCACCTGGCGCTCCTCTACCGGAGAGAGCGGCACAAGCGGACCCTCGTTGCCACGCTTGGAGGCGTGCTCGGCCAACGTCTCGTCAAAGACCTCGCGCAGCAGCTCCTGAGCACGTGGCAGGTTCTCGGGCGTCACGCGCTCCATGCCCTCCTGGGGCAGGCGGGCATGCAGGTGCTCCAGCACATCGTGGACAAAGTTGCCCTTCTCCATATTTCCAAAGCCCGCGTCGATGGACTGGGGCTTCACGCGATACGACACGAACCAGCACAGCGGGCACGTCGAGTACGCCTCAATCTGCGAGGCGGACGTCAGACGCGGCACGAGCGGCGCGTTCTCGTCCTCGCCATCGCGGCGACGCAGGACCAGGTACGGCACAGCCGCCTCACTCAAATGCTGAGGAGCCTCGCACGCGACGCGCTTGCACTCGATGCCCTCGCCGGCCGCTGGATCAAAATCGGCGACGATACCGCCCTCGCCCACGCACGCAACCTTGGCGGCGCCAGCGGCCTCGGCGTGCGCCCGCAACTCGGTCCACACGGCAGCCGGATAGCACTCGCGCGCCTGGCGATCGTGGGTCACGCGGGCAAGCGCAACCGGGCCGCGCGCGGCCCGCATCGCGCGGCCAAAGCGCACGCGCAGCAGGGCCGCGGGCTCAAGCGTCACGCCGCTGCGCCCCAGCTCGGCCGTCAGCGTGGCCAGCGGGCCTTCCTCATGTGAGAGCGGATAACTGTCCAGGTCGACGTCGGCAAACAGCACGGCGTCGTAGCTGTCGGGGCGCAGGGCTGCCGCATCGGCAAGCGACGCAAAGCGCACCTGGGCGCGCGGCGCGCGGTCGACCTCGTAGGTCTCGTAATCGTATGCGGTGCTGCGCTTGTCCACCTTGGTACGAACGTCGTCAAGCACGGGCACGGTCGCGGCCTGCGACACGTCGAGCGCGCGAGCATCGTTCATAAGGATGTCGATGGCATGTCGCAGCAGGTCGGTCTCCGCCTGGCGACGAGCCTGACCGTCAAGGCCTCCAAGGGCGCGATCGGGCAGTGCCTCGGCAACGGCGAGCATGGCTTTGAGTGCCGTCACGGGTTTGTCGCGCCACAGCGCTTGGAGCACGTCCGAGACCACACATGGCACGTTCTTAAACCAGTTCTCATCACTGGCAGCCTTGCGCGTGCCCCTCACCTGGCCCTGCACGCTCTGCAGCAGGCTCTTGACGGCCGTGGTGGTCTTGCCGCGCGACAGGCGCATGTTCTTGTCGAAGGTGCGCGCGCTGGCGGCATCGGCACCCGAAAGCGGACTGTAAATCCAGTCGGTAAGCTCCGGCGCGGGCCACCACTCGGTCTTGGAGGCGGTGCCCTCGTCGGCGGCCTTCATGCGCTCGATCAGATTGGCGAGCGCCGTAAACTGCCCGCCCGCGATGGATTGGGAAAACGCCGTGAACTCAGTTGTCTCGGCCGCAATATGACGCGCCGCCAAACGGGCAGCGAGTTCACCGAACAGCCGAGGCGCCCGGGCAGACACCACGAGCACGCGCACGGGGTCCGCGGACGCCGCGACGCTGCCGTCGACCTCGGCGTCCTCACACGTTTTTACCAGCTCATCGATTGCATCCACATAGGCGTGGGCGCGGGCGTGAGGGCCGGCAACCTCTACAAAGGTAGGCTGAGCGGCGGACTTGGAGGCAGTCTGGGGCGCGGCGGCACCCTCCCCCAGCGGCGCGGCCTCAAACAGCACACCGAGGGCATCAAAGGCGGCAGCCAGATCTTCGCGCATTGCCGCCTGCTCGCGGGCAAGCAGCACAACGACCTCTCCCCCATTGTTCGCCACGGCCGACAGCAACTCGAGCAGGCCGTGCGTAAACGACGTGACGCCGCGCACGCAGACGGCGCGGGCGCACGCCGGAAGGTTGTCGGCCAGCACCTCGGCCATAAGGTCAGCCGCCTCGCAGGGCTCGACCATGCCTCGACGGTCCAAGCCGCTCGCATAGGCGCTCAACAGCTCGAACACGCGGGCCTCGGCGTCACTTTTGGGCTCGGGCTGAGCGGCGGCATCGCGGCAGCGCTCGGCACCCGTTCCCGCTACGCCCGGCAGCACATCGCGGGCCATGCGCGCGAGCATGCGCACCGTTCCCTGACTGCGCGAAAGCGGCTGCAGGTCGACATCGTCGCGACGGGCGATCATGTCCGAGAACAGCATCTGGCGCTGCATGTTGTCGACGAAGCCGCGGCCATCGCCCATAAGCTCCCACAGCGAACGAAGCCACGACGCAGGGGTTTTGTAGTCAACGCCCAGCGAGACGCCAGCAACCGCGGCATCATGACGGCACAGGTCGAGCTCGGCAAACGAGGACGCCAGCAAAACGGCACGCCCGTGGCGGGCGACCAGGTCGGCGAGCAACGCCGCCTCGGCATCGCTCAAGTCCGTACCGGTATTGGTGGTATAGATTCGAACAGGCATGGTCCTCCACTCAAACCGTTCGCAATAATCGATGCATCCATCCTACCCGCCCACGCGGACAGATTTGCCCCACGCCAACAGATTTCCTCCGTCCCCAAGGGATCAAAAAACCGCCCCCGAAGGGACGGTTCTGCGCAATTCGTTTGTTGCCGTTGGCCTACTCGCCATCCTCCAGCTTGATGAGGATCTTGCGATAGCCACCGTACTCGCCGTTGAGCGCCTTGGAAACACGACTCACCGTGGTGGACGAAGCGCCCGTGCGGGCCTGAACCTCAACATAGGGCTCGCCCTCATCCAGATAACGCGCAACCTGCAGGCGCTGAGAAAGATCGCAGATCTCGCGCGGTGTGCAGATATCGGTTAAAAACGCCTGGATATCGTTCTCGTCGTCCAAAAGACTAAATGCGTGGACCAGCTGCTTGACATCAGGCTTGTCAAACATGTTCTCGATATTCATCGATCACCGCCAAACCCGCCATAAGGCATCGAAGTTGATACTGACATCGGGCATCGTTCGCCCGTTCTATGCAATAGGGCAACGCCTGTGGCTTTTGCCCGTAGCAGTGTAGCACACCACCAAACTAAAGCGACAAAACTCTCTGCCAGCGGCGCGTTTTCTAGGACGAACGCCGTTTTAAAACCGAATGCGCACGCAAGCTCCACGAATATCTGAGACAATGGGCGCCCAAACAGAGCCGTGCCCGAGCATCTGTCCGAGTTGCAAAGGCATGTGCCTCTCACGCTCCCTCACCACGCCATGCGCAAGAAAGGATTCACACCATGCGCTTTATGCTCAACTGGCTTTTGACCTCAATCGCCATCGCGATCGCAACGTTTCTCGTCCCCGGCATTCAGCCCTTCGGCATGGCCGACGCCTGGGTCTGCTTTGCCTTCGTGGGACTGTTCCTCAACATCGTCGACTCGCTCGTTAAGCCGTTCCTGACGGTCATCTCGCTGCCACTCACTATTATCACGCTTGGTATTTTTCAGCTTGTGGTCAACAGCTTTATGCTCGAGCTGGCCAGCTACCTGTCGGTCAATCTGCTGGGCGCGGGCATCTCCATCGCCAGCTTTGGATCGGCCTTTATGGGCAGCATCCTGGTATCCATCATGCGCAGCATTCTCGACAGCGTCGCCAGGAACTAAAGCGACCGGATACGGACCGCCACAACACGCCAAAAGAAGGCCGCCCATCGCAACGATGGGCGGCCTTGTCATTTGTCGAGCCTCAGAGGGCAGGAAAATCTACCATTTCTGCCCCGTCCCCCAATAGCAGGTGGGGCTAGATGACGTAGTCGTAGCCCTCGTTGGGGGCAACGAGTGTATCGAGTGTCACGCCGTCGAGGTAGTCGTTGATGAGCTTGTCCAGGTTCTTCCAAACATCGAGTGTGGGACACTCATCAGATCGCGAGCAACCTTTGCAGTCACCGTCCAGGCATGCGACCGGTGCCAGACTGCCCTCGGTCAGGCGCAAGATCTCGCCCACCGTGTACTGCTCAGGCGGGCGCGTGAGCACGTAGCCGCCGCCTTTGCCGCGCATGCCCGAGAGCATATTGGCGCGGACGAGCGTGGCCAAAATGTTCTCCAGATACTTCTCCGAAATCCCCTGACGCGCGGCGATCTCTTTGAGGGGAATACGGCCTGCCGCCTGATGCTCGGCCAAGTCGACCATAACGCGCAAGGCATATCTGCCCTTTGTGGAAACCAACATATATATTGCTGCCTTTCGGTCTTTTAATTCGTAGAAATTCTAGCCGAAATATTGGTTTTGAAAATACCTATTCCCGTCAAGATGGTTAATCGACTCGTAATAATCTTCTATTTCCTATTGCATTACTAGGCTTTAGTGCCTACTATGCTTGCCAACAGCAAAACGAACAACCCATAAGGTTTATGGGTTTCGTTGCTACACACACCGTAAAACCACACGGTATCCAGTCATTTGAACACTTTGGAGGTTCATCATGAGCAATGTTTACACGTCCATCGATCAGCTTATCGGCCACACCCCGCTTCTGGAGCTCACCCACTTCGAGGCCAACGAGGACCTCAAGGCCCGTGTGCTCGTCAAATTGGAATACTTCAACCCCGCCGGGTCCGTCAAAGACCGCGTCGCCAAGAACATGATTGACGAGGCCGAGAAGGCCGGCAAGCTCGTGCGCGGTGGCGACTACACCATCATCGAGCCCACGAGCGGCAACACCGGCGTCGGCATCGCCTCGGTGGCGGCGGCCCGCGGCTACAAGGTGATCATCACTATGCCCGAGACCATGTCCGTCGAGCGCCGCAAGCTCATGCAGGCATACGGCGCACAGCTCGTGCTCACCGACGGCTCCAAAGGCATGAAGGGCGCTATCGCCAAGGCCGAAGAGTTGCAGAAGGAGACCCCCAACAGCATCATCGCCGGCCAGTTTGTGAACCCCGCGAACCCGGCCATTCACAAGGCCACGACCGGCCCCGAGATCTGGGACGACACCGACGGCAAGGTCGACATCTTCGTCGCCGGCGTCGGCACCGGCGGCACCGTGACCGGCGTGGGCGAGTTCCTCAAGGAGCAAAACCCCGAGATTCAGGTCGTCGCCGTCGAGCCCGCCACCTCCCCGGTGCTCTCTAAGGGCCAGGCCGGCCCGCACAAGATCCAGGGTATCGGTGCCGGCTTTGTGCCCGACGTCCTCGACACCCAGGTCTACGACGAGATCATCCCCGTCGAGAACGACGACGCCTTTGCCACCGGCCGCGCCGTGGGCCACAAGGAGGGCGTGCTCGTGGGCATTTCGTCCGGCGCCGCCGTGTGGGCCGCGCTGCAGCTGGCCAAGCGTCCCGAGAACGAGGGCAAGACCATCGTGGCGCTGCTCGCCGATACCGGTGAGCGCTACCTGTCCACGGCACTCTTCCAGGACTAAGGTCTGTTGCCCATAGGTTGAGCCCAGGATGAACCGGTCTCCTCTCTCCCGGCAGTCTGAGCCCATCCCATCGGGGCGCCCCACGAGTCGTCCGAACTTGCTACAATGTCTGCGGCGCGGAACCAGCCTCCCGCGCCGCTTTTCTTTTTTGGCCACATGCCACCAAGGAGAACCTCCCCATGCACAACAAGCGCGTGCTCGTCGCCATGAGCGGCGGCGTCGATTCCAGCGTGACCGCGTACCTGCTCAAAAGCCAGGGCTACGAATGCGTCGGCGCCACCATGCGCCTCACCTGCCCCGCACCCGATCCCGTCACGGGCATGAGCAAAGTCGACCGCGACATCGCCGACGCGAAGGCCGTCGCCGAGCGCCTGGGGATACCCCACCGTGTGCTCGACCTGCAGCAGACCTTCGACCGCAATGTAATCGAGCGCTTCGTGACCGCCTACCAGGAGGGGCTGACGCCCAACCCGTGCATCATCTGCAACCGCCATATTAAGTTTGGCGCGCTGCTCGATGCGGCGCTCAATATGGGCTGCGATTACATCGCCACAGGTCACTACGCCAAAACGAGCCAGGCGTCCGACGGAACCTGGCAGCTGCATCGCGGCGAGGACCCTAAGAAGGACCAAAGCTACTTTTTATATTCGCTTACGCAGGAGCGCCTGGCGCACACGATCTTTCCGCTGGCAGGCCTGGACAAGGAGCACGACGTGCGCCGCATTGCCGCCGAGCAGGGCTTTGCCAACGCCAAGAAGGCCGAAAGCGAGGACATCTGCTTTATCGCGGATGGCGACTATGCGGGCTATATCGAGCGTCGGTGCGGACATCCCGCTACACCGGGCGATATCGTATGGCGCGACGGCAGCGTGGTCGGACGCCACAACGGCGCGTTGCGCTATACCATCGGCCAGCGCAAGGGCCTGGGCGTCGCGATGGCGCATCCCGTGTACGTAACGGGCGTCGACGCCGCCAACAACATTGTGCATCTGGGCGAAGCCGAGGACCTAACCGCGGCGGCGCTAACTGCCAATGAGTGGATCTGGAGCGCGCCGGCAGAGTGCATGGAGGCCGAGCTCGATGCCGGCGGCATTCGCGTGGGCGCCAAGTACCGCTACCGACAGAAAGACCAGGCAGCGACCCTTACGCGCGGCGAAGACGGGCAAATGTTGCTGACCTTTGACGAGCCGCAGCGCGCCATCGCCCCCGGACAGGCCGTCGTCGTGTATCGGGGCGACATCGTCCTGGGCGGCGGCACCGTGACCGGCGCGCTTAAGTAGCCGCGGGTTTATCGCTGCACGTGTCGAAGTACCTCAACAGCGGCACCAACCTCGATTACGCGACGCTCAAGGCCGCGGTGAATGGCCTCGAGTCGACCCTCCGCCGTCGCCCACTCGCTCTGCGAAAGAATCTCGATCGCTTCATCAACAAATCCGTTGAGCCGCGATGAATCGAACCAATCGAGCAAATCCGCAAGCGCCAGCTGGACGGAAGGGTCGGGCCCAAACGGCTTAGCGGGAAACCCAAACTCCCCAGCTGCGAGCACGGCAGTTGGTACGTTGTACCACAGGCAGTTGCCGCTATCGAACAGCGGAGCAGGTTTTATCTCCAGGGTGTCGACATTGCGGATGATGCCGAAGTTTCGCCAATGGCGGTCGCTGTTGGCCAAAAGGGCATCGCAGACAATCATCTGCGACATAGACCTTCTCACAGCGGCCTCATCGACACCATGCTTGCCGAGGTAGCAACAGTATCGATCGTATGTCGAGTTTCCCCGCTGGCTACCAAATGCGCCCTTAACGTAAACAGCCGGAACATATTCCTCGCGGCCGTCAAGAAAGTCGTCGCACAGACACACAGGGCCATCGAACATGCGCTCAACCGTGTAAGGAACAAACTCCCCCTTGGAAAGCAAGCGACGATGCAAAGCCGTTGCAACTGCCTCGTTAAAGGGCCGTTGGTCGTCCATCCCGCACCCTTTAGCCAAAACGCGAATGCCGTTTCGGATCATCCACGATTTAGGGAGCTCGCCCTCGGACGTGTTATCCGGATTATTTAGACCGATGCCTTCCAGCCAACCCGAACGCTCTTCGAGCGCCGATCGCTCAAATTCGTTCTCAAAGTAATTGATGCTTTGCCATTTGAGTTCGGCGCAATCGGCCGGCCGCAGCCAATAACAATCCGAAAGCGATAAGCCCAGGCACCGAACCGGAACCTCGATGCCACTGGCAATTCCCAGTTCACGATAGCGCGAGACGAGTCCAGGGCGAACGTCAGGCACCGACCGATGGCTCCACCACACGTTGAGCTCCCGTTTATTCACCGTAGGAGAAGAGCTCGAGCATGTGCCAAACGGCATTCGTTGCGCATCGAGGACCTCGGCGATTTCGAAGGGAAACTCACGCGTCGGATCAAATGAGACATGCGCGACCTCATGGTCGGCCGACATCAGCGTAAACTTGCGTCCCACATCGGCCGCAGGACGGCGTCCTCGCTTGCGGACCTTTTGGTAGGCGGTCGCAGAATTGTACTCGACCATCTTCCGGCCGCCCACAATATCGCACACAAGCGTCCCCGATGCGGCAAGTTGCGATATGCGGGCTTTCGTAACGCCCAACAGGCGGGCGGCATCACCCATAGATAAGTACTCAGACGTATCCATACACCGCATCACCTCGTTAAGTAATTTACGTGTTTAGTTAATAGATCACTTACATCATAATACTAAACGACCTAAAGCGAAAAAAGGCCCGAGAAATCGGGCCTTAGCGATTGGTCAGCCGAGTCGCAAACTGCTTCCTTAGCGCTGCACGTAGGCGCGGACCAGCTCAAAGGTATTGCGCACACCGTCGATGTGGCTGCGCTCGTAGTTGTGGCTCGCGTACACGCCGGGGCCGATCAGACCATGGCGAATGTCGTAACCGGCCGAAAGCGTGGCCTCGACGTCCGAACCGTAGTGCGGGTACACGTCGATGGCGTAATCGAGCTCCAGCTCGCGCGCGATATTAGACAGCGTGGTTACCAGGTCGTAGTTGTACGGACCGCCCGAATCCTTGGCGCAAATCGAAACCATGCGCTCGGTGCAGCCAAGGTCGTCGCCCACGCAACCCATGTCCACGCTGATCATCTCGCGCGTGTCGGCCGGCACGAAGGCACCGCCGTGGCCGACCTCTTCGTACACGGTAAAGAGCAGCGATACCTTGCGCGAAAGGGTCACCTCGCCGTCGGCAACGGCGCGAGCCAAACCCAGCAGAATCGACGCCGACAGCTTGTCATCCAGGAAGCGACTCTTGATGTAGCCGCTCTCCGTCACCGTGGTACGCGGATCCATAGCGATGATATCGCCCGTCTGAATACCCAGCTCGAGCACATCGTCCTTGCTATCGACGTTCTCGTCGAGCAAGATCTCCATGTTCTTCTCGATGGTCTTGACCGGCTCATCGGCCACATGCGCCGAAGGCTCGGTGTTGAGAACCACACCCGTGTAGACATTGCCATCGCGCGTGTAAACGGTGCAGTTCTCGCCATCGGCCGTAGACCACTGATGCCCGCCGAGCGTCGTGGGACGCAAGCGACCATTGTCCTTGATGGAGCGCACCATGGCGCCCAGGGTATCGACATGGCTCGCCAGTACGAGCGGCTCGCCCTCGCCGCCAAGCTCGACCAGCACGTTGCCCTTATTGGAACGCTCGGGGCCAAAGCCCATATCACGCAACGTTTCCATCAGATAATCAGTCGCCGCACGGGTATAGCCCGTAGGCGAAGCAATCGAGGTAAGCGCCTTCAACTGCTCAGTAATATAGGAGAGCGTCTCCTCCAACGAAGCATCATTATTAGAAGCCATATGTATCCTTCCATATAAAACTAAGACCGAGCCCCGATTTTAACCGTTCTGCACGCACAAAGCCCTGGGAGCCCGACCAGCCCTCGGACGCCGGCGCGCCGGCTTGGGCGCACGCGTGCCATTCAATCCTATTCTTGTATAAAGAACTTAGATTCATGCATAAAAATGAGGCATCTATTTCTCTAGCGTCAGGGCACCCCATCCAGGGCCGTGCAAAAAACGGAATATTCAGCATCGCGGTATCTGATAGAGCCATCGGGAGGCGGCAAAACCGACCGCCTTGTCCTGTATTTGGGGCATAACGCTGCTAAAAACGAACAAGTCATCCCTTCAGCCGAGATTCCTTTGCCGAAGCCGCTTGCTCATTCCTACTTGAAACCGCAATAATCACGTTTTAACTGTATGCAACCCACTCGGTCTGCTGAATACTCGCAAAAATGCACGCTCCCCTTACCTCCACCCGTTCCCGGCATGTTCTTGCCGCCGCTCCAGGAGGTTTCCATGGGACAAAAGAGGCCCCGCCACGCAAAACGCGCAGCGAGGCCTCCGACATGTCCGAGGACGATTCTGGGGCTAACGGGCGGGGCCCGCCGAACCAGGTTAAGCAGCCGGGCAGATCTTCTTGAAGAGCTCGATAACGTCGTCGAGCGTCGCCTCGCGCGGGTTACCCGGGAAGCAGGCGTCGGCCATGGCGTCCTTGGCCAGGACCTCGATCTCGTCGGCCTTCATGGCCTCGCAGACGTGCGGGATGTTCACGTCGGCAGAGAGCTGCTTAACGGCGGCGATGGCGGCGTCGGCGGCCTCGTCGGTGCTCATGCCCGTGGTGTCAACGCCCATGGCGACGGCGACCTTGGCCAGGCGCTCGGCGCAAACCGGCTTGTTGAACTCCATGGCGATCGGCAGCAGCATGGCGCAAGCGACGCCGTGCGGAGTGTCGTAGTGAGCGGACAGGGTGTGAGCCATGGCGTGGTCGATGCCCAGGCCAACGTTGGAGAAGCCCATGCCGGCGACATACTGACCAAGAGCCATGCCCTCGCGGCCGGAGCCGGGCTGGCCGGACTTGGCCTCGGCAACGGAGTCGCGCAGGTTCTCGCTGATCAGCTTAATAGCCTCAAAGTGGAACATGTCGGAGAGCTCCCAAGCGCCCTTGGTGGTGTAGCCCTCGATGGCGTGGGTCAGAGCGTCCATGCCAGTGGAAGCGGTCAGGCCGGCGGGCATGGAAGCCATCATGTCGGGGTCGACGACGGCGACCTCAGGGGCGTCGTTGGTGTCGACGCACACGAACTTGCGGACCTTCTCGGGGTCGGTGATGACGTAGTTGATGGTTACCTCGGCAGCGGTACCGGCGGTCGTCGGCACGGCGATGGTGAACACAGCGTGGTTCTTAGTCGGAGCAACGCCCTCGAGGCTGCGGACATCGGCGAACTCGGGGTTGTTGATGATGATGCCGATAGCCTTGGCGGTGTCCATGGAGGAGCCACCACCGATGGTCACGATAGCGTCAGCCTCGGCGGCCTTAAAGGCCTCGACGCCGTCCTTGACGTTCTGGATGGTGGGGTTGGGCTTAATCTCGGAGTAGAGGCTCCAAGCAATACCGGCGGCGTCGAGCTCGTCGGTTACCTTGGCGGTAACGCCAAACTTGACCAGGTCGGGGTCGGAGCAGACGAAGATCTTCTTGTAGCCACGACGCTGGAGCTCGCCGGGGATCTCCTTGATGGCGCCAGAACCATGATAAGAAATGGTGTTGAGAACGAAACGATTAGCCATTGATAGCCTCCCATCGTGTGCGGGGCGCCCATTACGCCCCACGCTATGTGTCCCATCCTAACGCTTTTGAAACAAAAAATGCATGAGAACGTCAAAAGTGTTAAAGCGTTTCAACATAATAACGGAGCCCCAGTCCTTCCCTCCCGACTGCAGCGAAGGCTAGATTATAGGAGCAATTGCCCAAAGAATACGACCAACTCAGTCTATAAATTGTTTCTGTTTTAGCAATATATGTTTGACAATACGTTTATAAAAGGATACTTTATAGTAATTAATATGCATGCAGCAAATAGTGTCATTCATTTTGTTAGAAATTGCCCATGCGGTTATTGCAGCTGCATGTACTGCAACATACAGCGTAATTCTCCGCACGAAGCAGAAGACGGTTCCAATTCGATCGAGGCGATGACGCGTGATGGCTACTGGTCCTAAATCGAGCAAGACGGCTACAAACGAATATCGAATCTCAATTGAAGGTAACCCTTATCCGCATGCTCTGGCTCTCGTCAACCCAGCGGGAGACAACCTCAACATCAAAAGACATGGGTTCACGGGTCCACTAGGACAGCTATTGAGTCTTAAATACACCGTTTATGACGATGCAAATGAAAAGCTCTTTACTGTCGTCGACGGTGGTTTTAGTAACATGCCCAGGGTTGCGCTCATCATCGAACACAAGGAAGTTGCGGTGTTCGATTATGGCCTAAACAGACTTGAGATGAAGTGCGTAACGAACATACCGAATTACACAATAAAAGGTAACTTCCTATTTGGAGATTACGATATATTCAGTCAACGGGAAGTGAAGCTATCTTCAGTTAACGTCCTTCAATGTGATAAACAATCGTGCTTTAACATACAGGTTTTGGATAAAGCCGAATTAGCCGCCGCAATTGGAATGCCCACAGCCATTGCCCTTCTGAGGGCTCGGATTGAAGAGCATCTCGAATAAATTGCAAAAAGCAGTTCGTAACAACATTCAGGAGCTAGATAGTTTTTTCTGGCTCCTGAAGCTGTACTACATAGAGATGAAAAATAATGCGGCAAAGGGGCTGTCCCTTTGCCGCATTCGGTTACTTTCGGCAGCCCTCTTTCCAAGCCTCGGCCGCAACCTTCCAGCGAAAACGCAAGTCGCGCTCGCGGTCGATAAACATGATGGCAAACGCGACAAACAGCAGCACGCTCGCCACGACGATGGCGTGCAGGCCCATGCGCTCAATACACCAGTTGCCCAACACAGCGCCAAACACAAAGGTAAAGATCACGCCAAAGTACAGCAGGCCGTTTTCCAAAAAGCCGCGCTTATGGGTAATGATGTAGTCGTCCACGTTTTGCAAGGCATTACGGAGGTTGCCGATACACATGGTCGTGGCGATGCCGTGTCCATGAATCTTGCGGAAACTCTCGACCTGCATACCGCAGGCAAACGAAGTAAGGCAGTTGGCGAGCAGGTTGAAATCGCCGCCCGGGATAAAGCTCACGCCCAGCAAGATAACAGCTTCAAAAAACACCGTCACCTGGCGCCAGTGAATCACGCTGCCAAAACGCTCGTGTACCAGGTCGGCAAGCATAATGCCCACGGCAAACGACACCACGGGGAAGAAATAGCGTCCCGCGAGCGCCCAATTACCCTCCGAGATGCTCACGCCCACCAACAAGATGTTGCCTGTCTGCGCGTTGGCGAAAACATGATCGCGCCCAATGTACGAATACACGTCCATAAAGCCACCGGCGAGCGCCAGAATGATGCCCAGCTCGATGGACTCCGATATCTGCTTGGCACGCTGCATCGTCGTGCGGCCTCCTTGTTGACGACCCTCTCGTGCGTTGGCGGAGACATGGCCGCCGTTCATACTGTAACCCATTGACAACATGGCGTGCGCGCGAGACGGGCTCCCCAACGCGCAGATACACAGTCTGGAAACAAACGGCGGGCGCGGCGCCACACCCGCATCGACACGCCGATCCGCCAGCCCATGTACTCCACCAGTCTTTTTAGCCCCGTCCCAAAAAGACTGGTTACAATTACGTGCAGCATACAAACACCGGGAGGGATCGTGGCAAATAAGCCTCAGCACGCTCAGAACAACCAGCGCAGTCAGCAGGGCAAACAGGGCCAGCAGCAAAAGCGCGGCAGCAAGGCGCAGGGTGGGCACACCACTCATGCTCCAGCAGCGCCCTCACGCCCCTGGCGACCGGGCCGCGACAAGTTCCTCCCCGTCAGCCGCGCCGACATGGATGCGCGTGGCTGGGACCAGTGCGACTTCGTCTATATCTGCGGCGACGCCTATGTGGATCACCCCAGCTTTGGCATGGCCATCATCAGCCGCGTACTCGACGCGCACGGCTACAAAGTAGGCATTATCTGTCAGCCCGACTGGACCGACCCCGCCAGCATCACGGTGCTCGGCGAGCCGCGCTTGGGCTTTCTCGTCAGCGCCGGCAACATGGACTCCATGGTCAACCACTATTCGGTGACCAAGCACCGCCGCCACACCGACGCCTATACCCCTGGTGGCGAGGAGGGGCGCCGTCCCAATCGTGCCGTCACGGTCTACGGCAACCTCATCCGCCAGACGTTCAAGGACGCCCCCATCATCATCGGCGGCATCGAGGCGAGCCTGCGTCGTCTGGCCCACTACGACTACTGGCAGGATAAGCTCAAGCGCTCGGTGCTGCTCGACTCGGGCGCCGACATCCTCATCTACGGCATGGGCGAGCACGCGATCGTCGAGATCGCCGACGCGCTCGACGCGGGCCTGCCCGTCGACCAAATCACCTATATCAACGGCACCGTCTACCGCACCAGCTCGCTCGACGAGGTCTACGACTACGACCTGCTGCCCAGCTGGGATGACCTTACCGCCGACAAGCTCAACTACGCGCGCAGCTTTAACGTGCAGCAGCAGAACATGGACCCCATCACTGGACATCGCCTGGTAGAGCCCTACCCCAACAGCGTGTTCGTGGTGCAGAACCCGCCGTCGGCGACGCTAACCACCGACGAGATGGACGAAGTGGCCGAGCTCCCCTACGCACGCGATTGGCATCCCGACTACGACGCAGCAGGCGGCGTGCCGGCCTTTGCCGAGATCAAGTTTTCGATCAGCTCCAACCGCGGGTGCTTTGGTGAGTGCTCGTTTTGCGCGCTCACCTTCCACCAGGGTCGCGTGCTGCAGATGCGCAGCCACGATTCGATCATGCGCGAGGCCGAGCTGCTCACGCGCGATCCCGAGTTTAAGGGCTACATCAACGACGTTGGCGGACCGACGGCTAACTTTAGCCGCCCGGCCTGTGACAAGCAGCTCAAGCACGGCGTGTGCAAGAACAAGCGCTGCCTGTGGCCGAGCGTGTGCAAGAACATGGTGGTCGACGAGAGCGGCTACACGCAGTTGCTGCGCGACCTGCGCCAGCTGCCGGGCGTCAAAAAGGTCTTCGTGCGCAGCGGCATCCGCTTTGACTACACCATGGCCGATGCCTCGGACGAGTTTTTGCGCGAGCTGCTGGAGCATCACGTCTCGGGCCAGCTGCGCGTAGCGCCCGAGCACGTGAGCGACGCGGTGCTCTCCGTGATGGGCAAGCCGAGCCGCGCCGTCTACGACGCGTTCTGCCGTAAATTTGAACGCCTGAACCGCGAATACGGACTCAAGCAGTACGTGGTGCCGTATCTGATCTCGAGCCATCCTGGCTCGACGATGAAGGAAGCCGTGGACCTGGCCGAGGCCGTACGCGACATGGGTTATATGCCCGAGCAGGTGCAGGACTTCTACCCTACCCCGTCCACCATGTCGACCTGCATGTACTACACCGGCGTGGACCCACGCACCATGGAGCCGATCTACGTGGCACGCGACCCGCACGAGAAGGCCATGCAGCGTGCGCTCATCCAGTATCGCAAGCCCGAGAACTACAAGCTGGTACGCGAGGCGCTGGAAAAAGCCGGACGTCGTGACCTGATCGGCTACACCAAACACTGTCTAATCCGCCCCGTGCCGCCGCGCCCGGGCGAGACGTCTGCTGGCGGTGGGCATGGCACCGGCAAGAAGGGCGGCAAGGCCCACGGCGGCTCTGGCGGCGCTGGCAAGGGGCCCAAGGGCAGCAAGGGGCACAGCGGCATGTCGCGCGCGCAAAACACTGCCGGGCGCAACCGTGCAGCTCAGGGGCGTCAGGGTGCCAACGGAGGCGGTCGCCGCAACTAGGGCAGCGGTGCTGTCGCTATGCCCGTCTCGCATGCGTGGCGCAGTGAGCGCATCGTCTCCACGAGGATGATGCCGGCTATGGTGACCGTGATTACCACGTCGAGCGGTGTGTTCACAAACCACAACAGACCCATCAGGTACGACCCGGCATTAAAGGCAAAGTGCAGCAGAATCGTATAGCGAAGCTTTCCGGTGGTCACGAGCACCCAACCAAAAATGATGCCCGCGGCACCCGCATAGCAGCCCTGCACCCAGTTCATGTGCATAAAACCGAAGATTGCCGCCTGCAGCACGATTGCCGCGGCGATACCCCGCGCGCTCGGGGCCGCCCAGGGTACCATGGCGGCGTCCTGCGCGCTCGCACGACGCCGCCGCTTCCAAAGTGGGCGACATTGGGGGTTAAACGCTCGTAGCGAAAACTCAAAAACAATGCCGCGCACCAGCAACTCCTCGCAAAACGGAGCGCCGAGCACCGTGGTCAGGACGGCAAGAAGGTTGGTATCGCCCAAGCCTGTTTCCTCGACGAGCTCGCTATAGTCCGCCGCAACCTCGGGCAGCAGCGACAGCACGCCGTCGCATAGGTAGCTAATGACCACCTGCATGGATAGGCCGATCACGACAACGCATGCGATGCGCTTCCATGCAGCATTTGCTCCCCCGCCGAGCGGGCGTTCACCTTGCCGGCGCGCCATGAAGGAGCGGGGCCACAGATAGCGCCACCACAGCAGCGCCATCAAAAACGACGCCGTCTGAGCGGCGGCCTGAAACCATTGAATATCGAGATTGTCGATCGGGAAACCCGTCAGTGCCGACACGATGTCCAGCGCGGAGAACAAAACAATGCTCAGGGCAATATCGGCAGCGACGACACCAAAACAGGCAAGCGCCCAAACCAGCGCATTGAGCATGCCAACCTCCTCAAAACCCGGCACTTGGGGACAGTCATTGTTGATGAGAATCGGGCGCAGCGCCAAAAGCCCCGTTGGGCGAAATGTCGAACGGGAAGGTGCCGCAGCGGTTGAACGCGGCGATAAACATGCGGATGGCGTTGGACGGCGTGGTGCCCACGAGCTGGGTTGCCGCCGCGAAGGCCGCCTTTTCCTCGGGCAAGACCTTCGCGACAACCGGGGTCATGTGTTCTGCCATGGCGCTTCCTTTTTGAAACGACGGTGGTGCGGATAGATGCGGGCCACGCGGCTGGGCGACGGGCTGTGAAGGCAACCCGATTGGCCCGCATCTGGAGTGTGTTTCTACGGCGTTGGTATTACTTGGTATTCCTAAGTATTACCCCGCAGATAGAATACCATACCCGACCCCATGGGGACGGAGAAAAAACGGATCATTTTGTTGCTGAATTAGTATTTAGAGCGTGATGATGTCCGAGATATCGAGGGCCTGAGCGTCGGCGGCATCGTGCGTGGCAAGCAACAGCATGCGACCGTCGAGCAAGTCGAGCACGACCTCGGCGCATGCATCGCGCGCAGCGATATCTAGACCGGTAAAGGGCTCGTCCAGAATCACCGCGTCGCCCGGGCACAGCAGGGCTCGAGCGATCTCGACGCGACGGCGCTGCCCGCCCGAAAGCTCGGCCACGCGAGCATGCACATCGACCCCCGGCACCAGCAAGCGCAACAGGGCCGCAGCACTCGAGGCGTCCACGCGTGCATCGGCGCACACCAGCGCGTTATCCAGCGCCGAGGCGGACTCGACCAAGCGCGCGTCCTGAAACACCATCGAGCACGGCGCGCACTCCCCCGCTGCCAACGAAAGCAGCGTCGACTTGCCCATGCCCGAGGCGCCCATCACACAGATACGCCCACCCGCGGGCACGTTGAGCACCAGTCCGTCGAGCGCCGGCGCCCAGGGCGCGCGATCGCCCACGGCAAGCGCAAGCTCCGCTGCAGCGCCATCGCCCGCAGCCCTCGCACGCCCGCGCAGCCCATGCCCATGCGCCCGCACGGCCGCACCCCACGCCACGGGCCCCGAAACCCGCAGCAGCCACACCAGCACGCGCTCGCACGCCCATGAGGCGGCAACGACCAGCACGGTCCACGCCAGCAGATCAGCCGTCTCAATCAAAAGCTTCGCCTGATAGATGCGCTCACCCACGGTGCCCACCGCCATGCCGATCAGCTCGGCTGCCACGCCGGCCTTCCAGCTCATGCCAATCACGGCTCGGGCACAAGAAAGCACAAACGGCAGGACTTCGCGCCAGGTATGGGCGCAAAACAGTCGCCAGCCGCGCACGCCATGCAGACGGAACATCTGCTCCAGTGGCTTATCCACCTGCGACAAGCCTTCGACCAGTGAGAAATATACGCCCGGCAGCGCCATCAAAAAGACCGCCGCGATGCTCACACGTGCCGACCCCAACCAAATAAGCAGCAGGACCACCACGCAGGCAACCGGCGTCGCCTTAACAAACGAAAGCGCCGGCGCCACCAAGCGGGCAAACGCCCGCGACCGTACAGAAATCCCGGCCAACAAACCGCCGCATACCGCGGCAAGCGCCAGCCCGCCCAGTATCCGCGCGCCCGAGCCCGCCAGAATCGCCCACGTGCCGGCATCGCATATCAGGCGCAGCAGCGCCAAGGCAACAGCACCCGGCCCCGGCAAAATCAGCGGCTGCGCCACCAGCGCCGCCACCAGCACCCACACAGCAAGCCAAAAGGCGGCGACGGCACCTGCTGCCGACACCGCCTTCATACGCTCTGTCATTTGTCGAGCAAACGCACGCACGGGCTACTCCATGTAGTAGAAATCATCGGCCGGGAGCTTGCCGCCCACGGCGCTCGCGTCCGCATCGGCCAGCACCTGCAGGTACCCACCGAGCGCCGCCTTCATGTCCTTCCCCGTCTGGCACACGAGCATGCACCCGGGAATCGCCTTTTCGGCAATCGCGGCGTTATCGACGATACCCGCATCGACCACGGCCTGTGCCCAATCTGCCGGCGCCGCGTTCACGGCCTCAACGCTCGCCGCATGGCAGCTCAAGAATTCCGCCACGGCCTCGGGATGTTCCTCGGCAAAGGCCCGGCGCACCACGGTCACGCCCGTCAGCAAACGGGAGCCCGTGTCTCCTGCCAGCTCGTCCCACACATCGGTCAGACTTACCGGCGCCGACAGCTTGCCTTCGCTCTTGGCGATGGCCGCCGTCTTGAACGGCTCGGGCAGCACGCCCACGGCAGACGGATCGGCAAGCAACGCCGACAGCACCTCGGTGGGCTCGCTCTTAAACTCAAGCGTCACCTGGCCGGTCAGGCCCGCGCGCTCCAGCAGGTAGTTCATGACGTACTCCGGCGTGGCGCCCTTGCCCGTCATATAGACGGTATGGCCCGCCAGATCGCCAAACGAGGCCACACTCGCGTCGCCCGTCACAACGTTCAGCACGCCCAGCGTGTTGATGTCGATGACCTGCGCCGCGCCCTCGGTCTTGTTGTAGAGCACGCTCGCCACGTTGGCGGGCACCAAGGCAATGTCGACATCGCCCTGAATGACCTTGGGCACGATCTCGTCGGCCGCGGCGCTGATCGCAAAGTCGAACTCGTTATCCGTCTCGCCACTCGCTGCCTGGTCCATAAACTGCACCAGACCAATCGAGGTTGGCCCCTTGAGCGAGGCGACGTGCACCTCGACCGGCTCGGCAGCAGCACCGGCGCCGTCCGTGGCAGCCGAGCCCGCGGCGGACCCGGCACCGGCACCCCCGCCGCCACAGCCCGCGAGCGCAAGTGACAGGGCGCCCGCGGCGAGCGCCGAGGCAAACCCCCGGCGCGACATTTCAAAATCAAACGCGCGCATCGCTAGCACGTCCCCTCGCTAGGCATCGTCCATGCATGGTGGTCGGTATGCAGCAGCTCCTCGGCCAGCGGCGAGAGTGGCGCGCCCAAGAACTCGCGATAGCACGCCTGGACATCGGGATTCTCGTGCGAGAAGCGAATCTCGGCGTTCGCATCGAGGCCCCACAGCACCTGGCCACGCTCGGCAGCCAGCTCGCAACCGTCGTGGATGGGCTGACCGCCGCCGCCGACGCAGCCGCCCGGGCACGCCATAACCTCGACGAAGTCATAGCTCACACGGCCGTCGCGAATAGCGTCGAGTAGGCGGGCGGCGTTGCCCAGCCCGTGCGCCACCGCGACGCGCACCTTGGTGCCATCGATATCGGCGACGGCCTCCTTCCAGCCATCGAGTCCGCGCACGTCGGTAAAGAAATCGGCATCCGGGTTCTTGCCCGTCACCAGGTAATATGCCGAGCGCACGGCGGCCTCCATCACGCCGCCCGTGGCGCCAAAGATCACACCCGCGCCCGTGCCAAAGCCCAGCGGCGTATCGAGCGGCTCCTCGACCAGCGTGTCAACGCTCACGTGGCTCGCGCGGATCATGCGCACCATCTCGCGCACCGTCAGCGCAACGTCCACGTCGGGCGCGCCGCCCTCGCCCATCATGCTCGGCAGCGCACACTCAGCCTTCTTGGCCGTGCACGGCATCACGGACACCACAAACAGGCGCTCGGGCTCCACGCCCAGAACCTTGGCGTAATAAGTCTTGGCGACAGCGCCAAACATCTGCTGCGGCGACTTGGACGTGGACAGGCTGTCAACAAACTCCGGATAGCGCGCCTTCACAAAGCGCACCCAGCCCGGGCAGCAGCTCGTGAACATGGGCCAGCCGCGGCTGTCGCCCTCGCCCTTGGCGGCGGCGCCCAGGCGCTCGAGCAGCTCGGAGCCCTCCTCCATAATGGTGAGGTCGGCCGAGAAATCAGTATCGAACACGTACTCAAAGCCCACACGGCGCAGTGCGCAGGCCAGGCGCTCGACGGTGGCCTCCTCGCGCGGAATGCCGAGCTCCTCGCCCCAAGCGCTACGCACGGCTGGCGCGATCTGCACCAGCACGATCTTGTCGGGATCAGCGAGAGCGTCGAACACGGCCTCGGTGTCATCGCGCTCGCGCAGCGCGCCCGTGGGGCAATGCGTGATGCACTGGCCGCATGCGACGCAGTCGGTCTTGCCGATCGGCGCGCGCCCGCGGGTGCCCACGGCGGTGTGCGTGGCGCGGTTGGTCAGGTCCCAAATCCCCAAGCCCTGGACGCTCTCGCACACCTTGATGCAGCGCATGCATTTAATGCACTTGTCGTTGTCGCGGATGATGGGAAAGTCGAAGTCCCAGCCCTCACCCGCCAGATGCTTCTGGTAGGGCAGATAGAAAATGCCCAGGTCGTTGGCGATGGCCTGCAGGTTGCAGTTACCGCTGCGCACGCAGCTCGCGCACTGCGCATCGTGCTGCGACAGCAGCAGCTGCACGTTGGTGCAACGGGCCTCGCGCGCCTTGGGGCTGTTGGTGTGGACCACCATGCCGTCGAGCACGTAGTTGTTGCAGGCGGCAACCAGCTGGTCGCAGCCCTCAACCTCGACCACGCACACGCGGCAGCCGCCGATCTCGTTTAGATCGCGCAGATAGCACAGGGTGGGAATCTGGATGCCGACGGACTTGGCTGCATCCAGGATTGTGGTGTGCTCGGGCACCACGACCTCGCAGTTATCGATAGTGAGCTTGACCATGTTGTGCGCTCCGTTTTCGGTGTTGTCGCTGACAGTGGTTTTGTTGGGCTCTACCATTCCAAGTTCCTCCCTCCGCGGAACGCACCAAAGCCAAAGTGGTCGCAGCGCAGGCAGCGGCTCGCCTCCTGGCATGCCTCCTGTTCGGTAAGACCCTGCTCGACCAGATTCCAATCGTGAATACGCTCGCCCGCCTCGCGCTCGCCCAGCTCGCAGCGGCCGCACTCGTGCTTACCCTTAAACTGGACGGTCGGCAGTTCGACCTCGAGTTTGATCTTGTGATCAAAGCCCAGGTAGCGGTCGATGTTTGCCGAGGCCACGCGGCCGGCGTTGATAGCGCGGATAACGGTGGCGGGGCCGGTCTGGCAGTCGCCGCCGCTAAAGAGACCATCGAAGTTGGGCACGGCGCCGTCCGAATCGGTGACGACGCAGCCCCACTTGCAGGCAATACCCATCTCCTCAAACGGCTTGGAATCGATGTCCTGGCCAATGGCCACGAACACGCGCTCGCAGGGGATGACGCGCTCTGGCGTAGCGGCGGCACGCGGGGCCGGGCGACCGCGGCGGGGCTCGCCGATAATCTGTGGCTGCACGCGCAGGCCGCACACGCGACCGTCCTCGCCGGTCTCGATGGCGAGCGGGGCCGTCAGCTCCAGCACCTCGCAGCCCTCGGCCTGGGCGCCGGCGATCTCGGCGTCCTGGGCCGTCATGTCGCAGATGCGACGGCGGTAGACGATGCTCACCTTTTCGGCACCGCAGCGCACGGCAGAGCGGGCAACGTCCATGGCGACGTTGCCGCCACCGATGACGCATACGCGCTGGCCACTCAGATCGGGCAGCTCATCATCGCCAATGGCGCGCAGCATCTTGACGGCCGACTCCACGCCGAACGCCTCTTCGCCCGGAAGGCCGAGCTTCTTATCGCTGTGGGCGCCAATGGCCAGGTAGACGGCATCGAACTCGTCGCGCAGGCGGGCAAGCTCCTCGCCGTTGACGGAGTGGTCGAGTTCCACGTTGATGCCGGCGCTCAAGATCCAGTCGATCTCGGCCTGCAGGCGCTCGCGCGGCAGACGGTAGCTGGGAATGCCGTAGCGCAGCATGCCGCCCAGGTGGTGGCGCTGCTCAAAGATGGTCACCTTATGGCCCATCACGGCCAGGTAGTAGGCACAGGAAAGGCCGGCCGGGCCGCCGCCGATCACGGCGACGCGCTTGCCGGTGTTGTCCACTACATGGGGCTTGTGGTCGTTGAGGTCGCTGTGCTCAACGGCAAAACGCTTGAGAGCGAGGATGTTCATGGGGTCGTCGACCATGCCGCGACGGCAGTGCATCTCACAGGGGTGCTCGCATACCAGGCCGCAGACGAGCGGCAGCGGGTTGTTTTTGCGGATGACTTTGACGGCGTCGGCATAACGGCCGGCCTCGACCAGCGAGATGTACCCGGGAATGTCGACGTGCGCCGGGCAGCCCGATACGCACGGAACGCGTGCCTCGCGGTCAAAGCCGCAGGAGTGCTCGCGAATGTGGTGCTCAAAGTCGTCGCGAAAGCCGCGAATGGCGGTAAGCGCCATGGCGCCGGCCTCGTAGCCGATGGCGCAGTCGCTCGAAAGGTAGATGGTGCGGGCGGTGCGCTCAATCAAGTTGAGCGTGGACTCGTCGGCGCGGCCCTCGAGCACATCGGCGAGCAGATCGCTCAGCGCGCTCAGGCCCACGCGGCAGGGTGTGCACTTGCCGCAGCTCTGAGTGGAGCACAGGTTGACGAGCGCTGCCGTAAACTCAACGGGACACGGGGCGAGCGAACTCACCGCCAAGCGGCGTCCGAGTGCATCGTGCAGGTCGTCCATGACGGCCTGGGCGTGGCTGCGTTCCATTACATGCAGTCGAGCCATAAGATCCCCTCTCACATGGCAGCCCGGAGGCGAGGCCGGGCGAAGTTGCTACATGCAACACACTGACCTAAAAAGTTGTTAGGTCTCCACGCGGTTCGGCAGGCGGTATAAAACGCGGCCCTCAGCGGTGCTAAACACCTTTACCGCAGATAAATGCCATATTTGATAAAACGCGTTACCAAATGACAATGCCCCGCCCACGCAATCACGTGGACGGGGCATTGCTCAAGTTATATAGTCAGCGGCTTTTTGCGCCGGCGACCTTCTGTCATTACTTAAGCTCGGGCCAGAAGTCCTTGTTGGCCTCGATCATGTCGTCGAGAACCTCCTTGGCGACCTTCATCGAAGGCACGGTCTTGTTGAGCGTAAAGGCCTTGAGTGCCTTCTCGTACGAACCCTCGATCGTGGCCTCGACCACGAGCTTCTCGGAGTTCAGCTGCTGCATCATAAGGCCCTGCTGGAACAGCGGGATGTTGTCGCGGCTGATGACCTCGGGGCCGTTCTTGCCAATGTAGGCAGGCAGCTCGACCATGGCGTCGTAGGGCATGTTGGGGATAGCGCCCTTGTTCTCGCAAATGACCAGGAAGCGCTGCTTGGTATCGTTCTTCAGAGCGATGGCCAGGTCGGCAATCCAGTCGCCGTGGCTGCCCGCATAGAACGTGCTCTCGTCGATCTCGCCCGTCTTCTCGTAATGGTCGATGCCGTCAAAGAGGTTCTTCTCGCGCGTCTCCTCAACCTCGTTTGCACGAGTGCGCTCGGGGTTGGAATGCTCGACGAACTCCTTCTGCTGCAGGTAGTAGTTCAGGTACGTGTTGGGCAGGTACTCCGGGAAGCACTCCATAATCTCGTACTCGCCCTTCCAGACGTAGTACCAGCTGCCCTTGGTGTGGCGGTTCTGCTCGGGATGCTCGTCGGTGGCCTCCTCGGGCTTCTTGGACATCAGCGAGCCCATGCCCTTGAGGTACGAATCGGGCAGCAGAATCTCGTGCTCCTTGATGTACTCGCGCAGCTGCGGGAGCACCTCCTCGCCCTTGTGGCGGATCGAGGTGAACCAACCAAAGTGGTTGAGGCCAAAGTAATCGTACTCGACATCCTTCTTGTCGATATCGAGCGCGGCGCAAACCACGTCGATGATCGCGATCGGCATGTCGCAGATGTTGATGATGCGAGCGTTGGGACGCAGCACGCGGCAGCCCTCGGAGACGATGGCAGCGGGGTTGGAGTAGTTGAGAATCCAGTAGTCCTTCTTGGCGTACTTCTCAACATCATCGATCAGCTCGACCATGGGGAAGATGGTGCGCATGCCGTAGGCAAGGCCGCCGCAACCGCAGGTCTCCTGACCCACGCAGCCGTGACGCAGCGGAATCTTCTCGTCCTGCTCGCGCATGGCGTAGCCGCCCACGCGCATCTGGGCAAACACGAAGCTCGCGTCGGTAAAAGCCGTCTTTTTGTCGGTGGTCACCGTGAGCTTGATGTCCAGGCCAAGGTCCTCGTGCAGAATCCAGTCCACGAGCACGCCGATCTTGCGCTGGCGCTCCTCGTTGATGTCGTACAGACGAATCTCGTCAACGTCGAGCTCGTCCTTGCGCAGAGCGATGGACTTGACGATGCCGGGGGTAAAGGTGGATCCGCCACCACACAGAGTAATGATCATTGTTTACTGCTCCTTCTCAATTGCGTTTTCGACCTTGTCGCGCATCTCGGCGACCTTCATGCCAAAGATGATCTGGATATTGTTGCCGTTGCGGTTGATACCGCTGTTGGGCACGTGGTTGATGAGGTCCTCATTGATGAGGTCCGGGTTCTTAACGTTCACGCGGAGACGCGTAAAGCAGTTCTCGAGCTCCTCGATGTTGTCCTTGCCACCAAGACCTGCGACCAGGTCGGCAATACCTGCATCGACGCCCTCTGCGGGGGCCGCGGCAACAGCGCCCTGCTTCACCGCGACAGACGCGGCGGCCTCGCCCTCGGCAACGGACTCAGCAAGCTCGGACTCTTCCTCGCGACCAGGCGTGTGGAGGTTGAGCTTCTTAATAAGGAAGGTGAAGAGGAAGAAGTACAGAGCGGCGTTGACGACTCCGAGCACCAGCATGACCGGCCAGTTGGTCTTGTCGACACCGAGGACCAGGTTGGAGACCACGATGTTGATGATGCCGCCTGCAGTCGAAGCGGGCACGGAGAGGACCTTGAGCAGAACCAAGAAGATGCCGGAAAGAACCGAGTGAACGACAAAGAGCACGGGAGCGGCAAAGACAAAGAGGAAGTCCATGGGCTCGGTCACGCAGGAGAGCACGGCGGTGATGATCAGCGGGATGATAACGGCCTTGGTCTTATCCTTGTTCCCCTTGTAAGCGGTGAAGATAAAGGCGAGACCGATACCAATGTAGGGCCACAGGTTGTTGAAGGTGTAGCTGTTGAAGTAGGTGCTATCGGAGAAGGGCTGGCCCGTCATTGCCATCTCGGCAACACGGATGGGATAGGCGCCGGCGATAACCTGATCACCCAGCGTAAGGGTGCCGCCCACATCGGAGAACTGGAACGGGGTGTAGATGAGGTGGTGCAGGCCGGTGGGAACGAGCAGCTTGTTGAGCATGCCGTAGATAAACAGACCGATGTTGCCCGACTCCTTAATGATGCCGGCAACGGAGGAGATGGCGCCCTGAACCGGAGGCCAAACGATGCAGAAGCCGGCGCCCATGATCCAGGAGATGATGATCATGATCAGGAACGGGAAGCGAACGCCCGAGAACATCGAAAGGGCAATGGGGAACTGCTTGTTCGAGTACTTGTTGAACACGGCACCGGTGATGCAACCAAGAATGATGCCGCCAAACACGCCGGTATCGAGCACCTGAATGCCCATAACGGTGCTCTGGCCGGTTCCGGTAAGACCGAGCATGCCGCTCGCTTCGGCAAGAGAGCCGGTGGCGTTGAGCACGATGTTGTTAGCCTGCAGGAACAGGAAGAACGACATCAGGGCAATCAGCGAAGCATGGCCCTTGTTCTTCTTTGCCATGGCGCCGGCGATGCCCACGCAGAACAGAATCGAGAGGTTGTTGATGATAAACATCAGCGACTGATAGACAACGGCGCCCACAAGCTGGAACGGGCCGGAGCCCAGCACGGGGACCACGGCGCAGATGGTCTTGTTGGTCAGAATGATGCCCACGATGAGCAGGATGCCGGCAACCGAGAGATACATCATCGGCTGAACGATCGACTTCGCGAACACCTCCAACGGCGCTTTGAAATTGAACTTCTTTTTTGCGGTCATAGCGGTACTCCCCTTCCTTTTCCGCAAATTGAGATAGCTGTGCCCTGGACAAGACCGCAAGCCTTGCCTTATATCAATCGATGTGCGGGCACGTTATGCCTAGAGACCAGGTTCTCCAAGCAGGTTAACAATGTGATATGCGAGATAACTCTTCTCAGCATCGGTAACGACAACGTTATAGGTAGACGCCAAGTGGTCGGCAATTGACTCCGCGCACGAGAACGCCCTCGGATACGCCGTTTCATCGATACGGAACAGCGCGTCGCCATTGACCTGCCCCGCCGCGGGATCGAGCGCTCGCTGCGCAAAAAACTGCAGATGGCGAACGAAACGCTCGTACGGCAACGAGGTGACGTCAAGGGTCGTGGCATAGTGCTCGGAAACAATCGCGAGCACGTCGCGAACAAGCTGGACCGAAACAATCAGACGGTCAGAGCGCTGCGGCATGGTGGCGTTGACGATATGCAGCGTAATGAAACCCTGCTCTTCTTCGCTCATCTGGATGCCCATATACTCCTTGATAATCTGCAGCGCACGGCCCGCAAGCGCGTACTCCTTGCGATAGAACTGCTGGATCTCGAGCAGCAACGGATTCTCGCAGGGGACGCCCTTACGCTCGCGCTCCAAAGCAAGACTGATATGGTCTGCAAGAGCAATGAGAATCTTGTCGTTGACATCAACATTGAGCTCTCGACGGAGCATCTGAACAATGTCCTCTGCAATCACGAGGTTGACGGTGGGGATGGACTCCAAAAGATGTGCCAAGCGGTCAATCGTACGCGAATCCTGAGAAGTGCCCTTCTGCAGCGCATAGGTCTTTTCGACCGATGCTTCATCGATAGCGTCGCCGGCATGACGGCCAAAGCAGAGGCCTCGACCGATGACAATGAGCTCGGAGCCATCGTCCGAAGTGACCATTGCGACGTTATTGTTGAAAACTCGCTTGATAACCACGGTACCCACCACAAGAATTTACTCGGAAAGCCAGACGGCAGGCTCTTTAACAGCAACAGGGCCGGAAGCATGCTCACGAAGAGTCGAGTTCTCCGAGCGCTCGCACACGATAACGAAGACCGTGGGGTCGAA
Organism: uncultured Collinsella sp.; assembly: GCA_902466075.1. Classification (GTDB taxonomy): domain Bacteria; phylum Actinomycetota; class Coriobacteriia; order Coriobacteriales; family Coriobacteriaceae; genus Collinsella. The sequence goes on from CABQQA010000002.1 coordinate 198,532, forward strand.
GCCAGCGGCGCGAACCGCGTCGAAATCGACCTCGACGAGGGGCTGGCCCGCGTCGACATGGTCACCCTGAGCAACAAGCGCATGGAAGCCCTTGCCCTCAAGTTTAACAGTGTCGATTCCGATATGCAGCATCACCTGAGCAGAGCTGTCGTCGGACATGATGCCCAGCGCGTGCTCAGTCGGAAACAACGCCGCGACGGTGCCGGAAACAGGAGCGCACACCGTTCCCTCTTGGGGAACCACGGCAACGCCATCGCCCACGGCACGGCTGCTAAAAGCGGGGTCATTGGTATTTTCTAGATGAACAAGCTCGCCGGAAACGGGAGCGAGGATTTCGAACTCGGAAGCTGCAGTCTTCTGCTCATCCGAACCGCCCATCAGGCGAGAAAAGAAACCCATGGTGGCATGTCCCTTCATAAATATAGCCCAACCAAAATCAAGCGAATGCATCCATAGAGACACACCCGTTCAAAGACTTTGGTTAGGCCCACGTCCGAGGGACTCGGTAACCTTCCGCATTTCTTTTTACGGGAGTTATTGTAGACAAGCCCAAAGCCAGAACAATCATTATGACCGGTGAGCGGTATTTTTTCTTCGATAAACGGTATTTAAGCGGCACTTAGGGACGTTCCTTTACTGCCGGCACCCAGGGACATTCCTTGCTCTGACACCTTTGCACCAAAAAGGGCCCCGAGCGTAGTTGCTCGGGACCCTTGGTTCACCTCGCCCTAGCGGGCGATGCGTATGTTATTTGCGCTTGCCGCCGCCGTCGCCGGGGCGACGGGAGCTGCCACCGCGCTTGCCGCCACGGCTGTTGCCATAGCTGCCACGATTATCGCGACCGCCGGCACGGCCGCCGCGGGAGCCGGCCTGGTTGCCGCCACGCCCGCCACGATAGCCGCCACGACGCTCATCGCGGGTGTCGTCGTAGTTGCGCCAGTCATCGCGACGATCGCGGCTGGCACGCGGGTCACGACGATCGCGCGACTCGTTAGAACGACCAGCGCCGCCGCGGCCGCCATTGCTGCGAGCACCCTCGCGACGCTCGCCGCCGCGGCCGCCCTCGCGGCCTCCGCGCTCGTCAAAGCGCTTGCCGCCGCGGGACTCGCCGCCGCGGGTACCACGCTCGTCACGCGAACCACGGCCTTCGCCGCCGCGACGCCCATCACGGCCACCGCGCTCGTCATCGCGACCGGAACGACGGCGGTCGCCCGCACCGCGCTTGCCACCGCGCGAACCGCGGCCCTCGTCCTCGCGCTCGACACGACGACGGCCACCGCGATCCTCATCCTCTCGACGGCGGCGATGCGCCTCGCCCTGGAACTGCTTGGCACGACGCTCGGCACGGTTACCGCGCGCAGGCTGCTCAGCGGCACCAGCACCAGCGCGCTCCTCGGCAGCCACCTCGCGGGCCACGCTCTCCACAGCCTCGTCCACGCGGGCCTGAACGCCCTCGCGCACGCGGGTCTTCCCGCCGCGCTTGGGACGGCTCGGACGCTCGCCGTCGCCGCGGCGCTCGTCGCGACCGCGGTTGGAACGACCGGCCACATCGCCGTAATCGTCGCCGTTGCGCTTGCCGTCGCGACGCGCCTGCTCGAGCTTCTTCTTGCTCTTGGACTTGCCGCGCTTGGTCTTCTTCTTCACCTTAAAGGCCGCAGGGTCGCGCTCGGGATCAACCGCGGGCGGATTGGGACCCACGTGCAGGTCGCCGGCCTCGTAGATGTCGGCGGTCTTGTCCATGAGCTTCTCGATCTCGTAGAACTCGTCCACGTCCTGCTCGGTCACAAACGTGATGGCCCAGCCCAGCTCGCCGGCGCGTCCCGTACGACCAATACGGTGGATGTAGTCGGTCGGCTCGGCCGGCACGTCAAAGTTCACGACGTAGCGCACGTCGCTAATGTCGATGCCGCGGGCGAGTACGTCGGTTGCCACCAACACGTCGACGGTACCGTCGCGGAAGGCCGAAAGGGCACGCTCGCGCTGGGCCTGGCTGCGGTTGCCGTGAATCGCGGCGGCCTTGATGCCCTTGCGCTCCAGGCGACGGCAGCAGCTGTCGGCACGGTGCTTGGTGCGCATAAAGACGATCGTGCGCTCCGGGCCCTCCTTCTTGAGGAACTCGGGCAGCAAGTTGTTCTTAGCCTCGATGGACACCGGGAACACAAACTGGTCGACAGTGTCGGCGGTCGACGTGGCGGGCGCGATCTCCACGCGAGCCGGATCGCTCACCAGGTCGGTGATCTCGCCCACGGCCTCCTCGTCGAGCGTCGCCGAGAACAGCAGCGTCTGGCGCTCGGCCGGCGTCTCACGCACAATGCGGCGGACGGCGGGCAAAAAGCCCATGTCGAGCATGCGGTCGGCTTCATCGAGCACCAGCACCTTGACCTCGTTCAGGTGGCAGGCGCCCTGCTCGATCAGATCGACCAGACGGCCCGGCGTGGCGACCAGAATGTCGCAGCCGTACTTGAGTGCCGCGGTCTGCGGCTTGTAGCTCACGCCGCCCACGACGGTCACGGCAACGTGGCCCGTGACGTCGGCGATCTTGCTCGCGACCTCGTCGATCTGCTGGGCGAGCTCGCGCGTGGGGGTGATGACGAGCATCACGGGGCCACGGCCGTTGCCCTCGGGCTTTTTAGCACCGCGACGGCGGTTGCGGCCGCTGCGCTCGCGCACGGGTTTGGGAGGAGCGATGTGCTCCAGATTGTTCATGGTCGGCAGCAAAAAGGCGGCCGTCTTGCCGGTGCCGGTCTGAGCGGCGGCAAGCAGGTCGCGACCTTCGAGCACCACGGGGATGGAGCCGGCCTGAACGGGCGTGGGCGCCGTGTAGCCCAGGTTCTCGATAGCACGAAGCATCTCGTCCGAAAGTCCCAGCTCGTCAAAGGCGGGCAGGCTCTCGGTAGCGGACTCGACGGCCTGGGCAGCATTGGCCTCATCGGCGGCATCGAAGGCAGCCTGGGTCATGGCCTCGCGGGTCTCGTCCAGAATCTCGGCGTCCGTGACGTCGGATACAGAATTACGCATATGTTGTTGTTCCTTATCTGCACGCGCAATGGACACGGCATGCGGCCGCGCGGGCGTGCTTGGTAGTGCGCTAATACATACAAAACAGGTGCGCACAGAGAGGACGTTGCTCAGCACGCTGGCGATCGCTTTGGCAGCCCTATCACGCGCCGTCCAGACGCAGCAGCTCTAAGCGATGGAGCAGATTCGCCGCCGGTTAGTATACCCGCACTCCGTATGCCCCCACGTAAACCACAGATGACGAGGCGGACGGGGCGGACCTGGGCCAATTGTCTCAATCTGTAACAGATACTCAGCAAAAACCGGTCCAGCTGTTATAGATCGAGACAAACTCAAACCTCGCAAAACAAAATCTCGATCTATAACAATTAGAGGTCATTTTCCCTGCTAGATGTTACAGATTGAGATGTTTGGCAGGGACTGCCAACGATTGAGCAGCCGCCCTCATCTGTAATGAAAAGTCATACATTCCAACTATTACTAGACACCCCCAGGGGGTATGGGTGTATAGTATCGGTTGGTTAACAATTCCAACACTAAACTACAGAAAGGAGAAGCCATGGCTCAAGATAAATTCGATGTGGGTGGCATGACGTGCGCCGCCTGCCAGGCGCACGTAGACCGCGCCGTGAGCAAGCTCGACGGCGTCGAGAGCGTCGCGGTCAATCTGCTCGCCGGCTCTATGCTGGTGGACTACGACCCTGCGCAGGTCTCCCCCGACGATATCTGCACCGCCGTCGACCGCGCTGGCTACTCGGCCTCACCCGTCAGCACGGGCACCGACGCCGCCCAAAGCGGCAGTACGCAAGCCAGGTCCGGCGCCGCCCATATGGAGTCGCCGACCAAAAAGTTGGAGGCCGCCGCCTCTGCCATGCGCACCCGCCTCATCGTCTCAATCGTCTTCCTCATCCCGCTGTTCTACATAGGCATGGGGCACATGCTCGGTTGGCCACTGCCCGGCGTCTTCACCGACCACACCCACAGCATGACGCTCGCCCTCACCGAGCTCGTCTTGCTCATCCCCATCGTCTACGTCAACGACGCGTACTTTATCAACGGCTTCAAGTCGCTCGTGCACGGCGCGCCCACCATGGACGCCCTCATCGCCGTCGGCGCCACCGCTTCCATTGCCTGGTCGCTCTACGCCATGTTCATCATGGCCGACCAGCTAGCCGCAGGTCAGGTGCACGAGGCCATGATGACGGGCATGGACAACCTCTATTTTGAGAGCGCGGGCACGATTCTGTCGCTCGTCACCGTGGGCAAATACCTCGAGACGCGCAGCAAGTCCAAGACCGGCGGCGCCATCGAGGCGCTCATCGACTTGGCGCCCAAGACCGCGACCGTCGTTGCCGATGACAGCACCGAGACCACGGTGGACGTCGACAGTATCCTTCCCGGCCAGGTCCTGCGCGTGCGCCCCGGCGAGTCTATCCCCGTCGACGGCGTGGTACTCGAGGGCGCGTCGGCCGTGGACGAGAGTGCGCTCACCGGCGAGTCCATCCCCGTGGAAAAGACCGCCGGCGACACCGTCAACGCCGCCACCGTCAACCGCACCGGTTCGTTTACCTTCCGTGCCACACGCGTGGGCGCCGACACGTCGCTTGCCAAAATCATCCAGCTCGTCGAGGACGCCAACGCCACCAAGGCGCCCATCGCCCGCCTGGCCGACAAGGTCGCCGGCGTGTTTGTGCCCGTGGTGTTCGTGATCTCGGCCGTGACCTTTGCGGTATGGATGGCGCTGACCGGCAGCATAAACGAGGCGCTCACCTCCGCCGTGGCCGTGTTGGTGATCAGCTGCCCGTGCGCACTCGGCCTGGCCACGCCCGTCGCCATTATGGTGGGCACCGGCAAGGGCGCCGAGATGGGCATTCTGTTTAAGAGCGCCGAGGCGCTGGAGAATCTGCGCAACGTGGGCACCGTGGTGCTCGATAAGACCGGCACCGTCACCCGCGGCAAGCCGGCCGTGACCGACATTGTGGTTGCCGTGCGCGCCGACGGCTCGCCCGCCATGAGCGAAAAGTCGCTGCTCAAGCTGGCCGCCGCGTTGGAGCGCTCGAGCGAGCACCCGCTGGCCGAGGCGATTATGGCCGAGTGCGAGGCACGCGGAATTGTCGCGCGCATGGTCGAGGACTTTGCCGCCGTGCCCGGTCGTGGCGTAACGGCGCGCGAGGGGCAGAATGTCATCGCCGCCGGCAACGTACGCCTGATGAACGAGTTGGGCGTTACCGTGCCCGCGGGTCTTACCGAGCAATTTGCCGCCGAGGGCAAAACACCGCTGTTCTTTGCCAAGAACGGCGAGCTTGTCGGCACCATCGCCGTGGCTGACGAGGTCAAAGAGACGAGCGCCGGGGCCATCGCCGCGCTCCGCAAGCTCGGCGTCGACGTGCGCATGCTCACCGGCGACAACCGCGTGACGGCCGAGGCTATCGCCCGCCGCGTGGGACTCACCAGCGAACAGGTCATCGCCGACGTCCTCCCCGCCGACAAGGAACGCCACGTGCGCGAACTGCAGGATGCGGGCGGCAAGGTCGCCATGGTGGGCGACGGCATCAACGACTCCCCCGCCCTGGCGCGCGCCGACGTGGGCCTTGCGATCGGCACCGGCGCCGACATCGCCAAGGAGGGCGCCGACGTGGTACTCATGCGCAGCGACCTCATGGATGTTGCGCGCGCCATCGAGCTTTCGCGCGCCACGATCCGCAACATCAAGCAGGACCTGTTCTGGGCGCTGTTCTACAACGGCATCGGCATTCCGCTGGCGGCAGGCGTGTTCTTCCCCCTCACCGGTTGGCAGCTCTCGCCGATGTTCGGCGCCGCGGCCATGAGCCTGTCGAGCGTGTGCGTCGTAAGCAATGCGCTGCGCCTACGAACCTTTAAGCCTAAAGTGGCAAAATAGGTTCACCCTTAAGTCCATTTAGAACGGGTTTTCCAGGTGCCCGAGATTGACCTGAAAGAGGAGCGACGCGTACTTTGGTACGCGAGCGACGGCTTGAAGGCCAAGGTCGGGTGCCTGGGAAAGCCGACACAACAGAGAGGAATACCGATGCGATACACAATCAAGACTTCCGGCCTCATGTGCGGCCACTGCGACGCCACCGTCGAGACGGCGTTGCTCAACGTTGCCGGCGTGACCGACGCCGACGCCGATCACGAGACCCAGACCGTCCAGGTTGAGTGCGCCGACACCGTGACCGCCGAGCAGCTCGCTGCCGCCGTCGAGGGCGCCGGCGAGAAGTTCCACGCCCTGTCCGTGACCGCCGCGTAGCAGCTACCAGAAGCATTCGACCCCATCGACCAGAAACGAGGACCCGCCATGATGGCAGACCACAAATCGGTGACCCGCATGCTCAAGACGGCACGCGGCCAGATCGACGGCATCTTGCGGATGGTCGATGAGGACCGCTACTGCGTCGATATTTCCACGCAGCTCATGGCAACGCAGGCGCTCATTGCGCGCATCAACGCCGACGTGCTCAAGGCGCATATCGAGGGCTGCGTGACTTCGGCAATCGAATCGGGCGACGAAGACCTCAAGGCCGCCAAGCTCGCCGAGATCGAACGCGTCGTCGACAAGCTCTCCAAGTAATTGGGGCATTGGGGACGGACTGCTTTGCACCTTCTTGGTGCATCGGGGACAGGTATGTTTGCACCACCTTGGTGCAGATTGACCTGTCCCCCTTGCTCTAAATCGGGTATAAAGGCGTGCAGCATATCGAACGAAAGGCAATTTGCATGAATGACTTTATGAAGGGCCGCAATGGCGCCGATGAGCTCACCATCGTTATGGGCTTTGTCGGCATCGTCATCGCGATGATCGGATCGATAGCCCATATCCAGTGGCTCAGCTGGATTGCCATCGCCGTAATCGTGATTGGCGTGCTGCGCGGCCTGTCCAAAAATATCGATGCACGTCGCAAGGAAAACGCGGCCTTTGTCGCCGCGACCGCTAACGTCCCCGGCCTGGGCAAGTTCGTAGCGAGCTTGGGTAGCGGCACCGCGGCTGCCAACGCCTCGCGCACGGCCGGTACCAGCAAGGAAGACTTTGAGCGTGCCAAGCGCACGGCCAAGAAGATGTGGAAGGGTCGCAAGACCACAGCATACCTCAAGTGCCCCAACTGCGGCCAGATGCTCTCCGTCCCCAAGGGCAAAGGCAAGATCCGCGTCACCTGCCCCAAGTGCCACGCCAAGATGGAAACCCGCTCCTAGCGCCCGCACGCGGGACAAATTAATCAGGTTTGTTTGTCCCAAATCTTAAGTATTTGTTCGATAAAAAAGCCGAGGCCTCGTGTTGAGACCTCGGCTTTTTGCATGCGGCAACGGAGCTGCCCCTTTGTCACATCTACGCCACACCGTCGCGGGCGAGCTCCTCAGCCAGCGCTTCGGCAGGCATGGCCATAATCGCGTCGAGCTCGGCGTCCACCTCGGGAATACGCTTCACCTTGAGTTTGCGCACCAGATCACCACGGCACATCACGTACGTCGGCTCACGCAGTGCGCACAGATCATCGAGCGGGTTCTTGCGCGTTACCAAGATATCGGCAGCCTTGCCGCACTCGATCGTACCGGTCTCGCCGCCCAGCCCCAGCAGCTCGGCATTGATCTGCGTAGCCGTATGCAGCGCAAAGGCGTTGCTCACGCCCACGTACTTGGCAAAAAAGGCAACCTCACGCCACATGTCGTACTGCGTCACAAACGGGCAGCTCGAGTCCGTGCCCAGGCCCACCTTAACGCCAGCTTCCAGTGCGGCACGGGCGCTCTCGATGATGCCCGAACACACAATGTCGCCGTTCTTCTTTTGCGTGTCGGTCGAATGGGTCTTCTCCGGATCGAGCAGCACAAACGGCAGCGCGGGGCTGATAGTGCAGGTAACGCTGGGCGCACGCCCCTCAAGCTGCGTGCCCGCGGCGCCGCGGTACAGTTCCAAGATCTCGGGAGTCATCGGGGCACCGTGCTCGATCGTATCGACGCCGGCCTCAAGCGCGGCCTTCACGCCCTCGGTGCTCTCGACATGAGCCATAACCGGCAGGCCCACCTCGTGCGCAGCCTTGCACGCCGCCGCGGCAACCTCGACCGGCATGCGCAGCACGCCCGGCTCACCTACTTCGGTCGCGTCGAACACGCCGCCCGTCACGAACAGCTTGATGACGTCGGCACCGCGCGCATACAAGTCACGCACTTGTTCGGCCGCCTCATCGGGGGTATCGGCGACCTGCGCGAACAGCCCCGCACCGTGACCGCCCGGCACCGTGACACCCGTTCCCGGCGCCACCAGACGCGGACCCTGATACTTGCCGGCGTCGATAGCGTTGCGCACGGCAATATCGGCAAACAGCGGGTCACCCGCACCGCGCACCGTGGTCACGCCGCTTGCCAACTGCTGCTGGGCGCTGCCCTTAAGAATATGGCGCACGATGGCGCGCCCCACGGGATTATCGAGCTTCTTCATCAGCGCGCCCGCATCGCCGGCCGAGACAGGCTTGCCCGAGCCGCACAGGTGCACATGCATATTGATGAGGCCGGGCATGAGGTACGCGCCGGCCAGGTCGATGACCTCGGCACCTGCAGGCGCCTGCGCCACAGCACTCGGCCCCACCCACGTGATGACACCGCGCTCAACGGCCACGGCCATATCGGGTTGCGGCTCCATATGCTCCGAGCCATCCAGGACGGTCGCATTGATAAACAACGTGGAACGATCGGCAGACGCCATATCGAGCTCCTCCCTCACGAGCAACTTGAACATTTGTCCATTATCACCCAGTGCGGCAGGGTTGCTGCGGACATATCGGTTAACGGAGAAAGGATGAGACACGGAGAACGGAATGCATTGCAGTCCCATCCCAGCGACATCCGGGAAATGTCTAGATCTGTAACAGGTAGACCGGGTTTTAGCAGCCAGATGTTACAGATCGAGATCTTTCGGCACCGCGTCCAACCTTTGTCTCAATCTGTAACAAGTAGACAGGTTTTCGGCCTCTAGATGTTACAGATCGAGATATTTTAGCGGCAGCCAACCTTCTGTCTCGATCTGTAACAGTTGCGAGGCCAAACGGCCCCTTGTTGTTACAGATCGAGACAAACTCGGCAGGAACAACCACATCCGCGTCAGTTACACCCCTCAGCGCCCATACCACTGCCGCCTCCACTGCTCAGCCAAATCGGCCCACTGCGGAATGCCCGCCAGTCTCATCTTTTCAGCCAGCTTCCCCGGATTCTTGAGCTCATCAAACGTAAACCTCAGCACCTTATGTCCGAGCATCGTCAGATGAGACTCTCGCTGACGTTCTGCCACGAACGGGTCGACCGACTCCCGACCCTCGTCGTTCTGTAAGGCATACTTTCCCTTTCCATCGAGCTCGCCAATCACGCACGTCCCGTCCTCGAGCCTCCAGAAATAATCAACGCGAAACACTTGGCTCGAATCAAGCGGGTCACGAAACTCCACCTGCAACTCTGGCACCGGAAAACCGTATGCAATAAAGAATGCCCGGAACCGAGACTCGCCACCGTTTTCGGACAGCCCGTCCGCATGCGACGCAATCACCTGAGCTCTGCGATATCCGCGTCTGCCCTCGCAATCGGCCTGGAGCCGTTCGCAGAGGTCGTCGCGCGATATGCCCTTCGCCCGCAGCGCAGAATCGGCGATCGCCAGACCATACGAAAACGGCGCACGCAGCAGACAGTCCTTCACCGTGCGCCAAAACGGCGTCACTCGCACGCCGTCGACGCGCTCAAGCGCACCCGCCGCCTGCGGACGCAACAGCCGGCATCCTGCACTCAGCGGCACCGAGCAACCTGTCTTAACAAGAAATCGCGGCCCAAGCAGATCATTTGGCACCTCCAGACCCCACAAAAGTGCCGCGTCGTAACCCCAAAACGCCCAATCGGGATGAAACTCCGCAAGCCCTTTGATGGTCCGCAGCGCTCGCTCCGTCGGCGTCAACGCATCCCAATCATGCTGAAAACAGAACAGGTGCGACTCAGGCTCCGCGATATCGTCGGTTCCCACATGGCGCCGCAGCCACATGAGCTCGGCATTGTCGTGCGTCACAAGCAGCACGCCTAGTTCAGCCGCCTCCGTGAGCCTGGCAAGCATCCTATTCCGCGCCAACGTGTTGCGAGCCGTATGCTTGTGTTTGAGAACGGTATTAGACACTTCCATCACCACCACATCGGACAAATGGACCATTGTCACCGTTGCCTCCGCTGATAAACGTCTTGATCTGTAACAGTTAGACGTTCTCCAGGCCCCTAAACGTTACAGATTTAGACAAACCAGCGGCGCCCAGGTATTCGTCTCGATCTGTAACAGGTAGACCGGTTTTTTGTCCCTAAACGTTACAGATCGAGACATAAAGGCAGAAGGCAAGGCAGGCGACAACCGTCCATCCCCTACTCCCATTCCTGTTCGTAGATGTTGAGCGACTTCACATACCGCCCCTGGGCACCCATGATGTCGCGGACCAGGCGCAAAAAGAAGCTGATGCACGAGGTGTCGAAACCGTCCTCCAGGTCCTCGGGATGCACCGAGCCCGGCCCGTCGACCGTCGTGTCGCTCAGGCGCGCGATGTCATACAGGTAGAGCTGCCCCGCCGTCAGCCAGACATCGTCGACGCACGCGAGTCGCACCGCAATCGCACCATCGTTCCAGCGCTCCTTTTGCACGATATGTGGGTCGTAGACGTCAAAGCGACGGTCGGTGCGCGTGTCCTTCAGCACGACCATGCCAGTCGCGGGATCCTTGTCCAAAATGCCAAAGCGCGAGAAATACTGCGTGTCACGCACCTGCTTAAGTCGCCCGAGCGAAGCAGGAGAAATTGACGCTGGCGGCTCGTCCACATACAGTTCCAACAGCGTCTTGCCGTGGTAATAGGGGCGCTCAAACAGCAGCCAATCGGTAAACGCCATGTTGTAGGCCATGATTTCGTTTTGAGATGGTTCCTCGCAATAGCTGAGCCACGGATCGACGATAATCTCGAACTGCTCGCGCGCCGGCTCCAGAAATTGAAACTTCCGCAGCATCCAAAAGTGAGCCATGTCGGCAATATCGTTGCCGACGGCCTCGGCCAGCTGCGCTCGATCAAAAACTTGGTCAGTCATGGCATCCTCCTCAAACTGATGGACCTCAATTTGAGCTTACGAGGAGGGTGGGCAACCGAGGCAAGCGCGGGCAAAATAGGCCTTCGACTGCAAACCAGATGCTAACCAAACACTTGACGGGACACTTGACCGAATGAGTCCACCGCAACAAAACCGCAGGTAGACATAGACAGCCAACCCGCCCTTTTGAGCCAGATGCCCGCAGCCACCACAGAAACAACAGGTGACCACAGCCCAAGAAGTCGACAAATGAACACCCGTACGTCGACAAACGAGCAAATCGCTCGCAAATCCGCAAGGAGTGTCCCCAACGACTAGACAAAAAATGACTAGTCATTGAGGACGTTCTTAAATGACTACTTTACAGCTCCAGCGCCTCGGCGACCTCGGCTGCGCAGGCCAGGGCATCGGCCATGGCACTCACCACGAGCGAGCTGCCGTTGCGGGCATCACCCGCCACATACACCGGCGCGGCATCCGCGGCGACGCCCTCCGTGCGAGCCGCGAGATGCGAGCCCTCGGCAGCCATCACCGGCAGCGGACGACCAGCGGTGGCAACAGGCACGCTCACCGCATCGAACACACCGTACTCCGGACCCGTAAAACCGCAGGCGATGAGCACCAGCTGCGCTGGCACCTCGTGCTCGGAGCCCGCGATGCGCTCGGGCTTTCCCGCCGACCAGTCCAGATCGACCACGCGCAGACCCGCAGCCGCACCCTTCTTGTCCAGCAGCACCTCGAGTGTATCCACGGCCCAGGCACGCATCTCGCCACCCATCGCAGCGATAGCCTCCTGCTGGCCGTAATCGGTCTTCTTAACGTTGGGCCACTGCGGCCAGGGGTTGCCTGCCGCGCGCTTATCGGGCGCAGCCGGCAAGAACTCAAACTGGCGCACGCTGCGCGCGCCCTGACGCACCGCGGTACCCACGCAGTCGTTGCCGGTATCGCCACCGCCAATGACCACGACGTCCAGGCCGCGTGCGTTCACCGCGGGCTTGCCGCCATCGAGCACCGAGACGGTCGAAGCCGTCAGGTAGTCCACGGCATACACCACGCCCGGGGCATCAATGTTCGCAGCCGAAAGTCCACGCGGAGCACGGGCGCCGGCAGCCACCACGGCGGCGTCAAAGTCGTCGAGCCTGGCGGTAACCTTGGGATCGCTCACGTCGGCGCCCAGCTCGAACACAATACCCAGCTCGCGCATGAGCGCCACACGACGCTCAACCACAGACTTCTCGAGCTTCATGTTGGGAATGCCGTACATGAGTAGGCCGCCGGGGCGGTCGTCGCGCTCAAACACCGTCACGCGGGCACCGCGACGTGCAAGCTCCCATGCTGCCACCAGGCCAGCCGGGCCGGAACCAACCACGGCGACCGAGGGCGCGTCCTCCCCTGCCGGCTCAAAGCGACGTGGGCCGCCGTTGGCCCACTCATGGTCGCTGATCGCACGCTCGTTATCGTGAATCGTCGTGGGTTGGCCGTCGACCGAGCCCAGGTTGCACGCGGCCTCGCACAGTGCCGGGCACACGCGGCTCGTGAACTCAGGCATGGGCGAGGTGAGCGACAGGCGCTCGGCAGCCTCAACCCAGCGGCCGCGGTACACCAGCTCGTTCCACTCGGGAATCAAGTTGTGCAGCGGGCAGCCGCTCGGACGTGCCTTGCCAAAGCTCGCGCCCATCTGGCAAAACGCCACGCCGCACATCATGCAGCGGCTCGCCTGGGCGCGACGTGCGTCGTCATCGAGCTCCACATACAGGGGATCAAAATCATGACTGCGCTCCTCCACGGGACGCAGCTCGTGGGTCACGCGATCGATATCAAGAAAAGCACCGGGCTTATCCATGGCACTTACGCCTCCTTCTTGGTCGAAGCAACAGGGCTGGCAGCCACGGACGCAGCACCCGCAGCACCGCCCGCAATATCGAAGCGAGCGACATCCGCGGCGCTCGCGCGACCGGTCACAATGTCAAACGCCAGCTCCTCTGCCTGCGCATGCGTCTTACCGGCAGCCTCGCTCGCAGCGACAATCGCCAGCACACGCTCGTACTCGGTCGGAATGACCTTCACAAAGTGCTTGCTCATCGTCTCAAAGCTGTAGAGCAGCTTGATGCCGCGCGGGCTCTGCGTCGCGTCCACGTGCTCCTGGATGAGCTCGCGAATCTGCGCCAGCTCGCCGGCAGTCGGGGCCTTGAGCTCAACGCTCTCGTGGTTCACGCGGGCATCGAGCGTGCCGTACTGGTCAAAAACATAAGCCACGCCACCCGTCATGCCGGCAGCGAAGTTCTGCCCGACCTCGCCCAGGATGAGCGCCAGGCCACCCGTCATGTACTCGCAACCGTGGTTGCCGCAACCCTCGACCACCACGGTGGCACCGGAGTTGCGTACGCCAAAGCGCTGGCCGGCCAGGCCGTTGATGAAGCCACGGCCGCTCGTGGCGCCAAAGAACGCAACGTTGCCCACGATGATGTTTTCGTCGAACTTATAGGTCGCATGCGGGTTGGGGCGCACCGACACCTCGCCGCCCGAAAGGCCCTTGCCAAAGTAGTCGTTGGCGTCGCCGCACACGTTGAGCGTAATGCCGCGCGGCAGGAAGGCGCCAAAGCTCTGACCGGCCGAGCCATCGCAATCGATGGTGATGGAGCCGGCGGGCAGGCCCTCGGGATGCGCCTTGGTCACCGCGTTGCCCAAGATGGTGCCCACGCAGCGGTTGACGTTGGCGATATCGGCGCGGAAGCGAATCGGGCGCAGTTGCGCGCGAGCGTCGGCCGTGTAGGGCACAAACAGCGTGGAGTCGAGCGTCTTGTCGAGCTCGCTGTCCGCGGCCATCTGCGGCAGGAAGTGGCGACCGTCGGCACCCGGGATATGGGCACCGAACTCGCAGGTCGCGCTCGCCAGCACGGGCGACAGATCGAGCAGGTTGGCCTTGCGGTTGCCCGGGACCTCGATCTGGCGCAAGCACTCGGGATGGCCGACCATCTCATCGACGGTGCGGAAGCCCAGGCTCGCCATGACCTCGCGCAGCTGCTCGGCAACAAAGAGCATAAAGTGCTCGACATGCTCGGGCTTGCCGCGGAAGCCGCGACGCAGGCGACAGTTTTGCGTCGCGATGCCGGCGGGGCAGGTATCCTGCTGGCAGTCGCGCTGCATGAAGCAGCCCATCGAGATGAGCGGCATGGTCGCAAAGCCAAACTCCTCGGCGCCCAGCAGGCAGGCGACGGCAACATCGGTGCCGTCCATGAGCTTGCCGTCGGCCTCGAGCACCACGCGTGAGCGCAGGCCGTTTTGCAGCAGCGTCTGCTGGGCCTCGGCAAGGCCGAGCTCCAGCGGCAGGCCGGCATGCCAAATGGAATCGCGCGCCGCGGCACCCGAGCCGCCATTGTGGCCGCTGATCAAGATCTTGTCGGCAGCGCCCTTGGCCACACCGGTTGCGATGGTGCCGACGCCGGCCTCGCTGACCAGCTTGACCGACACGCGCGCGCCGGGGTTGGCATTCTTAAGGTCAAAGATCAGCTCTGCCAGGTCCTCGATGGAGTAGATATCGTGGTGCGGCGGAGGCGAGATCAGGCCGATGCCGGGCGTGGACTGACGGACCTCGGCAATCCAGGGGTAGACCTTCTTGCCGGGCAGGTGGCCACCCTCGCCGGGCTTGGCGCCCTGGGCCATCTTGATCTGAATCTCGAAGGCGCTGCACAGGTAGCGGCTCGTCACGCCAAAGCGCGCACTTGCCACCTGCTTGATCGCGGAGTTCTTGGAATCACCGTTAGCCAGCGGGGTCTCGCGACGCGGATCCTCACCGCCCTCGCCGGAGTTGGAACGGCCGTGCAGGCGGTTCATGGCGATGGCCATGCACTCGTGTGCTTCCTTGCTGATGGAGCCGTACGACATGGCGCCGGTGTTAAAGCGGCGGACGATGTTGAGCGCGGGCTCGACCTCGTCGAGCGAAACCGGCGTGCGGCCGCTGGCATCAAAGTCGAGCAAGTCGCGCAGACGCACGGCACGGCCGGTGCGGTGCAGGCGGGCGCTGTACTCCTTAAAGGTGTCGTAGCTGTCCTCACGGCAGGCGGTCTGCAGCAAGTAGACAGTCTGCGGATCGATGAGGTGATCCTCGCCGCCGAGCGGGCGCCACTTGGTCAGACCCAGTGTGGGCAGCTGATCGGGAGCCGGGCTCTTAAGGATAGCGAGCGCGGCGTCGTAGCGCTCGTTTTGCTCGCACTCAACGTCCTCGACACCCATACCGCCCACACGGCCCACCGTGCCGGCAAAGTACGCGTTGACGAACTCCGGCGTAAAGCCCACGGCTTCGAAGATCTGCGCCGAATGGTAGCTCTGCACCGTGGAGATACCCATCTTGGACATGATGGAGACGATACCCGCCGTCGCGGCCTTGTTGTAGTTGTCGATGCCCTGCTCGGCCGTCACGTCCAGGTCGCCGCGTGCTGCCAAGTCGCGGATGCACGCATGCGCATTGTACGGATAGATGCCGCTTGCGGAGTAGCCCACCAGCGCCGCAAAGTCGTGCGGGGACACGGCATCGCCGCACTCCACCACGATGTCGGCAAAGGTACGCACGCCAGCGCGAATCAGGTGGTTGTGCACACAGCCCACGGCGAGCAGCGACGGCACGGGCACCTCGCCCGCAGCGGCACGATCGCTCAGCACCACGATGTTCACGCCGTCGCGGACCGCAGCCTCGACGTCCTCGGCAAGCTGCTTGAGCGCAGCCTGCAGCGCGCCCTCGCCGGCGTCACGGCGGTAGACGGCACGGAAACGGCGAGTCTTAAAGCCCACGCGGTCGATGGCGCAAATGCGGTCGAACTCCTCCTCGTTGAGCAACGGGCGCTCCAAGCGAACCAGCTGGCAGGCCGTACGGGAATCCTCGAGCAGGTTGCCGTGGTTGCCCAGGTAGAGCGTGGTCGAGGTGACCATATGCTCGCGCAGGGCATCGATCGGCGGGTTCGTGACCTGGGCGAACAGCTGATAGAAGTAGTCAAAGAACGAGCGGGTCTTCTTTGACAGGCAGGCCAGCGGCGCGTCGATACCCATCGAAGCGAGTGGGGCCTTGCCCTGCTGGGCCATGGGACGCACGACCTCGTCGACGTCATCCCAGTGATAGCCGAGCTTGGCCATGCGCACGGCCGAGGACACCTCGGCATCCTCGGCGGGCGCGGGCGCGGCGGGCTCATCGAGCGCGTCGACGGCCAGCGTCTCCTCGGCAATCCAATCACGGTAGGGCTTTTCCTTGGCGTAACGGGCGCGCAGCTCGTCGTTGTAGATCACGCGGCCGCGGGCAAAGTCGACCTCGAGCATCTGACCCGGTCCCAAGCAGCCACTCGTCAGGATGTTCTCGGGGCGCACCTCGATGGTGCCCACCTCGCTCGCCAGCATAAAGCGGCCGTCGCGCGTCACGTAGTAGCGAGCCGGGCGCAGGCCGTTACGGTCGAGGGCGGCACCCAGGGTACGGCCATCGGTAAAGGCGATAGCGGCAGGACCGTCCCACGGCTCCATGAGCATGGACTGGTAGGCGTCGTAGGCGCGGCGCTCCTCACTCAGGCTGTCGTTGTGGTCCCACGGCTCGGGCAGCAACATGGACGCGGCACGCGTGAGCGGACGACCGTTCATGACCAAAAACTCAAGCACGTTGTCCAAAATCGCGGAGTCGGAGCCCTCGCGGTTGATGATGGGCATCACGCGCTCAAGATCATGCTGCAGCACGGGGCTGTACAGGTTGGGTTCGCGGGCACGAATCCAGTTGACGTTGCCCTTGAGAGTGTTGATCTCGCCGTTGTGGATGATAAAGCGGTTGGGGTGCGCGCGCTCCCAGCTGGGCGTGGTGTTGGTGGAGTAGCGCGAGTGGACGAGCGCAACGGCCGTCTTGACGGCGGCGTCGTTGAGATCGATGAAGAAGCGGCGCATCTGCGTGGCGACGAGCATGCCCTTGTACACGATAGTGCGCGAGCTCATGGAGCAGACGTAGAAGATCTTGTCGCGCAGGGCAAACTCGGCGTCGGCCTTCTTCTCGATGGTGCGGCGGCACACATACAGACGGCGCTCGAAGGCATCGCCCGCCGGCGTGTCGTCGGGGCGCCCCAGAAAGGCCTGCAGGATGGTAGGCATGCAGGCGCGGGCTGTCTCGCCCAGGTCATGCGGATCGACCGGCACCTCGCGCCAAAAGAGCAGCGGCACGCCGGCCTCAGCGCAGCCCTCCTCAAACACGCGATGGGCATCCTCTACGCCCCTGTCGTCCTGTGGGAAGAACAGCATGGCCACGCCATAGTCGCCCTCTGCCGGCAGAATCTGGCCGCACTTTTGAGCCTCTTTACGGAAAAAGTGATGCGGAACCTGGAACAAGATGCCAGCGCCGTCGCCGGTGTTCTTCTCGAGTCCCGTGCCGCCGCGGTGCTCCAAGTTGACCAGAATGGACAGCGCATCGTCCAGAATCTGGTGATGGCGCTCACCGTTGATATCGGCAAGCGCGCCGATGCCACATGCGTCGTGGTCGAATTCGGGGCGATAAAGGCCCTGCTGCTGAGCGGAATCTGCCTGCATCGCGATCCTCCCCTAGATATTTAGACAGTCAGTTGAATAGGCATAGTAGGAGCATCGCCGGCCCGTTGTGTTTCCCACCCGTTTCGAAACAATCGCGTAACGCACGCCCTACGAGTGGACACCGCCGACCTCAAGGGCGACAACATAGGCCCCAAGTTCGGCCTGCAAACTCACCTCTTCAAACATCTCAATCTGTAACAGTAAGACCCAATTTCGACGACTAACCGTTACAGATTGAGATGTTTTCGAGAGACGGCTCCGAATGTCTCAATCTGTAACATGAAGGGCCGGTTTTTGCAGCTAACTGTTACAGATCGAGATTTTCCATAGGACCATTTCTTCCTGTCTCGATCTGTAACACCTAGGCCCAATTTCCATCCCTAGTTGTTACAGATCGAGACATTTCGGCAGCCCCCTTTCACCATCCCATTCAAATACAACAATTTTGTTAGTCTTGGTTAACTTTTAAGCTTAAAACGGGTATCCTTTGCGGCGTCAAGCAAACGGCACGCACACCGTGCCAGATCAAGGAGGCCCCTATGGCGCACCAAGCAGACCAGCAGACGATGCAACTCGTCCTTATCCGTCACGGAGAGTCCGAGTGGAACAAGCTCAACCTGTTCACCGGCTGGACCGATGTTGAGCTCACCGACACGGGCCGCGAAGAAGCCGCAGCAGGCGGTCGAGCCCTCAAAGAAGCGGGCTTCGACTTCGACGTCTGCTACACCTCGCGTCTCAAGCGCGCAATTCACACCCTCGACATCGTGCTCGGCCAAATGGATCGCGAGTGGTTGCCCGTCATCAAATCCTGGAAGCTCAACGAGCGCCACTACGGAGCGTTGCAGGGTCTCAACAAGGCCGATGCCGCAGCGGAGCACGGCGACGAGCAGGTGCTCATCTGGCGCCGCTCCTTCGATGTCTGCCCGCCGGCACTCGAGCCGGACGACGCGCGCGATCCCCACACCCAGGAGCAATACCGTGATGTCGCGCCCGATCAGCTGCCCTATACCGAGTGCCTCAAGGACACGATCGCCCGCGCCTGGCCTTATTTCGAAGACGAGATTCGCCCCCAGATGCTCGCCGGCAAGCGCGTACTCATCGCCGCACACGGCAACTCCCTGCGCTCACTCGTCATGAAGCTCGAGCACCTCATGCCCGAGGAGATCCTCAAGGTCAACATCCCCACCGGCGTGCCGCTCGTCTACACCTTCGACACCGATTTCAACGTCCTCGACAAGCGCTACATCGGCGACCCGGCGACCATCGCCGCCAAGATCGACGCCGTGGCCAATCAGGGCAAAGCACACAAGTAGCCCCAACCCAAAACCGACGCGTGGCGCCGCACGGCCCAGATGCGACGTCACGCCGCCCATACACAGGAGCGCACCATGCTCAACCATCTCAAACAACACTTTGGTTCCCGGCGCACCGGCGGTCACGGAGGCCTAGACATTGCGCGGCATATCGGCCCCGGGCTGCTCGTGACCGTCGGCTTTATCGACCCGGGCAACTGGGCCTCCAATATGGCCGCGGGCTCGCAGTTTGGCTACGCGCTGCTGTGGATCGTCACGCTGTCCACGATTATGCTCATTGTGCTGCAGCACAACGCGGCGCACCTGGGTATCGCCACGGGCGCTTGCCTTGCCGAGGCCACGACACGTTACCTCCCCCGCTTCGTTGGACGCACGGTACTCGCCAGTGCCTATCTCGCGACTGTCGCCACCGCCATGGCCGAAGTCCTGGGTGGCGCGATTGCCCTTCAAATGCTCTTTGGGCTGCCCGTGCGCGCGGGCTGCATCATCGTGGCGGCGGCATCGATTGCCATGCTCATGACAAGCTCCTACAAACGCGCCGAACGCTGGATCATCGCCTTCGTGGGCGTGGTGGGACTTTCGTTTTTAGCCGAGCTTCTGCTGGTCAAGGTCAACTGGCCGCAAGCCGCCACAAGCTGGATCACACCCAGTATGCCCACCGGCTCGGCCGCGATTATCGTAAGTGTCCTAGGCGCGGTCGTTATGCCCCACAACCTCTTCCTGCACTCCGAGGTCATCCAATCCATGCACTTTGAAGGCCAAGGCGAGCAGGTTATCGAAGAACGTCTGCGCTACGAGCTCTTCGACACGCTCTTTTCGATGGGCGTGGGCTGGGCAATCAACTCGGCCATGGTCATCCTGGCCGCAACGACCTTCTTTGCGCACGGCATTGTCGTAGGCGACCTCGCCGTCGCAGCGGCCACGCTCTCCCCCATCTTGGGCCCGGCAAGCTCGACCATCTTTGCGGTGGCGCTGCTGTTTGCGGGCATATCGAGTAGTGTAACGGCGGGCATGGCGGCGGGCACCATCACCGCGGGCATGTTCGTCGAGGAATACGACATCCACGACCGACATTCCTCGATCGGGGTGGTGGCCTGTTTCGTCGGCGCAGTGGCGGCGTGCCTGGTCGTCCCGAATCCTTTTGAGGGTCTCATTTGGAGTCAGGCGCTGCTGTCGCTTCAGCTGCCGATTACGGTCTTTGTGCTCATACGACTCACCAGCTCACGCCGCGTCATGGGCAAATACGCCAACTCGCGCCCGCTCAACGCGCTGCTCGTAGGGATCGGTGCCATCGTGACGATTCTCGATGTCGTGCTGCTAACGGGGATGTAATTGGGATGGCGTGACTGTCCAGATATAACGTCTCAATCTGTAACACGTGAGGCCGTTTTGAGCCGTTAGATGTTACAGATTGAGACAAAAGGTCGGCCGGACTCACGTCAGACAGGATCGACTAACAGCAGCCGTGATCCCTTGGGGACGGATTAATCAAAAGGGCCCCGGCCGAGAATTTCGACCGGGGCCCTTGGACAGAGCTCTGTATGGCTAATCGCCGTGTGTCTACGAGTTACTCCTCGACGAGCTCAAACTCATCGGGACCAACGCCGCACACCGGGCACACGTAATCCTCGGGCAGCTCGGGCGTGTCGACCTCAACCTCGTAACCGCAAACGGTGCACACGAACTTATACGTCTTCTTTTCCTCAGCCATGATGTTCTCCTCTCGAACGTGACTGCTGGTGTACTTGCTTATTAGTATATATTCTCAATAATATAATGCAAGTATTTTTAAAACATTTCTAGCCTTGATACGAGGACGCCTTCGGAGGCGTCTTGCCCTTCAGGACCTTATGGTAGTAATCGTAGGTGAGCGGCGTCTCGTCACTCAAGCGCTCGGCATCCTCGACCTCGCCGATAAACAGTAGATGCGTGCCAACATCCACAGTGTCGATCAAATGGCAGCTAAACAGGGCCGCCGCGTGCTCGGGCACATAGGGCATGCCCAGAGCCGTCTCGCGGGTCTCGTATTTGGCAAACTTGTCATAATCGCTGCTGGTGCGGAACCCAAAGTTACCGATGTAGAGCATATCGGCGGTCTGATCGATCACGGTCAGCGCGAACGCTTTGGCCGAAGCGATGACGCCCGAGGTGACGTTGTCCTTGTTCACGGCAACCGAAATGCGCGGCGGCATGGACGTCACCTGCACCGCAGTGTTGATGACGCAGCCGGCGCGCAGCCCGTCTGCCGCGGCGCTCACCACGTACAGACCGCTCGGCATGGTAAAGAACGCTGTTTTGTCCATAACGATCACTCCCCTAACCCGGGTTGGAACCTCATGGATGTATGTACCCACAAAAAGGCGGCACCCATAACGGACGCCGCCTTTGAAACATATGTGTCAGAACAGTAAGAAAGATGAGACACCCGCAGCTGCGGTGAAATAGGGACTGAATAGCCCCTCAAACAGGCAAACCAGTCCGTATTCCACCGCAACTTATGAAGGACGGTCAGCGGTTGCGTTCCTTGAGGGCGCGGTCGATCTCGCGTTGGACATCACGCTTGGCCATGTCCTCGCGCTTGTCGTAGAGCTTCTTGCCGCGACCCAG
The DNA here is from genome assembly GCA_902466075.1 of uncultured Collinsella sp. Taxonomy (GTDB): domain Bacteria; phylum Actinomycetota; class Coriobacteriia; order Coriobacteriales; family Coriobacteriaceae; genus Collinsella. Next base: position 220,119 of record CABQQA010000002.1, read on the forward strand.
GCCCAGCAGCAGTTTTACGCGACCGTCGGTATTAAAGTAGAGCTCCAACGGAACCAGCGCATAACCACGGTTGCGAAGTTTGCCGTCAAGAAAGTCGATCTCCTTGCGATGCAGCAGCAGACGGCGCCGACGGTCGGGATCGCGATTCCACACGCCACCATGGCTATAAGGGTGGATATGCAGGCCGACGAGCCAGCACTCCCCGCCACGAATCAGTGCAAAGGTATCGGTAATCTGGCAGGCGCGCTCGCGAATCGACTTGACCTCGGTACCGCTCAGCTCAATACCGCACTCAAACGTCTCATCGATAAAGTACTCGTGATGTGCCGAGCGATTCTTGGAAATGAGCTTGCGCTCGCGCTTACTGGGCATCGCCGGCCTCCTTGGCGCCATCGGCGTTTGAGCCCGCAGCCTCGCGCTTTGCCTTGCGCTCGGCGTTAAGCTCGGCATCACTCTCGCGCACCAGCTTGATAATCGCCGCGCACGCCTCCTCGCCCACCAGGTCGCGGGCACGGACCGTCAGGCGCGTAGCCTCCTGCTTGTCGCCGTCGCTCGCAGCGTCGGTCGCACACATGATCAGGCAGATGGCAATCTCGGCCGAAGGCGAGGTCGGCACGCCCTGCAGGGCTAGCTCACCCATCACATGGTCGTCACTCTCGTCCGCGGCATCCGGATAGGTGGTATGGATCTTGTTGAGCAGGCGCGTCGTATGCGCATCGTTGGGCGCCAGGCGCAGCGCCAGACGCGCGCAGCCCACGGCAGCCGAAATGTTCTCGGTCTCGGGCTCCAAGAAGTACTGACCCAAATTGGTGTAGGCGCGTGCGGCGCACTTACCGTCGCTCGCGCGCTCCAGCACCGAGAACGAGAGCGATGCCCACTCCTGCTTGTCCTCGAGCGCGCGGAACAGCTCGGCCAAGTCCAAGCGATAGTTGCAGTTCATGGGATCCCAACGCACGGCCTGCATCAGGGCATTCCGAGCACTCACATAATCCTGCTGGCGAATGTAGGCAAACGCCATGTCGGAGTATAGGCGGTCAAAGGGAACCTCGACCTGCACCAGCTCGCGCGGATCCTTCTCCACGCGGCGATAGGCCAGGCGCTCAAACTTGCTGTCGAAGCTAAAGTACTGGCGCTTCTCCTCCGTCTTGCACTCAGCGTCGATATACTCCTCGGCGAGCTCCACCAGACGCTCAAGCAGCGGCGTCGCCGTAGCCAGGTCGCCCTGCGCCAGATAGTTCTCGGCATACGTGATGTCTTCCAAGCTGATAGGCAGGTCCATGACAACTCCTCGGTCCGGGCGGCAGACTCAACGCGCGCCTTAAATATCGGTCAATACACAAAACCCGGGTCTCTTACGAGGCCCGGGCGTTCAATTTTGGTAGCCCGTACCAGATTCGAACTGGTGATCTCCGCCTTGAGAGGGCGGCGTCCTAAACCGCTAGACGAACGGGCCATATGTAGCAAATGCAATGGCTGGGATGGAGGGAGTCGAACCCCCATTGACGGAACCAGAATCCGCTGTCCTGCCATTAGACGACATCCCAATGACTGCATCGCTGCGCTCGGCTGTGCCTTTGCGCAAGAAAGAAATATACGGGAAGTCCGGCCGTGACGCAAGCCCCAATTTTGACTTTTTTGAAATTCAGTCAAATACGGCCAACACGTGAAGGACCTGTGAAGTCGACCGCTGCACACGAAGGACAAAACGCCGCGAGCGGTAGCCGTCAACCGTTGGCAGATTCTACCGCGAAAACGATAGCACCAGGCAACACAATCGAAGTATCAATGATCACGTAGATATCGAGGCGCCATGGACGAAGAGCTTGATTACCTATGGGAGACCCTGGGCCTCGAGATCACTGCTGACCTTTGGCCCGAACGGGACAAAATCCATCCCACTCTGCGCCCCGCCATCACGGTGATGCAGGCAAAATACCGCCGTGCATCCTTTTTGATCATGCGGATGTCATGGCACGCGGGACTCCCCGACCTTAAGCGAATCCAGTCAAGCCTCGTCGAGCTGTCCGGTATGCCGACTGTCATATCCGAGGCGCACCTGGAGCAGCGACAGCGCGAGCGACTGCAACAGCAGCGGATTCCCTTTATCTGCCCCGGTGTTCAGGCATATCTGCCCTTTATGGACGAGGAGTACTGGAGCGGCAAGCCCAACAAGCACGTAAAGGTCTACGATCCGCACGAATGGGCACAGCTCGAGGATTGAGCCGAGCGAGCCCGCCGATGGAAAACACGTCCCACCCTGAGCACTCAAAACGGGTCGCACTTTCCGCAGCCGCTACAGCAGCGCCTCGGTCCAAGCTGCTTCCCTAAAGCCGGGAATCGCAAAGTCGTCGCCCACCAACAGCGGACGCTTGACCAGCATGCCGTCGGTCGCCAGCAGCTCGTAGCACTCCCGATCCGTCATGCCCGCATCTAGACGCGCCTTCAGGCCCAGCTCTCGATATTTCATGCCCGACGAATTAAAGAAGCGCCGCACCGGCAGTCCCGAACGAGCAATCCAGGTCGCAAGCTCATCAGCCGTGGGATTGTCCAAAACGATATCGCGGTCGATATACTCTACCCCGTGTTCGTCCAGCCATGCCTTGGCCTTCTTACAGGTCGAGCACTTGGGATATTCAACAAACAGTACGGTCATGGGAATCCTCCGAATATAGATCGGCCAACGCAGGCACACGCCACACGAGGCGCCTTCGTATGATGGGCCAATTGTAGCCCACGGGTCACACGCTAAACGAACCGTACCCCGAATCCGCGTTTGATGAACGGCAGCAGTTCCATTGCCTCGGGCGTGATATGACCCGCAACGTTCATGCGCTCGTCACCGGGAAGATCGACCCGCGCAATCTCAAGCTCGCCTTCGTAGCGCCCATAGCCGCTATTGCTCACAGCGATCGACCCCGTCTTTCGCGGCAGGCCGGCACCGGCATCCATCGGCACGGAATCCGGCTTAAGAGTCGTACGCGACTCCTGAGACCTAAAGATGAGGGTGCTCGAATCGGGTCGGTCGTGATGAATCTGCCCACGTACATAGGCATAACCGGGCTCCAGCTCGCATTGCAGGTCCACGTATCCGGCGGAAACATGAGCAAACTGCGTCCAGCCCGCATCGGAAAGATCGGGGTCGCCGACCAACACAATGTCGCAACCGGCGCCATGTGCAAGCTCAAGCATATTGAGAGCAACCTTTGACGCGCGACCGCGCTGCGCCTCGACCGTCGGCAGTCCCTCGAATACCGGCCCGCGAACGTTGGCATCGCCCGGCACAAAAGCCATGATTTCGAATCCAAGCGCCGCAAGACGAAGATTCACCCGAGCAATGTCCTCCAGAGCTAAACCGGTATAAGGCTTGGGGTAAAAATTGTGGCAGGCGGCAAAACGAGTCACATCGGCACCGGCCTCACGCCACGATGCGATTTCATCAGAACTCACCGTCGATGCATTGACCACAATGCGAAATACACCGGACAGCTCCGCGACCCGCCGGGCGCTAAAGCCATAGTCCAAACGAAGGTATTCCAACCCCAGATCGCGCAGGTCCTCGATGCGCTCAAGCCCGAGCAAATCGCACGTGCGCGGCCCCACATCGGCAATGAGCGCAATGCCGCGGGCGGAAAGCAGCGACAGCACATGACGGACCTTATCGGTATACGCCGCTCCCCCATCCTCGGGAATATGCAGCGAGGTGAACGCATAGCGCGCACCCGCCGCGGCACCGTGTTCAATCGTCCGCTCAATATCCTGCAGAGGGTTGGAAAGATAAATCGAAATACCCGTTTTCACGTTTCAACGCTCCTTTAAAAAAGGCCGGCGGAGCAGTTAGCCCCACCGGCACAACCATAGCATCAAGAAATCTGCCGCGCGCCGCGAGCCCTGAGCAACACGGCTCGCGATATCAAACTATTCGCCAAAGAACTCGTTGATCTTCTGCTCGTCGACGCCAAAGAACCACGTCAGGACAAAGCCGGCGGCATAGGCAAGCAGCATAGCGGCAACGTAGCCGAGCTGCTGGCCAGGAACGACGATCAGCAGGCCAAACAGACCGGAAACGCCCTGAGAAACCGTGCCGATGTGAAGCAGCGCCGCGAGCGCGCCGCCAAATCCGGCACCCAGGCAGGCCGTCACAAACGGGCGAACGAGCGGCAGCGTAACGGCATACATCAGAGGCTCGCCCACACCCAGAATGCCAACGGGAATGGACTCTGCGACATACTTCTTGAGCTTGGCGTTCTTGGTCTTAAAGTACAGCGCCAGACCGGCACCGACCTGGCCGCCGCCAGCCATCATAAGGATGGGGAGCAGGTAATTGATGCCCTTGGTAGCGCCGTCGGGATCGTTGAGCATAGCGTGGATCGGCGTGAGCGCCTGATGCAGGCCGACGGAAACCAGCGGCAAGAAGCCTGCCGACAGGATATAGCCGCCCAGGACGCCCAGCTTCTCGAAAATAAAGGTCAAAACGCTAAAGATGGCAGTCGTCAGCCATGCGCCAACCGGCTGGATGACGAGCATCAGAGCAAAGGCACCGATGATGAGCACCAGCAGCGGGGACAAAAACGTGTCGAGTGCGTTGGGCATAACCTTGCGAATCTGACGCTCCATCCAGGCAAAAAATGCGCCAGCGATAAGAGCCGCGATCATGCCGCCCGCTGCGGGGTTGTACTGCGCATTGGTGAGCGGCAGCAGAATGGCAGTGGCAGGATCAGCCGCGCCAGGCGCAAGCAGGGGCATGGCACTGTTGGCGATACACATCATGCCGGCGATGCCGCCCAGCGCAGCGGAGCCGCCAAACTCACGTGCCGCGTTATAGCCCACCAAGATGGGCAGATAGGCAAACAGGGCCCAGCCCATGGAACGAATGCCCTGGTACCACCACTCGCCTGCAAGCGCGCCTGCCGTCGAGACGTTAATGACGTTGCAGATACCGTTGATGAGGCCAGCCGCAATGATGCCGGGAAGCAGGGCGACGAAGACATTGGAAATCTTCTTGAGGAAGGCCTGAACCGGCTTGGACTCGTACTTTGCCTTCTGCGCGGCCTTGTTTGTGGCCGCAGCGTCAACCACGCTCTCGTCGGCAACGCCTTTCGCAAGGCCGGTGAGCTTGGAGAACTCCTCGAGCACCTTATTCACCTTGCCCGGCCCCAGCACGATCTGCATCGTGTCGTCCTCGACCAAGCCCATCACGCCGTCGAGTGCCTTAATACCCTCCGTGTCGACGCTGCCCGTGTCTTTGACGGTCACGCGCAGGCGCGTCATGCACGCCGCGTTTGCGAGCACGTTGTCTTTACCGCCCAAAAGGTCCAGCAGCTTTTGAGCCAGCTCTTTGTTCGTCATAACTCCTCCTTGTATTGGGTATCTCGTTTGGATGTCATATCAGCTCACGCCGCGCACCTATTGGGCATCGGCATTGCTCTTCTCATGGCCACTCACCGCAGCACGGACATGGCCTCGCGCTCGCTCAAGAGCTACCGCAGCCTGCTCGACATCGCAGTCCAGCAGTACCGAGACAATAGCGGTTTTTACGTGGCCGCCGGCATCTGCAAGCGCCTGAATAGCGCGCTCGCGCGTGCAGCCGGTCGCCTCCATCACGATGTTCTGGCCGCGCACCACCAACTTCTCGTTCGTCTGCTGCACATCGACCATCAGGTTTTGGTATACCTTGCCGATCTTGACCATGGCACCGGTCGAAATCATGTTGAGAATGAGCTTTTGAACCGTTCCCGCCTTGAGCCTCGTTGAGCCGGTCAGCACCTCGGGACCGGGCACGGGTTCAATGGCAAGATCTGCGCTCTCCCCGATCTTCGACCCTTGGTTGCAGGCAATTGCAATGGTCTTGCACCCAGTTGCCCTGGCGTTCACAAGGCCGCCCACCACATAGGGAGTACGGCCGCTTGCCGCCAGGCCAACGACAAGATCCTTGTCCGAGAGTCCACGCTCCCGCAGGTCGCTCGCGCCAAGTTCCTCGCTGTCTTCGGCACCTTCGACAGCCTTGATAAACGCCGTCTCGCCTCCGGCAATGAGCCCGACAATCAGATCGGGTGACACGCCAAACGTGGGCGGACACTCCGAAGCGTCGAGTACGCCCAGACGACCGCTGGTGCCTGCGCCCATGTAAAAGACGCGTCCGCCGCGCTCGAGTGCCTCAGCAGCCCAGTCGATTGCTGTGGCAACCTGGGGCAACACCTTCGTGACCGACTGGACGGCACGAAGATCCTCATCATTCATCGTCGTGACGATTTGCAGCGATGTCATCGTATCGAGGTCCATTGAACTTTGATTACGCTGTTCGGTCGTGAATTTTGTTAAATCGAGCATTTCATTCACCTCATCTTTCCTGTTTCTCGATGTAGTTTTGCTTAATGACATGCGTCGCCCGTTCGTAGTCGCTGGCAACGTAAGCAGCGTACAGGGCATCGACAACCATAAGCTGGGCCATACGCGAAGCCATGGCACCGCTGCGGACCAAGGGTTCACTCGCAGCGACGCCGAGCACGGCATCGGCCACGGTGGCAAGCTTGGATGATCCATCTACTTTTGTAACGGCCACAACGGGACAGTTGTGACGTTGAGCCTCGGCGGTGCAGTCCAGCACCTCTTGCGTCAAGCCCGAGTAGCTAAAGGCGATTGCCATATCGCCCTCATGCATGTTCTTGGCACACAAGAGCTGATCATGCCAGTCGTCGTACAGATGGCACTCCTTGTCGACACGCATGAGCTTTTGCGCCAGATCGTGCGCGACCAAACGAGAGGCACCGATACCGAACAGATTGACCGCGCGTGCCCGCTTAAGACGGGCCGCGCATCGCTCCAAGACGGTGTAATCGAGCGTTCGCGCCGTCGCCTCGATCGTGCGCACGTTGCTTTTCATCACCTTCCCCACGATACGTTCGACGCTGTCATCCATGGAGATGTCCTCGAGGGCTACGTCTTTCTTGTCACCCAAGAGCGCCAGCTCGGCAATCAGTTCGCGCTGGAACTCCTTGTAGCCCGCAAAACCCAAACGCTTGCAAAAGCGCAAAATGCTCGAGGGCGAGGAGAACGTGACATCGGCAAGACCGCGGACGGACAGCCCGACCACCTCGTGCGGATGAGCGGTTACATATGCGATGACATTGCGTTCCGCCGGGCTCGCGCTGAGCTCACGCTCGCGAAGTCGCAAAAGCAATCCGTTTGCCATCTCAAACACCTCCGTTGAGAAGAATTAAAGACCAACGAACGATTCGTACCGGATACAAACAGCTTTTGCGGTACATTGTGCCGCATCGTGGCGCACAAAGGGAGAGCGTTCTACCGCTCGCCCCTCAAATCCGACCGCTCGGAAATACGCGCGACACAAAATAATTCAACAAGGTCGCATTATCAGAAACGGGTTTGTTACCGGCTAGCGCCTCGCATGGGCGCCGATCGGCCGATTCGCATGGCGCACCAACGCCGCCGCCAGCAATACCAACAGCATGGCGGTGACATAGCCCGCAGCATCGAATCCTAGATCGATAACGTCGAAATGCCTGCCGGGAACAAAGATCTTATGTACCTGATCGCCAACGGAGCAGGCGGCGCAAAAGAGCAATACGGGCACGCAACGGGAGCATACGCTCCACGGACGCCTGGAAAAGCAAACCACGACCACCGAGGCGAACAATCCGACGAAGAAAAACTCTACGGTATGGGCAACGCGACGGACGTTCGTGCCCACCCACATGCGAATGGAAGCAAGTCGGCCAGACCGGACATTCGAGGCAGCCGAATCGGCGCCCCCGGTCATTCCGTTCTCCGTCTAGGCTTCACCCGTGGCATCGACAGCCTGAACGCCCGTAGCCTGACCCTCTACCACACGCGCGGTGGACTCGCTCAGCAACGACGTCTCCACCGCATTTTGCTCCGTCAGCACCCAGATGCCCGCCAGCGTTACAACGAACAGAACGATCGCGGTCCATCCGATTATTTGTTTTACGCGCGACAAGGGCCAACCTCCTTTTTTTGAATATCAGCGAGTGTAGCCCCAAATGACATCGTCACCGTATCAAAATTTGAATCGCAACAGGAAGCGACAAAGCGACGCAAACCTCTACCCCGCCTCGCGCATCCAGCGATCGAACGTCCCCACGCACACGCCCAGGCACTTTGCTGCCTGGCTGCGGGTTATATCGCCCGCCTCATAGCTATCGCGCACCAGCTCAAACTGAGGAGGGCACGGCTTGCGAGGTCGACCGAAACGGACCCCTCGCGCCCGCGCAGCTGCAATTCCCTCCGCCTGGCGCCGATGGATATTCTCGCGCTCCACCTGCGCCACGTAGCTCAGCAGTTGCAGCACAATATCGGCAATCAGGGTGTTGGTCACATCCGGCGTGCCGCTGGCCCTGACGCGCGTGTCAAGCAATGGCATGTCCAACACCACAATGGCAACCCCGAGCTCCTTGGTAATGCGTCGCCATTCCTCAAGAATCTCGGAGTAATTACGGCCAAGTCGGTCGATAGAAAGCACCACCAGCACGTCCCCGTCTCCCAGGACGTGCAGCAGCTCGCGATACCTCGGGCGATCGAAGTCCTTGCCGCTCGCATGGTCGGCATAAATATTCGCCGAGCCCACGCCATAGGCGCCCAGCGCATCCAGCTGCCGATTAAGATTCTGATCGCGCGAACTCACCCGCGCATAACCGTACACCGTCGCCATCTCATCCCCGCTTTCTTGTAAACCTGCCAAAAAGGGACAGGTTTATTTTGGTAGGTTTTACCTCTCAAATAGCAGGTAAGCGGGCAGCCGAGCAGACGGCAAGGTAGCCACGATTCAAATGCGGAGGGCGGCCCCGAAAGACCGCCCTCCGCTCTCCCGCCACGAGTCAGGATTTAGCTAGTGGATAAGCTTAAAGTCCAAGTGTCCACGCGTGGTATTGACGCGCGAGACCTCGATAATCACGCGCTGGCCCAGTTCATAGCGAGTCCCCGTGTCGGCGCCCGTCAGCGTAAGCGCGTCCTCGTCGAACTCGAACCACTCGTTGCCCAGGCTCTTAATTGAAACCAGGCCCTCGACCTGCGTCAAATCCAGGCGTACGAACAGGCCCATACTGCTAACCCACGAGACGGTTCCGGCATAGCGCTCGCCCAGACGGTCCTCATAGTACTGGGCAATCTTAATCTTTTGCGTCGCATGGCTGGCGGCATCTGCCGCGCGCTCGGCATCGCTGCATGCGCGGCAGATCTGCGGCAGAATGCGCGGCAGCGACTCGCGCCCCTTGCCGATCAGCCGCGGCGTACGGACCAAGGCGTCCTTGCCGCCGAGCTGCTCATAGGCCAACTGCAGTTTGAGTACGCGGTGCACCACCAGATCGGGGTAGCGACGGATGGGACTCGTAAAGTGACAGTAGCACGGCGCGGCGAGCGCAAAGTGGCCCTCGTTGCGCGGCTTGTACAGCGCGCGCTGCATGCTGCGCAGAAGCAGCGTGTTGACGAGCGGTGCGTTGGCCGTACCTGCGGCAGCATCGACTGCAGCCTGCAGCTCATCGGGACTCCCCAGGGCGATACCGGCAGCACGGCGATCGTCGATGATGCCTAGCTGCGCCAGCGCAACGGCGGCACCGTGCAGGCTATCGGGACTCGGATCCTCATGCACGCGATAGCAGGCCTCGATATCGCGGTCGGCCAGCCACTCCGCCACGCACTCGTTGGCCAGCAGCATGGCCTCCTCAATCAGCGACGTGGCGCACGAGCGCTCACGGGCCACGATCTGCACGGGCACTCCGTCCTCGTCCAATAGAGCGCGAATCTCGGCCGTGTCAAAATCGACTGAGCCGCGGACGCGACGAATACGACGGCGAAGTTCGGCGAGTTCGTTGGCGGCGACAAGGAAATCGCCGAGGTCGACGTTATAGCCGCGAGCAGTTTCCTCGCACGCAAGACCGCGCTCAAGCGCCTCCTCGCGCGAGGCCTCAGCAGCCGCAACATCCTCAGCGGCGCCTTCCAGCACCGAATACTCAACCGCGTCGGCACGCACCAGCAGCGCCTCGGCGCCGTCATAGTCCATACGCACACGCGAGCGAATCACGCTGGGGTAAGGATCGTAATGCCGCACGCGACCCTGCGCATCGAGCTCAATGTCAACGGTAAACGCAAGACGGTCCTCGTCAGGGCGAAGCGAGCATAGGTCACAGGACAGGCGCTCGGGCAGCATGGGAAGCACGCGATCGGCCAGATACACCGATGTCGTACGATGGCGAGCCTCAAGATCGATATGCCCGCCCCAAGCCACATAGTGAGAAACGTCAGCGATATGCACACCCAGCTTGTAGCCACCCTCGGGCGTGCGCTCAAGCGAAATGGCATCGTCAAAGTCGCGCGCGTCGACCGGGTCGATCGTGATGACAAAGCGGTCGCGCAGATCGCGGCGGAGCGGGTCCTTAAGCGCCACGGACACATCGAGCGAAAGCCCCTCGGCCTCGTCTAGCGCGGCCTCGGGATAGCTATCGGTATAGCCGTAACGCGCCATCACATATTGAACGCCCAAATCGGGCGCGTCATCTCCGCCAATGCGGCGTTCGATCGTCACAGTGCCCGATTCCAGGCGCGTCGGGTAGGTCAAAATGCGTGCGACAACGGCATCACCCGGGCGGACGCCCAGGCGATCCGCCGAGGTATCCTCGGGCAAAATGAAGAAGTCGGCCTTCAGGCGCGAATCGAGCGGCTCAATCACACCGAGCGGACCGGCGGTCTGGTACGTGCCCACCACGCTTATAGCTGCGCGCTCAACCACGCCCTCGATCACGGCGCGACGCTCGCCATGCGGGCTGTTCTTAATGCTAACGGCAACGGTATCGCCGTCCATGATCTCGCGCTTACCGCGGCCCATGACCTTGTAGTCGCCATTCTCGGTTATGACATAGGCACTGTGCTCATGGAGCTGCACGCGCCCGGTCAGGCTCGGACGGCGTTCGCTGCGCACCGGCCCGCGCTTATTGCGAGCTCCACGCTTATGCTTGTTATTGCGCCCCATGGCGCCTCCTTGCTATCGATGACGAACTCCAAAGAGTCTACCCAAATGATTCGCTTTCCTGCCGTCCCCTAGAGATCAAAAAACGGGCCGCCCCATAAGAGACGACCCGTTGGAAGGGATGAATTCCAGGCATGCCTACACGCGCAGGTAGCGGCGCATGGCTATGGCAGAACCAAAGAGACCGATAATCACACCGACCAGAATCAGCGCAGCATAGGTCACCAGGTAGTACTGCATCGGCAGGGCAAACGACATCCAGCCGATGCTCTCCTGCAAACGCGGAATCATCAGATTGCGCAGCAGCTCCAGCACGCCGATGGAAAGCAACGAGCCCAAAATGGCCTGCAGCACGCCCTCGGTAATGAACGGCCCGCGAATGAAGCCGTTGCTTGCGCCCACCAGACGCATGATCGCAATCTCACGACGACGCGCCGTAATGGACAGGCGAATCGTGTTGTTAATGAAAATGAACGCAATAAAGGTCAGCAGGCCGACGAGCACCACAGCGGCGATACGGATGTAGTTCGTCACCTGGAACAGGCGGCTCACTTCCTCCTGGCCGTACAGAACGCTCGCGTTAACGTCGCCGTCGTCCGCGATCTTCTGAAAATCGGCGTTCTTCTTGAGCTTCTGGGCCGTGCTCTCGACCATGGACGGATCGTCCATCTCGATGGCATACGAAGCCGGCAGCGGGTTCTGACCGTCGAGCGCGCTCATGGTAGCGTCGGCGTTACCCGACATCTTGCTCGTGTACTCGGCCAGCGCGTCGTCCTTGTCCTTGTACGTCACGGACTTGACGTTGCTCCACGTCTTGAGCTCGGCCTCAAAGGCCTGAACATCTGCCTGGTCGGCGTCATCGCTAATAAAGGCGTTGATGACGACCTGATCCTCGACGGTGCCGATCACGGAGTTCAGCATCGCGGAACCCATAATGAACAGGCCGATGATAAACAGCGAAAGGAAAATCGTGATGACGGCGCCGAGTGAGGTGGTCCAGTTACGGAAGAAGTGGCTGATCGCCTCTTTGAGCGAGTAGCCCACGTTAGTTGGTGCCATAGTTGCCGTAACCTCCCCTCTCCTGGTCGCGGATTACGTGGCCGCCCTCGAGGGCGATCACGCGACGGTGCATGCTATCGACCATCTCGCGGTCGTGCGTAGCGACGATCACGGTGGTACCGGTGCGGTTAATGCGCTCGAGCAGCTTCATGATGCCCAGCGAAATCGCCGGATCGAGGTTGCCCGTGGGCTCGTCGCAAATCAGCAGCGGCGGGCGGTTGACCATAGCGCGGGCAACGGCCACGCGCTGCTGCTCGCCACCGGAAAGCTGATCGGGCAGCGAGTCCATCTGATCGGCCAGACCGACCAGACGCAGCACCTCGGGCACCTGGCTGCGAATGACGCCCTTGGGCTTGCCGATGCACTGCAGGGCAAACGCCACGTTTTCGTAGGCGGTCTTTTGCGGCAGGAGCTTAAAGTCCTGGAACACGGCGCCAATCTGACGACGCAGGAACGGAACTTTGCGGTTCTTGATCTTCATGAGATCCTGGCCGGCGACCAAAATGCGACCGCTTGTGGGCTTGACGTCGCGGTTGAGCGTCGACAGCAGCGTGGTCTTACCCGAGCCGGAATGACCGACCAGGAAGACGAACTCGCCCGGATAGATCTCGATGTTGATGTCGTCGAGTGCAGGCTTGTTGGGCTGTGCCGGATAGATCTTGGTGACATGCTCCATAAGGATGACGGGCTCGACACCGGCCTGCTTGGCCATCTTCTTGCGGCTGGCTTGCGGATCGATGGGCGCAAACACCGACGTAAAATCGGGGTTGTTGAGCGCGTTATCGAGGCTTGCGACCTCGGCGGCCTGATCGCTCTCGACCACCGGGACAGCAGGCTGCGTGGGATCGGGAATAGCGGCAAAGAGACCGGACTGCGCAGGCTGAGGAACCGGCGTCGCAGGGGCCATGGGGTCGGGAATGCCGGCCATGGTAGGCTGCGGCGTGGCGGCGCCAGCCTGAGGCTGCTCCACGCGAGCGGTCACGGCCTGAACGGGCTCAAAACCCGCCGTGCCGGAAAGCGCGACATCGCTGGTGGGATTGTAGGCAAAGGGATCGGATGCCAGCTGTGCCTGATCTGCCGGCTGAGCGGGGGCCTGAGCAACAGGCTGGCCCTCTGAATCCGGAGTGGCGAAACGACTGCCCTGGACGCCCGTCTGCGTCTTGGGGGCATCATCGCCCGCACCGGAGGTACGGAAGTGGTTACCCACTGGTGCTCCTTATCGTCGTGCGTTTAAACTACATGAGCGCTTTGTATTTTAGCAGCATTAGCTTTGCTGCACATAAGAAGCATGGCGGGGTTTGGGTCTCACCGGCCGGGCGCAGGGTTACCTCCCAAATCGTCCTCGCGCATGGCCGGCATTTGTCCTGCTCCTGCGGAGCTGCGGACAAACGCCGGCCTGCGCTGCGGAAAGATTTGGGAGGTAACCCTGCGCCCGGCCTGCGGCTACTATGGGGCCGACGCACCAACTTGAGATGCTGCGCATACAAAGTTGGAAGGGTCTGAATTGCACTTTGTTAAGATGGGCCCGTTTCCCCATGGGAACTTTGCTTGGCAGGACTCTAATTTAAATTCAACAAAAACAGGGGCGCCCTCTTTGGGGATGCCCCTGTTCTGGCTTGGATGTGGTTGTTGAGACGATGCTTTGCCTCGTCTTGCCTTATGCCAAGAACTCCTTGGTGGTCGCCACGATGTTGGCGGCGTCCAGGCCGTACTTGTGCAGGAGCTCGGCACCCGGGCCGGACTCGCCGAAGGTGTCGTTGACGCCAATCTTCTTGAGCGGCGTCGGGCACTGCTCACACAGAACGTCGGCAACGGCGCTGCCCAGGCCACCGATCACGGAGTGCTCCTCGACGGTCACGACGTGGCCGGTCTTGGTGGCGCTCTTGACGATCAGGTCGGCATCGATGGGCTTGATGGTGTGCATGTTGATGACCTCGGCATCGATGCCCTCGGCAGCGAGCTGCTCGGCGGCCTCGAGGGCCTCGCCAACCATTAGGCCGCAGGCGATGATGGTGACGTCGGTGCCCTCGCGCATGACGATGCCCTTGCCTACCTCGAACTTGTAGGTCTCGGGGTCGTTGATGACCGGCGAGGCCAGACGGGCAAAGCGCATGTATACGGGGCCGTCGCACTCGTAGGCGGCGCGCGTCACGGCACGAGCCTCCACGTCGTCGGCGGGAACGATAACGGTCATGCCGGGGATGACGCGCATGAGAGCGATATCCTCGCAGCACTGGTGCGTGGCGCCGTCCTCGCCCACCGAGATACCGGCGTGCGTGGCACCGATCTTAACGTTAAGGTGCGGATAGCCGATGGAGTTGCGGACCTGCTCAAAGGCGCGGCCGGCGGCAAACATGGCAAAGGTGCTCGCGAAGGCGACGCGGCCGGTGGTCGCGATACCGGCGGCAACACCCATCAGGTTGCTCTCGGCAATGCCCACATCGAAGAAGCGGTCGGGGCAGGCTGCCTTAAACTTGCCGGTCTGCGTGGCGGCGGCCAGGTCGGCGTCGAGGACCACAAAGTCATCGTGCTCGTTGGCGAGCTCGACGAGGGCCTCGCCGTAGCTTACGCGCGTGGCGATTTTCTTGACGTCTGCCATCCTAGAGCTCCTCTCCGGCGGCCGTGAGCTCTGCCATGGCCTGCTCAAACTGTTCATCGTTGGGGGCCTTGCCGTGCCAACCCACCTGGTTCTCCATAAAGGAAACGCCCTTGCCCTTGGTGGTCTCGGCGATGATGGCGGTCGGCTGACCCTTGGTGGCGCGGGCCTCGGCAAAGGCGGCGCGGATCTGATCGAAATCGTTGCCGTCGGCGAGCTCCACCACGTGGAACTTGAAGGCGCGGAACTTGTCGGCGAGCGGCATGGGGTCGTTGACCTCCTCGACGGGGCCGTCGATCTGCAGGCCGTTGTGGTCGACGATCACGCAGAGGTTATCGAGCTGCTGGTTGCCGGCAAACATGGCGGCCTCCCAGACCTGGCCCTCCTCGCTCTCGCCATCGCCCAGCAGGGCGTACGTGCGGTAAGTATCGCCCCAGTGCTTGGCGGCAACCGCCATGCCCACAGCGGCGGAGATGCCCTGACCAAGCGAGCCGGTGGACATATCGACGCCCGGGGTGTCGTTCATGTTGGGGTGACCCTGCAGGTGGCTGCCGATATGGCGCAGCGTCTCGAGGTCCTCCTTGGGGAAGAACCCGCGCTCGGCGAGCACAGCGTACAGACCCGGAGCGCAATGGCCCTTGGAGAGCACAAAGCGGTCGCGATCGGTCTTACGGGGGTCGGCCGGGTCGACGTTCATTTCCTCAAAGTACAGATAGGTCATGATGTCGGCAGCGCCGAGCGAACCGCCCGGATGGCCGGACTTGGCAGCGTGCACGCCGGTGACGATGCCCTTCCTTACCTCGTTGGCAACCTTTTTGAGCTCTTCGTCGCTCATTGTGCCTTCCTTTCATCCTCTTTAGACAAGATGCGCACGGCACCGAAGGTAATCCCAACACAGCCGCAATGCACGTACGTCATTCATTATGCTGGAAACTGATGGCTTTACCAGAGTTTTTATCATTATTTGAACAATTTAGCAGGCAGAACCGCTGATGAAACGGTTTATCAATGTGAACGTCTTTTGGATGGAACGCGGTCGCCCCTACGCGCTAATGTCCTTGAATCCCTCGCCGAAGGCTTCCGTAACGTCAGCGACCGTCACAATGGCGTGAGGATCGCGCTCGCGCACGATCGTCTTGAGGGTATTGAGCTCTCGACGGCTCACGATGACCATGATCACCGGCTTCTCGGCACCCGAATACATGCCAGTCGCCTTAAACTTGGTACAACCACGACCCAGGCCATACATAATATCGGCAGCGATATCAGGGAACTTGTCCGAGATGATGAGTACCATACGGCGTTTGTTGCCACCATCGACCACGGCATCGATCACGTAGCCGCTAATGACCATCGAAAGGCCTGCATATAGTGCATTTTCGATTGAAAAGACCGGAGCCGACAGCGCACATACGGCAACATCGATCGCCATGACGGTCGAGCCCACGGGCAGCGAGGTATTACGCGAGATGATTTGGCCAATCGTGTCCGAGCCGCCGGTGTTGGCGCCGGCGCGCAGCACCATGCCATAACCGATGCCCGTGATGATGCCGCCCCACATAGCGGGCAGCATCAGATCGGCATGTGCCAGCGGCGCCACAAACGGAGCGAACAGGTCGGTGAAAAAGCCCAGCAGCACAAAGCCTGTCGCCGTCTGCACCACGTAGAACATGCCGCCCTCGCGCATAACGACCAGCAGCAGCAAGGCGTTCATCACGATCGTCTGAATACCAACGGGAAGCGATAGACCGCGCGATGCGCCGACCGCCTGGATAATGGTGGCAAGGCCCGTAACGCCACCGGCAGCAAGGCCGTTAGGAATCAAAAACAGGTCGGTCGCAATAGCGGCCAGAGCGCACCCCAACATAATCTGGGGCAGGTCGTGAAAGAAGTTCATCGAAAGAATGCGCTTAATGTCCAGACGATATGCCATGCTGCCTCCCTCAAAAAAGCGCACCCCATCGGATGCGCTTTGAACTTCTTCTTGTATTCGATTCTACCGATTCGCCGGACAAAAACCACCCCTGCGCAGGGTTTGCTTTGGATACAAAACCACCCTGCTCGGAGGGTTTTATCCATTTCCACATAAACCGGGCGGTTTATGCAGATGGGATCTCCGCGTCAGCGTTGCCAGTGGCCCAGCGATGGTAGCCAATAACAAACGGGTCCAGGTCGCCATCGTCAAGAACCGCCTCGACGTTGCTGGTCTCAACGCCCGTGCGTAGGTCCTTAACCATCTGATACGGGTAGAGCACGTAGCTGCGGATCTGGTTGCCAAAACCAATCGTGGTTTTGGGTCCGCGAATCTCATCCAGGGCCTCGGCGCGCTTCTCGAGCTCAATCTCGTACAGGCGAGCCTTGAGGATCTGCATGCACGCGGCCTTGTTCTGGATCTGGCTGCGCTCGTTTTGGCAGGTGACCACAATGCCGCTGGGGAAATGCGTCACGCGCACGGCGGAGTCGGTGGTGTTCACGCCCTGACCGCCCGGGCCGCTCGCGTGGTACACGTCCACGCGGATGTCATCGGGGCTGATCTCGATATCGATATCATCGGGTAGCACGGGGATGACCTCGACGCCGGCGAACGTGGTCTGGCGGCGTTTCTTGTCGTCGGTGGGGCTAATGCGCACCAAGCGGTGGACGCCGGCCTCGGCGCGCAGCATGCCAAATGCGTCCTTGCCCTCGACGGTAAAGGTCGCGCGGTCGATGCCGATGACCTCAGCAGCGGGGCAGTCGTTAATCGTGACCTTCCAGCCGCGACGCTGGCAGTACTTCATGTACATCTTAAAGAGCATGAAGGTCCAGTCCTGGGCCTCCAGACCACCCTGTCCGGGCTTGATGGTCACAATGGCATCGCCGTGATCGAACTCACCGGTAAACCAGCTCGAAAGCTCAAGCTCATCGATGGCACGGGCCAGGCGCTCAGCCGTGGCTGTAGCCTCCTCGCGAAGGGCGGCGGCATCGGGGTCATCCCCCATCTCCTCGGCAAGCTCCAGCGCGGCGCGGGCATCGGAAAGCTCGCCGCGCGCGTTGTCCACGGCAGCGATATCTTCCTTGGTGCGCGCGATTTCCTCCATGGTGGCACGGGCGGCGTCGGCGTCATCCCAAAAGCCGGGGGCCACGCTTTTGGCCTCGAGCTCGGTCACGCGCGTGCGCTTTTCGTCCAAGTGGAGATACGACTCGACCTCGCCGAGCCGGTCCGCAAACGCGTCCAGCTCGGCGGGCGTTACCTCTAAAGCCTCAGCCATTAACGATTCCTGCCGTGGCAGTACTTAAACTTCTTGCCGCTACCGCAGGGGCACGGGTCGTTGCGGCCCACGTTGACGTACGGATCGTCGCTCTCGGACTTGCGATAGGTGGTCACCTTGCCACCGTTGTTGACGGCAGCCGGACCACCCTGGACGGCCGTGCGGGCCTGCACCTGCGCCTGCTTGCGCAGCACCGAGTCGCCGTTGTCACCATCGACCTCGGCAGGACCGGAGAAGTGCGCACCCTCGAGCGCGGGCTCCTCCTTGTGCTCCACGGCACGCGGGGCAGCCTTGATCTCGATGCGCAGAACCGTGCGCAGGTAATCCTCGTACATGGTGTCGACGAGGATCTGGAACGCGCCGTAGGCCTCGGTCTTGTACTCGACCAGCGGGTCGCGCTGGCCAAAGCCGCGCAGGCCGATGCCGGTCTTGAGGTAGTCCATCTCCTGCAGGTAGTTCATCCAGCGGGTATCGATGACGCGCAGCATGACCTGGGTGTTGAGCTCGCGCATCAGGTCCTCGCCCAAGCGCTCGGCCTTCATGTTGTAGCACTTCTCTACGTAAGCCAGGACATCGGCAGCCAGAGCCTCATAATCCTCGTCGGGGAACTTCGGCGTATCGATGTGGCCGGTGAGCTCCACAACCCACTTGCGCAGGCCCTCCAGGTCGCGCTCGCCATCGTGACTGTCCTTGGTGCAGAACTCCTGAACGCAGCGGTACACGGTGTCGTGCATGACCTCGGTGATGTGGTCGGTCAGGTCCTTGCCGTCCAGAATCTTATTGCGCTCAGCGTAGATGACCTGGCGCTGCTTGTTCATGACGTCGTCGTACTCAAGGACGCTCTTGCGCATGGAGAAGTTGATGCTCTCGACCTTGTGCTGGGCGCTCTCGACGGCCTTGGAGATGATCTTGTGCTGGATGGGCATGTCGTCGCCCATGTCGGCCGTGACCATCATCTTGGAGACGCGGTCCATCTTGTCGCCACCGAACAGGCGCATGAGGTCGTCCTCGAGCGACAGGTAGAACTGGGTCTCGCCCGGATCGCCCTGACGGCCGGAGCGGCCGCGCAGCTGGTTGTCGATACGACGGGACTCGTGGCGCTCGGTGCCGATAACGGTCAGGCCGCCGGCGGCAAGCACGCGCTCGCGCTCGGCCTTGCAGGTCTCCTTGGCCTCGGCGTTAAACTGCTCAAGCTGCTCGGGCGTCACGTCCTCCATGGTCAGGCCCTCGTACTCAAGGCGCTCGCGCACCAGCTCGTCGGGGTTGCCGCCCAACAGGATGTCGGTACCACGACCGGCCATGTTGGTAGCGATGGTCACGGCGCCGTAGCGTCCGGCCTGGGCAACGATATGAGCCTCGCGCTCATGGTGCTTGGCGTTGAGGACCTCGTGCGCGATGCCGCGCTTGGTAAGGGCGGCCGACAGCTTCTCGGAGCTCTCGATGGAGACGGTGCCCACCAGGACCGGCTGGCCCTTGGCGTGACGCTGCTCGACATCGTCGGCGACGGCGTTGTACTTGGCCTGAATGGTACGGTACACCAGGTCCTCGTGGTCAACACGCTGAACGGGTTTGTTGGAGGGGATGACCTCGACGGGCAGCTTGTAGATCTCGCGGAACTCGGCATCCTCGGTGAGTGCCGTACCGGTCATGCCGGAGAGCTTGTCATACAGACGGAAGTAGTTCTGCAAGGTGATAGTGGCCAGCGTCTGGTTCTCCTCGCGTACAAGCACGCCCTCTTTGGCCTCGATGGCCTGGTGCAGGCCCTCGGAGTAACGGCGGCCTTCCATAATGCGGCCGGTGAACTCGTCGACGATCTTGACCTCGCCGTTGGTGACCACATACTGCTTGTCGCGGTGGAACATGTACTGGGCCTTCAGCGCCTGCTGCAGGTGGTTGACCAGCTGGCCGGAGAGATCGGCATAGATGTCATCGATACCCAGGCGGCGCTCGATCTTCTTAAGACCGCGCTCGGTGGCAGCGATGGTGTGCTTGGCCTCGTCCATGACGTAGTCGCCCGTGGGTTCAACGTCCTCGGTGGCGGTAAGCATGTCGTGCGACACGTCCTCGCCGCGCTCAAGGCCACGCACGGCACGCGCGAAGTCCTTGTAGGTACTGGCGGACTTGGTGCCAGCGCCCGAGATGATCAGCGGGGTGCGAGCCTCATCGATCAGGATGGAGTCAACCTCGTCGACGATGGCGTAGTTGTGGCCGCGCTGCACGCGCTGCTCGGGACGGGTAACCATGTTGTCGCGCAGGTAGTCGAAACCGAACTCGGAGTTGGTACCGTAGGTGACGTCTGCCTGGTAGGCCGGGCGCTTAAGCTCGAGCGGCATGTTGTTCTGGAGCAGACCGACGGTCATGCCCAGGTACTTGTAGATGCGGCCCATCCACTCGGAGTCGCGCTTGGCAAGGTAATCATTGACAGTAACGACGTGCACGCCCTTGCCGGCAATAGCGTTGAGATAGCCGGCCAACGTGGAGACGAGGGTCTTGCCTTCGCCAGTCTTCATCTCGGCGATGTGGCCCTCGTGCAGTGCCATGGCGCCAATGAGCTGCACGTCAAAGTGGCGCATACCCATGGTGCGCTTGGAAGCCTCGCGCACGGTGGCAAAGGCCTCGGGGAGCATGTCGTCGAGCGACTCACCGTTGGCGTAACGCTCACGGAACTTATCGGTCTGGCCGCGGAGTTCCTCCTCGGTCATCTTCTCAAACTGGGGCTCAAGACCGTTGATCTGGTCGACGATCTTGTAGTAGCGCTTAAGGTCCTTATCGGATCCAAAGGACAGCAGCTTTGACATGAATCCCATGTGGTTTTCCTTTTTGGCCATCGCCCACGCCGTGCAGCTGCGGGCGAGTTAAACACAGATGATTGTACTTTAGCCAAACAAGGCGCGGCCTATACGGTCGACCTCGACCGCCACGTAATAACTATGACCAACCTGCCGCAATGGAACAGGTTTATTTTGGCAGGTTTTATCTGAGCAAACGCCGTCTCTCTGCCATTTGGTGCCACGGGGACAGGTTAGCTTGCGCCAATAAAAAGAAAAGGGCCGCGCACCCAAATGGATGCACGGCCCTCATGCCATGAATGCGAGTGATTCCGCGGCGAGCTATTTACTCAGCAGCCTCGGTGGTCTCGGCCTCGGCAGCGGCCTCCTCGACGGGAGCCTCTGCGGGAGCCTCGGCGGCCTGCTTGGCAGCCTCCTCGGCGAACTTAGCGGCACGCTTAGCCTTCTCGGCAGCCTTAGCCTCAGCGGCGGCCTTGCGAGCGGCCTCGGCCTCAGCAGCCTTGGCGGCCTTGGCAGCCTTGGCCTCCTCAGCCTTCTTGAGCTGGGCGGCAGCGGCGCCACCGAACTTGTCGGCGAAGCGCTGGACGCGTCCACCGGTGTCGACGAACTTCTGCTGGCCGGTGTAGAACGGGTGGCACTCGTTGCAAAGCTCGACCTTCATCTCGGACACGGTAGCGTGCGTCTTGAAGGTGTTGCCGCAGGAGCACGTCACCGTGCACTCGACATACTGGGGATGGATACCCTGCTTCATGGTAGGACTCCTTATTGGTCAGGCGCTGGTTACCGATCAGCGCATAAGGCGTCTTGGTTTCCGACCAAGACAACAAACTCGGCTATGGTACCACGGCGCCGCGTGTCCCACAAAAGGTTCACGGTCTTTTCGGAACGACACGAATCTGACCCATCGAAACACATCTCCACCGTTCCTTCAACTGGGAAAATGCCGTCCCCGGGGCCTGAGAAGGGCCCCGGGACGTTCGACTGACTGCGGGAACGGCCTTTCCGCTCAATGTGTTCGGCTGAGATCGGAAATCAACCAAACTGAACTAGGTTCAGTTGACATGGTTAAAAACGAGGGGCGACGCTTTTGCGTCACCCCTCGTCCCGGCCGGTTGCTTTAGTTGTACACACGGTAGTTACACTTGAACTGGGTTATGTGTCCATAGTTGGAGCGGTACCAACCCGACGTATAGCTGATTGCCTCTGCGCCTAGATAGTCGTAGCCCTTGTTGTAGCGAAGCTGACGGTAGATCGTGTCGTACTCTGCTACGTAAAACGTGTCTCCAGAGAAGGCTTTGTACCGGTCTTTAACCGTCGAAGCCATGTACGCGGGTTCGACATCGCCTTTCTCTCCGTTGAGCGCATAGACGGGTGCCGCGATTCCGCATAAAGCCGTTGCCACGAGGATGGCGTAGACAGCCATGCGCGACGCGTTGGACTTCAGCTGTTCAAATAGTTTCATGTCATTCACCTTCCTCGTATGTATCGAGGTATTCCTGCTTGAGCGTCTGCGAGGACGACTTGATCTTTTCCACGAGCGTGCCGGCCTCGATGAAGTAGAACGAGTTGGTGAGGTCTGCCAGGTCGTCGAGCAGATGGCTTGAAATGAGCACGCTGCGTCCCCGCGCCACCTCGCTGCGCATCGCGTCGCAGGAGGTTTTCCGTTTTCCCGGATCGAGGCCGTTCAGCGGTTCATCGAGGATGAGGTACGGGCAATCGGTCGCTATCGCCATGGCAAGCTTTACCTGCTGCTTCATTCCTGTCGAGAGTTTACGGGTCGGCTTGTCGAGATATGGGGAGATTCCGAGGGAGTCGCAGAGCGAGTCGATGTCGGCGGCCGATTTCCACGCCTCCCTAACGAAAGCAAGGTGCTCGATGGCCGATAGCGTGGGATAGAGATCCGCGCTGCCCGAAGAGCTCAGGTAGACGAGTTCTGCAAATTCGGCTGATCGACGTTGGCAGATTCCGTCTGCCGCCAGGCTTCCCGAGCGGATGCGGGTGGGAAATTGGCCCGACAGCGCTTCAAGAAGGGTGGTTTTCCCCGAGCCGTTGGGAGCAACGAGGCCCGCCGCCGTTCCCGGGCTCAGGAAAAGCGACCCGATTGAAAGTATCGTCGTGCTTCCGTATCCCACGCTCGCGTCTAGAAGCTCGAGCCCATGGTGCTTTTTCGCGGGTCCAGGCTGTTTGGGGGAACGTGTCGCAACGGCGCCGACCGTAAAAAAGACCGCGACGTATGCCAGGGCCACGGCAAGCATCGATGCGCTGCCTGAACCGGAGCCAATGAATTCTGTCGGGAAGCATCCTACGTAACCCGTTGCCTCGATAGGCGAGAATACGGGCAGTGGCAGGAGCCCGAGCACGGCATTATGCCCTAGTGCCGAATCGGACAATAACGGGAATGCCGGGGCCGCGACAAGCAGCGCGGAGGTAAGGGGGCCCGCGAGGACGCGCCTCGTTGCGGTCGATATGACGGCGGAGCAAACGGATATCAAGGTTCCGCCCGCAAGCAGCGCGATAAGCAGGGCTGTGAAGACGTTTCCCGCGGTCGTGGTGGTAAGCGCGCCGTCATGGAAGAAGGCGATCGGGTACCCAATTTGCCCGAAGCCGTTTAGGGCCAAGGCGTAAATGCCCCCGGGTGCGAGGCCGGCGAGGAGCATCGCGGTCCCCGCGGCGATTATCGAAAACACGATCTGGATAAGGCGCCGGAATTTGGGCACGGGCGCCTTCGCCGCCAGGGTCCCGGGCCTTGTGGCCCCGAGCAGGAGTATCGACGAGAGAAGGAAGGGGATGAAGGGAAGGAAAGACGGCGCCGTGGCAATGGCGTAAGGCAGGAAGGAAAGGAATGGCAGGTCGTTTGCGGAGGCTGGAATGTGCGTGATGCCGGAGCTGCTCAGGGCACGGCAATATGCGAGCGCTGCGTCATTGGTCTCTCGGTCTCCCACGATGGACCCGGATTGGAAGCCTTCGCCCATGAGCGCGTAGTAGCTCTCGGCAGAATCGAGAAAGGCGGCGTCGGTTTGAGCGGCAAGGGCGGCGTTCGCGTATCTTGCAAGCTCCGCGTCATTTTGCTGCTCTGGAGATAGGTCTGTGCCGCTGGCCTGGGGCGCGCGCGTATTGAATGCGTCGACAAAGCTCTGCATGCCCTGTTTCATAAAGAAGGACCCGTAGATGGGTGAATTGAACGCAATGGGGACGGAAAAGGCTGCAGCGAGAACGAGCGTACAAATCCATACGGCCTTGTCTCTTAGGATTAGTTTGAGAAGAAGTCGACAGTACATTTAGAAGCACCTACGTTCCTCAAAGAATTGTTAGATTAAAAGTAACAGACCGGATGAAGATACGTGCGACGGGGGCGAGGCGAATGGCTGAGCGGTATCGATATGCAGGTTCAACGGTATCACATTGGCCACATAGATTTTTAACTTGCATTTCTACCCGCCCTTTTCGTAGAGTCGCCGATACGTGCTTAGCGCACCCTCGGCGCGTCCGGCAGGCTTTGCGAAATGGGATCCAGGAGACTTCGGCGCAGCATCATCTTGCGGAATGCTTCTAATGAGCCTCCCATCCTTCAAAAACAGAATCTCATCGCACAGCCTATCGACCGAATCCAAGATGTGGGATGACATGATGATGCACGTACCAGAATCGGCCAGCTTCCTGAGAATCTCGGAATGCAAGTCCACCCTGCTGGGGTCGAGCGCGTTCATGGGCTCATCTAATAGAAGGTACCGCGCGCCCGTCGCATACGCAATCGCCAGGGTAAGCTGCTGCTTCATGCCCTGGCTCAGAGTGCGGATCCTCATCTTCGCGAACTCGCCTATCTGCGTTTGTTCCACTATCTCTTCGATATCGCGAGCATGCGGCCACATATCGCAAACCATCTTGAGGTGATCTTCCGCACGCAATCCGGGATACAGCAGCGTCCCCTCACCAGGTGCATAGAAGATCATAGAACGGACCTCTCTCGCACCCGTACCCTGCACCTCATCCAGAACGATGCTCCCGTCCACGCGAGGACCCGGCAAACCTGCCATCGCACGCAGCAACGTCGTCTTTCCATGCCCGTTCGGAGCGACGAGACCGTAGACCGTACCCGGGGCAAACTCAGCGTTCACCGAATCTACGAGCACCTTCTTTCCATAAGAGATCGTCAGCGTTTGAAGGTCAATCATCGAGATCATCCCCTTTCGATCTTTGGAACACTCAGGCGCACCATCAACGGAGATACGGCGCCCAAGACCACCAGCAGAGCGCCCGATGCGCCGACGACCTCTCCAAAAGGCATCGCGTTCGTCCCTCGCCCAAGGAACCCAATCGTCCCCACCTGGGAAGCGGGATCAAACGAGGCGAATGGAGCCAGCAGCGCGACGCCCATGCCCACGCTTTCAACATGAGCGCTCAACGAACCCAACACCAAGAGAACCGCGCAAACCATTCCGGTGACAACGGGGTTGCGGCTAATCGCTGCTGTCAACGCAGCGACGACGGAAATCACGCCGTATGCCATGACCAGCAACGGAATACTGCACAACACCGCCTCCCCCACCATGGACGTTGTCGAAGCTCCCGCCCGAATGAGAGCGACGGGATACTCCGATCCACCCGCACCGTTCTTAATCACGGACACAACGACAGCGGGAACCATCGACACCAAAAGCAGCACCAAGCCAAGCAGGAGAGCCAGCGCAACAGCCGTCAGAAAACGCACATGCGCTGTTGCGGGGATCTGGAGAACCAGAAGGGAACGACACTGCAGGTGGGTGCACGCGAGCGATGTGACAACCACGGGCAACAGCAAAAATAAGGAGAGAAGCGCTGCCTGGAGATACGAAAGGAGGATTAATGGGGGCATCTTCGTACTTAACTCGTAAACCTTGGGGTCCGGCAAGCTCGCGATCGACTCAAGCAGAAGGGCGCGCGCCTCCGCACGAGAAGGAGTCTCCGGCTCGATTCCAATCGATTGCAGGAGAGTCGCATCTGCCGCGCCCAGCTCACCTCGAGCGCGCTCGTACGTCGCAAGGCTTCGAAACCCCTCCGCAGGCATAGGCGCGTACACGAAACCCGAAAGAGCATCCCGCATGTCTTCCAGGGCCGCTTTGCCCTCGACGTCCATATTCGCAGCGTTCTGCTCTAGATACCGATCTATTGAACGGAGCTCCCCATCCCTATACCGAACAGCGGAAACGTTATCAGCGTCAGGAAACATCTCGACCAGAGCCGGGGCCAGCATCGTCGTCGACATTGCAATCGCGCATACGGCGAGGGTAGGAGAACGCAGGAGCAGTTTCCCCATCGTTCTTACGTATGCAACGGCGGAGGCACAAGCGCTCGAACGAGTTGCCGTTCTCGATGCAGTGAAGGAACCTCTCTCAAGACAAATCGGGGATATCGGGCACGCGCAGCCGCTCTTTCCAGCAACGCAAAGCAGGCTAATTGCCAGCACCTCGATCCCGATTGCGCATACGAGGGCAATCGCGCCACGCTCGAAGCAAAGTCCAGGCAGATTCACTATCTGCGTTGTCGGGTACGGGCTATAGGCGCCGACGGTCAACTCAGTGTTCGCATACGTAAGGGAATTCAACAGGGCGAACTCACGTAAAGCGATGGATCTTCCGTAATACCCGGGAACCATCGTCACCCCCATCAGGGCACATACGAACACGATTCCAAGCGTAGGGTTATTGGCAATCTTCACGGCAAGGTGAACGACAAGCGAGATGAACGCTGCCACCAAGAATTGCAAGATGGCCGTCTGCGCGAACACCAGCCAAGCCGGTTTGATAACCGGAGTCGCATATTGAATGTAGCCTATCGGATAGAACGGCGAGCCCGGGCCATTCTTCACAAGCGCGGCGATTATCCCTGGAAGATTGATGGCGAGGACGGCAAGCATTGCAAAAACACTCGCCCATACGCTCGATGCAACAAGTCTACCCAGCTCGCCCATCGGTGCCTGGATGATGAGCTTTTCACGTTTGTTAAGACGCGCGGCAAGGAACGAGACGGCAACGGCCGTTGCGACCCATAGCAAGTACTCCTTCGATCCGTCATAATAGGTGTACTCTCCATCCGATATCTGCAGAAACGGAAGTAGGGGAGAGAGCGGTGCCAAGATAAGACGTCCCGCGGCAAGAGGGTACAGAAGCGCGGGCATGCTTGATGAAGAGGTATAGACACCGTCCTCCCCCGCATTCACAAGCGCATCCGCATAGGATGCTGACAATTCCTGCTCAACACGGGTTATTCCCGACTCGAGGTATTCGACCCGTCCGTCGATGCCAGCCGCGCTCCTGAAGACGGGCAGAGCACAAAGAACCATCAACGCAACAACGACAACACAGAGCGACCTGGAGGAGAGAAGCGACCTAAAGATCGCCTTCGAGATTTTGAGCATATTCATCGCCAACCTTAACCTCATCCAGTCGGAACAGAGGGGCCGAACAAAATGCTCGGCCCTTCCTCGCATCTAGTAGGTGCTATAGACAAATTGCCATTTATCAGTTGTGCCAAGAACACCACAGGAGCACATTGCAGCGAGGCGGGATTCCCTATGATGCGCGGATCGGCGATAGCCATTTCGGTAGGAGATCGTCTTGTAAGAGATGTTGAACATCGAGATGCTGTGCCCGCTTACGCCGCGAGGACAGCTGTAGCTCCAGTAGGTATCGACGACGTCGTCCGTATACCCGAGGGGCTCAACGAGGGCACACTGGCTGCTCTCCTGGGAAGGAGGCATCGGGGTATCCGCAAAAGCGGGGCCCCCGGCAGCAACAGACAAAGAGCGAGGCCGAGGAAA
Source organism: uncultured Collinsella sp. (assembly GCA_902466075.1). Taxonomy (GTDB): domain Bacteria; phylum Actinomycetota; class Coriobacteriia; order Coriobacteriales; family Coriobacteriaceae; genus Collinsella. The sequence continues at coordinate 247,603 of CABQQA010000002.1, forward strand.
ACCAAGAGCTTACACGACTTAACAGTACTGAACATAATCCTCTCCAATCTAGAGGGGTTTCGGTTGCAGCATGCTGTGATTACTTGCAGGCAAAGTCAATTTAACATAAACTGTTAAAAAGTAACCTGAGTTTTTTAAATTCTTCGGAGGTTATTATGAGTTCCGACAATCGCACTCCCCGGCTTCATTCCTTCCGCATCGCATGTGCGATAGCCTCTGCGACCCTTTGCGCCACCGCCATCGCACAAGTGGCGTTCTCCTTAAAGCCAGCAATCGAAGTGCTCGACAACCCTGTAATTGCAGACTCCCCCGCGTATCCAGCCCTTGCGATCTCGACATTGGTCCCTGCCGTCATCGGTATCGCTACGACCATCCTCAGCGCCGTTCTCGTGTGGACGATCAAGAGCGGAGACCCCTTCAAGAAAGGGTCTGCGACATGCTTGAAGGTGCTCGGCATTCTCTTCGTTGTTCAAGCTGCCACCAGCCTCTACGCCGGCTCACTCAAAACCTCCGTTTCGATGTTTGGCGGCGAGGGGGCCGTCGGCGCCCAAGAGATCGCTTCATCATTCGATTGGACCTCTCTGGTTCTCGGCATCGTCCTGTTCATGCTTTCCCAGCTCTTCTTGTACGCCCGAGAGCTGTACCTCGACTCCGACGAGATTGCGTAAGGAAACGCCATGCCCGTAATTGTTCGCCTCGACAAGATCATGGCCGAGCGAAAGATTTCCTCGAACGAACTTGCCGAAAGGATTGGAACCACGCCCGTGAACCTGTCCCGTATTAAAAAAGGGCATATTCGCGGCATTCGCTTCAACACACTCGAGCAGCTATGCCTCGCCCTTCGTTGCCAACCCGGAGACCTTCTCGAAGTCATGAGCGAAGAGGATGCCCGAAAGGAGTTCGGATTCGATTGGTCCGCCGAGGATTAGAGGGCGGTCGCACTCGCCCTGCACACGGGGATGCGAATCGGCGAGGTCTGCGGCCTTCGGTGGTGCGATGTGGATTTCGAGACGGGCCTGATCTCGATCAGACACTCGGTGGCGTACGCGAAGGGAATGGGTTCGTTCATCAAGGACACCAAGACCCATGACGCCAGGGGTATCCCCATCGACCCGGTCGGCCTACTCCCCTTCCTGAAGGAGACCCACGAGATCGACTGCGGAAAGCTGCGCTTGCGCGGCCTTACCGGGGCGGTCGAGATCGGGGACTGCTACATCCTGTCGGAGCCGGGCGCGACCTTCGCGACGACAAGCTATATCCGCAGGGCGTTCAAGACGTTCTCGGAGACCAACGGCCTCATGGGCACCAACGACGAGCTGATCACGTTCCACGGCCTTCGCCACACGTTCGCAACGCAGTGGATCCGCCAAGGCGGCGATATCAAGGCGCTCCAATCGATCCTCGGCCACAAGGACGCCATGGCGACGCTCAACGTCTACGCCGACATCGAGCCCATCTCCAAAATCCATAACATGCTGCGCGCCACGCCGTGCCTTTGGCGCGGGCACCTCGGGCCGAGGGTCGATCCGGGTCCCATGTTCCAACAGAGGATCCAGGAGTCCATCGAGACGCTCCAGGCGTTCGGCTACGGCATCACCGAGCCGGACGACCGAAATATCGCCATACGCGACGTGAAGACGAACAGTTGGCTCTAGCTCACCGAGTACGCGGCAGTGCTGGGCCCATCCCAACTGAGGTCACGGTGGTCCGATAGGGGCGCCGCCCGCGGCATGCGCCGCGGAGCGGTATCCCCTACCGAAGGGCGGGGATGCCCTCCGCTTCCAGTTCGGAATCAGCCGTCGGAGGCGTTCGGCTGACTGCGGGAACGGCCTGTCCGCTCAATGTGTTCGGCTGAGATCGGAAATCAACCCAACACGAGCCGGACACGCGCCAGACGGCTCTTCCCCGTGCGGCCTTCCCCCTTACGCTCATGTTGCAGGCATGTAACGCCGCAGCGAGCGCGCCTTTTTTGCGCCAGACAGGTACAATGATGAACACTGTACCGTAGCGGAGCGCCCCGCGCGCGCCGCAATCACGCGAAAGGGTTTCCCATGGCCGAGATCTCGTCCTCCCGTATCGTCATCACCGTCCTTGGCAAGAACCGCCCCGGCATCGTCGCCGGCGTCACCCGTGTCCTAGGCGAGGCCAACGTCGACATCCGCGACATCACGCAGTCCATTATCGAGGACATCTTCACCATGACCATGCTGGCCGATACCGCCGAGTCCAAGCTCGACTTCGCCGAGCTGCAGAAGGCGCTGGCCGAGGCCGGCGAGCTTTCGGGCGTCAACGTGTCCATCCAGCGCGAGGACGTCTTCAACTTTATGTACCGCCTGTAGCGAGCAAGCCGCTGGGGATAGCCTGACGCGCGCATGCCCATGCAAGTCACCCCGATGCGGCCCGGAGAGGAGCGCGCATGGCCTACGACGCCAAGAAAATCTATTACCGCTTCGATGACCACTTGAGCCGCCTGGTTCTGGATTACGAGGCGAGCCGTCAGATTTCGCCCGAAAGCGAAAACCTCTACCACGGCCTGCCGACCGACCCTTATGACGAGGACCTGTTTGTCGAGCACAATGTCAAGCGCGGCCTGCGCAATGCAGACGGTTCGGGCGTGGTCGCGGGCCTCACTCGCATCTCGGATGTGCATGGCTACAACAAGGTCGACGGTAAGGTCGTGCCCGATCAGGGCAAACTCACGCTTCGTGGCTACAGCATCGAGGATCTGGTCAACAACGCCCAGGCCGAGAATCGCTACGGCTACGAAGAGGTCGCTTATCTGCTCATTACGGGCTCTCTGCCCACCAAGGAAGAGCTTGACGGTTTTTGCGAACGTCTGGGTGCTTTTAGGCACCTGAGCGACGAATACGTCCGCGAGTTCCCCATGACCACGGTGTCGTCGAGCATCATGAATGTGCTTCAGCGCGCCGTGCTGCTGCTCTACGCCTTCGACGCCGAGCCCGACGCCATTACACCCGAGCACGAAATCGACGTCGCCATCTCCATGCTCGCCCGTCTCCCCCGCATCGCCGCCTTCGCACACATGGCCTCGGTCGCCAAGCTTCGCGGCTCCGAGGTTCACGTGCCACACCCCACGCCCGGTCTCTCCACCGCCGAGACCATCCTACAGGTCTTGCGCGGTGGCATGGCGTTCACCCGCGACGAAGCCATGCTGCTCGACGTGATGCTCATGCTGCATGCAGAGCACGGCGGCGGCAACAACTCCACCTTCGCTTGCCGCGTGCTGTCCTCCTCGGCCACCGACCCGTATTCCGCTTATGCCGCGGCTATCGGCTCGCTCAAGGGCCCGCGCCACGGCGGTGCCAACGCCAAGGTCGTGTCCATGCACGAGGACGTCCGCGCGCATGTCTCCAACTGGGAGGACGAGGACGAGGTCGCAGCCTACCTGGGCAAGATCCTCGACAAGCGGGCCTTCGACGGCACGGGTCTCATCTACGGCATGGGCCACGCCGTCTACACGCTGAGCGACCCGCGCGCCGAGGTGTGCCGCCGTTACGCGCGCACACTTGCCGCCAAGAAGGACCTGGGCGATGAATTCGCGCTCATCGAGCGCATTGAGCGCCTGGCACCCCAGGTCATGCGCGACCACGGCATGACCAAGCCCATCTGCGCCAACATCGACCTGTACACGGGCTTTATCTACAAGATGCTCGGCGTGCCCGAAACGCTCTTTACGCCGCTATTCGCCGTCGCCCGCATGGCCGGCTGGTCGGCACACCGCATGGAAGAGCTCTTCTGCGCGCACCGTATTATTCGCCCGGCCTATCGTCCGGTGATCGAGCCGCTGGAGTACAAGCCGCTCGCCGACCGCTAGGACGCGGACCGTTATAGAACTCGAGCGTGGCCAGGGACCCAAGCCCTCGGCCACGCTTTTTATGCCAGTAGAAAGGGCTGCATCAAATGATTGTGTTTTCCGATATGGATGGGACGCTGCTGACGAGCGATAAGCAAATGAGCGATGCCACCTGGGCGATGCTCGACGAGCTCGCACGTCGTGGCATCGAGTTTGTTCCCTGCACGGGACGTCCACTGTCGGGCATCTTTGAGCCCATTCTCGCCCATCCCGCCGTGCACTACGCGGTCTGTGCCAACGGCGCCAGCGTCTGGCAGCTCGACGAGGATACGCCCACCGATGCCTCGCGCGCCACGTGCATCTTGAGCCGTCCGCTCGACCGTGGCATTGCCCACCGCATCCATCGCATTGCCGCCGGCCACGATGTGACCTTCGATATCTTCGCGGATGGGCAGTGCTTCCTCCCCCGCTCGCTCTACACGCGTCTGGATGAGTTCTGTGGCGGCGACCCCCACATCGCGGCTTCGCTCAAGCGCACACGAACACCGATCGACATGGATATCGACAGTAAGATCGACGGGGTCGAGACGCTCGAACGCATCGCCATGTACTGGCACGACCCGGCCGATCGCGACGCCATCGCGGCGGCGCTCGACACGCTCGGAGGCATTGAGGTCACGCGTTCGTACGCCATGAATATCGAGGTTATGGGCGAAGGCGCCACCAAGGGAACGGCCCTCACGTGGCTGTGTGAGCACCTGGGCGAGCGCCTCGCCAACGCCTGGGCGTTCGGCGACAACATCAACGACATCCCCATGCTGCAGGCAGCGGGCCACGGCATGGCCATGATCAACGCCGAGCCCGAAGATCGCGAGGCCGCCGACGCCATCACCGAATACGACAACGACCACGACGGCGTCGCCCGCACCATCATGGCCGCCCTCGCCTAGTCATTGGTCAGTCATTGGGGACGTTCTTAAACGACTAGTCACTGGGGACACTCTTCGCAAAAAGCTGCAAGGACCGTCCCCCACTGTCGGCAGAAAAGGAACGTCCCCATCTGCCGGATTAGGAGAGACTCTCCAGCACGCGACGGAGCTCCTGCTGGACGGCGTGGTCGCGGTTACAACCCACCACGCGATCGGCCACCGCCTTAAGCGCGGGGCGCGCGTTTTCCATCGCGCAGCCCGTGCCGACAAAGCGAATGATCTCGTAGTCGTTCATCGAGTCGCCAAACGCCATGACCTCGTCGCGACCAATGCCGTAATGCTCCGCGAGCTGCGCGATACCCGAGGCCTTCGACACACCAGGCTGCATGGCATCGATCCACGCGTTGCCCGAAGGCGCAAAAGTAAAGAGCTGACCAAGTTCGCGCTGTAGTACGTAGGCGCTGTCCATAACGGCACCGTCATCGCAAAAGATACTCGCCTTGATGATATTTACGCTGGGATCGGGCAGCTCCCAAATGCGTTCGGCATTGGGAAGGTCCTTATCGACCTCGCGCACGAACTTGCTCTCGTCATCGAGCAAAAAGGACTTGGTTCGGTCAAAGAGCGCAAGATGCAAATTGGGAAACGTCGCGACGGCCTGGGCGAGCCTTCGAATCGCCAGGTGCGAATACACCTCGCGGTCTACCATTTTGCCGTCGGCGAAGACCTGGGCACCGTTAGCTGCGACAAAGTCCATCTTGTCGCGAACGGGCGCAAAGAACTCGCACAGGCGATCGTAGCGACGACCTGACGATGCGGCGAAATGCACGCCATGCTCGTGTAGCGCCAGAATCAGTTCGTAGGTCTCGGGAGGCACCTGGCCGTTTTCGTCAAGCAATGTGCCGTCCATATCGGATGCAATCAGTTTAAACATAGAAAAGCTCCCTTCGGGCTTGTTGGAATCGAACGTGTATCCGATTCCAACGTACCCAAAGGGAGCTCAAATAAGACTCCGCGGGCGTAAACGTTACAAGGACCTGGCAAATAGCTCACACATGCCAGAGGTCTCACGGTCGCAGCGTCAGGCGACACGCCACCCCGACGGATAGTCGTTTAAGAACGTCCCCGATGACTAGTCGGCGTAGGTGAAGGTCGTGACGTCGAACATGCCCTCGGGGCGGATGCGGAGCGTCGGGATGACCGGCAGGGGCAGGAAGATGATGCCCATGATGGGGTCGAGCGGCGGCTCGATGCCCATGGCGCGCGCCTTGACCATAAAGTCGTCGTGCTGCGCGGCGACATCCTCGGCCGTGCCCTCGCTCATCAGACCACCGAGCGCCAGCGGAATACGCGCCACGACCTCACCGTTGCGCACCAGCACGTGGCCGCCCTGGCCAACAGCCTCGACGGCAGCCATCATATCGGCCGCGTTGTCGCCCACCACGCACACGTTGTGCGAGTCGTGGCCGATCGTCGAGGCGATGGCACCGCCCGTAATGGTAAAGCCACGCACCCAGCCGCGACCAATGTGCTTGCCAACAAGACCCAGGCCCGCAGGGCCATCACCGTCGGCCCCCTCGGCCTGCAGTGACAAGCCGCGGCCGTGGCGCTCGATCAGCATAATGCGGCGCAGGCCCTCGGCATTCTCGGGACGAGCCATGCCCGTGATGGCCTTGCCCGGCACCACGTCGATCACGGCCTCGCCCGGCTTAAAGGCATAGTCGAACACGTCGAGCGATAGCTTCGGCAGCTTAACGGAAGCACGCAGCTCATCGGCAAGGGCCGCAACCTCGGCCATCTCGGGTGCAATTTCGCCCACAAAGGTGCCATCCTGCGCCACCAGGGCACCGGCGGCATAAACACGATGCGGAGCCTTGGCAAACGTAAGGTCATCGAGCACCAGCAGGTCGGCGCGCTTGCCCGGGGCGATCGCGCCACGGAGCTCGTGTGGGTCGCGGCAGCCGTGGTCCAGGCCAAATGCCTCAGCCGTAGAAAGGGACGCCATGGAGATGGCGACCACCGGGTCGATGCCGGCCTCGATAGCCACGCGACAGGCATTGTCGATCATACCGGTCGAAAGCGCGTCGGAAGGAGCACGGTCGTCGGTCGCAAAGCAGCAGCGACGGGCGCGGGCGGGGTTCTCCAGCAGCATCGGCGACAAGTTGGCCAGGTCGTGGCTGCACGTGCCCTCGCGCAGCATCACATACATGCCGCGGGACAGCTTATCGAGCGCCTCCTCGGGAATCGTCGACTCGTGGTCGGCGATAATACCCGCTGCGGCATAGGCGTTGAGGTCTTTGCCGGCAACAAGTGGCGCATGGCCGTCGACCTGCTTGGACGGCGTCTGGTTGGCAGCGTCGATGCGAGCGCAGGTCTCAGGATCGGCCATAAAGACACCCGGCAGGTTCATCATTTCGCCCAGACCAAAGACATCGCCCGGATACTCGGCAAAAAACGCCTGCATGTCAGCGGCGGTAATCACAGCGCCCGCTTGCTCATCGGGCAGCGCGGGCACGCACGAGGGCATCATGTACTTGATGGAAATGGGCGCGCGACGGCCGTCCTCGATCATAAAGCGCAGGCCGTTCAGGCCGGAAACGTTGGCGATCTCGTGGCTGTCGGCGACGGCAGTGGTGGTGCCGCGCGTCGCCGCCATGCGCGCATACTCGGCGGGACGGATGTTCGAGGACTCGATATGCAGATGTCCGTCGATAAAGCCGGGGGCGATATAGCGACCCTGGCAGTCAATGACCTCAGCCGCCTCGTAGGTGCCGGCGGCATCGTCGCGACCGTCGTAGAGCACGCCGACGATTACGCCGTCCTTGACGGCAACGCTACCGGGCGCCACGCGCTGGCCATATACGTCGACAATCTGCGCATTGGTAAACAGCGTGTCGACGGGCACGCGGCCCTCGGCAGCATCGATCACAGACCTCATGACCTCAACGGACATACATACTCCTTTAACTGTAGAAATAACTGCGGAGCGGACGAGCCTTCACCGCAGCAAGCCAATAGCAATTGTATGCCCAAAAGAAGGTCCCGCTAACACCCCGTCCGCTTAACGGCACACGCCGCTTGGCGCAATGGGGACAGGTTACTTTGCACCAATGACAAGGAGTGTCCCAAAGTGCCGGCACAAAAGGAACGTCCCCAAGTGCCAAAAAAGCCGCAGCCGGAATCGTTCCGGCTGCGGCCCTATTGCACATGTTAGGTTGACCTACTTGCTAGACCAACTTAAAGCCCTTGCGCTTGCCTACTGAGAGGGTGTCGCCCAGCTTGAGGGCGCTCGGGTCGATGTTGTAGCTCTTGGGAGCCACCGCCTCGCCGTTGATCTTGACGCCGCCGCCGTCAATGTCGCGACGGGCCTGGCCGGCGCTCGCCGAAAGGCCCAGGTCCTTAAGCAGGCCTGCGAGGTAGATCTGGCCCTCGTCGTTGACGGTCAGCTCGACATGCTTCTCGGGGAAGTCGGCAAGCTGGCCCTCCTTGAACACGCGGTCGAACTCGGCCTGAGCCTCGTCACCGGCACCGGCGCCGTGATAGGTGTCGCACAGGTCGCGGCCCAGCGCGCGCTTGAGCTCATAGGGATCGGCGGAACCGTCGGCCAGGGCAGCGTCGATCTTGTCGACCTCGGCCGGGGTGAGCGAGCTGGCCAGACGATAGTACTTGCCGATCATCTCGTCGGGGATGGACATCGTCTTGCCGAACATATCCTTGGGAGCATCGGTCAGGCCGATGTAGTTGCCGTAGGACTTGGACATCTTGCGCACGCCATCGGTGCCCTCGAGCAGCGGCATGGTAAGCGCGATCTGCGGCTCCATGCCCATCTTCTCCATGAGCTCGCGGCCGGCGAGCAGGTTGAAGAGCTGGTCGGTGCCGCCCATCTCCACGTCGGCCTTGATCTGAACGGAGTCGAAGGCCTGCATCACGGGGTACAGGAACTCGTGGAGGGCGATCGGCGTCTGGGACTGGTAGCGCTTGGTAAAGTCATCGCGCTCGAGGATGCGGGCGACGGTGAACTTGGAGCACACCTGCAGCAGGCCGGCCAGATCCATCGACAGGATCCAGTCGCCGTTGTGCACGATGGTGGTCTTCTCGGGATCCAGGATCTTCATGGCCTGGCTCACGTAGGTCTCGGCGTTGGCCTCAATCTGCTCCTGCGAAAGCTGCGGGCGGGTGGAATTCTTGCCCGAAGGATCGCCGATCAGTGCGGTGCCGTTACCGATGATGAGGGTGACCTTGTGGCCCAGGTCCTGGAACTGACGCATCTTGCGCAGGGGCACGGCATGGCCCAGGTGCAGGTCGGGGCTGGTGGGATCGACGCCGAGCTTGATGTTGAGGGGCTCGCCCTTCTCAAGCTTCTTGCGAAGGTCGGCCTCGGGGACGATCTGCGCTGCGCCCGAGGTGATGATACGCATTTGCTCGTCGACAGACAGCATTGGGTATCCTCCTTTTGCTATAGCACCCTCACCGGATACGGCGGTGCTCGAAGTTCATAAACCCACTCATAATAACCAAAACGGCGCGGCCGAACACCTACGACAGGAAAATCCTCGTCCTGCCGCACGCGTCGATAACGACCGGCAAACGCGTGCCGTCACGTTCGACCAAAAAGCGCGCCTGCTGACGGCGCGAGCAGTCACGGCAACGGACCTGCCCCGTTGCATCCGTGGCGCAGGCGCCCTCGGCAGTCAGCAAGCAGTGCTCGCACACCATGATCTCGGGACGGTCGGCATCGACAGGCCCCAAGACACCGGGGCAAGCGGCAAGCTCGGCAACACGCTCCGCATCATTGCCGAGCAACTCGGCCGACAAGCACACCCGCCCCGCACCGAGTCCGCGCAGCCAGGTAAGCGTGGCCCGATTGGCACAGAACACCGGCGCCGCCACGTCAAACGTTGTGCCCAGCTCGCGGGCCATCGCCACTTGTCCCAGATTGCGGCAGACGACGCGCCCGGCACGCTGCATAAGCGCCCGAGTCCGCTCGGCGTCGCCCGCGCGGCACACTTCGTCGAGCACCACCGTTGTATCGGACAGATCTCGCTCATCGCGCGGACCCACATCCATCAGCTCCCAGGCAAAGACCATACGAGCAAAATCCTCGCGCTTTACCGGCCCCGCCGACCCCGCCAACTCCGTCGACGCGCCGCCATCCACCGCAGCGTCCTCAAAGGGCAGTACCTCAACGGCACGCGCAACGGGCGCAATCGCATCCGCCTCGGCCCGCATGCGCTCCAACACCGCCGTCGTCTGATCCAACACGCCGGCGCTGCGAATCAGATAGACCTCGCAGCCCGCGTCCACCTTACGCTTGCAATGCACGACGACGCGCTTCCCCGCTGCGGCATCCACCGGGCAGGGCACCTGCGGCCAGCGCTTGGGCACATCGGGACGCGCGTCGACACCCGGATAGAACCGAATCTCGAGCGTGTCACCCGCCGCCACGGCGGCATCGAGCTCAACGGTCACCTCTTCGTGGCCCACAGCGACCAAGCGCCCCACGCGCACGCCCTGGTTGATCGCGCGCTCAAAGCTCATGAGCTCGGCACCCGAACGACCCCGCAGGTAAGCATCGGTAAACCCACGGTTAAACGACCTTCCCAGCTCGCGTTCAAGCTCTTCCACGGCACCGGAGTCCCACGCGCCGTCGCACAGCATATCGAGTGCCCGACGCCACACCCTCACCACGTTGAATACGTAATCGGGATTCTTCATGCGTCCCTCGATCTTGAGCGATGCCACGCCGGCGGCAACAAGCTCGGGCAGGTGCGCGATACCCAGATAGTCACGCGGACAAAGCAGGCGGTCTCCCTCGACGGCAACAACACTCTGCCCCGCCTCGTCCACTAGGTCGTACGCCAGACGGCACGGCTGCGTGCAGTCGCCGCGCATCGCCGAGCGCCCACGCCGCAGGGCCGAGAACTCGCACGCCCCCGAATAGCCGATGCAAATCGCACCGTGGCAGAATACCTCGATGGGCACGCCCGTGGCACATAGCGCCGCAATCTCGTCGACCGTCAGCTCGCGTGCCGTCGTCACGCGCTCGACCCCCAGCTCATCGGCGGCAAGCCGCACGGCACCCTCGCTATGAGCGCCCGCCTGCGTGGACAGGTGAATCTCGACCCCGGGAATCGCCGCGCGCAGCGCGCAGGCCAACCCGGCATCGGCGACAATCAGAGCATCGGCGCCCAGCTCCAGTGCATGAGCTCCCAACGCCACCGCGTCGGACAACTCATCGTCAAACACGAACACGTTGAGCGTTACGTACACACGCACGCCATGGGCATGCGCCACGGCGCAGCCGCGCGCAAACTCGTTATCCGTAAAGCCATGGGCGCTCACACGGGCGTTAAAGCCGCCCAACCCCGCATAGATGGCATCGGCACCCGCGGCGATGGCCGCAAGCATCTGGTCGAGTCCGCCCGCCGGCGCCAGCAGCTCGGGCAGCGCCGCACCGGCAGCATCCAATCCAGTCTCGTATTGTCCGCTCGGCCCCATCGTCCGAATCGCCATCGACAAACTCCTTACCAAGGTATGCATTCACTCTGAAAAATGCCGTCTTCCAGCATACACGAGGCCTCGCGCGCCCCGTTTGGTTTATCGTGTAATAACTTATGTCCATCCTGCCCCGACGGCACATCCACCGTCTGGCACGACATACCTGGAGGTCAATATATGGGTCCTCGCCAACGACAGGGACACAGCCGTTCAAAGACGCACGCCCTGCCCATAATCCTGCTCTCGTTTTTGGGCTTTCTGCTGATTGCGGGCGTGGCGTTTGGCATCGGCATGGTCGGTAACGTCAACCGCTGGCTGTCCGATCTGCCCGACTACACCGACGCCAACGCGTATCTGGTGAGCGAGCCCACCGAGATCGTCGACTGTAACGGCAACAAGATCGCGAGCTTCTACACGCAAAACCGCAAGTCCATCACCAAGGACGAGGTCTCCCCCTACGTGCTGCAGGGCACCGTTGACGTCGAGGACGAGCGCTTCTACGAGCACGGCGGTATCGACCTGTGGGGTATCGCGCGTGCTGCGGTGGCAACCCTCGGCGGCGGGCACGAAGGCGCCTCGACGATCACCCAGCAGCTTGTGCGCAACACCATCCTGCAGGAGGAGCAATTCGACTCGACCATTGAGCGTAAGGTGCGCGAGGCCTACATCGCCATCAAGATGGAGGACATGTACTCCAAAGACGAGATCCTCATGATGTACCTCAACACCATCTATTACGGCCACGGCGCCTACGGCATCGAGGCCGCAGCCGAGACCTATCTGTCCAAGAGCGCCGCCGACCTCACCCTGAGCGAGGCCGCGCTACTCATCGGCCTTCCCAACTCGCCTTCGCAGTACGACCCCACGGTCAATCCCGATCTGGCACTGTCTCGCCGCAACAAGGTTCTCGACAACATGCTGCGCCTGGGCCACATCACCCAGGAGGAGCACGATGCCGCACAGGCCGAGCCCATCACCCTCAATGTGACCGAAATCTCGGGCAGCGGCGTCGACGTATACTCGCAGCCCTACTTTGTCTCCTACGTCAAGCAGCTGCTGGAGCAGGAGTTCTCGACCGACGTGCTCTTTAAGGGCGGCCTGACCGTCAAGACCACCATCGACCCCACGATGCAGCAGGTGGCAGAGAATGCCGTCCGCGAGCAGCTCGACACGCTCTCGCTTGACGGCCTGGACATGGGCATGGTCGTCGTCGACCCCAAGACCGGCTACATCAAGTGCATGGTGGGCGGCTACGACTACAACGCCGACGAGAACCACGTAAACCATGCCACGGCCAAGCGTCCCGTCGGCTCCACCTTTAAGGCCTTTACGCTGGCAACTGCCATCCAAAACGGCATGAACCCCAACGTCACCCTCAACTGCAACTCGCCGCTCAAGGCCAAGGGCACCACGACCGAGGTCCAAAATTACGCCAACCAGAGCTACGGCAACATCACGCTTAAGCAGGCGACGGCATACTCCTCCAACACCGGCTACATCCAGGTGGCGGAAGCCGTCGGCAACAGCAAGATCATCTCGCTCGTCAAAAAGCTCGGCATCGACCCCGCCAAGGACAACATCGAGGACGTTCCCGTCATGACGCTCGGCACCGGCTCGATCTCGCCACTCGAGATGGCCGCCGCCTACGCGACGTTTGCCAACGGCGGCTACTATCGCCAGCCGATCGCCATCACCGAGATTGATTCTCGTACCGGTTCGGTGCTGTACCAGCACACCGACAATCCCTCACAGGTGCTTACCGAGGGCGAGGCCGCCGCGGTCACCGATGTTCTGTCCGGCGTCATGAAGGGCAGCGGTACGGGTGCTGCCGGCGCCCTGAGTGTCAACCAGCCCTATGCCGGCAAGACGGGCACCACCGACAACACCACCAACCTTTGGTTCTGCGGCTATACCCCGCAGCTGGCGTGCGCCCTGTGGACCGGCTATTCCGCGGGCGAGATCCCCATCCAAAAGTACGGCACGGACCTGCTGGGCGACAGCACCAACCTGCCTGTCTTTAAGCGGTTTATGAACACCGTTCTGACCGGTACCGAGCGCGAGGAGTTTGCGACCGGAACGGCGCCCACCTACAAGAACAACAGCGTCTGGAAGTTCTACGGCACCAACAACACCAAGAAGTCGGAGAACGACGACAAGGACGAGGACGAAGAGGAAGAGGAAACCACCACAACAACTACCACGACGACCACGACCACCGAGACCACGGGCGGCGACACCACCGGCGGCACCGGTACGACCGGTGGCTCGACGGGCGGCTCCACTGGTGGCTCGACGGGCGGCTCCACTGGTGGCTCGACCGGCGGCGATGGCGGCACGCCTACGCCTACGCCCACTCCCGACCCCTCGCCCACGCCTGACGATACGGTCGGCTAAGAAGTACGCGACTAAAGCCAACAAGGCCCCGAGCAGCTTATTGAACTGCTCGGGGCCTTTTAGTTTGAAGCGACCTGGTGGGCGGTCTTTATACCGGCAAACAAAAAGGGGTACCGACCAACGTCGATGCCCCTTACAAGCCACTATGTCAGCGCACGCAATGCCGAGCGCACGGCCCGCACACCTACTTGCGAGAATTGCTCAGCTTATTGATCAGCGCCTCGAGGCGCTCGCCGTCCTCGGCCGTCTGGGCAATAACCAAAATCGTATCGTTGCCGGCAAGCGAGCCAAGCACATCGGGCAACTCTGCCGCATCAACGGCGGCGGCGATGCCGGAAGCCGTGCCAGGCTGAGCCTTGATCATAACCAGATTATCGGTACGCAGAACGCCCGTTACGAGCTCGGAAACCATACGCTGCAGGTGCAGGTCCTCTGCCAGAACATAGATGCCCTCAGGGAGCTTACGCAGCCCCATATCGGCAATATCGCGAGAGACAGTCGCCTGCGTGCAATCAAAGCCCATAGCACGGAGCTCATCGACCAGCACGCGCTGCGTGCGGACATCCTTATTGCGCACAATATCTCTAATGGCATCCTGGCGCCCATTGCGTTTTTTAGCCATACAAACCCTCTCTCCAAAAGATGGCGGAGACAATCAATCAGTGATTGAATAGTTTAACGCTATTTGAAGGCTTTTGTGTATAAGAACGCATTTCGAAACAATTCTATGCAAGTTTGTTTCGTAATGAGCCGTTTAGGCGGTTTTTGCGCCCGTCCGGTTAAGAAAAGCTGCCAGATGCGTACACATCACGCAGCGCGCGGGCTTGGCGCTGGCGATCGGCCCAAACAACAGACCGAGTCCCCGATGGTTATCCTTGAGCGCGGCGACCATCTGACGGGTTCGAGGCGCCTCGAGCATATCACGCATGCGGGCGGAACGCTCGATTGACGACACTCCATGCGGGCTCAGACACAAATTCTCGATGCAGGCGACCAGTCCGGCAAAGTAGAACTTTTGGCTTGCCAGCTTGAGCCGACCACCGCTATCTGCTTCCGAGAGTGAGTCCGCAAGCTCGTCGAGCGCCCGGGCGTCATCGGATACCTTGGCATACATGGTGGGATCAAAGGCATCTGTAAGCTTAGGCGCCGCCGCGTGGAAACAAGCGTCGCCGCATCCGGAGACGCGCTGTGCCTGCGAGAGCGCGCACGCCATAAACCCAACCGTGCGAAACGTCTTATCGCACAAAAGACATGCCTCAAACAGTGGACGGCTGTACATCACGCCAGAGACTTGAGCAACCAAGCCGCCTAAAATCAACTGGGGCAGCCCAGTCACCATAGAAGACTCGTCTTCTATGGCAATAGAGGCAGCATCCAAGACGCGCGAATGACGCTCGCGATGCGCATCGTATCGATCGAGCGACACCGAGGGGAGCACAATGTCTGCCGCAGTATCGCACGCGATATCGACCATCTTGGAAAGGGCCTGCGGAGCAAACCACTCATCGGCGTTCATGGCGATGATTTGAGAGCCGCGCGAGGCATCAAAACCGGCACGAAGACAAGCGCCGCGCTTCGCGTCCTCGACGTCAATCAAATCAATATGGATGTCCCTGTCGGCAGCAACTTGAAGCGAATGGCGCACACCGGGCACAGCATCGCGGCAGACAACGACAATCTGCAAATCATAGAGGTCTTGGTTCTGGATACTCTCGAGCGCACGCATCGCATAGCTGGGCGAACCTTCTACCACAAGGATCACCGAAAGTCGCGGATGCGAACAACGTCGAACCAAGTTTTCCATCCTCTCGATAGCACCAAATCAAACTGTCGTTCATGGTACACCCGAGCTATAAAAGCAACGAGCCGCCTAACATGTTGCACGCCAAGAACAGATGTTGCACACGCGCAGCTCACACATAGTATGTGCAAGGCACAGACGCGCCGAGCACTCCCCTAGTCGAGAACGACAAGCTCGTCGGGGCCGTAATCCACACCCATAAACGTAAGGCCGCAGGCAGGCGCCGTGGGACCCGCAGCGGTTCGGTCACGGGCGTCAATAACCTCGCGCATCCACTGGGGATCGCGACGATGCATGCCAATCTCCACGAGCGTTCCTACAATGGTACGCACCATCGAGTGCAAAAACGCATTGCCCTCGATAGTGAAGGTCAGGATATCCTCGCCAAAAGCGACCTCGTGGCCAAACTCCGCACGCATCACGCAGCGGTGCGTGGGCTTGCCCACAGCAGAGGCAACCTTGCAAAAGCTCTTAAAGTCCTGCTCGCCCAAAAGCGCAGGGCAGGCGGCCGCCATCGCATCGACGTCGAGGGGATAGCGATGCCACCACACCGCACCGCGCGAGAGCACGGGGCGCGCATCGCGATCGGCAATACGGTACGTATACGTACGGGACCGCGCGTCAAAGCGGGCAGAAAAGCCCCTACGGGCCTTGTAGACCTCGTTTATGGCGATATCTTTGGGCAGGAGGGCATCCATAGCCCTCAGCCACCTACGGCGCGTCAGAGCAAGCTCAGCGTCCGTTACGGGCACGCTAATGTACTGGGCCACCGCATGCACGCCGGCATCGGTACGACCCGCACACGTCAGATCGATCGGGCGGCGCAGCAGCGTCTCGATAGCGCGGCGCAACTCGCCCGCAACGGTCGTCTGGCCCGGCTGCTCGGCAAATCCGCTATAGGACGAGCCATCATAGGCAACACAGAATACAAGCGTGGCATCGAGCTCAGGAATCGAATTGAAATCAGACGGCGCGGTCATGGGCGCTCCCAACAAACAATCAACGGTATCGCGACAAAAAAAGAGGGGTACGCGAACGTACCCCTCGAATATAGCCTATGCAGACGGATTGTCTACTCAGCGGTCTCCTCAGCAGGAGCCTCCTCGACGGCCTCGACCTTCTTGGGAGCAGCGGCCTTCTTGGGGGCCGGAGCAGCCTTCTTGGCCTTAGGCGTGCAAGGCTCGGTGACGAGCTCCATGATAACGATAGGAGCGTTGTCGCCCTTACGGTTGCCGAGCTTCATGATGCGGGTGTAACCGCCGTTGCGGTCCTGCCACATGCCCTGGGCAGCCTTGTCGAAGATCTCGGCAACGAGCTGCTTATCGCCGAGCTTGGCGATGGCCAGACGACGAGAGTGCAGGTCGCCCTTCTTGGCCCAGGTGATGATCGGGTCGACGACCGAACGCAGCGCCTTAGCGCGGGTCTCGGTGGTCTTGATGCGGTCGTTCTCGAAGAGGGCCTTGGCCAGGCTCTTCTTCATGGCCTTGGTGTGGCTCGCATCGGTGCCGAGCTTCAGGCCCTTCTTAACGTTGTGACGCATGGTCTAGTTTCTCCTCAAATATGCGAAGCATTAAGCCTTCAGGCTCAGGCCCATGGACTCAAGCTTGTCCTTCACTTCCTCGATCGACTTAACACCGAAGTTACGGATGTTAAGCAGATCGTTCTCCGAGAACTCAACGAGCTGACGGACCGAGTGAATGCTGGCGCGCTTAAGGCAGTTGTAGGAACGGACGGAAAGGTCCAGATCCTCGATCTGCTTGTCCAGCTCGGCGTTGTCGTTGGTGACCTCGGGAGCGAAAATCGAAGCCTCCTCCTCGACCTCGGGGGTCTCGGCAAGGTTCATAAAGGCAGCCATATGCTGGTTGATGATATTGGCAGCCTGGACCACGGCGTCGCGCGGAGCGATGGAGCCGTTGGTCTCGATCTCGAGGACAAGGCGGTCGTAGTCGGTGTGCTGACCGACACGGCAAGCCTCAACGAGCTTGGCGCAACGGGACACCGGCGAGTACAGCGAGTCGACGTGGATCACACCGATGGGATCGTTGTCGCGCTTGTTAGCCTCGCCAGAGACATAGCCGCGGCCATAGCCGATGCGCATGCTCATGGTGAGATGGCCACCCTCGGTAAGCGTAGCGATGTGCTGCTCGGGGTTGACCAGCTCAAACTCGGACGGAATAAAGAAGTCCGCACCGGTGACCTCGCAGGGGCCGTCAACAGAAATGGTGGCGGTCGCCTCGTCGGTCGTGCCGAGAGCCCTGAAGACAAGACCCTTGACATTCAGGACGATGTCGGTGACATCCTCGACCATGTTAGGGATGGTCATGAACTCGTGCTGTGCACCATCGATCTGAATAGCCTCGACGGCGGCACCCTCGAGCGAGGACAGAAGTACGCGACGAAGGGAGTTACCCAGCGTATCGCCGTAGCCACGCTCGAGCGGCTCGACGGAGACACGAGCAGACGTCTCGTTGATCTCTTCGACCTGAACCTGAGGCCTAATGAATTCTGACATGTATTACCTCCAGCCTCAGCAGCCCGGATGGACTACTTAGAGTAGAGCT
The DNA here is from genome assembly GCA_902466075.1 of uncultured Collinsella sp. GTDB lineage: Bacteria > Actinomycetota > Coriobacteriia > Coriobacteriales > Coriobacteriaceae > Collinsella. Next base: position 265,600 of record CABQQA010000002.1, read on the forward strand.
CGACGATGAGCTGCTCGTTGATATCACCGCTGATCTGCTCACGCGTCGGCAGAGCGAGCACGTTACCAGACAGCTTCTCGATATCGACCTCGAGCCAGCCAGGGACCTCAAAGCGCTCGGAGGAAATCAGAGCCTCCTTGATGGGGAGCAGGTCACGGAACTTCTCGCCGACAGCGACGACGTCGCCGGCCTTGACGCGGTAGGACGGAATATCCACGCGCTTGCCGTTCACGGTGAAGTGACCGTGACGGACGGACTGACGAGCCTCTTTGCGGGTGCGGGCGAAGCCAAGACGGAAGACGACGTTGTCAAGGCGAGACTCAAGGATGATCATGAGGTTCTCACCGGTGACGCCGTTCATCTTACGGGCCTTGTTGAAGTAGCCGTGGAACTGCTTCTCCAGAACGCCATAGATGAACTTGACCTTCTGCTTCTCGCGCAGCTGCATGCCGTACTCAGATTCCTTGCGACGGCGCTTGGGCTGACGGATAGATTCCTTCTTGCTGCTGTAACCGAGCTCAGCGGGATCGATCCCGAGCTGACGGCAGCGCTTAAGAACAGGAGTCCTGTCGATTGCCATATTGATACGATCCTTTCAGTTACACGCGGCGACGCTTCTTGGGGCGGCAGCCGTTGTGCGGAATGGGGGTCTTGTCCTGGATGCTCGAGACCTCGAGGCCAGCAGCCTGGAGGGAGCGAATGGCGGTCTCACGACCGGAGCCGGGGCCCTTGACGAAGACGGAAACCTTCTTCATACCGTGCTCCATGGCCTGCTTGGCAGCAGCCTCGGCAGCCATCTGGGCAGCGAACGGCGTGGACTTACGGGAGCCCTTGAAGCCCACCTGGCCAGCCGACTTCCAGGAAATGACGTTGCCCTGGGGATCGGTGATCGAAACGATCGTGTTGTTGAACGTAGAACGAATGTGAGCCTGGCCCACGGAAATGTTCTTACGGTCCGCGCGCTTCAGACGGGCAGCGCGAACGTTCTTCTTAGCAGTAGCCATCTATCTAGCGCTCCTTATTTCTTCTTCTTAGCACCGATCTGACGCTTCGGGCCCTTGCGGGTACGAGCGTTAGTGTGGGTGCGCTGGCCGCGGACCGGGAGGCCCTTGCGGTGACGAAGGCCGCGGTTGCAGCCGATGTCCATAAGGCGCTTGACGTTCTGGTTGCGCTCACGGCGGAGGTCGCCCTCAACCATGATCTGGTTCTTATCGATATAATCACGGATGGCGTTAACCTCATCCTCGGTGAGGTCCTTAACGCGCGTATCCACGTTAACGTTGCACTCGACGCAGATCTTCGTCGCAGTGGTGCGGCCGATGCCGTAAATGTAGGTCAGACCGATCTCAACGCGCTTCTCACGCGGGAGGTCGACACCATTAATACGGGCCAACGTAGTCTCCTCTCTTAACCCTGACGCTGCTTATGACGGGGGTTCTCGCAAATGACGAGGACCTTGCCATGGCGCCTAATGATTTTGCACTTATCGCACATCTTCTTGACCGAAGGACGTACCTTCATCGTTCTTCCTTTCGGTAGCGCTCAAACTACTTCCCTACTATCTACTCGCCCAGCCGCAGGCGTTTAAAACTATGGCTGGTCTTCACACACAATCCGACCGTAGGTTGAGCTAAGCCTGCAGTCGGAAATGGAGTGCGTGTATGCGTGCCGCTATTTGTAGCGATAGGTGATGCGGCCGCGGGTCAGGTCGTACGGGGAAAGCTCCACGACAACCCTGTCACCGGGGAGAATACGGATGTAATTCATTCGGATCTTGCCAGAAATGTTGCACAGAACCGAATGACCGTTCTCGAGCTCAACCTTAAACATGGCATTGGGCAACGGTTCCTTTACCGTACCCTCGAGCTCAATTGCGTCTTCCTTCTTCACAAGCAATCATCTTTCTCTAGAAAACGACAGCGATTGAGTATTCTACAACACGTATGCACGCATCGTAATAACTTCGTAATGGCTCCACAACTAAGTGGAACTTGTTACATTTCTCCGCCTTGGAGCGAACACCAAGCACCCTGGGCATCCGTGGTGAGAATCACCGGGCCGTCATTGGTAATGGCGACGGTGTTCTCGTAGTGCGCGGCGGGCAGGTGGTCGTTGGTCGTGACGATCCAACCGTCGGAGCCCGTGCTCACATGGTTGGAGCCCATCGTAACCATCGGCTCGATGGCAATGACCATGCCGGCCTGGAGGCGAACGCCTCTCCCCTTCTTTCCATAGTTAGGAACGTTGGGGTCCTCGTGCATCACACGGCCAATGCCATGGCCCACATAGTCGCGAAGCACGCCGTAACCGTGAGACTCGGCGAGAGACTGAACGGCATAACCGACGTCCCCGATATGGTTACCGGGAATAGCCTGCTCGATGGCAGCCTTAAGGCAATCGCGCGTGACCTCGCACAGGGCCTTGGCCTCGGGCGTAGGGGTGCCGACGAAAAACGTCCAAGCGTTATCGCCAACCCAACCGTCGACAACGGCTCCCGTATCGATGGAGATGATATCGCCATCGCGCAGGATCATGTCGGGGTTGGGAATACCGTGGACCACGGCATCGTTAATCGATGCGCAAATGGTACCGGGGAACCCGCCGTAACCCTTAAAGGCCGGGGTGCCGCCATGCATACGGATAATCTGCTCCGCGAGCTGATCGAGCTCAAAGGTCGAAACACCAGGGCGCACCATGGCTCCAACGTGGCGGAGCGCCATCTTAGATAGCGCTCCTGCCTTCTTCATCTGCTCGATTTGCGTTGCAGACTTAATCTTGATCATAGACCGAGAGCCTCTTTGACATCCCCGTACACGGTCTCGCGAGCCTGGTCACCGTTGACCGACTTGAGCAGACCCTGGCCACGATAGTAGTCGACGAGCGGGCTCGTGGACTTCTCGTAGACGTCGAGACGGTTCTTGATGGTCTCGGGCTTGTCGTCGTCGCGCTGATACATCTCGCCGGCGCACTTGGGGCAGGTAGCATCGGCAGCGGTGCCGGTGTAACCGCAGGCGCGGCAGGTGCGACGCGAAGACAGACGATCGATGATGACCTCGGGGGCCACGTCGACCAGAAGGGCGCAGTCGATCTCGCGACCCATGGCGGAGAGCTCGGAATCGAGCGTCACAGCCTGGGCGGTGTTGCGCGGGAAGCCGTCGAGGATGAAGCCCTGCTGGGCGTCATCGGCAGCAAGGCGCTCCTTGACAAGGTCGATCACGAGCTGGTCGGGAACGAGCTCGCCAGCGTCCATGTACTTCTTAGCCTGAATACCAAGCTCGGTGCCACCCTTGACGGCAGCACGCAGCAGGTCGCCCGTGGAAATGTGAGCGACGCCAAACTCGGCGACGAGCTCCTGTGCGACGGTGCCCTTACCGGCACCCGGAGCTCCGAGCAATACGAGGTTCATGAGCAATCCTCCTCTAGCCTATTTAAAGAATCCATCGTAATCATACATCTTGATCTGGCCTTCGAGCTTATCGACCGTGTCGAGCACGACGCCGACCATGATGAGGATGGACGTGCCGCCAAATGCCTGGATCAGATGGTTACCCGTGAAGGAGAAGATGATCGAAGGCACGATGGCGATGAGCGCCAAAAAGACAGCGCTGGGAAGCGTGATCTTGTTGAGCGCGTTCTTGATGTAGGCCGCGGTAGCCCTACCCGGACGGACGCCCGGAATAAAGCCGCCCTGCTTCTTAAGGTTGTCGGCCGTGTCATCGGGGTTGAACACCATGGAGGTGTAGAAGTACGCGAAGAACACGATGAGGACAACATTAAGCACCCAGTTGAGCCAACCGGTCGAAAGCGCAGAGGCAACTGCCTGAATCCAGCCGATGCCGGGGAAGAACACGGCAATCTGAGCCGGGAAGTACAGCAGCGCCGAAGCGAAGATGATCGGCACGACACCCGCGGTATTGACCTTGATGGGCAGGTAGGTGGTCTGGCCACCCATCATGCGACGGCCCACGACGCGCTTAGCGTAGGAGACCGGGATGCGGCGCTGGCCGCGCTCAAGAAAAACAATCAGCGGGATAACCAGCAGGATGATGGCGCAGATGATCACCATGGTGATGATGCCACCGGCATTACCCTCGGTGCTGGAGAAGATCGCCTGCGGCAGGCCGGCCATGATGTTCGCAAAGATGATCAGGGACATGCCATTGCCGATACCGCGCTGGGTGATGAGCTCACCAATCCACATGATCAGCATGGCGCCCGCAGTGAGCGTGCCGACGATCATGAGGTCGAAGATGATCTCGGGAGCGCCAGCGCCATTAAAGCTGATGCCGAAGCTCTTAAAGAGGAAGAGGTAACCCACGGAGTTGAGGATTGCCAGAGCCAAGGTGAGGTAACGCGAATACTGCGTAATCTTGGTCTGACCGACCTCGCCCTCGCGGGCAAGCTCATGCAGGGAAGGCACAACGGCCTGGAGCATCTGGAGGATGATCGAGCTGGTGATGTAAGGCATGATGCCCAGCGAAAACACCGACACATAGCTCAACGCGCCGCCAGAGAAAAGATTCAGGAGGGCCATAGCACCTGCGGCGACCGAATTGTTATCGGTCGAGAAAAGGCCCAGCATCCCCTGGAAGGGAATGCCGGGCACAGGAACGTGCGCACCAATGCGGTACACGACGAGCATAGCTATGGTAAAAAGAATCTTTTCGCGCAATTCTTTGATGCGGAAAGCATTCTTAAGACCATTTAGCACGGCAGCTCGACCTTTCCGCCGGCGGCCTCGATCTTGGCCTGCGCAGAAGCGCTGACCTTGTCGACCTTGACCGTGAACTTCTTGGTGAGCTCACCATTGCCGAGCACCTTGACGGGCTCGAACTCGCTCTTGGTGATGCGAGCGGCCTTAAGAGCGGCACCGTCGATCACAGCGCCGTCCTCGAACTTACGCTCGAGACGCTCGACGTTGACAGCGGTGTACTCGATACGACGGGGGTTGCGGAAGCCCGGGAGCTTGGGCAGGCGCATAGCCAGCGGAGTCTGGCCACCCTCGAAGCCGGCACCCTTGGTGCCGCCAGAGCGGGAACCCTGGCCCTTCTGGCCGCGGCCAGAAGTGGTGCCGTGACCCGAAGAATTGCCACGGCCGACGCGCTTGCGGTTCTTGGTGGAACCGGGCGCGGGAGTAAGATCGTGAAGCTGCATTTGCTACTCCTCTACAATCTCGACAAGGTGCTTGACCTTGAAGATCATGCCGCGGACGGACTCGTTGTCAGCAATCTCGCGAACCTCGCGGATCCTGTGGAGACCGAGGGCACGGACAGTACGGACCTGGTCCTGCTTGCAACCGTTGGTGCTGCGGACCTGCTTGATCTTGATGGTGTCAGCCATGCTTAGTTCTCCTTACCGACGAACATCTCGGAGACCGTCAGGCCACGGCGAGCCGCGACGTCCTCAGGGCTGGAGAGCTCCTTGAGGCCCTCGACGGCAGCCTTGATGATGTTGAGGCCGTTGTCGGTACCGAGGGACTTGGACAGGACGTTCTTGATGCCAGCAAGCTCGAAGAGGGGACGCACAGCGCCGCCGGCGATAACGCCGGTACCCTCGACAGCGGGCTTGATGATGATGCGGCCGGCACCAAAGTGGCCGAGAACCTCGTGCGGGATGGTGCCCTGCTCGGTCACCGGCACGTGGAACATGTTCTTCTTGGCATCGAGAGACGCCTTGGAGATGGCCAGGGGCACCTCAGCGGACTTGCCCATGCCAACGCCGACGTTGCCCTTGCCGTCGCCAACGACGACGAGAGCGACGAGGCTCATGCGACGACCACCCTTGACGGTCTTCGACACGCGGTTGATGTAAACGACGCGCTCCTCGAACTCGGAGGCCTCGCGCTGCTGCTTCTGATTACGAGCCATGTGCTACATACCTCCTAGAACTCGAGACCGGCGGCACGAGCACCGTCGGCGAGGGCCTTGACGCGGCCATGGTAGATACGGCCACCGCGATCGAAGGCGACCTTGGTGATGCCGGCCTCGATGGCGCGCTTGCCAACGAGCTGACCGACCTTCTCCGCAGCCTCCTTGTTCGAGGTGTGGGTGCCCTTGAACTCGGCCTCGAGGGTCGAGGCAGAGACGAGCGTCAGGCTGGAGCCCTTGCTGTCGTCGATGATCTGGGCATAGATGTTGGCGTTAGTACGGGTCACGCGAAGACGCGGACGCTCGGAGGTACCCGAGACCTTGCCGCGAACACGACGCTGACGACGCTTGAGGCCTTCCAGCTTCGCCTTATGCTTGTTCATACGTAAACTCCTAAAAAGGTTGATCTTGCCAGCACCTGACGGGGTGCTGGTCTTATGCGAGTGAGTCGGTTACGACTACTTGGCGGCCTTACCCAGCTTGCGGCGGATGTGCTCGCCAACGTAGTGGATACCCTTGCCCTTGTAAGGCTCGGGAGGACGATGGCCGCGGATCTCAGCGGCGATCTGACCGACCTGCTGCTTGTTGATACCCTTGACGTTCACGTGGGTGTTGTCGGGAACCTCGAAGGTGATGCCCTCGGGAGCCTCGACGATCACGGGGTGCGAGAAGCCCAGGGAGAACTCGAGGTTCTTGCCCTTCTGCTGCACGCGGTAACCGACGCCGGCGAGCTCGAGCTTCTTCTCGAAGCCCTCGGAAACGCCAACAACCATGTTGTGGATGAGGGCGCGGGTGAGGCCGTGGCGGGCACGGGTCTCACGCTCGTCGTCGGGACGGGAAACGGTGAGGACGTTGTCCTCGATGTTGATAGCGAGCTTCTCAAAGACATCGAGCTCGAGCTGGCCCTTGGGGCCCTTGACGACAACGTTGTTGCCGTTGACTGCCACTTCGACTCCGGCGGGAATCTGGACAGGCTTATTACCGATACGAGACACGGTGATCTCCTTTCCTTCTACCTACCGAGCGAATTACCAGACGTAAGCGATGATCTCGCCGCCGACGTTGTGCTTGCGAGCATCGCGGTCGGTCATGACGCCATGGCTGGTGGAAATAATGGCGGTACCAAGGCCACCGCGGACGCGGGGCATGTCGGCAACGCCGGTGTACTTACGCAGGCCCGGCTTGGAAATGCGGCGGATGCCGTTGATGACCTTAGCCTTCTTGGGACCATACTTAAGCGTGATGTGCAGAGTCTTCTGGGGAACGGTGTCCTCGACATCGTAGCCCTCGATGTAGCCCTCCTCGTGCAGAACACGAGCGATCTCGACGAGCTTCTTGCTGCTCGGCATGGAGACCGTGGCCTTGTTCACAGAGTTAGCGTTACGGATGCGCGTAAGCATATCTGCGATCGGGTCTGTAAGGTTCATACAGATTCTCCTTCGTTCTTGATGAACACGTGCTCTTGGTTCTTCGCCGCCCTTAACGGCAAAGCCTTTTTAGCGCGTTTTCCCTGTTCCAAACTGATGCTTGAAACGCTGGTAGTGACTTACCAGCTGGCCTTCTTAACGCCGGGAAGCTCGCCCTTGAGTGCAAGCTCGCGGAAGCAGACACGGCACAGGCCGAACTTGCGGTACACAGAGTGCGGACGGCCGCAGCGCTGGCAGCGCGTGTACTCACGAGTAGAGAACTTCTGCTTGCGATTGCACTTGACGATCATCGATGTCTTAGCCACTTATATCCTCCTCACATAGAGTATTGTTCGCCCCAAGCGCCGCCCCCTTCTGGGAACGGCGCTCATAGGGCAGGTGAACCTATTTCTTGAACGGGAAACCGAAGGCGTCCAGAAGGGCCTTGGCCTCCTCATCGGTGTTGGCGGTGGTCACGAAAGTGATGTCCATACCACGCTGGTGATCGACGGAGTCGAAGTCGATCTCGGGGAAGATGAGCTGCTCGGTGACGCCCATGGAGAAGTTACCACGGCCGTCGAAGCTCTTGGCGGAGATGCCGCGGAAGTCGCGGATACGGGGGATCGCGACGGAGGTCAGACGATCGAAGAACTCCCACATACGGTCGCCACGCAGGGTAACCTTGCAGCCGATCGGCATACCAGCGCGCAGGCGGAAGGTAGCGATGGACTTGCGGGCACGGGTGATCATCGGCTGCTGGCCGGTGATGGCGCGCAGGTCGCGCACGGCACCGTCGATGGCCTTGGAATCGGTAGCGGCCTCGCCGACACCCATGTTCACGACGATCTTCTCAAACTTGGGGATCATCATGACGTTCTCGTACTGGAACTTGTCCTGAAGCTGCTGCTTGACCTCGTTGTTGTACTTGGTCTTCAGACGCGGCACATACTTCTCTTCTGCCATTGTTCACTCCTTCTTGGGGTTTTAAGCACGGGGCGTGGCCACGATGGGTTGTCCTCGTGCCTCCTGGCTGCATCCGCGCCGCTCATGGCATTTACGCGGTTTGGACTCGACGCAGCAGGAGCCGACAAAACAATCGGTACTATACGCGCATCGGGAGCGTATTTCCAGAAAAACCTCGTCTGCCTGCACAACTCCACAACTCCCCCGCACATATTGATCCCTAGGGGATCAAAATGGCAGTTGCGGTGAAATAGGGACTGTTTGACGGCTTAACCGGCTTAAACAGTCCGTATTTCGCCGCATCTTATTGATGGGGATGCGACTAGCGCTTGCGGGGGACGAGCTTGGTGCGGCGCAGGTGGATCATCTCGGCAGCGATGGAGATGGCAATCTCCTCGGGATCCTCGGCCTCGATGGCAACGCCGATCGGCAGGTGCAGCCCGTCGATCTGGTCCTGCGTAAAGCCCTCCTGCTCCAGGCGGGCGCGCACAAAGGCCGTCTTACGGCGCGAACCCAAGCAGCCCAGATAGGCTGGCTTGGCGCGCATGGCCTGAATCACCACGTCGATATCGGACTTGTGACCCGCCGTGGCGACGACCACTAGGTCACGCGGGCCGATGGGGCACTGCTTGCTCAGGCTCTTGTAGTCGACCAGACGACGGTCGTAGACACCGGGCACCCATTCGGGGGTCAGTGTGCCGGGGCGGTCGTCGCAAGCCACAACGGCAAAGCCCGCCGCCGTGAGCACCCGCGCCGTCGCAGCACCCACGTGGCCGCAGCCAAAGATATAGGTCAGGCCCTCGGGGCAGAGCGTCTCGATGTGCGCCGGGGGAATCTCGGAGGCGGCGTTGGTGTAGGTGACCTTACTCCCCTCCTCCACCAGCGAAAGCTCGGGGCAGCCGGCAATGGTATGGCGCGATGTCTCGCCATGGTACTCAACCACATCGCCCTCGAGCGCGCTCGCGATAAACGGCTCAAAGTCGATGACGAAGTCGCCGATGCGCCGATAGGCCAAGACGTCGGCAACCGACTGGAACAACGGTGCCTGAGTCGCATCCAAATGCAGGTAGCACAGGCAGATGGCTCCGCCGCAGATCATGCCGGTATCGGAGTTCTCGCCGCCCATGGTGTAGCGGACCAGACGCGACCGTCCCGCGCTCAGGAGCTCGCGCGCCTCATCCAGCGCAAAGAGCTCAATCTTGCCGCCGCCGATAGTGCCCGCCTGGCTGCCATCGGCAAAGACGGCCATCCAGGCGCCCACACCGCGCGGGGACGACCCCGCCGTACCGGCCACGACCACCAGCTCGCACGTCTCGCCAGCACGCAGGGCGGCAAGCGCCGCATTCACCACATCGAGCTTTTCCATTGCCGCCTTCTATCCTCTAAAGACATCGGTGAGCATAGCGAGTGCCTCGAGCACGCCGCCGCCGACCGACGTCGCTTTGTCCGAAATGTAGTTGATATAGCTGGCATCGCCGCGCGGGTCGACATCGGCGCATTTAAAGCCCTCAGTCACCTGCACGCCGTTCGCCAAAAGCCCGCGCAGACAGCCATCGATCTGCGTGCACATGGGCGTATCGCCCGCATAGCCAATCACGTCTCCGGCGCTCACGATGTCGCCGATTGCGCGGTCGGACCGAAACACGCCGGCGGCGGGGCTGTGGATAACACGTTCCTTGCCATAGCCGGCGATAATGCCCGGCACGCCCGTGTTGGGCTGGGGCGAACCTTGGGTAATGACACGGCCGAGAAAATGCCCGCGCATGGTCTCGACCACGGCGTCGCAGTCAACCGGCGCGGTGAAGCCCGGTCCCACGGCAATAACGACAGGCGCCATATCGCGCGTGGTGCCCAAGTTGCGCTTGGCCAGAATCGCGTCCACCACGGCCGCGGGCTTCAGTTCGTCGAGCATCTTGGCCTGGGGGTCTACCACGACGGCGACGTCTCCGGCCTCGGTAATTGCAAGCACCTCTGCCGGCGTCTGCGCCAAGCGGGCGCAAATACCCTCGACCTGGACCTCGCCCAAGCGAATGGCCTCGCAAAAACTGATTGTGCGACGGATGCACGTGGGAACCGCGATATCGGCCATAACGACCGACACGCCGGCGCGCACCAAACGGGCAGCGACACCCGTGGCGATATCGCCGGCGCCGCGAACATAAACGAGCATTCCCGGGGCACCTCCCTGTGCTACGGTTTGAGCAGAGCAAAAGCGGTTCGACCGCTACTCTGATGATTATTTATTATCACAGTATTATACGGCGGTGAACAGATGGAAACGGTTAGCGGCAATCTTGCCTCGGCGCTCAGGATCAAGCCGGGCATTACCGCGATTATCGGCAGCGGTGGCAAGTCGACCTTGCTAAAGACGCTCGGCCTTGAGCTTATGCGCGCTGGCGGCCGCGCGCTCCTCTGCACCACCACGCATATGTTCCCCGTCGCCGGCGTGCCGTGGGACGGGTCGAGCCGTCGCCTGGACGCCGTGCCTTGGAAGCCGGGCGCCTCGCATGTCCCCGGTTGCACCTGCGAGGCATGCGCGGGCATGAGCCGCGGAAGTATCTGCCAGGCGGGTGTTTTGGACCCGGAGACGGGCAAGCTCTCCTCCCCTGCCGAGCCGCTCGACCAGCTGGCGCAGCGCTTTGACTACGTCCTGGCCGAGGCGGACGGCAGCAAGCGGCTCCCGCTCAAGGCGCACGCCCCGTGGGAGCCGGTCGTTCCCGCCGGGACGGTCAACGTTATCTGGCTCGTCGGCGCCTCGGGGCTCGGCAAGCCCATCAACGAAGCCGTCCACCGCCCCGAGCTCTTTTGCGAGCGTTGCGGCTGCGAGCTCACCGACATCGCCACGCCCGAGCGCGTCGCCCAGGTGCTCAATGCCGAGATGCAGGTGCTGAAACTCAGCACCGCACGCGTCATGCTCAACCAAGTCGATACGCTTGCCGACCCAACGATGGCAGATCGCTTCGAGGCTGTCCTCGGCCGCCCCATCGTCGCCACCAGCCTCAAGTAGCCGGCGCTGCCCCAGCAGGCCTATAAGTTGCGGTGGAATAGTTCCTGAAACGGCCTATTTGGCGGCTAAACAGGAACTATTTCACCGCAACTGCGGAGAGGGTCCGGCACCCCCCCCCGTTAGCGGGGAACGTAGCGACCGGGCTGGGCTCCGGTGGGCTCGCCGTCGCGCGCCGCCAGCACGCCATTCACAAACACGGCCTTGGCGCGGCCATGTGCCTCAAAGCCCTCGAGCGGCGTGTAGTCCACGGCCTGATGCTGCGTCGCGGCACTGATCGTCCAGCGCACCTTGGGATCCCACACGCACACGTCGGCATCGGAGCCCTCAGCAAGACAGCCCTTGCGCGGATACATGCCAAAGACGCGCGCCGGGTTCTCGCTCATCAAGCGGCACAGATCCTCGGGGCCCAGCTGTCCCTCAAAGCTCGTAGCGATCGCGACGGGGCGATGCTCCACACCGGGCCCGCCGTTGGGAATCGCGCGGAAGTCGTCGCGCCCGCGGTCCTTTTGCCCATGCAGGTTAAAGCTGCAGTGGTCGGTGGCGATGGTATCGATCTCGCCGGCCACAAGCGCCTCGCGCAGCGCGGCACGGTCACCGGCATGGCGCAGCGGCGGGCTCATCACATACTTGGCGCCCGCAAAGCCGTCCTCGCCCTGCTCCAAGTAGCACGTATCGTCGAGCATCAGATACTGAGGGCAGGTCTCGACATAGATGTTCTTCTGCCCGCGCGCCTTGGCAGCGCGAATGGCCTCGAGCCCCAGCTTGGTCGAAAGATGCACCACGTTGACCGGTGCGTCGCCGGCTAGGTGCGCCAGATACAGCAGGCGGCTCACGGCCTCGGCCTCACACACGTCCGGACGGCTGAGCGCATGCCCCTCGGGCCCATGAATCCCCTGCTCGTACACGCGCTTCTGCAGCTCATTCACCAACGTGCCGTTCTCGCAATGCACGCAGAGCATGCCGCCCACGCGTTTGAGCTCCTCCAGCACCTCGAGCGTCTCGGCATCGTCCAAGCGCAGGTGGTCGTAGGCAAAGTAGGTCTTAAACGACGATACGCCCGCCTCGCGCATGGCCGAAAGATCGGCGCGGTTGCGCTCATTCCACTCGGCGAGTGCCATATGAAAAGCGTAGTTGGCCGTGCAGGTTCCGTCGGCGCGATGATGCCACTCGGCAAGGACATCGGGCATGGTCACGCCGCGATCAGCCGTCGCGTAGTCCACGATGGTCGTCGTACCGCCGCAGGCAGCCGCACGTGTGCCGGTCTCAAAGCTATCGGCCGTCCAATCCATGCCAGTCCAGCACTGCATGTGCGTGTGGCCATCGACAAAGCCGGGGAACACCCAACAGGCGGTGGCGTCCTGGACGGTATCGCCCTCGGCCGGCTCAATCGCTGCGGCGATCCGCACAATCTTGTCGCCCTCCATGGCAAGATCGGCGCGGCGAAGCCCCTGGGGCGTCACGAGCGCGCCGTTTTTGATGATGATCATAATTGCTCCTTATTGATTGATGCAGTTGGCCACGCGATCAAAATACGAGCAGGCGGCGATATGCTCCGTTATGCGTCGCTGTCCCTTGGCGGTATCGACGTCCCACAGCTCGTAGGCACGCGCCTCGACTAACGCAACGTCGGTGCGGCCCTTGATAATCGACCCACCACCGTCCTTGCCCTCGAGAAGCACGAGCGAAGGGAACAGTCGCCTTGGGAAGAGCACCGGGCTCGAAGGCTCACCGTTGCACGCAAGACGCACCGGATGCTTGCGGCCACGCTCGTCAAATGCACGAACCATAGCCTCAAAAGAATCCAAACTCACGAGCGGCTGGTCGCCCGGCAAAAAGAGGCAACCTTTCCAGTTGCGTTCGACTCCCCACGAAAGGCCCGCACGGACGCTTTCGCTGCGCAACTCGCCATCGTGCAGCACGCACGGGCAATGCTTGTCCTCGCAAATCTGAGCGACCTCGGGCCAACGCGTCGAAACCACAACATCAAAGCCCCCGGGGACCGAATCGATGGTCCGGGCAATCAGCGGCTCGCCATAGATATCGGCGAGCATCTTGTTAGAGCCAAACCGCTTGCCCTCGCCCGAGGCCATAATGACGCAACCAAGTTTCATGGCGATACCTCCCCTGAAACCATCGTACCCATAACTCGCGCCGTGGGGCATCTGCATCGAAAGCGCTTATCCCGCACGCCCACGATGCAAAAAAGGGGGCACCCCGCCGGTTGGCAGAGTGCCCCTTTTACATGGCTTACCTCAACCCGGCTTTAGGCCTGGAACCAACGGGCGGTGTTGCGCTCGTCGAGGGCCTTGAGGGTAGCGGCGGGATCGGCAACCTTCTGCAGGAACATCATGGCTGCGATAGCGTACGGCTTGTAGCTGGCCTCCTTGTACATGCCCACACGGTGCATGTCGAAGACGTCGGCGTTGACCTCGCCGTGCTCGCAAGAGACACCGGAGATGTCGGCGGGCAGCGGGTGCATAAAGATGGTGTCCTGGCCGTTGGCAGTCTTCTCCATGAGCTCGGTCGTGGAGCACCAATCCTGATGCGTAGCGTTCTGAGCGAGCAGCTCCTTCTCGAGCGCAGCGATGCCGGCGTCGTCGCCCTCGGCGTACAGGTTGGTACGCTTCTCCATGGCGGCAAACGGAGCCCAGCTCTTGGGGATCACGATGTCGGCGCCCTCGAAGGCCTCGGCCATGGTGTTGACCTGCTTAAAGGTGGTGCCGGACTCGGCGGCGTAGCCCTTAGCGCGCTCGACGACCTCGGGCATGAGGTCGTAGCCCTCGGGGTGGGCCAGGGTGACGTCCATGCCAAAGCGGGGCAGCAGGCTGATCAGCGACTGCGGGCAGGACAGCGGCTTGCCGTAAGAGGGCGAGTAGGCCCAGGTGACAGCAACCTTCTTGCCCTTGAGGTTCTCGAGGCCGCCAAACTCGTTGATGAGGTAGAGCATGTCGGCAGAGGACTGCGTGGGGTGATCGGAGTCGGACTGCAGGGAGATGAGCGTGGGACGGTGATCCAGAACGCCGTCCTCGTAGGCCTGCTGCACGGACTCGGAGACCTCGGCCATGTAGGCGTCGCCCTTGCCGATGTACATGTCGTCGCGGATGCCAATGACGTCGGCCATGAAGGAGATCATGGTAGCGGTCTCGCGGACGGTCTCGCCGTGAGCGATCTGGGACTTCTTCTCGTCCAGGTCCTGCAGCTCAAGGCCGAGCAGGTTGGCTGCCTTAGAGAAGGAGAAGCGCGTACGGGTGGAGTTGTCACGGAACAGCGAGACGGCCAGACCCGAATCGAAGATCTTGGACGAAACGTTGTTCTCGCGCAGCTCGCGCAGGGCGTCGGCGACGATGTAGAGCGCCTTGAGCTCATCGGTGGTCTTGTCCCAGGTGTGCAGGAAGTCGCTGCCGTACATGCCCTTAAAATCGAGGCCGTTCAGCTGCTCGACGAGCTCGGTAAACTTAGCGTCCATGTAAATGTCCTTTCTAAAGGTGAAACGATCGCAATGAGTAGATGTGCCCCGGCATGCGCGTGTGGCTAGAACATGCAGAGCACTATGACGAGGACCCGCTACCGTTGAGGAAGCATGGGAGATAACGACCGCGGGCCCCAAGTCAACAGGGGGTGCCGGGGACACAGGCTGTCCCCGGCTCAACAAGATCAAGGAATGGGACTAGTCGATCTTGTTGTTGGTCAGACCAGCGCGGAACACGGTAGCGTCGCCATCGGCCTGGCTCGGATCGTAGAGGTTCAGGGCAGCCACGTACATGGCAGCAGCGGTGACCAGGTCGTCCTTGTAGGTGACCTCGTTGGGAGCGTGAGCCTGAGACTCGGCACCCGGGCCAAAGCCAACGCAGGGGATGCCATAGCGGCCCTGGATGGAAACGCAGTTCGTGGAGAAGGTCCACTTGTCGCACAGCGGACGACCGGTGCGCTTGTCCATGCTGGGCTCGCAGCCGATGCGCTCGTCACCGAACATGGCCTTGTGGGCGTCGACGAGGGCCTTGACGTGCGGAGCGGTCTCCTTGTTGATCCACGTGGGGAAGTAAGCCTCGGTCTCGTAAACCTCGCCGGTCCAGGACGGACGGTCGTACATGTACATGGAGACCTTCACGTCGTCGCCGTACTTCTTGGCGGCCGGCAGGTTGCGGATCTCGTCCAGGCAGGACTCCCAGGTCTCGCCGGCGGTCATGCGACGGTCGATGGAGATGGCGCAGGAGTCAGCGACAGCGCAGCGGCTGGGGCTGGTGTAGAAGATCTGGCTGACGGTGCAGGTGCCGCGACCCAGGAAGCGGGCGTCCTCGAAGTGCTCGGGGTTGTACTTGGGGTCGAGCATCTTGACGAGGCCCTTGATGTCGGTCGACTCGTCGCAGCCGTTGTTGTTGAGGGCGCGGACGTCGGCGATGATGTCGGCCATTTTGTAAATGGCGTTGTCGCCGCGGTCGGGAGCGGAGCCGTGGCAGGAGGTGCCGTGAACGTCGACGCGGATCTCCATGCGGCCGCGGTGACCGCGATAGATGCCGCCGTCGGTAGGCTCGGTGGAAATGACGAACTCGGGCTTAATGCCGTCCTTGTTGTAGATGTACTGCCAGCACATGCCGTCGCAGTCCTCTTCCTGGACGGTGCCGACGACCATGATCTTGTAGCCCTCGGGGATGAGGCCCATGTCCTTCATCATCTTGGCAGCGTAGGTAGCAGAAGCCATACCGCCCTCCTGGTCAGAGCCGCCGCGGCCGTAGATGATCTCGTCGGTCTCGTAGCCCTCATAGGGATCGGCATCCCAGTTCTCGATGTTGCCGATGCCGACGGTGTCGATGTGGGAGTCGATGGCGATGATCTTGTCGCCCGAGCCCATCCAGCCGATGACGTTGCCGAGCGCGTCGAACTCGACCTTATCGTAACCGAGCTTCTTCATCTCCTCGGCGATGCGGTGGGCGACGCCCTTTTCCTCACAGCTCTCGCTGGGGATGGCGATCATATCACGCAGGAAGCGGGTCATATCGGGGCCGTAGGCCTGTGCGGCTTTCTTGATGGCTTCGAAATCCATGGTAAAACCTCCGTTAAAAGTAATAGTATTTTCTGTCAATCGGGGTCAATTTTCTGTTACACTGTCCTTATCATAGCATAAGAACGGCAGTTGTCAAACAAAAAATTTGCATTTCAAAAATTTTTTAAGAAAGTGATTGCAATTCGATCAATTTATGGTATTATAGGGATGAAAGAACATGCCCGTGCCGATGGAAAGCTGTGCAACTTGCACAGCAAAATGCCCGGGCAGGCAGAGGAGGGATAGACCATAGAAGCCGCAACGCTGAAGACCCTGGAGCAGGTCGCAAAGGGCATCGCCGCGACCTTTGGCAGCCATTGCGAGGTGGTGATCCACGATGTGGGCGCCAAGCACCCCGAGCATTCCATCGTTGCCATCGAGAACGGCCACGTCACAGGCCGCAAGGTGGGCGACGGCGCGTCGCACGTTGTTTTAGAGCAGGTGCGTCAGGCCGACGCGCAGCCGAGCGACCACTTGAGCTACCTCACCAAAACGCCGGACGGGAAGATCCTCAAGTCCTCTACCATGTACATCCGCGGCAGGAACGGCAAGGTGGTTGCAATCCTTGGCATCAATTACGACATTTCCTCGCTCCTGATGGTCGAGGATGCGGTGCACGAGTTGATCGACACAAAGGATAAGACGCAGGGCGAGCCGGAAAAGATCGTCAACGTCAATGACCTGCTTGACGAGCTCATCGCCCAGTCGGTCGCGCTTGTCGGTAAACCCGTCGCGCTGATGAACAAGGAAGATAAGATGCGCGCCATCGGCTTTTTGAGCCAGAATGGAGCATTCCTCGTCACAAAATCCGGAGACAAGATCGCAAAATACTTCGGCATATCCAAATACACACTATATTCTTATATTGACAAACAACAGGAGGAGAAGTGAACCATGGGCAAGATCGATTTGACCATCAACAAGACCGGCCTGCAGCACAACATTGAGAAGGCCAAGGAAAACAACGTTATCATCCCGACCATCGCGCAGATGCAGCATCCTGAGACCATCCCTGAGAAAATTCAGGAAAAGCTCAAGACCGTCGGCCTTTGGGACGTCAACCCGCTGAACCTCTTCCGCATCACGTGGAAGAACGAGGCCAAGGAGTCCGGCGGCCTCTATCAGGCCGTGCCGAATTATGTTGAAATTCCGTCCGAGCTCTCCGGCGTTCCCTGCCGCATCCTCGCCATGGCGGGCAAGTGGTTCCCCACGGGCTGCCACAAGGTCGGCGCTTCGTTCGGCTGCCTCGCCCCACGCCTCGTCACCGGCCAGTTCGACGCGACGTATCATCACGCCGTGTGGCCCTCCACCGGTAACTACTGCCGCGGCGGCGCGTTCAACTCGAAGCTTCTCGCCGTCGACTCCGTCGCCATTCTCCCCGCGGAGATGAGCAAGGAGCGCTTCGACTGGCTCTCCAAGATTGCCGGTCAGGTCATTGCGACGCCAGGCTGCGAGTCCAACGTCAAGGAGATTTTCGACAAGACCTGGGAGCTCAAGCAGGACCCCAGCATGATGATCTTCAACCAGTTTGAAGAGATGGGCAACCCGCTGTGGCACTACAATGTCACGGGCTACGCCCTTGCAGACCTCTTCGAGGCCGTGAAGAAGCCCAGCCAGCGTCTCGCGGGCGCGTGCTTCACATCCGGTTCCGCCGGTACGATGAGCGCGGGCGACCTCCTCAAGGAGCGTTATCCAGGCATGAAGCTCGGCGTGGGCGAAGCGCTCCAGTGCCCGACGATCCTGAATAACGGCTTCGGCGGCCACCGCATTGAGGGCATCGGCGACAAGCACATCCCCTGGATCCACAACGTGAAGAACACTGACATGGCCATCGCCATCGACGACGAGGATTC
Source organism: uncultured Collinsella sp. (assembly GCA_902466075.1). GTDB lineage: Bacteria > Actinomycetota > Coriobacteriia > Coriobacteriales > Coriobacteriaceae > Collinsella. Next base: position 283,737 of record CABQQA010000002.1, read on the forward strand.
CCAGCGTTTGCTGCGCCTTTTCAACACGGCAGAGGGCAAGAAGTACCTCAAGGAAGAGCTCAAGCTCTCCGACGAGCTCATCGAAAAGCTCACCTGGCTCGGCATCTCCGGCATCGCAAACGTCCTGTGCTGCATCAAGATGGCCAAGTACTATGAGCTGACCGAGGACGATGTCGTCTGCACCGTTCTGACCGACTCCGCTGTGATGTATGGCAGCCGCATTGAGGAGCTCAACGAGAAGCACGGCGCCTACAGCGAAGAGGAAGCCCGCCTTGACCACAACCTGCACATGCTCGGCCTGAAGACCGACAGCATGATGGAGCTGACGTACGAGGACCGCAAGCGCATCCACAACCTCAAGTACTACACCTGGGTCGAGCAGCAGGCGCGCGACGTCAAGGACCTCAACGCCCTCTGGTACGACACCAAGGGCACGTGGGACGCTGTCCACGCGCAGGCGAAGGAGCTCGACGAGCTCATCAACGAGTTCAACGAGGCCACCGGCCTTCTCAAAGCGCTCTAAGAGCGCGAAAGGGGAGCAGGAACCCCTTGCTCCAAACCCTGTTAGGATGATAAAAGGGGGTATCTCGAAGAGATGCCCTCTTTTTTATACTCCTCAAAGGGGGGACGCGCCCTGCGGGCGCGGGGAAAGCAGCGCCGCAGGCGCTGCACGAATGCGACCCCCATTTTCTTTCCCGAGAAAGAAAACGGGCGTCGCCCGTCCAAAAG
>CABQQA010000003.1:0-178646 GCA_902466075.1 uncultured Collinsella sp.
TTTGCATGTCCGAGGACGTTCCGGAGAGAAGACCCCGTCACGCCCCCGGATTCCCGGTGGGAGTTCTAGACCTTGTCGGCCTTAGTACATACCGCCGCCCTGCTGACCAGCGGTAGCAGCAGCGATAGCGTCCTCAAGCTGAGTGTTCTTGGGCACATCGGAGACGGTAGCCTCGGTGATAAGAATCAGGCTGGCGACAGAAGCAGCGTTCTGCAGGGTGACGCGGCTGACCTTGACGGGGTCGAGGACGCCCATCTCGATCATGTCGCCCCACTCGCCGTTGGCAGAGTTGAGACCCTGGCCGGCGGGCAGCTCGGCAACCTTGTCGACCACGACGGCGCCCTCAAAGCCAGCGTTCTTGGCGATGGTGGCGACCGGAGCAGTCAGAGCCTTCTTGACGATGTCGACGCCGATCTTCTCCTCGGGGTCGTCAAGCTCAACGGCGTCGAGCGCAGGAGCAGCGTCCATGAAGGCGACGCCGCCGCCGGCGACAATGCCCTCCTCGACAGCAGCACGGGTAGCCTGCAGGGCGTCCTCGACGCGGTGCTTGATCTCCTTGAGCTCGGACTCGGTAGCAGCGCCGACCTTGATGACGGCAACGCCACCGGAGAGCTTGGCCAGGCGCTCCTGGAGCTTCTCACGGTCGAAGTCAGAGGTGGTGTTCTCCATCTCGCCCTTGATCTGAGCGATGCGGGCGTCGATGGCCTCCTTGGAGCCAGCGCCGCCGACGACGACGGTGTTGTCCTTGGAGATAGTGACGGACTTAGCGGTACCAAGCATATCGGCGGTGATGTCAGCGACCTTCACGCCCAGCTCGTCCAGAGCAGCCTGGCCACCGGTGAGGACGGCGATGTCCTCCAAGATGCGCTTGCGGCGATCGCCGTAGCCCGGGGCCTTGACGGCGCAGACGTTGAGGGCGCCACGGATCTTGTTGAGGACGAGGGTCGGCAGAGCCTCGCCATCGATGTCCTCAGCGATGATGAGCAGGCCACGGCCAGCGCGCTGGACAGCCTCGAGAACAGGCATGATGTCCTGGACGCTGGAGATCTTCTGGTCGGTGATGAGGATGTACGGATCCTTCATCACGGCCTCCATGCGGTCGTTATCCGTGACGAAGTAAGCGGAGACGTAGCCCTTGTCGAACTGCATGCCCTCGACGGTGTCGATGGTGATGTCGAACGTCTGGGAATCCTCGACGGTGATGACGCCGTCCTTGCCCACGACCTCCATGGCCTCGGCGATCTTCTCGCCGACCTCGGGGTCACCGGCGGAGATGGTACCGACGGAAGCAATCTGCTCCTTGGTCTCGACCGGCTTGGCCTGCTTCTTCATCTCGGCGACGGCGGCGTTGACGGCCTTGTCGATGCCGCGACGGATGGCCAGCGGGTTGGCGCCAGCGGCGACGTTGCGCAGACCGTCGTTGACGATGGCTTGAGCGAGCAGGGTTGCGGTGGTGGTGCCGTCACCCACGGTGTCGTTGGTCTTGGTGGCGACCTCCTTCACCAGCTGGGCACCCATGTTCTCGATGTTGTCCTCGAGCTCAATCTCCTTGGCGACGGAAACGCCGTCGTTGGTGATGGTCGGGGCACCAAACGTGCGCTGCAGAGCAACGTAGCGACCCTTGGGGCCCATGGTGACGGTAACGGCGTCGGCCAGAGTGTTGACACCCTTGGCGAGCTTAGCGCGGGCATCGGTGTTGAACGTAATGTTCTTTGCCATGGTAGGTAATCCTCCAAAAGAAACGTGACTCGCGTCGCCGCTTCCGAGTCCTATGCGGCGGGCGCGTTCAAAGACGAATCAGAGATTCTGACGAGACTAGGCCTCGACAACAGCGTAGATGTCGTCGGCGCGCATCAGCAGATACTTCTCGCCGTCGACCTTGACCTCGTTGCCACCGAACTTACCGTAGATGACAACGTCACCGACCTTGACGTCCATGGGGATGCGCTCACCCTTGTCGTTGACCTTGCCGGCACCAACGGCAACGATGGTGCCGCGCTGCGGCTTCTCCTGGGCGTTGCTGGCGATATACAGACCAGAAGCGGTCTTCTGCTCGGCCTCGTCGGGCTTGACCAGAACACGATCTGCAAGCGGCTTCAAAGACGACATGCTTGTCTCCTCCTTTTTGGGCCGCGTGGTTATGCCACGCGAATTAACCCTTTTTGTTTGCGTACGCGTTGAATGGTACCCACGAATGGCGGGTTATACAACACGGAGTCAAAAAATCTTATTTTTTGGCACTTAGATTTTCTGAATGCCGGGGGATAACTTATGCTCGGCCCCAAGGCGGACCGGAAAGCATGAAGTTTTAGCGCGGCAACTTTGTGAATCAGCTTCTCAAGACTACAATCCTCCAGATGAAATATGCCCAGATGAGAGGAAGGGAGGGCAGATGACTGATGAACTGAGCACCTCGGCGTGGCGAGATATAGCACCGAATCGCGATGCACACGACTCCATGCCGCCCGTTCGCACTCGCCTGCTCGCCCTGGCTCTCGTCTTCGCCCTTCTCACGGTAACCATCCTCTCCCCCATCGCAGCCGCCCATGAGTTGCATCATGACTGCACCGGCGCGGGCTGCACCATCTGCGCCGAGCTCGCCGGCAATCTGTCGATCGCCCGTGGCGGTGACACCGTCCCCGTGGGCGCGACATCGTTCATCATCCTCTTGCTGATCTCCGCCCTAGCCGTCATCGGCACCGAGCGATCTTCATATGCCCCGGTCACCCTATTATCCCTCAGGGTCCGTCTGGACGATTAGCGGCTCCCAATTGAATCAAATAGCTACCGCGTGCCACAGCGGCATCGCCTTCGGCCGTCGGCACCCCGACGCAGCCGTTTTCAATTCAGGAGCAATCTATGGACAACCGAATCTACCGTCGCCATCCCAAGCGGCGTCCTATTCGTCACCGTGGCCCCATGGCGGCGGCATATATGCCCCTTTTAAGTGCGGTCTTTGCTCTCGCCGCTTCTGACGACAATGCGTCCAGCTCGACCCCGTCGAGGGGCTCACTGACAAACAGCTTAAAGCCGGCGAGGATTACCCACCCATCATGAACGACAACCTGGAGAAGCTCGTGAAGACGCTGAACTAGGAGTAAGGAACAGAGACGATGAAGATGAGCATGAAGGATCTGAAAAGCTGGATGACCGACCATCCCTACCCCCGTACGCTGGCAACGATCGGCGGCGCATCGATATGCTCGATGCTCGCCCTCGAGCTGCCCTCCAACCATGAACTATGGAAGATGCAGGCCGGACCGGCACTTTTAGAGCTTTTGCTCATCTTCTGCTTCTTGTGCCTGTTGTTCTATCTGCCGCACCGCCGTAAGACCCCCGCAATCGTTGGCATCGTTGCGCTCGCCAGCATCGGTATCGCCGAGTACTTCGTAATCACGTTCAAATCGATGCCCATCCAACCCGGAGACCTGTTCGCCCTCTCGACCGCTGCGACGGTCGCCGGCAGCTACACCTATGAGCTCAGCACTTTCTGCTTCATGGGGCTTGCCGCCGCGGCCTTGGGAATCGCGCTTATCGTCCTCATTCCGCGTGATGCATGTGGGCGACCGCCGCGCCGCGCATCGGAAACGTCCCCCGAGTCCATCGACCATGCGATGTCTGCGTCCTTGAAATCGAAGGACTCAAAGGCGTCTCCGGCAACCGAGGGGACATCGACAGCGCCGAGGGAGCATCCAGTCGCAACCAAATCCAAACTCCCCCTCTCCGTCGACCGTCGTACCGCACTTGTTGCCGGAGCCGCACTGGGGGCGCAGGCCTTCATCAGCTATTACGACACCTTGGGCATCAAGCTTCATACCTGGAAGCCCCTCGAAAGCTATTACAGTCAGGGGTTTCTCCCCACCTTTATTTCGAGCGCGCAAAAAATGGTGCCGCCTAAACCCAAGCACTACAAGAGCGGTGAGGCCTCGGCGATCATCAAGCGCCTTGCCGCGCGCTGGAACGCGGGCACGAACGGCATCGCCGACCCCTCCCGTGCCGCTGCCGTCGAACAGTTTGACCAGCTCAAGCCCTCAGTCATCTGTATCATGAACGAGTCCTTCGCCGACCTTTCAATCTTTAACGAACTGGGCTGTGGCTATAAGGGGCCCGAGCGCTTCAAAGCCATCGATAACGCGCTTCTGCAGGGAGTGAGCTACATGAGCGCCTTCGGTGCCGGCACCTGTAACAGCGAGTTCGAGTTCTTAACCGGACACTCCATGGCATTCCTGGGCGCTGGCGTCTACCCGTTCATGAGCTACAACCTGGCCCCGAGCGAGAACCTCGCCCGTCAGTTCAAGAGACTCGGCTATCGCACCGTGGCCATGCACCCCAACCACGCCACCAACTGGAATCGCGAGAACGTCTTCGCGGACATGGGATTCGACGAGTTCCTCTCGATCGAGGACTTCGCCGGCGCACCCGAGCTCTGCCGCAAGGTCACCGACGCCGCCACCTACGACAAGTGCCTCGAGGTACTAAAGCAGAGCGACCAGCCGATCTTCATCCACGACGTGACGATGCAAAACCACTCCGCCTATGACACGGGCTTGGTGCCCACCGACCAGCAACTGCACCTTGCCGTCGAAGGTGTGTCCGACAAAGTTATCACCTGGACCAATGAATACTGCTCGCTCATGGAAGCGTCCGATGCCGCCTTCGCCGCCTTCCTGGAAAAGCTGCGTGATCTCGACCGCCCCGTCGTCGTGGTGATGTACGGCGACCACCAGCCGTTCTTCACCGACCGCTACAACGACCTCTACTTTACCGATGAGGACGATGCCACCCATACCGAGCGCATCTGGCAGACACGCTATGTGGTCTGGGCGAACTACGATGTCGCCGGCAACGCACAAACGAGTGGGGAACTCAACACAAGCATCAATAACGTCGGTGCACTCGCACTCAATGCCATCGGTGCCCCGCTCACCGCCTACCAACGCGCACGCTTGCAAAACCGAGCGCACATGCCGGCGATAAACGTGGTGGGGGCGCAGGATGCGCACGGCGTTTGGTATACAGCCGAGGCCAAAAACGTTCCCGCCAAGACCGCTAATGCGCGCGATCGCCTGGACCGCATGCAATATCGTAAGCTCTTCGACCACGAAGGCTCGGTCTTTGCCACCCATAAGCAGGCGGCCGCCAACGAAACCGACCCCAACGCAGCTCCGGGAGCCTAGGGTTGACCAATCTCGGGCCCGGTATTCAGAAAAGTCAGTGCAGCAAAATGGCGATGCGGGCAGCGACTTGGGCATGGTTTTCGCCGCTCGCACGGGTCCCCTGGGGAGCACCGTGCATTTTTGGGAGTATTCAGCAGACTAGGACGGCTGCATACGTGCCGGACACACCATATTGGTCCCAAGGACGCCTTCGGCCGGCGATTTTGGTCGGCAGGCAAACCCCGTCAGGACAGAAAGGCATGCCTCACGCCGCACCGGAGCACAAAATGACGTCAATCTCCGTAACGTTACTCGGCCGCAGCGGCACCGGCAGAGCTCGCGGTGCTGAATACTCCGTTTTTTGCACGGCCCAGGCGGGGGTACATCAGGGCCAGAAAGAACATCCCGGCCTTTTTATGCAATCTGTAATGTGAAGTATGCAAAACACATGAGGTTGCACTGCTGATGTCCAAATTGAACGCACGGAGCAGCAGCACCTCAACCCCGCGCCCAAATCCAACAGAGCAGGGACGCTCATGGCGGATCCCCACCGAAACGAAAACGTGGCTCGAGCGCCATCCCAAAATAAGCTGCCCGAGCCGCGTTTAACGGTAAGACATGATTACTTAGCGCTCGTAGATCAGGTTGCCGGCTAGGTAGGTGGCTTGGACTTTGGTGGCTTGGAGTTCTTGGGGGTCGATGGTGAGTGGGTTTTGGTCCAGGACTACCAGGTCGGCGTATTTGCCGGGTTCCAGGCTGCCGAGGTTTTGCTCGTCGCCTGCCGCGTAGGCGCTGCCCAGGGTGTAGTTGCGCAGGGCCGTTGCCGCATCGATGCGCTCGCTCGGCAGCCAGCCGCCCTCGGGCCAGTGGCTGCGGGGGTCTTGGCGGGTGATAGCCGTGTAGAGCACGTTCATGCTGGTAACAGGCGTGATGGGGCTGTCGGTACCGAAGGCTTGGCGAATGCCGCGCTGCTTATAGGTTGCAAACGGCCACATGATGCGGCTGCGCTCCATGCCCAAATCGCGCTCGGGGCCGCCCGGGTCGAGCGTAATGTGACAGGGCTGGCTCGAGGCAATCACGTTGAGCTTGCGCAGGCGATCGATGTCCTGGGGCAGGAGATTCTCCAGATGCTCAAGCGTATTATGGCCGTGTTGGGGCAGGCCGTAGAGCTCTGCCGCCTCCTCAAAGATATCGAGCGCGGCATGGATGGCACCGTCGCCGATGACGTGGATGCGCACGGTGTGGCCGCGCTCCGCGGCCGCCAGAACTAGCTTGCGCATGCGCTCGGCGGGAACCGTCAGACGGCCCTGGTCGCCCGGGAAGCGCGGATTGGTATAGGGCTCGGTGAGATACGCCGTGTGTTCGCTCGACACGCCGTCGAAGAACTGCTTAAAGCCCGGTGCCGAGAGCAGCGCGTTGTTCGCGTAGCGGGTCTGCAGTTCTTCTAAGCGCGATTGGTCATCCAGCAACGTGGGGAACAGATGGGCTCGGATGCCCAGCTTGCCGGCTGCCTGTAGCTTGTCGTAGACATCATCGCGGATAAAATCGCAGCCCGGCATGGGCATGAGCGACATGTCGCAAATCGAGGTAATGCCTTGCTCGGCCATGCGTTTCATTTGGTCGGCATACGCGCTCGCGATACGGTCCTCACCCAGCCATTCAAGACAGCGCGGCAGCAGCTGCATGGCCGCAGCCTCATGAGCAATACCCGTGAGCTCGCCATTTGCATCTTTGTCGTAGCTGCCACCCGCCGGCGGCTCGCTGTCACGCGTCACGCCGAGTGCCTCGAGCGCGCGGCTGTTGAGCCACAACGTATGCCCGTCGCCCGAGTACATAACACAGGGTCGATCAGGAAAAGCCGCATCGAGCGACGCCTTGGTTGGATGCTCGGGCGGGTCCCAACGGTAATCGCGCCAGCCCTGCGTCACAACCCAAGCGTCGTCGGGCAGGTCCTGGGAAAACTCGAGCGCATGTTGCACCAGCGCCGCCTCGGACGTGCCCATATCCATGAGCATGTACGGCGAGGAACCGACCGAGGTATGGAAGAAATGCAGATGAGCATCGTGGAAACCGGGGCAGACAAACTGCTCGCCGTAGTCGATAACCAACGTGGCGGCAGGAGCGGCGGCAATCACGTCATCGGGCGCACCGACTGCGACGATACGGTCGCCTGCGATGGCAATCGCCAGCTCGCGGGCGGTATCGATACCGTCTTGCGCGGTAAAGACGTTCTTGGAGCGGATAATCCGATCGATATGTTGCATGGGCATCCCCATCTCTGGCAGGAAATTCAACACCCCCGAGTGTACTCCCCCGCCCTTGTAACAAAACCCCAAGCGGCAAACGGCAACTTTACCAGCCCTAGCGGCAGGTGGCATACTGGAGAGAGCCTGTACGATTTTGCGATCAACCCAGCAAGGAGCAAATCGACCATGACGAAGACCAAGGCACAGCAGATTATGGCGGCGACCGAGGCTCGCGCGGCTGACGACGTCACCGCAGCCATCAAAGATATCGCTACCGAGTTTGAACCCTATATCATCAAGCAGCGCCGGCACTTCCATAAGCACCCGGAGCTGAGCCTTGCCGAGGAGCGCACGACCTCCGACATCGCCAACCAGCTCGACGCCATGAATATCCCCTACGAGCGTCCGCTCAAGACCGGCTTGGTGGCAACGCTTCGCGGTACCGCGTCGGATGCCTACCACGAGGACGGCACGCCGCGCCGCCGCATCCTGCTGCGCGCGGATATCGACGCCCTGCCCGTCACCGAGCAGACCGGCGAGGAGTTTGCCAGCGTCAACGAGGGCTGCATGCACGCCTGCGGCCACGACTGCCACATCGCCATGATGCTCGGCACGCTGCAGATCCTGCGCCATATGACCGACGACATCCACGGCGAAGTCCGCATCGTCTTCCAGCCCAGTGAGGAAAACGGCCAGGGCGCCAAACTCATGATCGGCACGGGCGTGCTCGACGGCGTCGATGGCGCCTACGCCGCGCACATCTGGAGTGAGGTCGACGCCGGCACCGTGAGCTGCGAGCCCGGACCGCGCATGGCCAATACCGACTGGTTCCGCATCGACGTCCGCGGCACCTCGTGCCACGGCGCCATGCCCCAGCGCGGTCACGACGCCGTTATGGTTGCCGCCGAGATCGTCAACGCTCTGCAGACCATCGTTTCGCGCGAGATCAGTCCCTACGAGCCGGCCGTCATTACCGTCGGCGAGCTGCACGGCGGCACCGCGCGCAACGTTATCGCCGGCACGGCCTACCTCGCCGGCACGGTGCGCACCTACGGAGATTCGACCCACGAGGAAATGCCGGAGCTCATGCGCCGCATCGTGGAGCATACCGCGGCCGCCTTGGGCGCCGAGGCAGAGCTCACCGACTACACCATCGCCAATTACAAGGTCGAAAACGATGCCGCCTCGAGCGAGCGCTGCCGCCAGGCAGTAATCAAATGCCTGGGCCCCACCGGCCAAGGCCATTATCGCGGCACACTCTCGGGTGAGGATTTTTCGGAGTACCTGCGCCGCGTACCGGGCGTGCTCGCCTTTGTTGGCACGCGCAACCCCCAGATTGGCGCCACGTACGCCCAACATTCTTGCTTCTACAAGATTGACGAGTCGGTACTGGCCAAGGGCTCCATGGTGGCCGCCCAATATGCCATCGACTTTTTGGCCGAGCCCACACAAGAAGAGCTCGACGGCCCCACGATTGCCGCGGTCGCCGAGACCAATCCCGACCTGGCAGCCAAACTGCGCTCTGCCAAGGCCACGGCCGCCGAGGCCCGCGACGCCATGCACGATGCCCGCACCGCCCGACACGCCGCAATCAAGGGCATCCACGACGCTCGCGCCGCCGCCCGCCGCGAGGAGAAGCACGACGAGTAGTCGATCCACGACCATCTCGCAGTCATAGCCACATCGCGATATCAAAGCGGGGGCGGACGTTTCGACGCGTCCGCCCCCGCTTATTTGTCAAGCGCTATTTCTACCGTTTCTACCCCGTCCCCAAATGGCAGGTGGCAGGGTTACTCGTCCTGCGGGTCCTCGTCGGAGCTTGGCGCGGGGTCGGGCTCAGGCGCAGGCTCGGGCTCCGGTTCCGACATGGGCGCGGGGTCGGGCTCAGGCACGGGCACGGGCGCGGGCACAGGCTCAGGCTCAGGCACGGGCTCGGGCTCGGGCTCGGGCGCAGGCGCCGGCGCCGCAGCGGAATCGGATACGGGCGCTGCGTCGGTGCTAAAACCAGCCGGAGCAGACTTCTTCTCAAACGGCAGCACAAAGGTCAGGACGTCATCCTTATCCTCATCAGCCCATTCAGCTGCATAACGCGCTACCCAATAGCCAACGGCACGATGCTTGAGCATCTTGCCAAAGACCGTAAGGAATACCGTGACAAACGCCGTCAGCACCAAGAACAATACGAGCGTGATGCCACCGCCGGTAACAAGCGCCTCAATAGCCGAAGGACGGTAGTAGTAGCTATACATACCGACAGAGGCAATGGCGCCGAAGATGAGCGTCAGGATCCATGTGACAACGTTGGCGACCAGACCCGTCAAAAACTCGGGAAGGAACGAAGCGCAGAACAGCTTGGTCTTGTTGTGCTTAAACGCCGCCCAGACCTTGTCGAGCGAAAACGCGCTCTCGACACGACCGGTCACCGCAAAGTGCATCACGGCAATGTCGGCGAACATCTTAAAGAAGACCCCCAAGACCGCCGTGGCAATCATAGCCAGGACAAGCAGGCCAAGCGAGCCAAACAGCGCTGCCTCGAGTGCATAGGAGCCGTAATACGAATACGAGCCCGCGGCGCCAATTACCACGCTCTCCACCAGCGAAAGCACTACACCGATAACGGGAATGGCAGCGATAACCTCGAGCACGACCGAGATAACGCTCGAAAAGACTCCGAGACCAAACGACGTGGAACGCATGAGTGGACGGTCCATGCCGTCATCGACCTTGAGCGAAAGATCACGGCCCCACTCGATACCAAAGCCGGAACCGCACACGCTCGCAATGCAAGCTGCCAAAAAGCCGATGGCAGCCGCAATGCCGCCAATAACGGGAATGAACAGCACGAGCACTGACACGACACAGATGAGCGCCGGCAAAAAGGCGATCTGGCACACGCGCTGCAGCACGCCCGGCGTCTTGGTCATGTCCTCAAACGCCTGAGCCACACAGCCCTTGGACGCATTCGCCACGGGCGGTTGCGGAACAAACTGCTGGGGCTGACCCTGAGGGGCAGAGGCTGCGGCACCGGCATTGGGGGCACCACACGCACCACAGAACTTATCGTTGTCGCCCATGGGGGCGCCACACTGCGAACAGAACATCGAAATCATCCCTTCGTATCTAGAGCGAATCACCTGGATCGCAAACGATGTCTTTAGCATCATTATCGCCCAATGTGGGGACAAATACCCCAAGATGGCCGATTTGCAACGTAGCCGGCCTTATTCAATGATTCGAAGGGTGCGTCCGCGCTAGTTCGTGCCGCGGAAGCCCTTGCCGACGATTTCGGAGCTATCGACGATGGTGATGAAGGCGCCAGGGTCAATCTCGCGGGTATAGCGGCGCAGTTGCACTGCCTCGCGACGGCTCAGCACGCTCATGATCACCGTGACGCACTTGCCCGAGAAGGCGCCGTAGCCGCGGCTGATCGTTGCCGTGCGGTTGAGATGCTTGACGATAAACTCCTCGACTTTGCGCGGTTCGGCGCAAATAATCGTGCAGACCTTGCGCAGGTGAATGCTCTCGATGGCCTTGTCGACCACGAGCGTCTTGGCAAACAGGCCAAGCACGCAGTACAGGCCGACGCGCGGGCCATACAGAAAAGCCGCGATGGTCACGATGCCGATATCGACCAACAGCAGTGCGCGGCCAATCTCGAGCGTGGTGCGGCGTTTGAGGATCATGGCAAGAATGTCCGTGCCACCCGTCGAGGCGCCAATGTCAAAGACAATAGCACTGCCCAGCGCCGGCAAGATGACGGCAAAACACAGGTCGAGCCACATATCGCCCGTCATCGAAACATCCGTCGGAATGAAGAGCTCAAACAGCGAGACGTAGGCCGAAAGCGCAAACGAGGCAAAGACACTCCAAAGGATTGCCTTGCGCTCCAAAAAGATAAAACCCAGGATGACCAGGATCGCGTTGATAATCCACATAAAGACGCCGACGGGCAGAGTCGGGAACAGCGTAGAAAGAATGACCGACACACCCGAGGTACCGCCGAAAGCAAAGTGATTGGGCGTTTTGAAAGCCACGATGGCAAAGGCCGTGAGGATCAGGCCCAGGTTGAGCTCGGCAAAAAAGCGAGGAAAGCCTGGTTCCTGGCTGCGCTTGCGGCCGGCGCGCTCGCCTTGCTCAATAACATCGCGATCGACAACGCGCTCCATCGGCACCACCGGAGGACGATGCACCTCCTCGGCGGCACGCGACGCCGCCTCTGCCGCAGCGGCCTCAATCGCCCATGCCTTGCTTTCGGTCTCGTGTTCGTCGGCCATTACGGCAACCCCTCGTTAACAATTTGGAAACAATGCGCCCATTAGGGTAACGCGGAACGTGGGGATTGCAACCCTTAGTTAGACGAGCGGTATGACTACATCGGGTGCGTACAAAAACGGCCGGCCACGCTTTTGCTTGCGCGGTCGGCCGTTTAACGTTTTCGCAGATAAAACCTGCCAAAATAAACATCCCTTTTTGGTAGGTTACTCGTGCTGGCTGGTACGGTGCTCGTACTCCTCGGGGGTGATGACATCCTCGATGCGCAGGTTGACGCCTGCCACCTCAAGGCCGGTCATCGCGGCAAGACGCTCGGTGACGCGCGCCTTAACGTCGTCAAAGATCGCAGGCGCATAGGCGCCGTACTCGATGATGACCGAGATGTTGACAACCACGCGGTTGTCGTCGGTGACCTCGACCGTCACGCCCTTGGTCAGGTTCTCGGCACCAAACTGCTCCTGCACAAAGTGCATGAGGTTGCCCTTCATGCCCAGAACGTGCGGCACCTCGCGGGTGGCCATGGCGACGATCTTCTCAATCACGCCGTTGGAATATGTCAGCGAGTCCTCGGACTCGTCCGCCTCCTCGTCATCCTCGTCCGCCTCGTCTTCGGACTCTGCCTCGACGAGCGCCTCGTCCTCGAGCGTTACGTCCTCCGCCTCGGCGGCGACGGCCTCGCTCGTCTCGAGCTCGGTATCGGCCACATCGACCTTCGTGTTAAAAGCCATGGTTCCTCCTTATGCCTGCCACGGATGCGACAGTCGAATACATATTAGCGGCCGCTAAACAGACGGCCGAAGAAGTTAACGATACCGTTCTCGCCGTCGCGAATCTGGCCGATCACGGCGCCGATCAGCACAAAGAATGCGATGACAAGCGTGTCCCACAGGCCCAACGTAAGTACCAGCACGGCGAGGATAAAGCCTGCCACGGCGCCGAGCGTAGTGTTGGGGTGGCGCACGGCGTAGCTCCAGATAGCGGCGCCCGTACCTTTGGTGAGACCCATGGCCTCGTCAAAGTCGTTGGCGGCGCTGTCGTGCTGCTCGCCGGCCTCGGGCTTGGTGTCGGCGGACTCGCCTGCCGGCATAGCGTTCTGATCGATCGTCAGGCGCGGCGTGCGGGCGGTCTTGTCTTGGTTGGTATCACTCACCGGAAACCTCCACGGTCTGGACGGTAGTCTTGGACGGCAAAAAGCGAACGCGCGCAGTCGTGCCCGGCGTACCGAGCATGGTGTCGCAGGCCCGCTCGATACGCTGCTGCATCGCAGTGGCAAGGGAAGCAACGTCTTTATCATCGAGCGCGATGGCTTCGACCTTAAAACGAACGTGCGATTCGTCGGAACCCTGAACACGCGCCTCGATATGCTCGACCATCACGCGGTCATCGCGTTCGGCAGCAGCGCGGGCACACGAGGAGAGAGCCGCGAGCGTGACCTCGATATTGCGCTCCCCTGCCGGATGCACGCAGGACGGCTCGCGACGCGCGAACATCAAGCGGAAAAAACCGATGAGCACGCCAAGCGCCACGACGCCGGCGCACACCGTCACGACGATGCGCGGCATGGGGTCGCGCATCAGCAGCATAAAGCGATACGTATACGGCCCCCAAAACTGGCAGACAAGCGTACCCAGCGCCACGATGGCGGCGGCAAGGTACACGATTGCTAGGGCTCGTTTGAGTACGCGCACGCGGCGCTCCCTTCAAATCTCGGCTCTCGAAATGCAAAACGGTTCGCATCATTATAAAAGAGCCGGGTCCGGTGCTCTACGCACGCGGATCCGGCTCATCTATTCCACGAGGCTTGCATGCTCGCTTCATTATGCCCAGATATGCACGGCTTAACCCGTGCGGGCGCTACTCCTCCTCGAGGGCAGCGATGACCTCGTCGGTCATGTCCATGGTGCTGTAAACATCCTGGACGTCGTCGAGCTCCTCAAGACGGTCGATGAGGCGCTGGACCTTCTTGGCGTCGGCGCCGGAGACCTCGGTCGGGGTGGTCGGGACCATGGTGGTCTCGGAGCCCTTGACCTGGACGCCCTGCTCCTCGAGCGCCTTGGAGACAGCCATGACCTCGTTGGCAGTAGTCCAGACGATCCACTCCTCGCCGGCGTCCTCGTAGTCTTCGCCACCGGCCTCGGCGATGGCCATCATGAACTCATCCTCGTCACCGGCAGCACCGTTGGCGATCATGGTCTCCTTCTTGGCGTTCTCGTCCAAGATCTCCTTGGCGACGACGATCTGGCCCTTGCGCTCAAACTGGAAGGCGACGGAGCCGGAGGTGCCCAGGTTGCCACCAGCGTGGGAGAAGGCGGAACGGACATCAGCGGCAGTACGGTTGCGGTTGTCGGTCAGGCAGTCGACGTAGACGGCGACACCGGCGGGACCGTAGCCCTCGTACACGATGTTCTCGTAGACGGCAGCATCGGCACCCGAACCAAAAGCCTTGTCGATAGCGGACTTGATCTTGTCCTTAGGCATGGACTGAGCCTTGGCCTTGGCAACGGCAGCGGCGAGACTGGCGTTGTTCTCGGGCAGCGGGTCACCGCCGAGACGGGCAGCAACGGTGATGTTGCGGCTGAGCTTGGAGAAGAGGGCGGAACGCTTGGCGTCCTGCGCGCCCTTACGATGCTTGGTTGTGGCCCACTTAGAGTGTCCGGACATACGTGTCTCCTATCGGTTTCGACCTAAAGCCCAGCGCAGATGCTCGGGCAATATAAACAAACGTCGTTATGATATACCTACTGGCCTGCGAGATAAACCCCAAAATGAAGGCGTCGTGATGATGGCCCCTTTGGTGCAAAGAAACCTGACCCCAATGCACCAAGTTAGGACCAGAGGAAGTCGCTGCGGGTGACGGTGGCGCCGATGGCGAGGGGCATGCAGGCGATGACCGGATACAGGTAGCGCATGTAAGTCGAGCCGTTGCACGGGCCAATCAGGCACACGGCGAGCACGCCCAACAGCGGCACCCAGATCGCCAGCGCACGCCATGAATGACGACGCAGCAGGTAGACCACCACGGCGATCATGATCCACACATAGGTGGCCGAGCTCATGGTGAGCGAGATAAACGGGATGCGTTGTACTGCCACGCGATACAGGTTGATCAGGTGGTCGCACCAGCGCACAACCTTGCTATCGACCGGATGGAAGTCGAAGTACTTGAGGTTGTCGGGGCGCGCCATGATCTCGGCACTGCGCGCCGTGCTGTAGACCCACGCATCGCGGGCACTCGGATAAAAGTAGCCGTAGTAGTTATTGATGAGCGCCGAGATATAACACTCGGGATCCTTTTTGAACATCTGGGCCCACACCTCAAAATAGGCCTTGATGTCCTCCTGCGAGGCGTACTCGTTAAAGCAATTTTTGACGGCATCCGACTTGTCGGGGTTGTAGCGGCGGCCCAGATTCTCGTACTTGAGCACACGGTCGATCACGGCACGCTCTTCGTCGGTCACCAAGCCGTCGCAAGGAGCCTCCACGATGGTGCCGTCCTCCTTAACCGTGGGGTTGACGCCCGAGTTGAGGGCGTCGTGCTTTTGGACGAAACGAGCGGTCTGCTGAAACGGAATCGAGAGGATTTCGCGCTTGGAGCCGGGCGTAATGTCGTGCGCCGGCATAAAGACCTTGGTGAAGTACATATTAGAGGCAAGGCAGAGTGCAAGCACCGCAAGAACTCCCACACAGCGGAAACGCGAGATGGCGCCCGAAGGCGCAGCACCGGCCTGCTTGGCTGCACAACGAGCCACATGCGCGTCCCATGCGCAAAACGCCGTCGCGATTACGCATGCCGCCAGGGGAAACACCAGGCCGCCGTTGCGCAGAAACGTGGAGCCCATGGCGCCCAGAGCGAGCAGCAGCCAGTCGTGGCGCGCAAAGAGCACGGGGGCTTTCTCGCCCGCTCGCTCGACATTGGCATCACGACGGGGCAAGCCACATGCCACGAGCTTGACGATCTGTACCAACAGCACCAAAAACGCGTCGGCAAACAGCACGTCTTTGGTGAGCAACGCCGCGTAGTTAGAGAACATCGGCATAAACGCAAAGAACAGCAGGATCGCACCGCGAACCGGCAGGCTCACGCCCAGTTTGCGCAGCGACGAAATGGAATAGGCCATGCAGGCAGCCGTGATGACAAATTGAGCGCAGGTATAGATGATGAGGCCCGCATTAGCGCTGTTGAACAGCGAAAGCCCCAGCTGAACGCACGAGCCGATAATGGCCGTGTGCACTACGGGATGATGCCCGTTGAGCAGCACGTTGGGGTTGAGTAGGCGCAGGTAGTCGCTCGTGCCGTTGGGATAGTTGAACCACTGGCGAATCTGCGCACCCGTATCTCCCATAAAAAGGCCGGGCAGCGAAGCGATGAGCGTGGGCGCCCAGGCGATCATAAGCACCAGGAAGGGCCCGGCAAAGGGATGGACCGAGAGTACGGCGTGAGCCACACGCCATATGCGGCCAAAGTGCGCTTCCGAAAACGGAATGCGCCGAGAGCTCAGCCAATCTAGACACTCAAAGGCAAGGTAGAAAGCAACAATCGCCAGGAGCATCCAGCCCGCGCCGCCAATCCAGGCGCAGATGATGCGAGCCTTGTCGCCGAGCACGATCTCGGCAGAATCGGTGAGGTCGTAGCTGCGGCCAAACACCATGCAGACGGCAAAGAACAGCGACGGAAGGATCACCGAAGGACGCCAAGCATCGCCGCGGCCAAAGAATACGTAGCGAAACGGCAGAGTGAGCAGGCAGGCAAGCGCAAGCAGCATGACCGCGTCGGTATGGCCGGCAAACGAGAGGAGCACCTCGTAGCACACGTACAGCATGCCCGAGGCTTTGGGGTCAATCGCCAAGACTGCGTTGCTCGACACCGGGGCGGGATCGATGGAAAACGCTGTGGTCGCCAACAGCGCGAGCAGAAATGCGATGAGCGTCTGCTTGGCGGGGTAGCGCTTAAACCAGACAATGCGGGCAGCGTCGCGCGCAGCCGTTGTGGAGAGGTCGGAATCCTTCACAGTCCAAAGAGCCTTTCTAGAAACCTATCAAACTCGGCAAAACCACCGCAAAGGTGCCTGTCCCCTTTGTGGTGGTTAGGCGTCCAGGTAGATGCGCTGGGGGCGATTGCGGTGTCGGGCGAAGATGATGAGCGCCAGGCCGGCGATCACGAGCGGCAAACTCAGCAGCTGGCCCATGGTGATAACGCCACCCAGCAGATAGCCAAGCTGGGCATCGGGCACGCGCACGAACTCGACGAGGAAGCGGACGATGCCGTAACCCATCACGAACACGCCCATAAACGTGCCTTGGAGCAGTAGCGGCTTTTTGCGGCTGAGCACCTGCAGAATGCAAAAGAGCACGATGCCCTCAAGAAATGCCTCGTAGAGTTGGGAGGGGTGACGCGGCATCTCGCCCGCAGTCCCGCCAAAGACCACGCCCCAGGGCAGATCGGTCGGTTTGCCCCACAGCTCACCGTTGACAAAGTTGGCACAACGGCCCAGGCACAAGGCCAGCGGCGCGCCAATGACGGCAAGGTCGGCAATGGTCCAGGCGTCGAGCTTATACATGCGGCACACGATGATGCCGCCGATAATGCCGCCGACCAGGCCACCGTGGAAGCTCATGCCGCCCTCGTTGGTGGCAAAGATCTCGAGCGGGTGCGCCCAGTAGTAGCCATCACCGTAAAAGACGACGTAGAACAGGCGCGCACCGATAATGAGGCCAAAGACCACGCCGACCACGACACTCGTCAGGTCATCAATCGTGATGTTAAAGCCCCAACGACGCTGCGTGCGGTACATGACGACCGCCGTGAGCAGGGCGCCGACCACATAGGCCAGACCATACCAGTAAATCGTGATGGGCCCGGCCGAAATGGCGACGGGATCAAGCATATGGTAGAAGTCGTTGAGCATGTCGACCCTCCTACTCCCTACATACAAATGCGGCCGCGGGCCTTGCGCTCGCAGCCGCATATTTGGGCGTAACGTCTATGCGGAGTATACCGTCCGCAGCTTTCGCATCTTAGAACGGCGCGTACTCGTCGTACAGGTCGTCGGTCTCGCCGGAGGCATTGACCTGCTCGACACGGGTAACGCCGGGTACGTGCTCCTTCAGGATGCGCTCGATACCCATGGACAGGGTCAGTGCGCTCATAGGGCAGCCGGCGCAGGCACCCTGAAGCTCCAGCTGGACGACACCCTCGTCGTCGACGCCCACATACTCCATATCACCGCCGTCAGCCTGCAGGTTGGGGCGGATCTCCTCAAGAACCTTCTTAAGCAGCTCTTCGTTAACAGCCACAGGGGCTCCTTTCTCACAATAACGCGGGCACGCCCGCGGACAGGGGCTATGTTACTACAGCCATGTACCCGCTCACGAGCCATCCATGCGCGCGGACACGACTTTCACGAGCAGTCAATTTGGGACGGGGCTCTTTTAGCTGCTTTTTGTTGCCAGCTGGCGTTGCCACGCGCTACTGCCGAGCCTGCCCCTCGGTGCCGATGTGAACATCGACGATAACCTGGCGGTAGCTGATGCCACAGGAGTCGAGAATGCGGCGGCTGATGCGTCCGTCATCGGTGTCGGCGTACTTGTTGTCCAGGTAGACGACCTCGCCCACGCCCACCTGCGCCAAAATCTTGGCGCAGTCGTGGCACGGGAACAGCGTGACGTAGACCGTGGAACCCTCGAGATCCTTGAGCGAGCCACGGTAGTTGAGCACGGCGTTGGCCTCGGCATGGACCACGTAGTTGTGCTTGTCCTGCAGCGGGTCGTCGCTCGTACCCCACGGGAAAAAGTCGTCGTTGAGCGCCGAGGGCGTACCGTTGTAGCCCACCGAAAGGATGCGGTGGTTGGTGCTGGCGATGCACGCACCCACCTGCGTGTTGGGGTCCTTGCTGCGGCGCTGTGCGGCGATGGCCACGCTCATAAAGAACTCGTCCCAGCTAATGACGTCCAGGCGCTTGCCTGACGAAGTTTGATGAAGATCGTCCGACATGGCAGACACCTCCGTAATCGCAATAGTTTGACCCATTGTAGCAAGTGAAAGGTGGAGGCGTTTGTCCCACCGGCGCCCTCACTTTTACACGCGGCGGGGCTTTTGGTTGATGCGGTAGAGCTCGGCGAGACCCCGCAGCGTCAGCGCGTCGTCGACCGTCAGACTATGACCGACCAGCGACGCGAGCGCCTCGGCGTCGTCGCCGGTAATGACGATGGGCACGTCGCCCTCCCCCGCGGCCTTGGTCGCGCGCATCTCGGCGAGCACCATGTCGAGCATACCGTCGATGCGGGCCACCTCGCCCAAGACCACGCCCGAGCGCATCGCCTCGCGCGTGTTACGGCCGATTACATGCGTGGGTGCCGAGGGCTCAACCTGGGGTAGGCGCGCCGCAGCGGCCGAGAGCGAGCGGGCGCCGAGCGCCAGACCCGGCGCGATAACGCCGCCGACAAAGGTTCCGTGCGTATCGATGACCTCGATATTGGTCGTAGTGCCCAGGTCGATCACGATGCACGGAGAGCCGTAAACGGCCCGGGCCGCCACGGCGTCGGCGATGCGGTCGGGGCCGATCTCGGCCGGGTCGTCGTAGTGGACGGGCATGCCGGTCTTGAGGCCCGGCCCCACCGTGAGCACGCGCCCCGTGCAGGTGCGGGAAAGTGCCGCCTTCCACGGACGCTCGAGCGCCGGCACCACGCAACTCAGCACTGCAGCTGCGGGAACGAGCGCGCCGGGCATGCCCGCATCGGCCGCCAGCGCGGCCATGACTTGAGCGAGTCGCATACGCGCTTCGTCGGCCGTAATGCTCGACGGCGTGGTAATCTCGCACGTCGCGAGCGGGCATTCCTGCGCCGCGGCCGAATCCTCGGCAAATAGGCCAAAGCGAATGAACGTGTTGCCCACGTCAACCGTCAATATATATGCGCACCCATTAAGCATCGTCGGCGCTCCTTTCGTCTGCCCAGCAGTATATCGCCTACCTAAACCAGTCATCCCAAAATGACTAGCTTGCGGCTATACTGGTGCGCGGTCGTTTGCGAGCTCACGTGGCGGCCCTTGGTAACCCGACTTCCCGCACCGTATCCGTAGCGGCGCTCCCGGGGGAAGCGGATATACGCAAAGGAGTTCTATATGAGCAATCCCTCGAACCGTGCCTCGATGCGCGGGCAACTTACGCTGCGCGGCGTCGTCATCGGCGTCCTTGGCTGCGTGATCATCACGGCAAGCTCGGCCTACACGGCCCTCAAGATGGGCGCACTCCCCTGGCCGATTATTTTCGCTGCCGTCATCTCGCTGTTCTTCCTGAAGCTCATGGGCAACGCCAGCCTCAACGAGGCCAACGTCACCCACACCATCATGTCCGCGGGCGCCATGGTCGCCGGCGGCCTGGCGTTTACCATCCCGGGCGCCTGGATGCTGGGCTATGCCGACCAGATCAGCTGGCTCGACATGTTTATCGTGGCACTCGCCGGCACCATCTTGGGCCTGCTGGCAACGGCGCTCATCCACCGCCACTTTATCGTGGACGCCGCGCTGGAGTTTCCCACCGGCAATGCCGCAGCTCAGACACTGCGCGCCACCGAGGCCGGCGGCAAGACCGGCAAGCAGCTCTTTGGCTCCATGGCCATCGCAGGCATCTACAGCGTGCTTCGCGACGCTCTGGGCGTGGTGCCCAGCATGCTGTGCACGCTCAATATCCCCGGCGTGACCTTTGCCATCTATAACTCGCCCATGCTGCTCTCCATCGGCTTTTTGGTTGGCTTCGCCCCGGTTGCCTTCTGGTTTGCCGGCGCGCTGCTAGGTAACTTTGGCATCATCGTGGGCGGCACCGCTGCCGGTCTATTCGACGTTGTGACTGCGCAGGGCATCGTCAAATCGCTCGGCATGGGCCTCATGATGGGCTTTGGCGTCGCCGTCGTCCTCAAGGACATCCTGCCGCAGGTCGCCGGCATCGCCCGCGGCCTCGCCGCCGACAGCTCCAGCGACACCGACGAGCAGTCGCTCATCTCGGGCTCGCTTAAGCTCGACGCCGGCATCATCGGCCTGGGTACTGCCGCCATCGCCGTGATCGTCGCCATCGCGCTCGACCTTGGCCCCGTCCCGGCCGTCATCGTCACGCTGTTCACCTTTGTCACCACCATCATGAGCGCGCAGAGCTGCGGCCAGACGGGCATCGACCCCATGGAGATCTTCGGCCTCATCGTCATGCTCATCGTGGCTGCCTTCGCACAGATCGCCCAGGTCAAGCTGTTCTTTATCGCCGGCATCGTGGCCGTGGCATGCGGCCTTGCGGGCGACGTCATGAACGACTTTAAGGCCGGCGCCGTGCTGGGCACCAACCCGCGTGCGCAGTGGATCGGCCAGGCCATCGGCGGCATCGTGGGCGCCCTGGTCGCCGCTGCCGTCATGGTCGCGCTCGTCACCGCCTATGGTCCGGATGCTTTCGGCCCCGACAAGAGCTTTGTGGCCGCGCAGGCAAGCGTCGTCGCCACCATGGTCTCGGGCATCCCGAGCGTGCCGTGGTTCGTAGGCGGCTTTATCGCCGGCATCGTCATGTACTGGCTCGGCATTCCGGCCATGATGATCGGCCTGGGCGTGTACCTGCCGTTCTACATGTCGCTCACGGCCTTCCTGGGCTCCTGCGTCAAGCTCGCCTACGACAAGTGGGCAGCCCACCGCGATGCCGAGGCCGGTCTTTCGGACGAGGAGAAGGCCTCCAAGGATGCCGCCTTCCAGGAGCAGGGCCTGGTCGTCGCCAGCGGCCTGCTCGGCGGCGAGTCCATCGTCGGCGTTATCCTGGCGTTTGTCTCTGTTGGTCTGAGCCTGCTGGGGTAGGCCGAACAACAACGCACCAGCGCAGAGCGCGGAGTCGGAATCAAACCGGCCCCGCGCTTTTTTGTCTATTTGACTCTTATGATCCTCGCGGCGTTTTAGCCATGTCGATTGGCCTGACTTCCAGGTCAACAAACCTTGTCTGACACCTCGCCTAACGCGGTGTAGAGTAAAGACGACAGACGCAAGAAGCGGCTCAGAAGCTAAACGAGGTAAGCATGGAACTCGACAAACAACAGATCAAGCGGCTGCGCGAGCGTCATCATCGTCGTCACGGTATACGCCCTGCACACAGCGAGGCCATGGAGAATGCCACCCGTTTCCTTAAGCAGGCGTTCAACATACGCGAGGGACGCGCGCCCTATCACGTGATTCGCAAGCGCTTTGTAAACGGGGCGCGCCTGACTGGCTCGCACTTATGCATCCTGATCATTGCCATGTTGATCGCGAGCATCGGCCTCGATATCAACTCGGATATCGCCATTGTAGGTGCCATGCTCATCTGCCCGCTCATGGGCTCGGTCCTTGCCATGGCATACGGCATTGCCACGCTCGACCGCGAGATTGCCGTCGAGGCAATTGCCGGCCTCGCGCTGCAGATGGTCTTTTGTCTAATCACGTCCACGCTGTACTTTAAGCTCTCGCCCCTTGGCACCACCACGGCCGCCATCATCGATAACTCGACACCCACCGTATGGGACCTTGCCGTCGCGCTCGCGGGCGGCTTTGCGGGTGGCCTGGGCAACTCGCGCGACCAGGAACCCGCCACGCTCATCGCCGGCGTGGCCGTGGCGACCGCGCTCATGCCGCCCCTGTGCGCGGCGGGCTATGGCATCGCCATCGCAAGCGGGTCGCTGTTTCTTTCAGCCCTCTACGAGTTTGGCATCAACGTGGTCTTTATCGCACTGGCTGCCGAAGCCGTGCTGCTTCTTTTGCGCGTGCCGCTCAAGCGCGACCTCAACAGCGACGGCATTGTGACCGCCGAGGAAAACGCCGAGGTCGATGAGCTGTCACACAAGGTGCGCCGCCGCATCATCGTGGGCACGGTGATCTTTGCCATCCCCTGCATCGTTATGACGGCGGGGTCTATTGGCTCGGCGCAGGCCGGCGTGCAGGACGGTTACGGCGTCACCGAAACCACGCGCGAGCTTGCCGCGGTGCTGCCGGGCTTTAAGGATTACACCGTTGCCGTCGAGACCTCGGCCACCGAAGACGAGGAGGAGGGCCTTGTCGAGCGCGAGGTTGTCGCCCATGTGACGACAAGCGAGGCGCTTGGGGCACACGACCGCCGTGTAGCCCGCAAGCTCATCGACCTCAATGTGCCCGAACTCGATCGCGTGGAGTTCGATGTGAAGTAACGTGATGTAGGGCGCAGATCACGACTGCGCCCCGCTCGCTGTTTTATTGCCGTGAATCAGCTGTCCGCATCGACATCGCCAGACTCCACTGTAAACGCCGGGCCGGTACTCACCAGATAAAAACGGGTCACCCTGGTATCTCTAAATAGGTAGAGCAAGCCCTGATCGCGTCGGCGCGAAATATACGCCACGTGGACCGTACCGAATTCTTCGCCGTTTTCCTTCTTTAATATCAGGATGTTGGGGTCATCCGTACGCTTAAACTGCCCGTCTGCGCAGATTCCGTCTTGGTCGACCAGCTGCCATCGACAGTTGTCCTCCTCAAGAAAAGCCAGGGTTTCCCGACTTGTTTCGTCATCCCGATAGTAACCGTCAATGGCAAAGCCTTCGGAAGCACATTCCTGCATATAGGATGTTTCTCGACTTATAGCGAACTGCCCTATAGCGCCCAGAAGCACTGCCAGGCAAACCACTGCAACGGTTATCGAGACAAAACGGCGGCTCATGTCAGCCAGCCCGATACTTGTTTAACGGAGCACGAAACATACTTGGTACCTCCGATATCATGGCGAATGTCACCTACGGCCTGTCGGCAATCATATGTTTCCAACATCAAACCATATGGCAACCACTCGCGAGAGGAGTATCGGCGAACGGTGCATTTTTGCGTTCTATTGGGCAAACGTCAACGCGCGCTACAGCTCTTGCTCGACCTATTCAGATCTTGTCGCATACTACCGTAGATCCTCAACGCTTCCGCCCCCAAGAGATCATTTTTAGTACTTGAAGAAGCCCTCGCCCGAGCTTTCGCCCAGCTTACCTTCGTCGAGCATTTTCTTGAGGACGGATGCCATAGCCTTAAAGTTGTAGGGCATCATCATCTTCTTGAGCAGCGGGCTCACCAGGCCCGGGACCTTCTGATACTGCATGACGATGTTGTAGGCCGTCTGGATACCCACCGTGTCGAATACGCGGAACGGGCCCTTGGGGGCGCCGGTGCCCCGCGTCCATGCAAGGTCGATGCTCTTGGGGTCACTCACACCCGAAACATACAGGTCAAGGCCCGAAAGCAGCCACGGCACCAACATGGAATTGAGCAGGTAGCCGTTCTTTTCCTTGTTGACGGGCAGGGCAAGCATACGGATATCGTTGGCAAAGTCGACGAGCTCGTCGAAGTAGCGCTTGTCGGTTTGGTCCTGTGCCATGACCTCGGTCATGTTGTTCTTCCAGATGGAGTTGGCAAAGTGCAGCGACAGGTACTTCTCGGGACGGCCGGTGTACTTGGCAAAGGTGCTCGGCAGCAGCGTGGATGAGTTGGTCACGATGACGGTCTTTTGCGGCAGAACCGGGGCGAGCTTCTTGTAGAAGTCGATTTTTGCCTGAGTGTCCTCGGCCATAGACTCGATGACCAGGTCGGCGTCGGCCACGGCCTTGGCAAGATCGAGCTCCAGCTTGAGTGTGGAGTAGGCACGCTCGACGGCGGCGAGCGCCACTTCCTTGTCGAAGGGCTGGGTGCCATCGGCGATACCGGCGCACCACTCGCCCGTGCCGTCCGCCATGCCCTCGATTGCCGCGATGTACTCCTTGCGCACGTGATCGATCTTGGGCTGGGTGCGGCCGATGCTGCCCTCGCTGCGCAGCCAAATCGTTACATCAAAGCCGCAGTAGGCAGCCTGAAAGGCAATCTGGCTTCCCAACACGCCGCCGCCGGCAACACAAACGGTCTTGTAGCTCATGGAACGGCCCTCTCTTACGTAATTCCATAGATGTGTATTTATTCAACCGTAAGGATGACGCGCGCTGGGGGTGGGTTCTATAAACGGGCGGTATTTCGCGGCAAACGGCTACATATGTTCATTATCTCAGGGGTTCCGAGGGCAGTTTTTGGTGCCACCGAGACGTCGTTTTCGGAAGTATGCGGCAAATTCCGAAACTCTTGAGCACGTCCTGATTTTCGCCAATAAAACCGCAGGTACAGAGCTTTGTCATATCCGGTGTGCTCGGCCTATTCAGATTTTGCCGCATACTTCCGAAATCTAAGTTCGCAAAGGGTGATAGTTGGGGCGTTTACGCAACATATGTCCAGCAAAAACGGGTGGTAGCCGGCACGGCTGCCACCCGTTTGTCTCATATCTAGCCCATAGCGGGCAAGCTACTTCTTAATGCCGCGTCCCAGACGCTCGGCGACCGACGCAACGGCTTCCTCGCTGGCCGGCTCGCAGCTCACGCAGCCGTCGTGGGCGCGCATCTGGCCGGTGACCTCGTCCATCGCGAGCGGCGCCACCTTCTCGAGCTTAAAGCCCTTGCCGGCGCGCATGTTCTCCTTGGCCACACTGATCATGAGCTTAATACGGTTGAGCTGGTTGACCTCGGACGCACCGGGGTCGTAGTCCACCGCGACAATGTTGCTCTCGGGATGCTGGCGGCGCAGCTCCTTGATCACGGCCTTGCCCACCACGTGGTTGGGCAGGCACGCGAAGGGCTGCGTGCAGATGATATTGGGCGCACCGTGATCGATCAGGTCGAGCATCTCGGCCGTGAGCAGCCAGCCCTCGCCCATGTTGTTGCACACCGAAAGCACCGTGCGGGCCTTGTCGGCCATGGTGCCGATGCGCTCGGGCGCCTCAAAGCGGCGGGACTTCTCGAGCATCTCCTCCACCGGCGTGCGCATCCAGTCCACCAGC
Organism: uncultured Collinsella sp.; assembly: GCA_902466075.1. Taxonomy (GTDB): domain Bacteria; phylum Actinomycetota; class Coriobacteriia; order Coriobacteriales; family Coriobacteriaceae; genus Collinsella. Next base: position 25,537 of record CABQQA010000003.1, read on the forward strand.
TTGATGAGCGCCTGCATGCCCGCGCGCGTAGTGGGAGAGCTTCCCAGCTCGTCCTTCTGCAGCTCGGCGTTGCTCATGGAGTACAGGAAGAAGTCGAGCAGGCCCGGCACCACGGCCTCGCAGCCCTCGCGCTCGATAACGTCGACCACGTGGTTGTTGGCCGTGGGGTGGAACTTGACCAGGATCTCACCGACCACGCCCACGCGCGGCTTAGTACCCTCGCCCACGAGCGGCATGGTGTCGAACGCGCGGATGGCCTCGCGGCACAGCTTGGTGTAGTTGTGGCGGTTGAACTTGGGCGCCAGCTTGCGGGCGCGCGCCATGTACTCCTCGTAGAGTGCGTTCGCCGCACCGGGCGTGGCCTCGTACGGACGGCAGCGGTAGAGCATCTGCATCATCACGTCGCCAAAGAGCACTGCGTAGACTGCCTGCTTAAGCAGCGCCGGCGTAATCTTAAAGCCGGGGTTATCCTCGCCGAGTGCCACGGCCGAAAGCGAGATCACCGGGATCTCGGGGTGGCCGCTCTCGCGCAGGGCCTTGCGGATAAGCGCGATGTAGTTGGTGGCACGGCAGCCACCGCCGGTCTGGCTGATGACCACGGCTGTCTTGGACAGGTCGTACCGACCGCTCTCGATGGCCTCCATGATCTGACCCGTCACCAGGATCGACGGATAGCAGATGTCGTTGTTCACATAGCGCAGACCGGCCTCGACGGCATCGTGGTCAGTCGAGGGCAGCAGCTCCAGGTTGTAGCCGGCACCGCGGAACACCTCTTTGACCAGGTCAAAGTGGATCGGCGCCATCTGCGGGCACAGGATGGTGTAACCCTCCTCGCGCATCTGCTCGGTAAAGGGCACCTTGGGCCATGCGGTCGAGGCGCTCTCACGCTGCGCCTCGAACGTGTACTTGCGGCTCGCGAATGCGGGAGCATCCATGGAGGGTGCCACCGGCGCGGCGTCGCCCTGCTCGTAGGCCTCGCCCGCTGCCGTAGCCTCGGCCAAGCGCTCGGCCTCCTGGTCCTTGAGCGCCGCCATGAGCGAGCGGATGCGGATGCGCGCAGCGCCCAGGTTGGACACCTCGTCGATCTTGAGCACGGTGTAGATCTTGCCGCTGGCCTCAAGGATTTCCTGCACCTGGTCGGTGGTCAGAGCGTCCAGGCCACAGCCGAAGGAATTGAGCTGGATCAGATCCAGGTCGTTGCGCATCGTCACAAAACGGGCGACGGCATACAGGCGGCTGTGGTACATCCACTGGTCGACGACGCGAATCGGACGCTCAGGCTTTACCAGGTGCGCGAGCGAATCCTCGGTAAAGACCGCAAAGCCAAAGCTCGAGATAAGCTCGGGCAGGGCATGGTTGATCTCGGGGTCGTTATGGTAGGGGCGGCCGGCGAGCACAATGCCGTGGCCACCGTGGTCCTCGACCCACTTAAGAGCCTCCTCGCCCATGGTCTGGATGTCCTCATGGAAACGCGCATCGGCCTCAAAGGCAGCGTTGACAGCGGCATCGACCTCGGAGCGCGTGATCTTGGGCCCACGCACGCGACCGCGACCGGCTTGCGCATCGGCCACACGGTCGACGGCGAGCACCTGGTACAGACGGCGCTTGAGCTCGGTCTTGTCGTGATACGGCACAAACGGATACAGGAACTCGATGTTCTGCTCGCGGATCTCGTCGATGTTGAGTGCCAACGCCGTGGGGTAGCTCATGACGATGGGGCAGTTATAGCAGTTGCCAGCCGTCGGATCCTCCTTGCGCTCCCAGCGCACGCACGGCATCCAGATGAAGTCGACGTCACGGTCGATAAGGTTCATCACATGGCCGTGGCTCATCTTTGCCGGATAGCACACGCTCTCGGACGGCATGGACTCGATGCCCGCCTGGTAGGTCTTCTTGCTCGACTGGTCGGACAGCTGCACGCTAAAGCCCAGGCGCGTAAAGAACGCGTGCCAGAAGGGGTAGTTCTCGTACATGTTGAGTGCGCGCGGGATACCCACGGTGCCGCGCGGGGCCTCGTCGGGGCTCAGCACCTCGCGGTTAAACAGCAGCTCGTTTTTCTTTTTGAAGAGGTTGGGGGCTTCGGTCTTTTGCTTTTTGTGGCCGGCACCCTTCTCGCAGCGGTTACCGGTAATGAAGCGCCTGCCGCCGCCAAAGTCGTTGACGGTGAGCTGGCAGTTGTTGGAGCAACGGCCGCAGCGGACATGCTTTTGCGTCACGGTGAGGTGCGCGATGTCCTCGGCAGAAAGAATGGTCGAAATGCCATCGGCGCCGGCGCGATCGCGGGCGAGCAGGGCCGCACCGTAGGCGCCCATGCAGCCGGCGATGTCGGGGCGCACGGCGTGAACGCCGGTGAGCTGCTCAAACGCACGCAGCGTGGCATCGGACATAAAGGTGCCGCCCTGGACGATCACCTGACTGCCGATCTCCTTGGGGTCGCGCAGCTTAATGACCTTGAACAGGGCATTCTTGATGACGGAATAGGACAGGCCGGCCGCGATGTCACCCACCGTGGCGCCTTCCTTTTGCGCCTGCTTGACGCGCGAGTTCATAAAGACGGTGCAGCGGCTGCCCAGGTCGACGGGGGCCTTGGCATGGATGGCGGCGTCGGCGAACGCGCGCACGTCCATGTTCATGGAGACAGCGAAACTCTCGATAAAGCTGCCGCAGCCCGACGAGCAGGCCTCGTTGAGCATGATGTGCTCGATGACACCGTCCTTGACGCGCAGGCACTTCATGTCCTGGCCGCCGATGTCCAGGATAAACTCGACGCCGGGCAGGAATGCCTTGGCGCCGCGCAGGTGCGCAACGGTCTCGATCTCGCCGGAATCGGCCTTGAGGGCCTCGATGAGCAGCGCCTCGCCGTAGCCCGTAGTGGTCACGTGGCCGATGGTGCAGCCCGCGGGAATGTGGTTGTAGAAATCGGCCATGATGACCTTGGCCGTGCCTAGGATGTCGCCGTTGTTGTTGCCGTACCAGGTGTGCAGCAGCTGACCGTCCTCGCCCACGAGTGCGGCCTTCATGGTGGTGGAACCGGCGTCGATGCCAATGAACACGCGGCCGGTGTAGCCGTCGAGCTTGCCCTTGGGGACGACTTCCTGGTCGTGGCGGGTTTTGAACTCAGCAAAGTCCTCGTCGGTGGCAAAGAGCGGATCCAGGCGCTCGACCTCGGCACCCTGCGTGTCGCCTAAGCTGTCGATAGCCTCGATGAGCTGCGGGAACGTGCTGAGCTTGTTGGACTCGTGCGCCATGGCGGCGCCGCTCGCCACAAACAGGTGGGCGTTTTGGGGCACGATACGATGCTCCTCGTCCAGGTTGAGCGTGAGGTAGAAGCGGTGGCGCAGCTCGGAGAGATACCGCAGCGGGCCGCCCAGGAAGGCGACGTTGCCGCGAATGGGACGGCCGCACGCCAGGCCCGAGATGGTCTGGGTCACAACGGCCTGGAAGATGGAGGCGGCCACGTCTTCGGGGCGGGCGCCCTCGTTGAGGAGCGGCTGCACATCGGTCTTGGCAAAGACGCCGCAACGGCTAGCGATGGGATAGATGGTGGTGGCGTTGGCCGCGAGCTCGTTGAGGCCGCTCGCGTCGGTGTGCAGCAGGGTTGCCATCTGGTCGATGAACGCGCCCGTACCGCCGGCGCAGGTGCCGTTCATGCGCTGCTCGATGCCGTTGTCAAAGTAGATGATCTTGGCGTCCTCGCCGCCCAGCTCGATGGCGACATCGGTGGCCGGAATGAGGGTCTCGACGGCACGCTTGCTGGCGATGACCTCCTGGACAAACTCCAGGTCGAGCCACTGGGACAGCAGCAGGCCGCCCGAGCCGGTAATGGCGCAGGTCATCTGGGCCGTCGGCAGCACGGTCGCAGCACCCTCGAACAGGTCGCGGGCGCAAGCGCGGACGTCGGTGTGGTGACGCTGGTACTTGGCGTAGACAATCTGGTTGTCGTCGTTGAGCACAGCGAGCTTAACGGTGGTGGAGCCCACGTCGATGCCCAGGTGCAGGTTGCCGCGGGCGGCCTCGGGGTTGAAGATCGCGCCTTCGGGGGCGTGGACAGCGGTAGCGGCTACGGGATCTGCAGCGTTGGCCGCGGTTGCGTCAGTCGTTGCGCCGGCAACGAATGCCTCCCCCGCCGCGCTCTTAGCCTCGGCGACTTTCTCAGTGACTATCTCGGCAGCAGCGGTCGCCGCCTTCTGCGCGGCATCCGCCACGGCGGGCGCGGCCTCACGCGCGGCAGCGACCATACGGTCCTTAATGCCCTCGACGAGTTTGCTCATCTGTCTCTCCTCTTAGTTATGGGACTCAACGGACACGGCGGTGTCGACCGCGTCTTCGAGCTGCAAGTTCAATAGCTTCATGCCGTATTCCGGCACGTTGATATCGATGGGTTGGCCATACAAGTCGCCGGGACGCACAAAGGCGATAACCGTCATAATGCGTGCCATGGCCTCGGGCGATTCGGTGAGCCCACGCTCAAACCAGCGCTGAATCATGCCGACCTCGGCACTCACAACGTAGGTGACGTAGTAGTCAAAGAACGTACCCAGCGCTAGGCCCAAAATGCCCGTCTGCGCACGCGGCACCACAGCCTCACGCGCGGTGTCGATAATCCTTTTAATAAAGGCCTGGTCGCCGCCCGGACCCAGCAGCGCACCGATTAAGTCGCGGTTGGCCGCAAGATAACGCAGCAGATCAACCGAACCGGGCGCCGGCTCGAGCTCATCGATGTTGTGATAGAGATCGGGCAGCTGAGCTGCGGTGATGAGCTCAATGCGCTCACGGATCTCGGCCAGCAAGCCGTCCTCGATTTGATTGATAAAGTCGGGGATATCGCGGTAATGCGAATAGAACGTGCGGCGCGTAAGGCCAGCGCGCTCGGTGAGCGACGCGACATTAATGCGCGAAAGGTCGCCGCTTTCGGCAAGCTCGCTGGCAAGTGCCTGGCGAAGGGCACGCTGCGAGCGAAGGGACCGGCGGTCGCATTTCTCGAGCTGGGACAAGCGTCCTCCTTGTTACTCAGCCTGTGCGCTATTGCACAGTGCGAGTATTATTGCACACCGTGTGCATCAACACGTAAAGGCAATATTTAGAATGTGACGAGGGGCAGTCCCTTTGTCACATTATTATTCGATGATGGTGCGGGAGTTCTGCTTGCGCATGGTGGCGAGCATGTGTTTGGGGACGGCGTGGACCATGCAGTTGCCGATGGTCGCGCTCGCGGCGGCCTTAGCTGCATCGCTAGCGTTTTTGGTCGCGTAGCTGTGGCGGAAACGCTTGAGCATGGCGATGTCGTTTCCGCCGTCGCCATAAACCGCGACCTCGTCCTCGGCAATGCCGTAGTAGCCCGCCAGCCAGGCCACACTCTCGCCCTTGTTACACGCCACGTCCGTGATCTCGAACATCACCGGATCGAACGGCGCGTTGACCACACGGTCCGAGCGCTCGGCAAGATACGCCTTAAGGTCGCGCTCCAGCTCGGGCGAGGTCACGCGACAATTGATCTTGCATACATCGTGGCGCAGGATGTCACCGATCGACTGGTCGAAATACTGCTCCTCGTGATACCCGCCGCGCGCACGCATGCCGCGCATCACGATGCGCTTGATGGGACTGTCCTTTTTAAAGCCCGCCTGATGCATCTCGAACGAACCGCTCGAGTACATGCCATCGGGCGTGGAACAATCAAAGCAAATGTCCGGGAACGCCTTGAGCAGTTCCTCAGTGACCTGCGGATCGATGGTCCAAGTCTTGAGCACCTCGCCATGGCTGTCGCGCACGATGGATCCATTGGAGCAGCAGGCGTCAAGCGCCAAGCCCGTAAAGCCATGCTCGCCGATCGGCAACGTCGAGCGTCCAGTCGCGGGAACCACGTGCAGGCCAGCCTCAGTCAGCTCGCGAATGGCGCGGCGGATGGTCCCATCCGCCTCGTGCAGGGCGTTCAGCAGCGTTCCGTCTAAGTCACTCGCGAACATCTTGATCATGGACATGCCTCTCCTTCGTCTGCCCGATATTGTAGACGAAGGAGAGGCATGTCCAAACAATGCCGTCCCGGCGCGGCGTACCACCGCCTTCACAAATTCACGGTGCCCCAGCGCGTTAAGACAATCGCCGCAATCGATTTTTCAGCCGATAAAACAGAGCCGTCGTCAACGTCAGCACCGCCAACATGGCTGCGAATACAATCGCCGGTGTCCATCGATCATATGCAACCCCGTACGTCAATTGGCCGATAGGTATTGCGCAGGAAAGGACCATGTAAACGACCGAAAGCACTTTTCCGCAGAGCTCAGTCGGCGCTGCCCGCTGAACAAACGCGATGATTTCAACCGACGCAATGCTCGCCCACACCATGACCCATGCCGAACCAACCACAAACACGGTGAGCATGCATGCATCTGCGCCGAACAGTAGCGTGACAATGATCGGTGCGACTCCAAAACAGATCATCGCAACATATCGACATATGCCATTGAAAGAAAAACGATGCGGCCAAATGCCGACCAAGCCACTGCCGGCAAGACCACCCAAGCCCATAGCCACCTCAACTATCCCAACGCAGGACGATTGCATGCCGAGATGCTTTGTAACAATAATGGGAGCGCCAATCATTAGCCCAACCAACGCAAGGTTCAAAACTGCCGCAAGCAAAATCACAGCGACCAATAATGCATTTTGCAACAGATACCGAATCGACTCCCGAAAATCGTTTCGGCATGTCGTACGAGTCGCGCCGTCTCCCATCGTTTCAAATGAGGCATTTTGCTTGAGCGCGCCCCCAAACAAGAGAGCTGAAATCGCAAACGCCACCGACGCGGTTGTGCAAAGAGCATCGATGCCAAAGTACCCATAGACTGCCGTCCCGACCACAGGGCCCAAGATATTGCTCACCATGGTCATCTGCGAAACCAATGCAGTGGCCCGCTCAACCTTCTCTTCACCCGCCATGCGCACCGTCTCAATTTGGAGCATTGGCTTCAGCAGCGATTGAGAACCATATTGAACACAAAGTATCGCTACTACGACGACCGCAAGAGGCAATGAGTGCTTCATGGGGATAGACAGCAGTGATGCAGTCATCAGAGCAATGCCGAGGGACACGAGGACCTCGCGATGTCTTCCCCTATCCGCCAAGATTCCGCCAACCGGAGTTGCAAGTACGCCGGGTATGAACGCTATCGCCGCGACGACGCCATATAACGTTGACGATCCACTGCGATCGAACAAGTAAAGTGGATACGCAAAGCACAGCGCCGACAGCATCGAATACGTGCACAGCTGCGCAACCAGAAGTTCCGCGAGCCTGATTGACCGCACTGTTTTTGATTTCAACGAGACACCGACGTCTCTCAGCCCAGCCATAAGCCCACCCCCTATACATACCACTAGTATGTATTTAATGACTTGAAAAGGGCAGCCGTGGCTACCCTCACAAATCAATTACATACCGTTGGTATCTATATTACCACCCGGCGCGGTCCCATACGCCCCAAATCTGCGCCGTTGTCTGAAGCACTTCATTACCCAAATCGAGCCCCACCGCGGCAGCCATCTGCGCCAAACATTGTGCGCGAGCGAGCATTCGCTCCTTGGGCTCGAGCGGACGGAACAATGGCAGCAGCCAAAGATTCGCCAACAACGATACGGCCTCCGCCGCTTCGCGCGGGCATTCGCACGCAATGGAGCCGTCGGCGATGCCCTCCTCGATCACTGGCAAGAGACAGCCATCGGCCGACTCGTCAAATGAGCCCTGGTACTGCATCGCCAGTAGGCGCGAGCTTTTTACCGGATCTGCTGCAGGACGCATACGTGCCCATAGCTCAATTTGTGGAACAACGGACTCGGGAGCGTACAGTCGCTTGAGCTTTTGGGCTCCGGTCATATTACCGACGCCAAGCATCGAGCGGCGGTGCTCAACAATCGGAGTCATCGCCCGATCAAACGCGGCGTTGAAAATCTCTTCTTTGCTCTTGAAGTGATGATAGACAGCGCCCTTGGTCATGCCGTCGAGACGGTCAACGATATCTTGAATACTCGTCCCCTCATAACCCTGTGCGCAGAATAGCTCCAGTGCCGCGTCGAGAATCTTCGCGACCGTCTCCTCGGGATATTTATTGCGACCCATAATCCGCCCATCCGCAACGCAAGCCTTGTGCCTCATTGCAGCATTTTAACGTTGCGGATGGCAGACGGTCGATTCTACACCGCGGCGGGGCCATGTTCGCCGGTGCGAATGCGGATGACTTCCTCGACCGGCTCGACCCAGATCTTGCCGTCGCCGACGGCGCCGGTGCGGGCGGCATTGCAGATGATGTCGACAATTCCGTCGACATGTTCATCGGCGCAGATGAGGGTGAACTGCACCTTAGGGATCGTGTTGACAAGCAACTCGTTGCCGCGCACGTATTCCTTCCAGCCATGCTGCGCGCCGCAGCCCTGCACCTGGTTGATGGTCATGCCGCGAACATCGGCAGCAAACAGCGCGTCTTTGAGAACCTCAAGTTTTTCCTGACGGACGATCGCCGTGATCTTCTTCATAGTGAATTCCTCTCTTTAGTAAAGAAATGAATTGCCATTCAATAACGCGGGTTTTCCAAGTGCCCGAGATTGCCCCGAAAGAGGAGCGCCGCGTACTTCGGTACGCAAGCGACGGTTTGAGGGGCAAGGTCGGGTGCTTGGGAAAGCCGCGCTGCTAATCGAGTCCGGAGAACGAGGGGTACGCGCTCTCGCCGTGCTGACTCGCATCCAGGCCCAGTGCCTCGTCGGCCTCGTCCACGCGCAGGCTACCGTGGAACAGCGCCTTGACCACCGCGGCGATCACCAAGTCGAGCATCAGCACAATAACGACCGTCACCACAATGCCCAGAACCTGCGAGACAAGCAGCGACACGTCGCCCGTGTAGAACAGGCCGCCCTTACCGGTCCACGAGAGCTCCGGCACGCAGAACAGGCCCGTGAGCACACCGCCCAAGATGCCGCCGATACCGTGGCAACCGAACGCGTCGAGCGCATCGTCGTAGCCGAACTTGGTCTTAAGATGGCTGATGGCCAGATAGCAGACGGGCGATACGATCAGGCCCATGACCAGCGCCGCCCACGGCTCGACAAAGCCCGCACCCGGCGTAACCACCACAAGGCCCGCAACCAAACCGGTGCTAGCACCCACCAGCGTGGGACGACCGGTGTGCACGCGCTCGACGACAAGCCACGAGACCATGCCCGCCGCGCTGGCCGTCACGGTGTTGAGGATGGCGAGTGCCGCCACGGCGTCGGCCTTAAACTCGCTGCCGCCGTTAAAGCCAAACCAACCAAACCAAAGTAGACCGGCGCCCAGCGCCACAAACGGCACGTTATGCGGACGGTAGCTCACCATGCCAAAGCCGCGACGACGGCCGAGCATTAAGCAGAGAATCAGGCCCGTGAGACCGGACGAAATGTGTACCACGTCGCCGCCGGCAAAGTCGAGCGCGCCGATGATGTCGCCGATAAAGGAACCATCGCCGCCCCAAACCATGTGGGCGAGCGGCGCATAGACCACGAGCAGCCAAATGCCCAGGAAGGCCGTCATGGCACCAAACTTAACGCGGCCTGCCAGACTGCCCGTAACGATAGCGGCGGTGATCATGGCAAACGCCATCTGGAAGGCGATGTTGATGATCTGAGGGTAGACGGCACCATCCGCAGCATTGCCCTCGGCCGCCTGCAGCACCTGGTTGAGCACCGGCAGGCACAGCAACTGGTCAAAGCCGCCAATAAACGGGCTAGAACCGTCGCCACCGTAGGCCAGCGACCAGCCGGCAACAATCCACAGCACACCAACCAGGCCAATGGCGCCAAAGCACATAAGCATGGTGTTGATGACATTTTTGCGCCTGGACAGGCCGCCATAGAAAAACGCCAGACCCGGTGTCATTAAAAACACGAGCATGGTGCAGATGAGCATAAACGTTGTCGATCCCGTATCGTACATTCGCTCCCCCTTGGTCGCATGAACGTTGTCGGCGCTCATGATGCGGCCGAGGGCCAACTGGTGTAGACCAGATACGGCGTTGTTAAACGCTGCGTTGTCGAATGGAAACGGTGCCGCAATCTTGGAAACGGCACGGCAACGGGCGCGAAACGAACGGGAAACGTGCGAACGAGAAGGGCGCGCTTGGCTCCGCTTTGGCTAGCGCCGGAACAGCTCGCGGGCTCGGTCGCGGAGGTCGGTAGCTCGGATGACGCCCTCGTAACGATTGATGCGCAGACGCGGGAAGGCGTTAAAGAAGCGTAGGTCGCGGCGGCTGAGTGACACGCTCGGCACCGGGCGGCTCATGCGCTTGCCGGCAAGGCGACGACCGAGCGACGGACGCGGCATGCTCGGCGCGGCATCGGCCACGCGACGGGCAGCGAGCGCCAGGCCGCGAGCACCATCCGAAATAAACGTCGGCATCGAAGCCTTCTCGCGCAGGGCATCGAGCGCCGCGTCGCCCAGCTCGGCCAGCCAAGCGTTAACGGCGCGACCGCGGATATGCGTCTGCGCCACCGAGTCGATCGCCGAATCGGGAATACGTTCGAGCATAGAGTTGGAGGCATCGGCAAGCGACTCATTGATGCGGTCGGCAAGGTCGGCACGCACACGCTCCAGCTGATCGGACAGACGCCGCCAGCTCGCCAACGAGCACGCCGCGTCGACCATCATCGCGACCGCAACGATAAAGGCGGCCAAGCGCACGATTAGCACCGGCAGATGGCCAAGCAGCCCCAGCAATGCCGGCTCCACTAAACGGCAAATACACAACGCACCCAAGCCAAACGCGCAGGCCCAGTACAGGCAGATGCGTCCGTGCAGGTTAAACGGCAGATGCGAGTAATCCCAAAACCGGGCACCCGTCGTTTTTTCCAACAGCACGCCCACGCTATATTCGATCACGCTGCATACAAGCGCCGCGGCGACAAACTGGCTCGAGGCATCCGGAATCCCGCGCAGCAAAAGCCAGCAGGCTATGCCGCCCACACCATAGATAGGACAACACGGCCCCAGCAAAAATCCGCTGTTGGCAAATCGCCCGTGATTGAGCATGGCGCAGACTGTCGATTCCCATACCCAGCCGCAAAAACCGTAGAAGGCAAACGAGAGCACCAGCGCCGAGAGCGGACAGGCGACAAGCGTCGCGCCGTCAAATGCCATGTCGATCGCGGTCCCCACCGTCTACCCTCTCCTCTTTTCGCTCGATTCGCCACTCACGCCATCGTCCGCCTCGCCCTTGCGCCGCAGACGACCGGCGACCGTCTCGCGCAGCGCGCACCACTTATCGGCCAGGCATACAATCCATGCCTCACGACACGTCGGCGGCACCGGCACCAGCGGAAACATATGCCGCACGATGATATTCCGCTCGCGCGGCGTCAGCTCAAAATCTTCCTCGGCACGCGCCAGGGCAAAAAATGGATGCCGAAATCCGTGCAGTCGATGGCTTGGGTCGGGATCGTGCCAGTCATAGAGAAAGTAATCGTGCAGCAGGGCTCCGCGCAGCAACGAGGCGCGATCGACCGAGACACCGACGCGGCCCAGGTGCTCGGCAAAGGACAGACTTGCCCGCGCCACCGAGGTCACATGCGCATACACCGTCACATCGCCATGCTGGATAAACTCGCGCGTCAGGTCCAGACGGCCCGCCTGTGCCAGTTGACGGGCAGCATGGTCTACTTCGCACGCGATTTTCTCGGCGCGAACGACATCGGACATGCTGCCTCCTTCCAGCGACTCACGGCGACAAGCCACGGCCTGTGCACAATCGATAAAAACATCATGGAACACATTAGTATGGCATCGGACAAAACGTTTTGCCCCACCAGTTGGCGAATTACCGCGCCGCCGTCACATATCAAACGCCAAAATGTGCGAGACTGTCTTGTGCAATTGTGCCGGCCGAGGGAGCGCCGGCGCTCGATTCGCATGGAGTAACCCACAACGATGCTGCTTACGCAAACGACAACGCCCGAGGACGTCAAGGCTCTTAATCGCGCCGAGCTCCCGCAGCTCTGCGGCGAGATTCGCCACGCCATCCTCGAAAGCTCCGCCGCCGTCGGCGGGCACGTTGCCCCCAACTTGGGCGTCGTTGAGCTTACGGTTGCGCTTCATCGCGTATTTAACTCCCCCATCGACAAGATTGTCTTTGACGTTTCGCACCAGACCTACGCCCACAAGGCGCTGACCGGGCGCGCGTACACTTATATCGATCCGGAGCGTTATGGTGAGGCTTCTGGCTTTGCCAATCCCGACGAGTCCGAGCACGACCTGTTCGCCATGGGCCATACCTCCACGTCGGTGAGCCTGGGCTGCGGCCTGGCGCACGCTCGTGACCTGGCGGGCGATACGTACAACGTCATCACCATCATTGGCGACGGCTCGCTTTCGGGCGGCCTGGCGTTTGAAGGCTTTAACAATGCCGCCGAACTCGATAGCAACCTGATCATCATCGTCAACGATAACGACCAATCCATTGCCGAGAACCACGGTGGCTTGTATCGCAATCTGGCCGAGCTGCGCGCCAGCAACGGCACCTGTGAGCGCAACGTTTTCCGCGCGATGGGGCTCGACTACCGCTATCTGGACGCCGGCAACGATGTGTTGGCCCTGGTCGACACGCTGCAGGGACTGTGCAATATCGATCATCCCATCGTGCTGCACGTCTCCACCGCCAAGGGCAAGGGCTTTGAGCCAGCCCAGAGTGACCCCGAGCGCTGGCATCACGTGGGTCCGTTTGACATGGCGACTGGGCGCAAGCTCTGCCCGGGCCATCCGAGCGAGCCTGCGCCGCGCACCTATGCCGACATTACGGGCGAGGCGCTCAGCGCCGCCATCGAGCGCGATCCGCAAGTCGTGGGCATCACGGCCGCCACGCCCTACATCATGGGCTTTACACCCGAGCTTCGCGCCGCCGCCGACAAACAGTTCGTCGATGTGGGCATTGCCGAGGAGCACGCCGTGACCTTTGCCACCGCGCTTGCGCGCTCGGGTGCCAAGCCAGTCTTTGGTGTGTACGGCACGTTTTTGCAGCGCGCCTACGACGAGCTGTGGCACGACCTGTGCCTCAACGATGTCCCCGCAACCATCCTGGTGTTTGGCGCATCGATCTTTGGCACCACATCCGAGACGCATCTTTCGTTCTTTGATATTTCTATGCTGGGCGCTCTCCCCAATATGCGTTACCTGGCGCCTTCCTGCATGGAGGAATACCTATCCATGCTGAGCTGGTCGCTCGACCACCGCGAGCATCCCGTGGCAATCCGCGTACCGGGCATCGGCTTGGTAAGCCGCCCCGACCTGGCGCCCGCCGAAGACACCGACTACAGCGCCGTTCGCTACAACGTGGTGCGTCAGGGTCGCGACGTGGCCGTGCTCGCGCTTGGCGATTTCTTTGAGCTGGGCGAGCGCGTGGCAAACCGCTTGGCTGCCGAGTACGGTATCGAGGCGACGCTCGTCAACCCGCGCTTTGCAACCGAGCTTGACCGCGAGTTCCTCGACAGTCTTGCCGCTGAGCATCGCGTTGTCGTCACCCTCGAGGACGGCATCTTGGACGGTGGCTGGGGCGAGCGCGTCGCGTGCTATCTGGCCTGCACGCCTGTGCGCACGCGCACCTTCGGCATCGCCAAGGGCTTCCCCGACCGCTACGACCCCAACGAGCTGCTCGCTCAGAACGGCATGACGGTCGAGAACATGGCCGCCGAAGCCGTGAGACTACTTAACGAGTAAAAAACCTCCGCAAAGGGAAGCATCCCTGCGGAGGTTTTTATTTTCGCGGCGCGATTATCTCAATCTGTAACATCTATGGCCCGAATTCCCGTCTAACTGTTACAGATCGAGATAAGACATCTTAGTCCCAGACCTTTGTCTCAATCTGTAACAGATAGGGACCTTTTGGCCGTCCAGATGTTACAGATTGAGACATTCGAATTCCCCTGAAGAGAAAATCTCAATCTGTAACAGTTGCTCGGCAAAAATGGCTGCAGATGTTACAGATCGAGACAAAACAGCAAGGCATGCCGCTGCATCGGCCAGAACCGCCACAAAGGTGCCTGTCCCTTTTGGTAGGTAGAATAACCCATAAGGTAAGTATGTTTCTGAGTTATTTCGTGTTGACCCATTTGAGCGCGATAGGGTATAACTCTACTCAACCGCTAGGGATTTTATTGAGAAAGGTGTTCTACCATGAGCAAAAACCTCTCCCAGCAGGTCGTTCTCGACCGCCGCGGCTTCGTCGCCGCCACCTTCGCAACCGTCGCCGGCCTTGGTCTTGCCGGCTGCTCCGACACCAGCGCCGAAGCCGACAAGGGTTCCGCCGCCGGCTCCTCCAAGAGCTCCGAAGATGCCGAGGCTTCCACCACGCTCGACGCTAAGGCATTCGACAAGCTCGTCGACAACGGCCCCAAGGCCGATGACGATGCCATCGCCGCCAGCACCTGGGCCACGGCCGTCAAGGACGCCGGTGTCTTTAAGATCGGTGGCGTTCAGACCTCCACGCTCTTCTCCCTCCTCAACGAGAAAGACGGTCAGACCCGCGGCTTCGACGCCGGTATCGCACAGCTTCTGTCCAACTACATTCTGGGCGAGAACAAGGTCGAGATCACCCAGGTGACCTCGGACACGCGCGAGTCCGTCCTGCAGAACGGCCAGGTCGACGCCGTCTTTGCCACCTACACCATCACTGACGATCGCAAGAAGCTCGTCTCCTTTGCCGGTCCCTACTACTACACCCAGCAGGCCATCCTGGTGCTCGCCGACAACGACGACATCAAGAGCGTCGACGACCTGGCCGACAAGAACGTCGCCGTCCAGTCCGGCTCCAACGGCCCTGCCATCCTGGAGGAGCTCGCTCCCAAGGCCAGCCAGCAGGAGTTCAAGACCGACGAGGAGGCCCGCCAGGCACTTCAGCAGGGCCGCGTTGACGCCTACGTCATCGACAACAACATGCAGCAGAGCGCCCTGGTCCGCGAGCCCGGTAAGTACAAGATTGCCGGCAAGCCCTTCGGCAGCAAGGAGCCCTATGGCATCGGCCTGCCGCTCGATTCCGACGGCGTCGCCTTCGTCAACGACTTCCTTAAGAAGATTGAGGACGACGGCACCTGGACCGAGCTGTGGCAGATCTGCATCGGCGACCGCACGGGCGACACCAATGTTCCCGAGCTGCCCGAAATCGGCGCCTAGGCAACGCGCCTAGTAACGGCCGCAACGAAACCATACGGAAACGCACGGCGCGCTTTATTGCGCTAAACTGTTTCTTCACTGAGTTGTCGGGGCTTCCGTACACACGGGAGCCCCTTTCCTTATCGGCGGGAGGTCCGCATGAGTCTCTCCGAGCTCTGGTCGCTCTATGGCCAGAACTACATTGACGCGCTGCTCGCAACCTGGGGCATGACGCTTGAGTCGTTTGCCATCGCCATGGTGCTGGCCGTCGCCGTCACCGTGATGCGCGTGTCGCCGCTCAAGCCGCTGCGCGTCTTTGGCGACCTGTATGTCCAGGTCTTCCGTAACATCCCCGGCATTGCGTTGCTCATCATCGTCGTCTACGCATTGCCGCCGCTCAAGGTCGTCCTGCCCTATCGCACCTGCGTTATCGTCGCCACAGTGCTCTTGGGTTCTGCCTTTGGCTCCGAGAACTTTATGAGCGGCATCAACACCGTCGGCGTCGGCCAGGTGGAAGCCGCCCGCTCGCTGGGCATGAGCTTCAACCGCATCCTCGCCAAGATCGTGATTCCGCAGGCACTGCGCTCGAGCGTGCTGCCCATGACCAACCTCTTTATCGCCGTCATGCTCACCACCGCGCTCGGCAGTCAGGTGCCGCTTAAGCCCCAGGAGCTCACCGGCGTGGTGAGCTATATCAACACGCGCTCGCTCGGCGGCGTCGCCGCGTTCTTTATCTCGGCGCTCGGCTACCTGGGCACAGCCTTTGTGGTGAGCCACATTGGCAACTACATCGATAAGAAGGTGAGGATCCTCCGATGAGCAAGCACTCCTCCCCCGCGCTCACCATGCGCGATGCGCTCTACGAGGCTCCCGGCCCCAAGATGCGCGCCAAGATTCGCATCGGCACCGCCATCTCGCTTGTTGCCGTCGCCGCGCTCGCTGCCCTCGTGCTGCAGCGCTTTTATGTGACCGGTCAGCTTTCGGTCCACTATTGGTATTTCTTTACGCACCTCACCACCTGGAAGTTCCTGCTTGCCGGCTTTGAGGGCACCGTTAAAGTCGCACTCACCGCCGGCGCCATCGCGCTGGTGCTCGGCCTTGCCCTTATGCTCGGTCGCACCAGCGACATTAAGCCGCTGCAGCTGGTCTGCCGCGTGCTCACCGATTTCTTCCGCGGCGTGCCGAGCCTTCTGTTCATCTACTTCTTCTTTTTGGTGCTGCCCCAGTACAAGATTGCGCTGCCGTCGTTTTGGATGCTCACGCTTCCCGTCGCGCTCGCCGCAGCCGGTGTACTGGCCGAAATCTTCCGTGCCGGCGTCAACGCCGTACCGCGCGGCCAGGTCGAGGCGGCCCAGGCACTCGGTCTCTCCAAAGCTAAAATCACCTTTAAAATCGTCCTGCCGCAGGCTATTCGGTTTATCATTCCGTCGTTGATTTCGCAGCTTGTGGTCGTCGTCAAAGACACCACCGTCGCCTACGTGGTGAGCTACCCCGACCTCATGCAAAATGCCCGCGTGCTCATTACCAACTACGATGCCCTCGTGTCGGTCTACCTGGTGATCGCGGTCATCTATATCCTCATCAACGTCGCGATCAACAAGGCCGCTGTCTACGTTTCGCACAAGACCGGCGCGACCATCATCCGCTAACGCTTTACCATTTCGAGTTATAAGGAGCCGAGCACCATGGCACAGAGCACCTCTTCCACCGGCAATCAGCCGCTGATCGAGCTCAGGCACGTCGATAAGCACTATGGCGATCTACACGTCCTCAACGACATCAATCTCTCGGTCGACCGCGGCGAGGTCGTCGTTGTGATCGGTCCCTCGGGCTCGGGCAAGTCGACCATGTGCCGCACCATCAACCGCTTGGAGACCATCGACTCGGGCGAGATCCTCATCGAAGGCGAGCCCCTGCCGCAGGAAGGCAAGGATCTTGCCCGCATGCGCGCCGAGTTGGGCATGGTGTTCCAACAGTTCAACCTGTTCGCACATATGACGGTGCTGCAGAACGTCATGCTGGGACCGGTCGATGTGCTGGGCGTCTCCAAGGAGGAGGCTCGTGAGCGCGCCATGGATCTGTTGAGCCGCGTGGGCGTTGCCGAACAGGCCGATAAGGTGCCCGCACAGCTTTCGGGCGGCCAGCAGCAGCGCGTGGCCATCGCCCGTTCGCTCGCCATGCAGCCCAAGGCCATGCTCTTCGATGAGCCCACGAGCGCCCTTGACCCCGAGATGATCAACGAGGTGCTCGAGGTCATGGTTCGCCTGGCCCAACAGGGCATGACGATGATCGTGATTACACACGAGATGAACTTTGCCCGCCGTGTAGCCGACCGCGTCGTGTTTATGGCCGACGGCCAGATCGTGGAGACCGGCACGCCCGATGAGTTCTTTGACCATCCCAAGACCCAACGCGCCCAGGACTTCCTCAACTCCATCAAGGGCCACTAACCCAATTGCCACGCGGGCAAATTCATCAGTAACGTTTGTCCCGCGCCACCCCTGTGCCATGTCCATCCGGATTCGAAAGCCGCACCCATGATCGGAACCCGCACCTCATCGTCCTACACTCCGCACGTCGACGTCGATCCCGCCGACCGCCCGCTTATCCTGGTAGCACCACGCTGGGAAGAAGCGAAGCCCTATTTGAGCGAGACGCTCTCCCCCAACGAGGAAATTGCGAGCGTCTTTGTCGACGCCATTCTTGCCGCCGGCGGTCTGCCGCTGCAGATGTCCATTACTGAAGACGTCGACGTTATCCGTCATTACGTCGACATCGCCGACGGCATCGCCATCCCCGGCGGCCCCGATGTCAATCCCAAACGTTGGGGCGATGATCGACCCTACGACCCCACCCTCTGCTGCGAAATCCGCGATAGTTTTGAGTTTAAGCTGGTCGACGAGGTACTCCGCGCCAAAAAGCCGCTCTTTACCACCTGCCGCGGCACGCAGCTGCTCAACGTCGCCACCGGCGGCACCCTGTGCATGGACGTGCCGAGCCTGGGCGCGCGCGAGGGCCGCACGCAGTGGCGCCATACCCACGTGCTCAACGACCCTGTGCATCCTGTCGAGGTCGTGCCGGGCTCGCTGCTGGAGCGCGCGGTTGGCGGGCACAGGCTGATCCAGACCAACTCCGCACACCACTGCTGCGTCGATCGTCTGGGTAAAAGCACGCGCTTGGTCGCCAAGGCAACCGACGGCGTGCCCGAGTGCATCGAAGTCGAAGGCCAGCCGTTCTGCCTGGGCGTGCAATGGCACCCTGAGTACACGTGGAAGACGCTCGAGACCGACTTTGACCTGTGGAAGTCGTTTGTCGAGGCAGCGGCCAAGGTTAAGCGGGCTCGCTAGCTCGCGAATCACACAGGCTTAAACCTTCCATGCCAGGGGGGGGCGGACACCAGCTACGGTGCCCGCCCCCCCCTGTATTTGATATGCTCGGTATGATTATCCCTCACAAACAATCAGAGAAATCTCGACCGCAATCGGTCGACAGTAAAGCAAATGGCAACAACGCTTGCTACGTTTATGAGACAGTCAATTAAAATCGAAATGCATTGACCATTCCCCAACGGGGTCACGCCGCAAATCCACATGAGCATCGAGGCTGGAAGCGGAAGCATGGAATTGGCCCCGATCTGTATGTAGATCGCTACGACGTTGACAAGCAGCAGCATGCCAATCGGACCGAAGCCGGCCCCAAAATAGGAAACAGCGATCACGCAAGAGACCACATATGCAAGACAGACGGCACTCGCCAGAAGAAGTCGATAGCAAAATACATGCAGGTTGAAATACTGCTGAGCATCCGAAACGATCGCGCAGTTAAGACAGTACAAAACGACACTCGACAGGACAAACGCGCCCAAAAGGGCAAAAGAAGATAGCACCACTCGCGCAACGATAGCGCACACACGCTTCCCTCCCCGAGCCTCCGACAACCCCCACGGTTCCTCGACAAAGCCCGAACTGACAAAGCGCGGCACAATGCAAGCCGCGATGAACGGAAAGAACAATGCATGGGCCAACGGGGCTACGTTGAACAGCAGACCGCGAAAAACCTCTGCATTGCCAAATAGAAGGACATCCTCCGCCGATAGCCGAAGCGTCGGGTCTGGGAAAAAACCCAAGAAACTGTTCTCACGGAGGCTACAGAACCACATCGGGAAAGAATTAAGCTGCAATATCACCATGTACGCATAAATTACCAGGATTAAGGCGTACGCCCATTTGCTCACATGCTTCAATTCTGACTGGAGAAGTCTTTTAATCTGACGAGCCATTGAGCACACCCCCAGCGCGAAAGCTCAAGAGAGCGTAAATCAATACCGATAGACAGCTGGCTGCCACGCCATATCCCAGAAGCGTCAGCTGCCCCATATCGCTATACCCAAGGGCACATCCGACTCCAAGGTACGGCCCCGGAAGGAAGAAGATCCATCGCAAGGATGGTATAGGTGCCTGAAGGAAGGCTCCGTAGAGCGTCAAGCTCATGACAAATCCGACTATCACCACGGCCCCACTCAATACAGCGCTGCCCGTTATCCGATAGATGGTCACCGTCTCCAGCGCAACCGATATCACCAATACGGCGTTGACTATCATTGCAGGCAAAAATACAGTTAGTATGTTGTGCGAGTAGTTATGCCCTCCACGTATTATGGCTATTGCAAAAAGAAGAAGGCAAAGCGCGCTATACGCTGCGCCAATTATTAAAGCAGACGAAAATGCATGGGCTAGAGCCCCATAAAAGCGGTTGAGACCTCTTGCCGAAGAAATTCGGTGCCCCTCTTTATAGCCATGCTCCTGTAAAAGCACCAAACAAACGATGAGTGGAACGAACAGGGATGTACCGGCAAAAGCGCTGCGCGCAAGGGACTCATCAGGCGCAGAAGGATCGATTGCATTCCAGAGGAAACCAATATCCTCCCCACAAACGCCATAGCCAAAGGCGAGCAACGTTGTTCCGTTTTTTAGAAAGATGCCGAAGAGAAGGCCGAACGCCAGCATAAGCGCAAGACCAAACTTCGCCGGAAATATCCTGTGCAAACGCATCATATCTGCCTTTATGGGATGGATCGCCCGCTTCATAGCGAGACCGCCTTCATCAAGCGCCTGTAATACTCTTTTAGGGATGGCGCCTCATCCCTTATGACGTCCATCGATTCCTTTTTTAGCAGTTCACCGTCATGAAGAAACAGGCAGCTTGTTGCAACCGATGCCAGCTCATCCAAGTCGTGGCTAGAGATAAGCATGGTTTTGCCCTGCTCCCGATTCAATCGACCGATAAGGGCCCATATACTCTCGATGCCCAACGGATCCAATCCATTTGCCGGCTCATCGAAAATTAGTACGTCGGTGTCGCCCAATAAAGCCGTAGCTATATCCAGTCGCCGTTTCATTCCCAGAGAAAAACTGCTCACGCTCTTTTTCTCATCGACGTCCAGCCCGACTAGGCCCAAGACGCGAGGAACCTCACGTTTCTCATCGAGTCCCCATTCCGCACATCGGATCCGAAGATTCTCAGCCGCACTGAGGGATTGGTATGCTCCGCAGGAATCTGGCACATAGCCGACACGCGTCCGCATCAAGCTCAGCTCTTTTTTCGACTTGCCTCCAAAGAGCTCCACGCTCCCCGACGATGGCTCACAGAGGCCCAGCACTATTTTAATAAGCGTGCTTTTGCCCGCCCCGTTTGCACCAACAAGGGCGCAAAGCTCAGACTGATCCACCTCGAAGGAAACGTCATGCAAAACGCGGCGCCTCCCATAGCGCTTTGACACCCTTGATAGCCTTATCGTCGATGCGTTCATTGGCCTCCCGTTCCGCTTGATAGCAAAACCGCTCATATCGTTCCTTCTTTACTTTATCGTTTTCCATAGTTGTTATTGTTTTTCGATAACTCATATTTGCCAAGATAATCTAAAAGAAAGAACCCGTGTTAGACACGGGTCCCTTCACGCTGATATTTCGTTTTAGTTGTTCGCCTTAAGCTACTCGTCGCTCAAATCGACAGCAAAGACTGATGTCGGAAGCGACGCCTCATTGCCTCCGCCGTCCCGCATCTGCCTCACAACGTTTTTTGCACGCTCAACAATAAGCTCCTCAAGCTCTTTCTCACTCACGCGCTGAATAATATCTCCCGGTTGACAATCAAGCTCATCACAGATATCGAGGAGCGTCTTTAGGCGAATAGCTTTTATCTTTCCGTTTCTAAGCTTTGAAATATTAGCCGGAGTATGCCCCGTCGCCCGAATCAGATCAGCACTGGTCTTTCCGGTCTTAAGCAGCTGCGTCTCAAGCTCGATGATGAGATAGCTCATGTTTCCTCCTACACAAGCTCGTCAGACTGCTCTTGGAGCAGCGAGGCATAACTCCAGATCGCCGAGATAAATAAACAGACAACTGCGCCGATAAACGACCCCGCATCAAAGGTAGCGCCTTGGCAAATCTCAATAACGAAGGAATGAGGCACGATGTAAAGCTCCAGTCCGCCAATGGTGAGATTGACCGATCCATAGGCACCAACAAGCGAAACCGCGGCGTTAACAGCAAAGGCAAGCGCGAGAACACGGATAAGCCGCACATGCGTCTTGGTAAAGGGCGAGACGCCTCGCGAGATGTTACGGCTGATCCCGCACAGAACGACAAGCGAAATACCCATAACAAGCGCCATGCACAGTCCGCTTGGGATAACGATGCACCCGCCATCGAGAAGCGTCACGACACCGAAAGAATCGACAGAAGCAACGTTTGCAACCGCATACCAGATCACGTAAACAACCAACGCGGCAAAAGCGACGAGCATCCCTGCAAAAACGGCTGCCATGCAAAACCGAGCTTCCTGATATTTTCGCCCGCCTTGGCCATACGCTGAACGCTGTTGGACATACACTCACCCTCATCGACCCTATCGTTATTCGAACGGTTTATCGAACAACGATATGGATTGCATGCGGAAAGCCCCGACAGTGTGCATAGGCAATTCACTAATCAGAAGAGGTGAGCGTGGATTTTTGGACACGTATCGAACGAGCGTGGATAATCTCCCACTTTGAGGCCGCCACCGGGCCTAAAACGGGAGATTATCCACGCTCATAGTCATCAAGGCTCACAGCCTCTTACTCGGCCGCCTCGCGCAGAGCCGACATCGTAGCCGCATATTGCTGCTGCAACGCATGCATCCCCTCGCGGGCGCCGTCAACGGCATCAGCGCCGCGCAGCGCTTCGGTTACCACGACCGCCGGCTCGTACAGATTATCGAATCCCAGGTTCTGGCTCACGCCCTTGAGCGTGTGCGCTGCCATAAACGCACTCTCGGCGTCTCCTGCCGCCATGGCAGCCTCCAGCTTGTCCATGCTCTCGTCATCCAAAAACTTGAGGGCAAAGCGGGCAAGCATTTCCCCGCCCATCAGCCGAGCGCACGCGTCGTCATAATTAGCGCCGATCTTCTCATACGCCTCACGCATGGAAATCATGGATTAAAAACTCCTTTGGTCAAACTAAATCGTGGGAAACGCGACGACGTCGGCGGGGCGTGCCAACGTCTCGGCAATTTGGTCTTGCACCTCGAGCAGGCAATCGAGCAGCAGCGGGTTAAAGGTGCCGCACTTACCGTCCAGGATCATCTGGATCGCCTCCTCGTGCGGGATAGCGTCCTTGTACACGCGCACGCTCGTCAGTGCATCGTACACGTCAGCCACCGAAACCACCTGCGCGGCGATGGGAATTTCGTCGCCCTTAAGGCCATCGGGATAACCCTTGCCGTCCCAGCGCTCGTGATGCCAACGCGCAATCTGGTACGCATATTCCATAAGCGCATTGCCGGCGTGATGGCTGCCCAGCTCGAGCAGCATGTTGGCGCCAATCGTGGTATGCGTCTTCATAATCTCGAATTCCTCGGGCGTGAGGCGCCCGGGCTTGTTGAGGATCGCATCGTCAATCGACATCTTGCCGATATCGTGCAGCGCCGAAGCCAGGGCGATCGTGGAGCGTTCCTCATTGTCGAGGGAGATCGTGCCGCTACGCTGGACCAGATAGCCAAGCAGCAGCTCGGTCAGCTTTTCGATGTTCGTAACGTGCCTACCGCTCTCGCCGTTGCGAAGCTCCATGACGCCGGCCATGATGTCGATGAGCATGCGACTGTTCTTGACGCGCTCGTTGTACTGTTGGGACAGCAGGTTCGTCAGGCGGCGCTGTTTGGCGTACAGGCGGATGGTGTTGCTTACGCGGCGGCGCACGACACGGGAGTCAAACGGGCGGTTGATATAGTCCGAGGCGCCCAGCTCGTACGCGCGCAGAACCGCATCATCGGAATCTTCGCTCGAAATCATGATGACAGGCAGATTATCGATACCCGATCGGCGCGACAGATCGGCCAGCACCTCAAAGCCGCTTATGCCCGGCATCACAATGTCCAGCAGCACGAGCGACAACTCATCGCCATAGCGGTCGACCATGTCGAGCGCCGCACGACCGTTATCGGCCTCGAGGATGCAATGCTCGTCCTTGAGCATCTCGCTGAGAATGGCTCGGTTCATCTCGGAGTCATCGGCGATAAGCACCAAAGGCTTTTCGCTTTGGAAGGCCTCGATGGAATCGGCATCGGTCACGACCGTACCGGCTTTTGCCTTAGCGCGGCTCAGTAACTGAGCAGCGCGGCCAACGCCCTCATCGACCGTCTCGCCATGAATGCGAACGCCACCAACACATGCCGTCAAGCTCACGTACTCATGGCCCGGAATAATCGTGGAATGAACGGCATCGGACACCTGATGCAGGCGACGGGTGAAGTCATCGGAGGGAATATTGGGCATGACAACCACAAACTTGTCGCAGCCATAGCGCACAAGCTCGTCAGTCGAACGGATTCCGCTGCGTATGGCTGTCGCCACAGCACCGAGCGCAAGGTCGCCGGCATGACGGCCACACGTATCGTTGAAGACCCTAAAATCATCAAGGTCGATCACCGCAACGCCGGCATTCACGCGGGTGCTACGGAGCTTTTCCTCGTAATATCGGCGATTGCGCACATTCGTCAGCACGTCGGTGTAGACAAGGTCCTCTTCTGCGGCCTCTTGCTCATCGATCGGACGCACCATCAGCAAGACGTGAGGCTCGCCCTCGACCTTCAAAGGGCGTAGACGGGCGCGGTACTCAGTGCCATCATTGAGCAGTTGCTCCGACACCTCATCGGAGTCTGCCAAAGCCTCAAGACTTGACTGACGCAGACAAGGACACCGATCACCGGCGAGCAGGCAGTTAGGCTCACTCTTAATCTGATCGGCCGACAGCAAACGCACCACGGGGTAGGTCTTCGCGACACGGGCGACCTCGGCGGCAGCCTCCTCGTCGGTTAGATTGACCTCGTGATTATTGAGCATATGGGGCCCTTTCGATAGTTTCGCATGGTAGCGGTGGGTTCCAAATGTTACAAGGGTAACACCTTGCCGATGCAGGTAAGCACGTGAATGCTGCCACATTCTTATGAGTTGGCAGACGGCGCGATTGAAGCCGCAGACGCGAGGTTTTGAGCACGTTTGTTAATACGGCCGAAACGTTTGCGGATGAAGCCTGCTTTGGCTATTGCGGATGCTAGAGCCCCAGGATGCCACGGACAGCCCGGGCAGCCGCTGCCGGGCGATCGCGCAGACCGTTATGCGCGCCCGGGATCGTCACGAGAGGGCAATCGAGATATTCGGCAGCCGCTCGCGTGCCAGCCTCGCGGGGCGTGCCAATCGAGAGCTCGCCTAGGAGCACGGCGGCCACCGTTTTCGACGCGCGAACGCTATCCCAATCGGGAACGCAGGTCATAGTAATCCCGTATTCGTTTGCCATGAAACTGCGGCCGTTGCGCAGGGCATGCTTGGCTTCTGCCTCGGTCGTTCCAGGAGCCTCGGGGTCCAAGTCGCCGAGGGCTCCCAAGAAAAGCCGGAGCGCCCTTGAAACCTTTCCAGCCGCAATCATATCGAGCAAAACCGGAGCTGCGCCCATGCCGACGCCTTCGGCCGACACAGCCGGCTCATGCAGAATCGCACGGGCGACGAGATGGGGTTCAGTGCGAAGAAGCTCCAGCGCCACCAACGTACCGGCGCTGTGCGCAAGCACATTTGTCGGAGCGCCAACGTGTTCGATCACGGCCTGCAGGTCGGCGGCCTGAGCGGCAAGATCATAGCTGCCGTCTGCCGCTTCGCTGCTGCCACCACAGCCGCGGCGGTCGTAGGCAATGACGCGGTAGTCACAGGCGAGCTCGCGGGCGATACCGTCAAAAAAGACGCCGTCAACACAAGCGCCGTGCACGCACACCAAGGCAGGAGTATCAGGCGACACATCCGGGCCGGCATATTCGCGACAGGCAATCGTGGTGCCCGCATTCTCGACCGTAAAATCCATGTTGTGCCCCCATCATCAATGCTCATCCAGTTGCACGTCAGCACGGTTGGATGGACCCGCATTGCTTTACGCCTTGTTAACAGATTAACTGTACCCGACCCGAGGCTTTTCATGGCACGGCATCATGAGCGACGTGAAAAAACGAAACTTGTAAAGCAAGAGCCCACACCTTGCTTTGGAGCCGATGCTATGCTTAGGCACAATTGTCTTGAGGAGCATATGCCTATGTCTACGTTTTTGAATGCCAGCCCCATCTTTGGGCCCGTTCGCAGCCGTCGCCTTGGTCTCTCGCTCGGCGTCAACATGATGCCGGCCAGCGGCAAAATCTGCACGTTCGACTGCATCTACTGCGAGAACGGCCTCAACGCCGAGCGCCCCTGCCATGAGCCGTATAACACGGCTGCCGTGGTACTCGAAGCGCTCGAGGCAAAGCTGCGCGAGATGGCAGCCGAGGGCGAGCCCCCCGATGTAATCACCTTCGCAGGCAACGGCGAGCCCACCGCCGCACCGGAGTTTCCACAGGCCATCGCCGGCGCCGTCGCGCTGCGCGATCAGCTAGCCCCCAACACCAAGATTGCCGTGCTTTCCAACGGCACGCGCGCCGACCAGCCCGCTGTGCACGATGCGCTCATGATGGTCGACGACAACATTCTTAAGCTCGATACCGTCGACCCGGCGTTTATCCAGCTGCTCGACCAGCCCGTTGGCCCCTATGACGTCGAGCACCAGATCGAGACGTTCGCAGGCTTTAACGGTCATGTCATTATCCAGACGATGTTTTTGAGCGGTGAGTACCGGGGCAAGTCTCTCGATAACACCGGCGAGGAGTACGTCGGCCCTTGGCTCGCGGCGCTCGAGCGCATTCGTCCGCAGGAGGCGACCATCTACACGGTCGCGCGCGAGACACCAGTCGCCGGCCTTGCCAAAGCAGCGCCCGAGGTGCTCGACGCCATTGCCGCGCGCGTGCGCGCCCTCGGTATTCCCTGCCAGGTGAGCTACTAGCGCGGCCGCCCGCCAGCAGCTAAATTAGCCCCATCCCAAATGAGCTGGTCTGCGGGTGGGCTATACTAGCTGCGGATGAAAGGAAGTTAGCCATGTATGACAAAGGACCCGTGCCCGGCCGCAACGACGCTTGCTGGTGCGGCAGCGGCAAGAAATACAAGAAATGCCATAGCGCCTTTGATGAGCGCCTCGAGCGCTTGTGGGAAGAAGGCTGGGAGGTTCTGCCTCGCACGCTCTACAAGACTCCCGCCGATATCGAGGGCATCAAGCGCTCGGCAGCCATCAACGTGGGCGTGCTCGATTATGTGGGCGAGCATATCGCCGCAGGCATGACCACCAACCAGATCGACCAGATGATCTACGACTACACCGTCGAGCACGGTGGCACGCCGGCCGACCTCAACTACGAGGGCTACCCCAAGAGCGTGTGCACCTCGATCAATGATGTGGTCTGCCACGGCATTCCCTGCGATACGGACGTGCTGCACGAGGGCGACATCATCAACGTGGACTGTTCCACGATCCTAGACGGCTACTTTAGCGACTCGAGCCGCATGTTCTGCATCGGCGAGGTCTCGGCCGAGCGCCAGCGCCTGGTCGATGTCACCCGCGCCAGCGTGGAAGCGGGTCTGGCGGCCGTCAAGCCATGGCTGCCACTGTCCGTTATGGCCGAGGCCGTGCAAAAGACCGTCGAGGACGCCGGTTTTAGCGTGGTGCGCGAGTACGGCGGACACGGCATCGGTAAGGAGTTCCACGAAGACCCATTTGTGGGCTTTACCACCGAGGCGCCCGATGTGGATACCATCATGGCCCCGGGCATGGTCTTTACCATCGAGCCTATGGTCAATGCCGGAGCGCCCGACATCAAGATTAGCAAGGGCGACGGCTGGTGCGTGCGCACCAAGGACGGCAGCGATTCGGCCCAGTGCGAGGTACAGCTCGTGGTGACCGAGGACGGCTACGAACTGCTCAGCTGGTAGCCGTGGATGCGCCGGGCTACGCGATGGATATGTTAACCATCACGAAGCCCGGCGTTTTTTAGCGTTTTACCTGGTAAAACCTGCCAAAATAAACCTGTCCCTTTTTGGCAGGTCGAGCGGAGAGGACTGTTTGTGAACATCCTGGTTTTGCTGCCCGTCAATGACCGCCATCGCGCAATTCTTGAGTCGAGCGCTCCGGGCGAGGACTTTATCTACACGAGCGCCGACGCCATCACGCGCGAGCAGGTCGCCGACGCCGACGTGATCTTGGGCAACATCGACTCTGACATGCTCACGGCATGCGAGCATCTCCAGCTGCTGCAATTGCAGACCGCCGGCTATGACGACTACCTTGCCGCCGGCACCGTGCCGGCCGACGCCAAACTGTCTTGCTCGGTGGGCGCCTACGGTCAGGCTGTGAGCGAGCACATGTTTGCCATGGTCCTTTCCATGATGAAGCGCCTGCCCGGCTATCACGACTTGCAGCGCGAGCATCGCTGGGAGGATTTGGGGCCGGTCACCTCGCTCAAAAACGCCAATGTGCTGGTGCTGGGCGCGGGCGATGTCGGTGGCCACTTCGCCACGCTCTGCCGCAGCATGGGCGCGCACGTCCGCGGCATCAAGCGCCATCCGCTCGTCTACCCCATTGTGTTTGAGGACATGGACGGCATGGATGCCCTGCCCGAGCGCCTGGCCGAGGCTGACATCGTTGCATCCTTTATGCCGAGCACACCCGAGACCCGCGGCCTGGCGAACGCCGAGTTCTTCGCCGCGATGAAACCGGGCACCTTCTTTGCCAACGGCGGCCGCGGCGATCTTGTGGTCGCCGACGACTTGGTTGCCGCCCTGGAGTCGGGACATCTCGCCGGCGCCGCGGTCGACGTCACCGACCCCGAGCCGCTGCCTGAGACAAGCCCACTGTGGGATGCACCCAACATGCTCATCACGCCGCACGTCTCCGGTTGGTTCCACCTGGCAGCCACACTTAACAACGTGGTCGACATCGCCGCCAAGAATCTGCGTCACCTGCAGGCCGGCGAGACCCTGCGCTGCTGGATCGAGCACTGATTTGTTCCGGCGTTTTACCAAACGCCGGAACCCCTCGACGCTGCGAGCCCGCCGTTTGGCCAATCTGCCGTTCAATTTCAAAGGCGCGACCAGAAGGTCAGCGCCTTTTCATTTCACGGCACCTTGGCTCAAACGGCGGGCTCTCGCTGACTTTTGTTCAACCTGCGGCGCTTTGCTGGCGCGGCCCTACCTGTGGACTCTCGCTGACCATTATTCGACCAGAGGGGTCTAGCGCTATTTAAGCGTTGTTAGATAGTTTCTTGCGTTTTCGACGTTCATTGCTGCGACGGGCGCATGCGAAGAGAGCTTGACATCGTTGGTGACCAGGAGATCTGCCTTTGCGCGTATCGCTGCCGCAATGATTAAATCGTCTTCGTAATCGCTATGGAGCTCACGCTGCCTGCTCGCCATCCATATATCGCTCAGGTCACAGGGCACTGGCGTGGCAAGCTGCGACAGCACGCTAAGACAATCCCATGCAAGCGAAGTCGCTACCGTAGCGGCATACTGGGAAAGCGAACCATGCTCGCGCCGATACCATGCCTTATGTTCGCTTGAAATCAAATAAAACAGGTCTTTGGACGATGTCGCCGCGTACAGCAAATCAACCTGCGCCGTGCATGCATCGCGTAAAAACTCAATCGCCACCGAACGACCACGTCGTGAGGGAATGAAGTAATCGAGCCACACGTTGGTGTCAACCAAGATGCGCTTTGGAGTCTCACTCATAGAGCCAGCTCATCTCCTCGCCATAGCGATCCGCATAGGCATTCCGTTTGAGCTCTTCGTCGTCCGATGGCTGAGCCTTGACCATATCGATTCCCGACTCACAGCAAGCGGCAGCGAACAGCTTCGACCCCTGATCCATGAGCTCGAGCTTACGTTTGGCGGCCTTTTCGCGCTCGCGCTGTTCCGCCCGGGCACGACTGGGCAGCAGGATATCCTCGAGCGCACCGGGGCGATCGGCCAGCGACGCTGCAAGCTGCCAGAGCGCTCGCACCGCTTGGCTCGGCGTCATACCGGCCTTGGAGAGAGCGGCGTCCCCACTCCTTTTAAGATCGGCATCGAGACGTACGTTGATCTGAGCGGCTGTTGTGGTCATAACCCCTCCTTAATACTTCAAAACTATCATAAAACTCTATGGTAGATACGTAAAGCATGTATAGCATTTATAAGCATTAGCCGTACTCTGTACACAAAAAGCCGCCGAGGCACACTGCACCTCGGCGGCTACGCATCACCAATCCAGTTCGGTTTCACCCTTTGCATTCGCCCAGATAAAACCTGCCAAAATTAACATCCCTTTTTGGCAGGTTTTAGAGCTCCACACTTTCGGCGCCGTTGATGGTTAGGTTGCGCTCGTAGAAGGCGGTGAGGGCGCGGATAGCGTACATCACGTCGCGCACGCCGCCGGTCTCGTAGCTCGAGTGCATGGCAAGCTGCGGCAGGCCCACGTCCACGGCATGCATGCTCGCCTGCATATTGGACAGATTGCCCAGGGTAGAACCGCCGGCCATATCGCTCTTGTTGGCAAAGGCCTGCGTGGGCACGTCGGCGTCATCGCAAATGGCCTGGAACACCGCGCGGCTAAAGGCGTCGGTGCAGTAGTGCTGGTTGGCGGCCTCCTTGATGACGATGCCGCCGTTGAGTACCACCTGATTGCGGGCATCGCACTTCTCGGCATGGTTGGGGTGCACGGCATGTGCATTGTCGCAGCTTACAAGCATCGAGGCGGCAAGTGCGCGGTGGTACGACTCGTCGTCAAAGCCCAACGATCCGTTGATGCGGCGCAGCGCGTCGGCCAAGAACGTCGACATGGCGCCCTGCTTGGTCTCGGAGCCAACCTCCTCATTATCAAAGCAGCAGAAGACCGAAACGTCGTGCGCGTTCTCGGCACCCAAAAATGCCTGCAGTGAGGTGTAGGCGCAGGCCAGGTCGTCGAGCTTGGGCGTCGAGATGAACTCGTCGGCCCAGCCCCAAATGCGCGCATCCTGACGATTGACCAGGAACAGATCGCGGCCCAGGATCTGCTCGGGCTCAACGTCCAGTTCGTCAGCGATCAGGGCGTCAAAATCTCCCTGCTTAAGGTCACCGGCGCTGATGAGCGGGCACAGATCAATGGCTCGGTTGGGAGCAAAGTCCTCGTTAACGCCGCGGTTCATGTGGATGGCAAGGCTCGGGATAATAGCGACCTCGCGCTCGGTGGCAAGCAGGCGGCTCTCAATACGGTCGCCCTCGCGCACCAGCACGCGTCCGGCCAGCGCGAGCGGACGATCAAACCAGGTGTAGTCGATCATGCCGCCGTAAGCCTCGGTGTTCAGGCGCAGCGTTTCGCCCGCGCCGTCAAGCTCGGGCACGGCCTTGACCTTAAACGTCGGCGAATCGCTGTGCGACGCCGTGAGCTGAAAATGATAGTCGCCGGCAACGCCGTCCTCGCCCCACGTAGCAGCCAGGTCCTCGCCCACCTTAAAGGCAACAACGCTCGAGGTATTGCGCTGCGTGTAATAACGCCCGCCCGGCTCGATATCCCACGCCGCGTTCTCGGGCAGGTAGGTAAAGCCTGCCTCGTCGAGCTCGGCCATAATGGTCGCCGCCGTATGGAACATGCTGGGGCACGCCTCGATAAAGTCGATAAGGTCGTTAGCGGCCTCGATATCATCGGCCGTCACATGCGCGCGCTCGGGCGTTTCCTGATCCGTCATGCTCTCCCCTTTCACTGGGTTGATGGTTCCCTCCAGCATACCCCGCCGCGCCAGTGCCGTGCCTTTCATTCCATGTTTAATCCCGCGCCGCTCGCCAAGTTGAGCCATCATGCCCGCACTCCTTTTGCGACAATTACGCTAACAGGACGAAAGGAGCCGTCATGAAGCCACGTAACATTGCCATCGCCTGCGGTGTCGCGGGAGTCGCCGTCGGCCTTGCCGCTGCCACCGGCATCGTTTATCACAAACAAATCAAGTCCGCCGCGTCACTCAAACGCTTGACCGGCTACGCGGATGGCTATGACCTGTACGCAATCGACATTGCCTACGACTACGATCTTGATTGCATCATCGCCGCTGGCGTGCGCGACGACCAGGCCTACATCGATGCCGTGGTGGCGCAGGTGCTGCCCGGTGTGCCGGCACATGTCCAGGCGCCCCAGTTTGCCTGCAGCGCTTTTGTCGCCGTAGATGCCGAAGGCCGCGTGCGCACCGGTCGCAATTACGACTTTAAGGACGACACCTCAGCGCTGCTGGTGCGTAATCACCCGTGCGACGGCTATGCCTCCATCGGGTTTGCCGCCCTTAACAACCTGGGCGATAACACTCCGCTTGACTCCGTCGGCGGACGCGCTGCGGCGTTGATGGGCCCGTTTGCCCAGCTCGACGGTGTTAACGAGTGCGGCGTGTCCATTGCCGTACTCACCCTGGATTCCAAGCCCTGTGACCAGGACACGCAACGCCCCGTCATCAATACCTCGCTCGCCATCCGTCTGGTGCTCGACCGTGCCACCACCACGCAAGAAGCTGTCGACCTGCTTTCCGCCTACGACATGCACGCCATGGCAGGACGCGATTACCACTTCTTTATCAACGACGCCGCCGGTGACGCGCGCGTAGTAGAGTGGGATCCGCGCGATCCGGACCGCGCTTTCAAAGCGACTCCTGTACGCCAGGTTACGAACTTCTACGCCTGCTATGGCGACGAAGTGCTGCCCAACCAAAAGAATGGCGAGCTGGGCCATGGTAAAGAGCGCGCTGTCGCAATCGCCGATGTCCTCGACGCCCATGCCGGCGCCCAAGACGAGGCAGTCGCTTGGAAGGCCCTACGCGCTGCAGCGCAAGAGCCCAATCCGGAAGACATCACCAGCAACACGCAGTGGTCGGTCGTCTTTGACAACACCGAGCCCGCTGCCGCCATCACGCTGCGCCGCCATTGGGGCGACGTCGACGCCTTCGCGCTGTAAGGAGCCAGGCCCGTCGTCCTTACGCTCGCCTGACGCTGCTTACATTTCTATACATTTGAGCTAACACGTTTTACCCCTGTATCAACAGTGTGCGGGGGTAAACTTATGCGCATGTTATAACTTGCCCGGAAGGATTCATCATGCTCAGGATCGGTCTTCTTACTAGTGGCGGCGACTGCCAGGCGCTCAACGCCACCATGCGCGGCATTGTCAAAACGCTCATGACCAATAGCGAAGAGCCTATCGAGATCTACGGTTTCGAGGACGGCTACCAGGGCCTTATCTACAGCAGGTTCCGCGTCATGACGCCCGCCGATTTTAGCGGCATCCTCACCCGCGGCGGCACCATCCTGGGCACGAGCCGTACGCCGTTCAAGCGCCTGGATACTCCCGAGGCCGACGGCGTCGAGAAGGTGCCCGCGATGGTCCACACTTATCACAAGTTGCAGCTCGACTGCCTGTTTATACTGGGCGGCAACGGCTCCACCAAGACCGCCAACCGCCTGCGCGAAGAGGGCCTCAACGTTATCGCCCTGCCCAAGACCATCGATAACGACACCTGGGGCACCGAGTTGACGTTTGGCTTTACGAGCGCCATCGACGTCGCCACCAAGTGCATCGACGACATTCACACCACCGCTTCGAGCCACGGCCGCGTGTTCGTCATCGAGATCATGGGCCACAAGGTTGGCTGGATCCCGCTGTACGCCGGCGTCGCGGGCGGCGCGGATGTCATCCTGATTCCCGAGATCCCCTACGACATGGACAACGTCATCAAGACCATCGAGCATCGCATGGAGACCGGCAGCCGCTTTACCATCGTAGCCGTCGCCGAGGGTGCTATCTCCAAGGAGGACGCGGCGCTGTCCAAGAAGGAGTACAAGAAGAAGCTCGCCGAGCGTACGAGCCCGTCAATCGTGTACGACATCGCCAAGGAGATCGAGGCCAAGACCGGTCGCGAGACCCGCGTCGCCATCCCCGGCCACACGCAGCGCGGCGGCCAGCCCGACGCCCAGGACCGCATCTTTGCGACCCAGTGCGGCGTCGAGGCAGCGCTCGGCTGCCTACGCGGCGAGTTTGGCTACATGATTGCCCTGCGTGACGGCAAGATGTGCCACATGCCGCTCGAGGAGGTCGCCGGCAAGCTCAAGTATGTCGACCCCCAGAGCGATCTGGTGCGCGAGGCCAAGGCGTTGGGCATCAGCTTCGGCGACGAATAGCCTCGGCTGGAACCACCCCATCGGGCCCTCCGACCCCGCCCGACGTATTTCGATTTGGCTCCTCCCTTGACTCCGTCAAAGGTCGCCAATCGAAATCGTCGGGCGGGGTCGGAGGGCCCTTCGTTTACATACTCGCCGAGGCTATTCGTCTTCTTGCTGCGGATGCCTGGTCTGGAGGATTTGGAATGATGGGGCTCTTAGCCGTTAGGTGCGCTGACATTTGTCATGAAATTGCTGGTCATGAGGGTTGCTACTGGTAGTTGCGGTAGGGTTGGGGCAGATTCTAACTAGAAATGGTGGTCGCTACCGGTTGTTCTCGGCATACTCGGCTCATTCGATTACGGTCGCCACATGAAAGGAACTGCTATGGATCTTGCAATGGCACAGCGGCTCGTTAATCGCCGCAAGGCTGCCGGGCTTTCTCAGGAGGCGCTTGCCGCCCAGCTGGGTGTGAGTCGCCAAGCTGTCAGTAAATGGGAGCGCAGCGAATCCTCGCCCGATACCGATAACCTTATTGCGCTCGCCGCGTTGTATGGCGTGTCGCTGGATGAGCTGTTGTATGGGGAGGCGGTGGATAGCACTGATGACTCGCAGGCTGATGATGAGGCACGGGACAGCGACGCCGGCGCCAAAGCTTCAGATAGGGCTGAGGAGGCTGAGGCTTCTACTGAGCACGCCGATTGCGGCGACAAACCACTTGTCGATATTTCCCTCGCGCGCGGCATCCACGTCATTGATCCCAATAAAGGCGAGGAAGTCCATGTTGGCTGGAGCGGCATCCATGTGACCAACGAGCGCAAGGGCGAAGAGGTGCATGTGGGGCCGGGCGGATTGCATATCGATACGCTTGAGGACGATGGACATAGTGTGCACACCAATGACGACGGCACCGTCACCATCGACGGCGAGACGTTTTCCAGCTGGAAGGAAGCACACGACAAGCTCGACCATCATGGCAAGCATTTCCACACCAAGGTCGGACGTACATGGAACAAATTCCCCTTCCCCGCGCTTGTCGCCCTCGCCTATCTGGTGCTCGGCATTGTCTACGGCACATGGGCTACGGGACTCTTCCTCGTCTTTCTGATTCCCATCTACTACGCGCTTGGCGACTTTATCGACCAACGCCACTTATCTAAGCTGATCGATGTCGTCTATTCAGTCAGCGCCGAGACATGGTTCCTCTTCATGTGGCTCCGCCTGGGGCAACCCCATCCCGCCTGGGTAATCCTCATCACCATCCCGGTCGTAAAAGCACTCATGCGTTGGTGCCGTAAACAATGGAAGCATCGCAAGCGAGCCTAAACCATCCCAGCCCGACAGCAGCACCCAACTAGTACTCCCCCGCCCATCCCTCCTAAGTTGCGGTGATATAGTTTCGGTTTTAGCCTTGAGTAGTCGAGTTTAGGAACTATTCCACCGCAACTTACGAATGATCGGAGCGGCTACAGCACAAGCGTCGGCGTTCGTTTGATGGTCCGCCACGAAAAGGGGCTATCTACTACGTTTAACTCGATGGGGCCAACCATGACCGCCCTTTTCGAAAATCGACAGGCCTTCTACCTGCGGTTTTATTTTTCGTTTTCCCGGCATAGTTGAGGGTATCCAATTAAACGTAGTAGATAGGCCCGTTTTGTGGCATACAACCCATTCAAGCCCAATCTCGAAGGCTAAAGAGAGCCTCTCATCAACGCTTGCGGGCGAAAACAAAATAGAATGAAAGGCAAATGGAAAGCCCGTTTGACGAGCGGAGGACATATGCGCGACGTAGCCGAAAGCGACTGGAAGCTGTTTAAGAAAATGCTTCCTCAATGGCAAGAACGTTATATGGAAAAGCTCATCGGCCAGTACGTTGAGATACTGAACGGCGACAGCGAAGCGTCCAGTAGATTTTGGGCACTAGAAGAGCACCTCAATAGAGACAAGCTGTCCTCAGGCGTAATTGCAAACGATATTCGCCGCAGCACAATGCACCGCGAGATAGCCAATTTGCTTATCGACAGCGTGATCACCCTTGACGACCTTGACGGTTTTACCGAGGACATTAAGAGCTATGCGCAACACTGGATTGGACAGTAAGAGCACTGAGCGACAAACATCCCCAGCAAAACGGGGCAAACGCCGGGCCACCTAATGGTTGCCCGGCGTTTGGCCAGATAAAACCTGCCATAATAAACCTGTCCCTTTTTGGCAGGTTACTCGGCGCTTTTGAGGGCGCCGACCATGTCGATCTTGTTGAGGGTGCGATTGGTAGTGAGGTTGACGATAAACGTAAAGACAAAGGAAAGCACTACGGCGAGCACATAACTCAGCGGCTCGACTTCGACGTCAAAGTACAGCGACGGCATCTGCAGGATGTACGTAAAGCTCTCGGCAAGCAGGCCACCCAGCGGCACGCCCAGTGCGGTGCCAATCGCCGTGAGGATCAGCGTCTCCTTGTTGACGTAGTGGTGTACCTCGCCACGGCGGAAGCCCAGCACCTTGATGGTCGCCAGCTCGCGTTCGCGCTCGGAGATATTCGTGTTGGACAGCGTAAACACCACCACAAACGATAGGCACGCCGCCATAAAGGTCACGAGCACCACGACGGAATTGATAATCGCAAAGTTCGCCTCGTAGTTCTGCCAATGTTCGGCCGTGCTTGAGATGGTGAGCCAACCGTCGCTCTTAAGCTTCTTGCTAAACGCAATCTGGTCAGAAGTTGAGCCCTTAAGCAGCACAAAGACACCGTTAAGGCGCACGCTTCGACCGAACGCGCGCTCATAGGTGCCCTGCGTCATATAAAGCGTATTGCCCAGATAGTTGAGCGAAATGTCGCTGACTTTGACCTTGGCTACGTTGAGCGACGAATCCTGGACGTGTGCCGTATCGCCCGGTTGAATCCCCAGCACCGGCTGTGAACTCTTGCTCAGATACACGTCTCCGTCACGCAAAGACAGCGGCTCTTTGGACTCATCCTCGAGACGCACGTAGTCGTCCAGGTCGTTCGTGCGGTCATCGGGCACCACAATCAGCTGCACGGTCTCGCTCTTTCCGCCGAATGTAAAGGTGACGTTGTCGGTCATAATCGGCAGCGTCGAAGTCACGGTCACGTCAGAATCCTTGGCCGCGCTGCGCTCATCCAATGCCGCGCACGTCTGCGAAAAATCGTCGGGATTGGCAACCGCCAGCAGGTCATAGCGCGTGACGTGGCCGTACTGCTTGGGCGACAGCGCGACCGACGTATCACGAATACCCATACCGCAGATCACGAGCGCCGTGCAGCCGGCGATACCGAAGATGGTCATAAAGGCACGCTTTTTGTAGCGGAACAGGTTACGCGCCGCCACCTTGTTTAAGAAGCCCATGCGGCGCCAGATAAAGCCGATGCGCTCGAGCAAGATGCGCGAGCCAGCGCGCGGGGCCTTGGGACGCATAAGCGAGGCCGGGGTCTCGGCCATCTCGTGGCGGCAGGCGATAATCGTGGCGCCCACCACGCCCACGGCAAACAGCGCCACCGACACGAGCGACGACACGATGTCGTACGAAAGCAGCATCTGGGGCAGTGAGTACATGTCGTCGAACACCGTAAACAGGAACAGCGGCAGGCCCACAAATCCGATGATGTTGCCGAGCACGCCGCCGATCAGACAAGCCCACAGCGCATAGTCCACGTATTTGGACAGGATGCGTCCGCGCGAATAACCGAGTGCCTTATACAGGCCGATGAGCGTGCGCTCCTCCTCGACCATACGCGTGGCGGTGGTAAGGCTGATGAGCACGGCGACGATAAAGAAGATGAACGGGAACACCGTGGCGATGGCCTCAATTGACGAGCTGTCGCTCTCCACGCTCGAGTAGCTTGCGATGTTGCCGCGGTCCTGGATGTACCAGGTACATTCGCCCAGATCGGAAAGCTCGACGCGGGCATCGGCAAACTGTTGATCGGCGGCGGCGCGACGCTGATCCAGGTCGGCTTGCGCCTGCGCACGCTCGTCGCTGCCCTCGGCCATGCGGTTGATGTTGTCCTGCTCAATCCCAAAGAGCATATTCGCCTGACGCTCAGCCGCGTCCAAGCTCGCCGGCGTGTCGACCGTCAGCTCCTGGGCGCGCGCCTTCTCACGCTCCTCGCGGATCTTCTCGATATTGCCCTTGACCTCATTGATCTTTGCCGCGTAGGAATCCGAATAGGAGTTGAGGCTCTTGGCTCCCTCGACGATCACGTGGACCGCGGAGTAGGAAGAAGATGTCGCGGCGTCCTCGCTCACATAGAACTTATAGTCCGCCGCCGAAGCAGCGCGAAAGGCGTTGACTGTCGAGTCAGAACTTACATCAGTGGGGTCGAGGACCTCAGCCGTAATGGTGTAATCGCCCGCGGCAAACTGGTCCTTGGCGCTTTGATTGGACGAGCTCGCGTCATTGGCGGCAAAACTCACCGTATCGCCGATTTTCTTGCCCGATGCCTTCAGGAACTTCGAAGTCACCGCGACTTCATCAGCGCTCTCGGGCAAATCGCCGTTCACGAGCACCGGCTGATCGATGTTCTCCTTGGAGAGACTCTGCACGACCACGCGCTCGCGCGTTGTGCCCACGGCGGTGTAGGCGGTCTCGGTGTAGATGCCCTCGGCCGTTTCGACGCCATCGACCTCTTGTATGGCGTCGAGATCATCGTCAGTCAGGCCATAGGTCGACTGCACGTTAATGTCATAGACATTTTGCTGGTCGAAGTAGGCATCAACCGAATCACACAGGTCCTCGCAACCCGCCTTAAGGCCGCACATCACGCTCACGCCAAGCGCGGTGATGACCACGATTGACAAAAAGCGCTTAAGACTGCCTCGGATTGTGCGGTAGATGCCACGGCGAAAAACCGTCGGCACCATATCGTTTGAGCTTTGGGCAGTGCGGTAGGTCGTAAAATCCTGCTCGCGCTCCGTGTTCTGCGCGTCGCGGCGTAGGCTGTTTTGGCGGTCTTGGTCCATGGGCGCTACCACTCGATCGTCTCGATAGGCACGGGATTTTGCTGGACCGTCTCGCTCTCCACGCGACCGTTCTTAAAGCGGATCAGGCGATCGGCCATGGGCGCCAGCGCGGAGTTGTGGGTGATGATGATGACCGTAATGCCCTGCTTGCGGCAAGTGTCCTGCAGCAGCTGCAAGATCTGCTTGCCGGTTTTATAGTCAAGTGCGCCCGTGGGCTCGTCGCACAAAAGCAGCTTGGGGTTCTTTGCCAGTGCGCGGGCAATGGACACGCGCTGCTGCTCGCCGCCCGAAAGCTGCGCCGGAAAGTTGCCCAGGCGCTCGCCCAGGCCAACCTGACGAAGCGTTTGCTCGGCATCGAGTGAATCGGGGCAGATTTGCGCTGCAAGCTCAACGTTTTCGAGCGCCGTCAAGTTGGGGACCAAATTGTAGAACTGGAAGACAAAGCCGACGTCGGCGCGGCGGTACTCCACGAGCTGCGCCTCGTTGGCGGAGCTCACGTCGCGCCCGTCCACCGTTACGGTGCCGGAGGTTACCGTGTCCATACCGCCCAGGATGTTGAGCGCCGTGGTCTTGCCGGCACCCGAGGCGCCCAGGATAATGGCGAGCTCACCGCGCTCGACCGTAAAACTCGCGCCGTCGAGTGCGTGAATGCGGGCGTCGCCCTCGCCGTATGCCTTGATGACGTCTTTGAATTCGATATAAGCCATCGATTAATTCCCATCTGGTCGGATAACGCCTTTTTAGTATTACCCATTTCCCACCGACCAAAAAGGGACAGGTTTATTTTGGCAGGTTTTATATGGGGAAATGGCGGCTATAGATAAGGCGCCGGGAAGGCAGAGAAATCATCGACGGGGTCAGGCCGACCGCCAAACACAACGCACGTATCTCAATCTGTCAGCCAAATCATTCGAACAGCTGTTCGTTTCTATGATATGATTCCGTTATCTAAGCAGGCCAATACGCAGAAAGGCGGCCAACATGGCGTTCGACTTTAAGAAGGAATGCGAGGAGCTCTACAAACCTGCAAGCAAGCCGAGTATCGTAACTGTCCCGCCTATGAGCTACGTTGCCGTTCGCGGCAAGGGCGACCCAAATACCGAAGGTGGCGAGTATCAAAACGCCCTGCCGCTGCTTTACGGCATCGCCTATACCGTCAAGATGTCGAAGAAAGGCTCAAGGAGTATCGAGGGCTATTTCGACTTTGTGGTACCGCCGCTCGAGGGTTTCTGGTGGCAAGACTCCCCGAGCGGCGACATCGATTATGTACGCAAGGACGATTTCAACTTTATCTCGTGCATCCGCCTGCCCGATTTCGTCAGCCGAGATGATTTTGACTGGGCAGTCGCTGAAGCCACGGCCAAAAAGAAACTAGACTTTACCGCTGTTGAGCTGCTTAAAGTTGATGAGGGTCTCTGCGTTCAGTGCATGCATACCGGACCCTATGACAGCGAGCCGACAACCGTAGACGCCATGCATGAATACGCGACCGAACAGGGCTATGCCCCCGACTTCTCAGACACCCGTTTACATCACGAAATCTATCTCTCCGATCCACGCAAATGTGCACCGGAGAAACTTAAGACCGTGGTTCGTCATCCCATCAAGCGCGCTGAATAGCGTGGGGCGTCATTTCATGCGCTAGGTTTTAAGCCAGCCAACTAGCCGCCTCCTAGGCCGTCCGGTAATTATCTTGACGCGGCCCATCGCATCTTATAAGTTTGTTTTGCTAAAGCTGGAAAGCCTCTCAACGATGCGCAACTCCAACTCTTTTTATATCAAGAGGCTTAAATGAAATACCAGAAGTCGTGGATCAAAGCAGGACGCAGTTTCCGCCCACGCCCTCTCCCGCCGGCGTTTCCCCAGATAAAACCGACCAAAATAAACCTGTCCCTTTTTGGCAGGTTTTAGAGGCGGACGGTAAAGGTGATCTGGTTGCCGTGGCCGCAGACAGAAGCGCTCCCGCCATGGGCTTCGGCGATGGCGCGCACCACGGATAGGCCCACGCCCGAGCCTCCTGTCTTGGAGCTGCGCGATACGTCCGCACGATAGAAGCGGTCGAACAATCGGTCCAGGTCGCCTTCGGGCAGCTCGTCCACGGCGTTCGATACGACAAGATCGGCAGCACCCTTACCCTTGCCGCGCGAGACGGCACGCAGACTCAGCTCGATCACGCTGTCCTCACTCGCATAGCGTGTGGCGTTGTCCAGCAGCAGCTCAACAACCTGCGCCACTGCCGCGGCATCGGCATGAGCGCGCACGCCGGTCGCGACCGACATCGACAGGCGCCTACCGCGCGAGACCGCCACCGATTCAAACGGCGCGGCTGCCTTGTCAACTGCCTCCGAAAGATCGATCGACGCCATGGTAAAACCAGCCGAGCCCTCGTCCATGCGCGCCAAAAACACCAGACGCTCCGTGAGCGCCGTCAGCCGCGCGACCTGCTCGTGAATGCTCTGCGTCCACTCGCTCTCGCCGCTCTCGATCTCTTGTACCTCGTTGGCGGCGTCAATCACGGCCAGCGGCGTCTTGATCTCGTGGCTTGCATCGGTAATGAAGCGCTTCTGCTTGCTATAACTCTCGACCATCGGCCGAATCACCGCGTCCGAGGCACCCGCCACAATTGCCAGCACCGCCAGCCAGCCAATGCAGCTGATTGCCACGCTCGCGCTCAAAAACGAATGAAAGTTTGCCAGCTCGCGCGTACAGTCGACAAACACATAGGTGGTCTCATCGCCCTGAGACGCAGTAGTGTAACGGTAGTCGCCTGTAAAACCCGAAGTCCAGCCCTTGGAATACAGCTTGGCGGCGATACGCATGGCGCGCCTCGAACCAACCGCGGCGATGCGCGCAGTGTTGACCTCGACCGCCTCGTTGCCGACGAACGTCACGGTAAAGTAGCGCGTATCAAACGGTGACTCCGCCGTCATACCCTCAAAATGCCCGATGAGAATGCTCGCCCTGTCTCCGGCCGCACCCTTACCAGATCCTGCGCCCTTACCAACACCGGAAACGGTGCCTAGGTCATATGTCCAGCCGATACCGTCATTACCTGCCAAAATATAGTCCAGGCGAGCGTCGGCCATCTTGCAGACATGCGAGTAGTTAACGATGTTGATGCCGGCGATGATAAGCGTGAGCACCACCGTGACGGCACCCATGGCAACGAGGATGAACTTGCGACGCAGGCGGGGGCCTAATGCGTCAGCAGAATTTGCCCGCCCTGTACCACTCGAGGCGGCACGGAGCCGCTCCGCCATGCGCTTGTACCACGCGCACACGCTCACGCCTGCTCGCCTTCCTCAATCACCTCGAGCGAATAGCCCTGATTGCGCGATGCGCGGATGGCCACGTTGGCACCGAGCGCCGTTAGCTTTTTGCGCAGGTACGAGATGTAGACCCACACTACATTGGCACCCTCGGGCGCGTCCTCACCCCAAACCTCGAGCATCAGACGTTCGGTGGGCATACGCATGCCGGCGTTACGCATAAAGAGCTCCATAAGCTGAAACTCACGATTGGCCAGGTGTTCCTCGCCCAAGGGGCCCACAAGCGTGCACGATGCCGTGTCGAGACGCACGTTGCCCACGCTGAGCGTCGTGGCGTCAATTGCCGTCGCGGCACGCGTCATGGCACGAATGCGTGCGAGCAGCTCCTTGGCGGCAAACGGCTTGGTCAGGTAATCGTTGGCGCCGGCGTCCAAGCCCTCGACCTTATCGGACACCTCGCTTTTGGCCGTAAGCATGATGATGGGCAGGCGTTTGCCGGCCTCACGCGTGCGCTTGAGCACCTCGATGCCATCCATGCCGGGCATCATGATGTCTAGGATCGCGGCGTCATAGTCGCTGGCGAGCAGATGTTCGAGCGCCGTCAGACCGTCGAGGGCGGTGTCGACCTCGTAGTCGCTATGTTGAAGAATCGCGGTAAGGGCACGGGAAAGGCCGGGTTCGTCCTCGGCAAGCATCAGCTTCATAGTTGTTCCTTTGGCGCACGGCTCTACAGGTTTCGATACTGCCGATGATAGCGCACCAAAAGCTGCCTTAGCACAGCCTTAGCTGATCAACCTGCGCGTTTTTAAATATGCAGGATATGGCTTAGCCAAACTTAAGGCGCAAATGCCGAGCGCTTTGACGCATGCCGGGCGCGAAGGAACAGCGACTCGTCCTTTTGCGGCGTCCTAGTTTACGCAAAGTGTTCGAGCGCTAGTCCTCGTACGCGCCCTCAAGCCGCAGCAGCCGCTCCTTGCGGTCGAGGCCACCGGCATATCCGTTGAGTGATCCGTCGGCCGCCACCACGCGATGGCACGGCACGATAATCGAAATAGGGTTGCGAGCAACCGCAGCCCCTACCGCACGAGGAGACACAACGGGATTCTCGTTCCCCGGCACCCGATGGCGGGCGGCGACACGAGCCGCAATCTCGCCATACGTGGCGACCTCGCCACGCGGAATAGAAAGCAGTTCATACCAAACTTCACGCTGAAACGCCGTACCGATCATATGCAACGGCGGCGTATACCGAGGCTCCTGCCCTGCAAAATAAGCATTCAGCCAAGCCCAGGAACGCTCAAGCACCGAAGAAGCCGCACCATGAGCCGGACTCACCGACGACATACCACCAGCACCGGAAACCGCATCGACACCTTCAACGTGCTCCGCATCTTCTTTGAGCAGCGTAGAGCCAAAATGCTCCTGCCCCTCAAACCAAAGCCCTGTCAAACCGCGGCCATCAGCGGCAAGCAGGATTTCGCCCAAAGGCGAAGCAAACGTCGTCGTGACCACCAGCGGCTCCTTTCAAAACTCCGCAACATAATACCGCGAATTGTGCAGACAACCCCGCAGATACGTCTGGGCGGGCTCGCAATTGCTTAAGCGAGGGCGTTTTCCCCAATTAAGCGAAGAAGACGCAGAGCTTCGACGCCAAAGCAGTACCCCTACCAGCTGAGTTCTAATACTTTTCCCGAGAAGTGAACGAGTAAAAACGAAGCCCCGGAGCATCCACACCTTTAGACCGCAAAACCGCAGGATTCGCACAACAAAACCGCAGGAAATAGCGGTCAAAATATGCCAATGCTTCGGGGGTCCAAATAAGGTCGTTCACTTCTCAGGAAAAGTATTAGACCCCGATTCGTCCCAACCCCAAAGTCACCTCAGGCGGCAGGCGCGAAGCGCCGAGGCCGCCGCTGGGACCATAGCCCGCAACAGCCGCGCGCCCCCACATCAGCCCAGCGGCCCCAACCAACAACGACCCCATCGCAGGCCGCTCGCAGCAGCGTCACCGCAGGCAGGGGCCGGGCTTGGTTTTCAGAACACTCCGCAGACCAGTGTGGCGCCTTGTCCGCGGCTCCGAAGGAGCAGGACAAGGCGCCACACATGATCGAGGACGTTCTGAAAACCAAGCCCGGCCCCCGCCGGACAGGTCACACTACTCGCAGAGCAACTTGGCAATCTGGACGGCGTTGGTTGCCGCGCCCTTACGGATTTGGTCGCCGCAGCACCAGAAGGTGATGCCACGCGCAGCCTCGGGGTTCGAGATGTCGCGGCGCACGCGACCGACCCAAATCAGGTCCTGGTCGGACGTATCCATCGGCATGGGGAAGCGGTCGTGCGCATCCTCGGCGTTCATGTCGTCAACCAGCTTCAAGCCCGGAGCGGCAGCCAGCGCAGCACGGGCTTCCTCGACCGTGATGTCGCGCTCAAACTCGAGCGTAATGCTCTCGGAATGCGAGCGCAGCACCGGCACGCGCACGCAGGTGCAG
This sequence comes from uncultured Collinsella sp., assembly GCA_902466075.1. Taxonomy (GTDB): domain Bacteria; phylum Actinomycetota; class Coriobacteriia; order Coriobacteriales; family Coriobacteriaceae; genus Collinsella. Next base: position 70,023 of record CABQQA010000003.1, read on the forward strand.
TTCACACGCAGCTCGGGCAGGTGCATGATCTTGCGGCCCTCGTTTTGCAGCTTCATCTCCTCGGAAGTAAAGCCCTCCTCCTTGACGCCACCGATCTGCGGAATCAGGTTGCTCGCCAGCTGAGCGGCAAAGGCGCGCGGCTCGGGAATCTCCTCGCCACGGCCCAGGGCGGCAAGCTGTGCTTCGAGCTCGGCCATACCGGGGGCACCGGCGCCCGAAGCTGCCTGATACGTGGACACGATCATACGCTTCACGCCGGCAAGCTGGTGCAGCGGCCAGGTAGGAACCAGGCCGATGATAGTTGCGCAGTTGGGGTTAGCGATAAGGCCGTGATGCCACTTGATGTCGTCGGCATTGATCTCGGGCACGACGAGCGGCACCTCGGGATCCATGCGGAAGGCGTGGCTGTTGTCGACCACGACGGCACCACGCTTGACGGCCTCGGGCAGCAGCTCCTTCGCGATGTCGTCGCCAGCGGCGCCAAGCACAATGTCGCAGCCCTCAAAGGCCTCGGGGCAAGCCTCTTCGATCACGATTTGCTCGCCGCGGAACTCGACGGTTTTGCCCGCGGAGCGTGCGCTCGCCAGCAGCTTGAGCTTGCCAACCGGAAACTCCTGCTCGTTAAGGCACTCGAGCATCTGGGTGCCCACGGCTCCCGTCGCGCCCAAAATAGCAACCGTGTACTGTTTCATGCTTCCCCCTTTAAAGGCTGTGGCTTTTGCCCGCACGCCGAGCAGGCCGATTATTGTTGCCAGTGTATACAAGAACGGGGCGGACACGAAACCCGCCCCGTCGAAACGAAACCGAAACGAAACGCCATGCCGTAGATTTATGAGACATGCCCAAAAATTTACCGAGCCGTCGCTACTTTTTGAGCGCGGCCAGGGCGGGATCGACCGGCGCAGGAGCCTCCAGGTCGGAGACCTTCACAATGCCGTTCTCGTCGGAGAAGGCACGGTAAATGGTCTGAATCGCCAGGTCGAAGTCCTTCTCCTCGACGCCGATGATGATGTTGATCTCGTCGCAGCTCTGCGAAATCATGCGCACGCTCACGCCAGCCTGGCCTAGCATGCCAAACAGGTGGCCGGAAATACCAGCGCGGCCGCGCAGGTTACGGCCGACGGTCGCGATGAGCGCCAGGCCCTCGACAACCTCGATCTCGAGCGGCTCGACCTCCTGCTGAATGTCGCCCACGAGTGAGTACAGCGAATCGTGCACATCCTGCTCCTGTACCACGGCGCCAAAGCGGTCGACGCCGGTGGGCATATGCTCGACGGAAACGTCATAGCGCTCGAAGACCGAAAGCGCGCGGCGCATAAAGCCGACACGGGGCTTGGTGCGGTCGCGAGCCACGTTGATGGCGACAAAGCCGCGCTTGCCGGTCACGCCGGTAATGATGGGCTCTGCCTCGCCCTCATCAGCCGTCTCGCTAATGATGGTGCCGGGGTCCTGCGGCGCATTGGTGTTCTTGATGACCAGCGGAATACCCGCCTCGCGCACGGGGAACACGGCCTCCTCGTGCAGGACGCTCGCGCCCATGTACGAAAGCTCGCGCAGCTCCTCGTAGGTAACGCGCGCAATGGGCTGAGCCTCGGGAACAATACGCGGATCGGCAGAGTAGAAGCCCGAAACGTCGGTCCAGTTCTCGTAAAGGTCGGCGCCCAGGCACTTAGCCAGGATCGAGCCCGAGATATCGCCGCCGCCACGATCGAGCAGCTTAATCTGGCCCTCACGCGTCGCGCCGTAGAAACCGGGCATAACAAAGCCGCCCTGCTGACCGTATTCCTGCACCAGCTCGGCGGTGCGATTCATGCTGAGCGTGCCGTCGTGATGGAACGCCACAACCGTCGCGGCGTCCAGGAACGGCAGGCCCAGGTACTCGGCCATCAGGCGGGCGGTAAAGTACTCGCCGCGGCTCACGAGCTCCTCGGTGGAGTAACCGCCCGAGCGAGCACGCTCGGCAAAGGCCGCGAACTCCTCGCGAATGGGATAGGCGAGCTCCAGCTCGTCAGCAATATCAAAGTAGCGCTGGCCAATGTCCTCGAGCAGCTCCTCGCACGACACGTGGTACTTAACGTGCGCGTTAACCAGGTAGAGCAGGTCGGTCACCTTGGTGTCGCCCTTAAAGCGGCGACCGCAGGCGGAAACCACCACAAAACGGCGAGCCGGGTCGGCATCGACGATGGCCTTGATCTTCTTAAAGTGTTCGGCGTCGGCGACCGACGAGCCGCCAAACTTGGCAATCTTAATCATGGGCTGGAGGTTACCTTTCTAAAAAGCCTCTGCGAACCTATTTTGCGCGCTCTGATACCATGGTTTCACCGATTGGGACCAAGGCATCCGAGGAGCAGTGTTATATGGGAACTTATCATAGTACACGAGGACGCACTTTATCGTGCTCAAGTAAGGTGGCAATCCGCACCGGCATCGCTCCCGACGGGGGTTTGTTTGTCTCGGACGAGCTCGGCACCCAGCGGGTCGATATCAGCTCGCTTGCAGCTAAATCGTACTTTGAAATCGCTCAAGATGTGTTGGGAATGTTACTGAATGATTACACGGCCGAAGAAATTTCGGCGTGTGTCGACGAGGCATACCGCGGCACGTTCGCGAGTGAAGAGGTTACACCGCTCGTCAAACTCGACGCTGCGCCGGGCGCTGACGCCCCTCAGACCTATGTGATGGAGCTCTTTGGCGGCCCCACAAGCGCCTTCAAGGACGTCGCCCTGCAGATGCTCCCCCGCCTCATGGCCCGCACTTCCGCCAAGGACGGCGGTGCCGAGCGCATTATGATTGTCACCGCCACATCGGGCGACACGGGCAAGGCAGCACTCGCTGGCTTTGCCGACGCCCTGGGCACGGGCATCACCGTCTTTTATCCCGAAGGCAAGGTCAGCCGCGTGCAGAATCTGCAGATGTCCACACAGGAGGGCGATAACGTCGCCGTCTGCGGCATCCGCGGCAACTTCGACGATGCCCAGAGTGCCGTCAAGCGCATCTTTGCCGATAAGGAGCTTGCCGAGCGTCTTGAAGCCGCCGGCACGGTGCTTTCGAGCGCCAACTCCATCAACGTCGGCCGCCTGGTGCCGCAGGTCGTCTACTACTTTGCCGCCTATGCGCAGCTGCTGCGCGCCGGTGCCATCGAGGCCGGCGACGCCGTTGAGTTCTGCGTCCCGACCGGCAACTTTGGCGACATCCTGGCCGGCTACTATGCCAAGCGCATGGGTCTGCCCGTCGCCAAGCTCATCGTCGCGAGCGACAAGAACAACGTTCTGGCTGACTTCCTGACCACCGGCGTTTACGACCGCAACCGTCCGTTCTTCACGACCATCTCGCCGTCGATGGACATCCTCATCAGCTCTAACCTGGAGCGCATGCTGTACTTCCTGTCCGATGGCGACTGCGAGCTTGTTGCCGGCCTTATGGAGCAGCTAGCACAGACTGGTCGCTACGAGGTTCCCGCCGACCTGCTGGCAAAAATTCAGAGCGTCTTTGGCTGCGGTTGGGCCAGCGAGGACGAGGTCCGCGCTGCCATCAAGGGCTGCTGGGACGCGAACGGCTACGTGATCGATCCGCACACCGCTTGCGGCTATCACGTCTTTGAAAAGGTCGCTCCCGCCGAGGGCGCCAAGGCCCGCGTGCTGCTTTCGACCGCCAGCCCCTACAAGTTCCCGCGCGCCTGCTGCGACGCCTTGGGGCTCGACGTTCCCGAGGACGACTTTGAGGCCATGCGTGTGCTCGAGCAGGCCACCAATACGGTCGCACCGGCACAGCTCGCCGAGCTCGAGTCCAAGCCCGTCCGCTTCGAAGACGTCTGCGACGTCGATGAGATGGCGAGCTACGTCGAGTCCGCAGCAAAACGAATGAGCACCAACTAAACCCCTTATTAAGCGCCGGCGAAAGCCGGCGCACTTTCTTTTATCAGATACCCACCGGGATGATGACGAACTGACATGCGGGTCTGCCTGTTTAGTTCGTCGCGAGTTCCGCACGAGCCGGAAAGCACTTAATGTGCTTTCCGAGCGAGCCAGGACCGCCCGAGCAGCGAACTAAACAGGCAGACCGCCCAGGAGATTCCCATGATCAAAATCACCGTCCCAGCAACCAGCGCAAACCTAGGCATCGGCTACGACACCCTTGGCATGGCCGTCAGCCTCTACTCGCACTTTACCTTCGAGCACGCCGACAAGCTCACCATCACGGGTTGCCCCGAGGAGTTCCAAAACGAGAACAACCTAGTCTACGTGAGCTTTGTGGATGCACTGGCTGCATGGGGCGAGCCGGCCTTCCCCGTCGCCATCGACATTCAGACTGACGTTCCCGTCGCCCGCGGCCTGGGCTCCAGCTCCACCTGCGTCGTCGCCGGCATTATGGCCGCCGCCGCACTGACAGGCCACACCGTCGACCGCGCCGAGCTCGTCCGCATTGCCACCGAGGTCGAGGGCCATCCCGATAACGTCGCCCCCGCTATCCTGGGCGGCGCCGTCTGCTCCTTTACGCCGACCGATTCGCTCCCCCAGTGCCTGCGCTACGAGGTGAGCGATCGTTTGCGTTTCATTACCGTGATTCCACCTTACGAGGTGCACACGAGTGAGGCGCGCAAGGTCGTGCCGCAGGAGATTCCGCTCTCCACCGCCGTGTGGCAGATGGGCCGCATCGCCGGCATGACGCGCGGCTTGGAGACTGGTGACCTGAACCTGATTGCCGCCGCTAATGACGACCGCATTCAGGAGCCCTATCGTCGCCGCCTGATTCCCGACTACAACGCCGTGCGCGACACCTGCCTTAACGGCGGCGCTAAGACCATCTGGATTAGTGGCTCGGGCTCGACCCTCATGGCTGTAACCGACGATACCATCGTGGCAAAGTTCCTACAGGTCAAGCTGCGCGAGCAGTTCCCTAAGTGTGATACGCATATTCTGACGTGCGACACGGAAGGCGCCCAGATCGAATACCTGTAGCCACCGTCCCGTATACCCGCCGGGGAGGCCAGGGGCTTTGCCCCCAAATCGTCCTCGGACATGGCAGGACCCCCGCTGCGCACTTCGTGCGGCGGGGGTCCTGCCGTCCTGCGGAAAGATTTGGGGGCAAAGCCCCTGGCCTCCCCTACGTTAACTTCGCTGGCGGCGGCTACAGGGACCTACGCCCTGGAAAGTCGCCAGGCTGATGTTCTGCATTTTATTGATAGGGGCACTTATTAGAGGCAAGCCTCGGCAATGCGGCGCTTGAGCTCGTCGATACCCACGCCGGTCTGGGAGCTCGTGATGATCACATTCTCGGCCGGGACGTTGAGCTGCTTTTTGATAGCTGCTGCCTGGCGGGCCTGCTGGGTGCGGCTGAGCTTGTCGGCCTTGGTAAGGCAGACGATAAAGTTGAACTCGTTGCCCTGCAGATAGTCAATCATGTCGTGGTCGAGCTTACTGGGGTCGTGGCGGATATCCACCAGCGACACAACCAGGTTAAAGCTGCGCTCGGAGTCGAAGAAGTCGCCGATGAGCTCGGCCCAGCGATCGCGCTCAGCTTTGGAGCGACGGGCGAAACCGTAACCCGGCAGGTCGACAAAGTGCACATCATCGGCCTCAAAGAAGTTGATGTTACTCGTCTTGCCCGGCGTACTCGAAACCTTGACCAGATTCTTGCGGCCAAAGAGCTTGTTCATAATCGACGACTTGCCTACGTTGGAGCGGCCGACAAAACTTACCTCGGGACAGGTGGACTCGGGAATCTGTGAAACCTTGCCGTAGCTGGCGACGAACTTGGCAAGCTGGTAGTTAATGGAATCGGCCATGGACACTCCTTGGTCGTAGGTCACTTACAACAAACGGGTTAGCACGCTGCAGCAATGCGGCGAACGATATCGAGCGTGATGCTACTCGCGGTGCGGGCATACTCATCCAGATCAAACTCACGCTCGCAAAATGCATCGTATGCCTCGTCACAATTATCGCTGATGGCACGCAGCACCAAGCAATCGACACCGTTCTTGGTCGCGATATGGGCGATTGCCGCGCCCTCCATCTCGACACAATCGGCGTGCGTCGCCTCGATGGCGGCATTGCGCATAACATCGCCCGTCACAAAGCGGTCGCCCGTGGCAATGGTTCCGCACAGGAACTGCTTGGGATCATCGCCCGCAGCGGTATCGAGAACCCCGGCATCGACAAAACCATGATCCCTGAGCACGGCACCGGCAATCTGCACGAGGGCACCCGTTGAAGCAAACTCCTCAAGTTCCGGAGCAGACTCTGCGATGAGTGCCGTATCGGTATCCAGGTAACGCAGGCACTTGCCAATGACGACATCATTGATATGGAGCCTAGGGTTTAAACCACCCGCAATGCCCGAAAACACAACGGACTGCGGGGCATATTTGCTAATGAGGTGCTGCGTTGCAGCGGCAGCATTCACGGTACCCATGCCAGCAGTCGTGGCAACGACCGTCAGGCCGTCAAGCTCGCCACTTACGACTGTCAGACCGGCCTCCTGTGCTACCTGCGCACCGTCAAGCTCCTCTTTAATCTGCGCGACCTCTTTTTCAAGTGCCCCGATAATCGCGATGGTGGCCATACCGTCCCCCAAACCCATAAACAACTCGTATCCACCGTATGGTACCAGCAATTAAGAGCTATTCGAAGCCGTCACATCACACTCGATGCCATTTAGGAGCATATGAACACGGCAAGCTTTGTGATTCCAAGACTAGAACGTTTCGGTCACCAAGGGCTAGGACAATACGGCACGCATGTCATATAGCGCAGAGGCTATCTGCGAAACCAAGGCACCCGACTGATCACTCCAAGGCATAGACGTCATGATGCTCATGACGTAGGCGTGATCGTCCGCATCGATAAGCCCCGCATCACAGGTCGAATAGTAACCGCCCTCGCAGATCCAGCCGCCTTTGTTGCGCACCAAAACCTGATCGTCCGCGATGCCGTCACGAATAAACGATCTCGTCGTAGCGGCAAGGAGACCCGACAGCCACTGCGAGGTTTCGGTGTCCCCGTTAAGATACTCGCTCATCTCGTGCCACAGCTTTGCCGAGGAACATGGGCAATAGGTGGGAAAATCGCTCATGACATCGAGCGGGACGTCATCGATATCGAGGCTTGCCACCCAATCCTCATAACCATCTTGGTCGAACGCGCTGCGCAATGCGATATACGAATCGTTATCCGAATTAACAACCGCCGCCTCAATCAGGTCTCGCACCGTCTGCCAACCCATGCTAGAGCTGCCATAGGTGCCCAAGGAATCATCAAGCGACACCTGCCCCGTCTCGACCAATGATTCGCAAATATAGAGCGCGTACGGTGCCTTATAGCTACTGGCGCCGTATATCTCAAGATTGCTGTGGTACGCAACGCCCTCACCGCTTGTCGGGTCGTAGAACACAAAGCCGACCTCTCCCAATTCCTCGGCTTTTGCGACGGCATCTTCGAGCGCCGCAAGCTGAACGTTTGAGCATGCGGGCGCCTTGCCGCCCACAAGCGAAAAGGCCTGAATCGCGTCACTCGCGGGAATGTCGTTAAAGTCTGCCATCGATAAGCCGGCCTGCAGACCAACCGTCGATAGAGCCTGCTTTGCCTCACACTTTGACTTTGAGGCTTTTTCATTTTGCGCTTGTACTGCCGCGTCGCCGGATAAGGTCACCCGCTGCGATGCATAGGTCTTGGCGGTCATTGCGAGGATAATGACCGTCAGAACAGCAACTCCGGCAATAGCAAGCCTTGCCACGCGGGAACGAATAACGCTAAGGCCACAACATGACGCGCCCGGCACTTCCTGTTTATCGCCATGCCGGGGCGCATATCCGCTCCGCGATGCGTTGTTTCGCACGTGGCCTCCTGACTGCCGCCATTTATATACAGGAAGCATAATAGCGAGCAGGTATTTCTTTCCCAAAATATTCAGCAAGGTTTAAGGTGATTCTAAAGAAACCACAGGTGTTTCTATGCACATCAAACAAATCTGTTGCGTATTTCACCGCAGCTTTAACCAGTTTTTTGGGACGGGAGCCCTTTTAGCTGCCCTTAGCCGATAGCCGACCTGAGCTCGGCGCGGCGTTTTTTCATGCCGGCCATGACGGCGTTGCGCAGCTCGGGCATGCGCGCGGTGTCCATCTGGGGCACGCCATCGAGCTTATAGGGAATCCCCAGCTGCTCGTATTTGACGATACCCATGGTGTGATACGGCAGCATCTCCAGGCCGACCACGTTATGCCACGGGGCGATCAGGCGACCGAGCGCCTCGCACTCCTCCACCGTGTCGGTAATGCCCGGCACCACCACGTGACGGATAACGACCTTAATCTTGCGACGGGAAAGCTCATCGCCAAACGCCAGAATGCGTGCGGGATCGCAACCGGTCAGCTTTTTATGCTCAACTGGATCGGCATGCTTGATGTCGAGCAGCACCATATCGGTCTCGTTGAGAACGGCATCGAACTTCTCGGGGCGGTTGGGATCAAACGCATAACCGCAGCTATCCAGGCAGGTATGCACGCGGCCATCGGGGTTGTTGTGCATGGCGCGGAACAGGTCGGCCAAAAACTCGGGCTGCAGAAGCGGCTCGCCGCCCGAAACGGTAATGCCGCCACTGCGATAGAACTCATGGTTGCTCTGGAACTCGTCCATCAGGTGCTCGACGGTCACCATAGTGCCGCCATTGACCGACCAGGTATCGGGATTGTGGCAATATGCACAACGCATAGGACAGCCCTGGACAAACACCACAAAGCGGATGCCGGGTCCGTCGACCGTTCCCATCGTTTCGATCGAATGCACGCGGCCCAGGGAAAATGCGGAGTCCTCGGGACGAGCGTCCACACCCTCGAGCGTCATCTCAGCCATTCCCGCTACCTTGCCTCTCTTTAGTTTTTGCTACATACATGCCAGAGCCATTCTAGCCCATACATATGATGCTGAAACGGTTTAGCGCTCAATTGGGCCGCCCTATTTAGACGTACGCAAAAGCGGCGGGAAGGTTATCGCAACCCGCCCGCCGCCGTGGCAATAGATATCGATGACGCCGGCCTTTATGCCTTGAGCGTGAGTACCGCACCAAAGGCGGTCGGGCCGCAATGGCTCGAGATCACACCGCCAACCTGAGTCCAGGTAACGTCCTTAAAGCCCAGATCGTGCGCATAGACTTCCATGTCGTCGCGCAGCTCCTCGGAAAGACCCACCGAATACGCCAGGCCAATGTGCGAGTAGTCAATCTCGCCCTTCTCAACCATGTGATCGATAAAGGCGCGAGCGCACTTGAGCATAGAGCCGCGGAACTTCTTAGTTGCCACGAACTTGCCACCCGTCACCTCAATGCAGGGCTTAATCTTGAGCAGATGGGCACCGAGGAATGCCACGTTGGACAAACGACCACCTGCCTTAAGGAAGGCAAGGTCGGTAGGAACAAAGCCCAACAGCACGCGGTCCATCACCGAATTGGTGAAGGAGAATATTTCGTCGACGGTGGCATCGGGATGAGCCTCAATATACTTGGCGGTCTCGACGACAACGAGTGACTGGCCCACCGAGACAAAGCGCGTGTCCATGGAGAACACGTAGTCGCGCCCCTGGGCCGCAATCTTTGAAGACTGATGCGAACAGGTCGTGGCCTCGGAATATGCAAGATGCAAAATGGTCGCGTCGGGCTGCTCGGCATGAATGCGGTCGTACACATGCGCAAAATCCGCTGGCGAACAGCCACTGGTCTTGGGCATCACACCTAACTCGTTGCAGCGCGAGTAAATCTCAAGCGGATCGATGGAGCCATCCTCGACGGTCTCGTCGCCAATCGTGACATGCATGGGTACACGCACGATGCCATAGCGTTCGCAGAGCTCCGGCGTCACATCCGAACCAGACTCAACCACGATTACGTACTTGCCCATTATCATCACGACCCATCTCGACGTTGGTTATTTATTACGCGCGCACGCCCGTCGCCCAATTGAACAACGACTCCCAAGCACCAGAGAGACGCCGCCCTTCGCCACAACAAAGGACAGCGTCTCCCTGAAATACTCCGTGCTTGCATGAGATTCTACACGGTTTAGTAATGAGTGTTACTTACTCCGCAAACGGTAGCTATATGCGATAAACGGTAGCCACCAAGAAAGCCCGTATATCCAAAACGCCATGGTCACTCACAATGCGGCTAGCGAGCCAGACGGTAAAACTCCATCGAGGCGTCGCCCTCGGCGCGCAACTGCATCGCCGGCGCCGCAGACGAATAGGTGCGGCTCGTAAGCGCAACCTCGCCGTCGTTGACAAATACCTCGAGCATCGTGGCATCCGAAAGGACTCGCAGGCAGTAAAGCTCGTCGAGCTCAACCGACCTCTTGTCGCGTCCATAGCCCTCATCGCCCATATCAAGTGTGAGCATTCCGTTGGCAAAGCACACGACAACGCCCTCACGAACTTCCAGCTCAATGGACTTCGTCCCCCGGCACGACACGACGGCATCAAACAGTCGACCAGGAGAGCCGACGGTCTCTCCGGCGGTCACCGAAACACGCTCCTTGCGCAGTTGCTCAACCTCGCGCGCGGGCCACTGACAGAGCTTACCGTCGCGCATATTCAGCACCCTCGGCACGGTAAGCGCGCACTGCCATCCGCGTTCCACCGTCGGGTTTTGAGCCGTTGCATCGGGGCAGCCGGCCCAACCGATCATAATCCGTCGACCGTCGGCATCTGCAAATGATTGAGGGGCATAGAAGTCAAAACCCGCATCGACCATCGGGGGCATACCCTGCCCGGCGATTTTAAAGCTAGGCGCCTCCCAATCGGCCTCAATACGAAACCACACGCACTGATGCGGGTTATGGTAACGCCAACCATCGGCGAGCACGCCCTGCGGACAGCAAACGAGAATAAGCTCGCCATCAAGCTCAAACAGATCGGGGCACTCCCACATAAAACCGAACTTCTCGCCGAGCTCGATACGCGTCGCATATTTCCAGCACTCAAGATCGTGCGAGGTATAGACGAGTACGCAACCGCGGTCGTCTTTCGTACGAGCACCAAGAACCATATGGAATGCTTCTTGTGAATGAGATACATGCCGATGGCGCCGCCGCCCTGGGCGATGATGGAAACGGACCAGATGGCCTGAATGTAGTTGAAGCCGGTCGTGGCAACGAGGTTTGCCTCGATACCCTGGATGAACTGATGCGTACCGGTAACGACGAGCGGTTGCAGGACTGCAGCGAAGACAAAAGCACCAAAGACGCCCATCCTGTTGTACAGGACATCGATTACGCCGGCAAGGACGTCGCCAATCAGGTTGCCGAGCGGGCCGAACACAGTGAACAGGGCGACGTTGGCAAGAATCAGGGTAACGGTCGGGACAAAGACAAACGAGACGACCTCGGGAATGTACTTCTGGGCAATCTTCTCGACCTTGGCCATGAACCAGGCAGTCAGAATTGCGGGGAATACGCCGCCCTGGAAAGCAACCATGGGAATGGAAAGCGGACCGAAGTTCCAATACTCAGCGCCCGTCGGATCCAAAACGAACGTGTTGCGGTTCATAAGGCTCGGGTGAACCATGACAATGCCGACGAGGATACCCAGGATCGGGTTGCCGCCAAAACGCTTGACCGCACTGTACATCACCAGGACAGGCAGGTAGTCGAACGTGGTGGCGATAATGGCAAAGAAGCTTGCGAGGTTCTTGAGGAACTCGCTGTGATCGGCAAGGCTGCCCTCCATGCCAAAGAGGCCGTTGGCAACGATCAGCGACTTAAGGCCGATGATGATAGCAGCACCGACGAAGGCGGGGATGATGGGAATAAAGATGTCCGAGAATACCTTGAGAACCGAGAAGATCTTGCCCTTCTTGTCCGCCTCGGCGCCCTTGACCTCGGAAGCGCTGATCTCCTTAACGCCCGTCAGAGCCATAAACTCATCGTAGACCTTGTTGACGGTGCCGGTACCGAAGATAATCATGAGCTGGCCGCTGTTGTACAGCACGCCCTTGACGCCATCGATGTTTTCGAGCTCGGCCTTGTTGTACTTGCTCGTATCCTTGAGCACCAGACGCAGACGCGTAACGCAATGCGTGGCACCCTCGATGTTCTCCAGACCGCCGACGTTATCGACGACTTGCTGAGACACTACTTTGTAGTCCATGTTCCTCTCCATTCCCTTACGAAATCATAAGACGTTTTGTGGCCATTACAGAGACGCGATCGTTGCATTTGCGCACTTGAGCGTACCGTCGGTGACCGTCAGCGCCACACCCTGGCCCTGCTTATTGCAGAAGCGCGCGTTGAGCGCAACATCATCGACAAAGATGGTCGCGATATCGTCGTCAACGACCAGGCGCACATGATGAGTGCCCTCGCCCTTGAAGAACAACGGACGCTCGAGGCCCATGTTGTTGACCTGGAACCACGGATACTGGGGGGCCGCCGTAAACTCGAGCTTGCCCTCGCGCAGGTTGGCGCGGAACTCATAGGCAAGACCGGACTCGGCGTCCTCGGCAAGCTTCACCGAGAAGCCGGCAGCGTCACCGGCGAGCTCGATGTCGGCGTCGAGCATATAGGTGGAGCCGGCATCCGCGGCGAGCACCTGCTCGACCTTGCCCGACTCACAGGAAAGCTCAAAGGCCTCGACTGCCTTGGCCTCGCCAAAGGCGCCAAGCATACTGTCGGGAAGCTTGGTGCCGAGCGTTCCGTCGGCGCGCTGAACGATCTCGAGGGGCATAAAGGTGCCACCCCACAGGTAAGAGCTGGGGTCACCGCCCTCGTCACGCGTAGGAACCCAACCAAAGAGAACGCGGCGCTCGCCATCAAATGCGGTACGCGCGGCATAGTACGCGCGGCCATCGAAGGAATCGTCCGCAGGAGTGATCCAAGGACCGTTGATAGAGCGAGACATGCGGTAACGGGTCTTGTTGCCATCACTGTACTCGGAGAACACCAGATACCACCAGTCGCCCATCTTAAAGAGATCAGGCATCTCGAACATGGTGTACAGGCCCGGATTCCACCAGTCGCCCTGGAACTCCCAAGTATCCAGGTCCTTGGAGGTGAACTTGACCAGACGACCGGTCATCAGACGCTTGTCCTCGCCCACGCGCGTGCCGAGGATGAGCATGTACTCTTCGTTCTCCTCATCCCAAAGCACAAAGGGATCGCGCCAGTTGCGGTCATCGTAACCCTCCTGGGGCGGAAGTAGCGTTTCGGCGATGTTCTTCTCCCACTTGACGGCGTCGTCACTCGTTGCGTGAAGAAGAACCTGCTTCATCAAGCGTGCGCGGACCTTATCGCGATTGCAACCAGTGTAGAGCGCATGGTACTTGTCGCCCACCTTAAACACCGTGCCGGCATAAACGTACTGGTCGACTTCCTCGTCGCCGCCACGCTCAAGGCTCTCGCCAAAGTCCTTGTAGTTGACGAAATCCTTGGTCGTCGCGAGTGCCCAGCCAAACGGCTCTCCGAAAGGTCCGGGGTTACGCGTGTCACGCTGATGATAGAGATAGAACGTGCCGTCCTCGCCGTACGGCATGATGTCGCCTACCCAAATTCCCTCAGGCTGGTAATACACCTTGTGCATCCGAGACTTCCTTTCCCACGAGATACTAACTCGGTACAACTGCAAGATATGTCAATCGTTTTCATATGTCAAACGTTTTCACACCAATACGTCTTTTCGCAGTTCCAGTCGTCGGCAAACGGTTGACATATGCCGGCGAACGGTCATCAGAGGCGTTTGAGGAATTCTTTTGGCACGGGATGAACTACGCGGTTTTGCCCTCGATAAGTTCAACGGGGAGCTTGATATTCGATTCGGGCTTTTCACCGTTAACAAGAGCGATGATGGATTGCGCCGCGAGCTCTCCGATGCGATCGATATCTTGACGTACGGTTGTTAAGTCAGGCATAAACGTCATAGTGCGGCGGGCACCATCCGCGCCCACGACCTTAATATCGTCCGGAGCGCTCAAGCCGCGCTGCTTCATCACGTTGAGACAGATGGCCGCCATCGTGTCGTCTCCCGCAAAGATGCCGTCAATATCGGGGTTCTCATCGAGGATCTTCGCAACGACCGCACTCTTTTCGTCATCGGACTTAACGAACTCGACCTCACGGACAAGTGCGGGCAAACCAGCCTGCTCCACAACATCGTGGTAGGCATCGGTACGCTTATTGGCAGGCATACGCATACGGCTATTGTTGCGCAGGCACAAGATGCGCAAACACCCGTCATCGATCAGGCGACGCGTGGCAAGTTCGCCGATGCTATAGCTGTCGCTCGCAATCTGAACAGAGGCCTCGCCAAGGTCGCAGTCGATACCAACCAGGCTCAAACCCATCTCGGCATACGCCTCGGCACCGATATTAAGGGAGTTGACAATGACGCCATCAACCATATTGCGCCGAAGCATATCGATATAAGAACGCTCAAGATCAGGTCGATTGGCACTATTACACAGCAGCATCTTAAAACCGTTTTCGGCCAAGGTACGCTCAACGGCTTGAACCGCTTGTGCATGAAACGGGCTGCTGACATAGGGGACGATCATGCCGATAAGATTCAGGCGACCGTTGAGCATGGCACGGGCGATATCGTTGGGCGTATAGTTGACGCGCTCCATCGCAGCATGGACCTTATCGCGGGTCTCTTGACTAATATAGCCGCGATTATTAAGCACGCGAGATACCGTAGTAGGCGAAACCCCCGCCACCGCTGCAACTTCCTTGATGCCAGGCTTAGCCGTATCTTTAGAACGAGTACTCTCGCGAGCCATAGCACCCTCCCCCATCAACATGTCATACGTTTACATACGAACAAAGCATACCCCAACAACAGCCAAAGCAAAACGAAACAACACACCCGTAGAAAAGGGCACGACCCAACCACGAACCCCACGCGCACAAATATTAAGGAGAGTTCCGCCTAATGGGTGACTACACAGGACCCCAGCCGGGCCGCTTTGGGTTACTTTCCAAAACATTCCGCAGGACGCAAAGGGCTCCGCCGCGCGAAGCGCGCAGCGGAGCCCTTTGCATGTCCGAGGACGTTTTGGAAAGTAACCCAAAGCGGCCCGGCGATCCTGCGGGAGTTAAATCCCTTTAGAACTTGTCGTGGAAGGTACGCGAAATGACCTCGTCCTGCTGCTCCTTGGTGAGCGTGTGGAAGTTCACGGCATAGCCGGAAACGCGGATGGTCAGCTGCGGGTACTTCTCGGGGTGAGCCTGAGCGTCGAGCAGCGTCTCACGGTTGAAGACGTTGATGTTCAGGTGGTGACCACCCTTCTCGGCGTAAGCGTCGAGCATGTGGACCAGGTTATCGGCCTGAGTCTCGGAAACTTCAGAAACCTTCATAATGTGTCTCCTTCGATTGATAGGCGCCGGCCGAAACCGGCGCGCTAATCAGTAATCGTTATTGTTAGTATAGCACTAACAATAGTTACTCGCCCAGCTGATCAAGGTCGATATCGCCAAAGAACACCTGGTCCTCCTTGCCGAGCGCACTCGGGATGATGGAGAAGGTGTTGGAGATGCCGTCCTGAGCATCGCGGAACGGGAGCTTGGAAACCGAAGACAGCGAAGCGATGGCGCCGTGGCTATCGCGCTTGTGCATGGGGTTAGCACCCGGGGCGAACGGCTGGCCAGCCTTACGGCCGTCGGGCGTGGAGCCGGTCTTCTTACCGTACACGACGTTGGAGGTAATGGTCAGAACCGAGGTCGTGGGCACGGAGTTGCGGTAGGTGTCGTTCATGCGGATGTACTCCATGAACTGGTGCACAACGTCGTGAGCGATCTGGTCGACGCGGTCGTCGTCGTTACCGTACTTGGGGAACTCGCCCTCGGTCTCGAAGTCGACGATGATGCCGTTCTCGTCGCGGACGGGGTGGACCTTGGCGTACTTGATGGCGGACAGGGAGTCAGCCACGACGGAAAGGCCAGCAATGCCCGTAGCGAACCAGCGGTGCACGTGCTTGTCGTGCAGAGCCATCTGGATGCGCTCGTAGCAATACTTGTCGTGCATGTAGTGGATGATGTTCAGCGAGTTGACGTACACGCCAGCGAGCCACTTCATCATGTCGTTGTACTTGGCCACAACGTCGTCGTAATCGAGCGTATCGCCCTCGACGGCGCGATACTTGGGGCCGACCTGCTTCTTGGAGACCTCGTCAACACCGCCGTTGAGTGCGTACAGCAGGCACTTGGCCAGGTTGGCGCGGGCGCCGAAGAACTGCATCTCCTTGCCGATGCGCATGGAGGACACGCAGCAGGCAATGCCGTAGTCGTCGCCGTGGTAGACGCGCATGAGGTCGTCGTTCTCGTACTGAATCGAGGAGCTGGCGACAGAAGTCTTGGCGCAGAACTTCTTGAAGTTCTCGGGCAGACGGGTCGACCACAGAACGGTCATGTTGGGCTCGGGGCTGGTGCCCATGTTCTCGAGCGTGTGCAGGTAACGGTAGCTCATCTTGGTAACGAGCGTACGGCCGTCAACACCCATGCCGCCGATGGACTCGGTGACCCACTGCGGATCGCCGGTAAACAGGGCCTGGTACTCGGGGGTACGGGCAAACTTGACCATGCGGAGCTTCATGATGAAGTGATCCACGAACTCCTGGATCTGCTCCTCGGTGAAGGTACCGTTGGCAAGGTCGCGCTCAGCGTAGATGTCGATGAACGTGGAGGTACGGCCGATGGACATAGCGGCGCCGTTCTGCTCCTTAACGGAGGCGAGGTAGGCGAAGTACATCCACTGGATGGCCTCCTGCGTGTTGGTAGCAGGGTTGGAAATGTCGAAACCATAGGTCTCGGCCATCATCTTGAGCTCGCCGAGGGCGCGGATCTGCTCCTGCAGCTCCTCACGGTCGCGGATGTTGTCGGCGGTCATGACCGTCGGGGTGGAAGCCTTCTGGGCCTCCTTGTCCTTGATCAGGTAGTCGACACCGTACAGGGCGACACGACGGTAGTCGCCGATGATGCGGCCGCGGCCATAGCCATCGGGCAGGCCGGTGATGATGTGGGCCGAGCGGCAGGCGCGCATCTCGGGGGTGTAAACATCGAAGACGCCAGCGTTGTGGGTCTTGCGCTCGAAGGTGTAGCGCTCGACAACGTTCTCGTCGACCTTATAGCCGTGCTGGCTGGCAGCCTGGCAAGCGATGCGGATGCCACCGTTGACGTGCAGCGCGCGCTTGAGCGGCTTGTCAGTCTGGAGACCGACGATGGTCTCCTTCTCGCGGTGGGCGTTATCGATGTAGCCAGCGGGGTGGCTCACGATACCCGTAACGGTCTTGGTGTCCATATCGAGGACACCGCCCTGCTCGCGCTCCTTAAGCAGCAGGTCGAGAACCTCGCCCCACAGCTCCTTGGTACGCTCGGTCGGGCCGGCGAGGAACGACTCGTCGCCCTCGTAGGGGGTGTAGTTCTTCTGGATGAAGTCTCGGACGTCAACTTCTCCCGTCCAGATGCCTTCCTTGAAGCCTTCCCATGCCTCCTGCATTGTGTAACCACGCTCCTAGTTACGTGTAATGCGGCGCTCTCTCACACCGCTGCTTATTGAATTCTTGAATGTTAGACCTGCATGACCGGCTTCATTCGCCTTCCGTCGCGCGTTAGCGCAGGGAAAAACGTTTATTCACCTTGGTCTTGCAACCCTAAACCCAAGATTTCACCCGTTAGTGAAGGATAACATAGCCACCCCCTTCATCAGGGCTGTTATATGTTCCTTTTTTTGTGTCATTAGAGCGTTTTCAACAAATCCGCAGGAAACGCGCCCGCCATCATCTACCGTTCACCGAATTATTTGATATTTCCCCTTGCCTTTATACGTCCTTCACTCTAGCTGTTATGCCAGCTTTAGCAGGGTAAAGTACCCACCGATAGATTTTTGGGACATGCCTAGAAATCTACTTTTTCGCCGCGACGGAGGCGGTGGCATGAAATGCCCACGAAGGTAGATTTCTAGGCATGTCCCAAAAATCTACTGTATGAGGTGTGCATACAGGGGTATCATCTTTCACCAAAAATAGTTTCTAGTGTTAGGGGTTTTCGGTGGAAGATACCGATTTCCATGAGCTTGGGCGTCAGCTCTTTACCGAGTTTGGCAGCATGCACCAGCACGTTTCGCGTTTTGTCGACCAGGCGATGAGCGGCGAGATGGCCGTCATGCGCGCCCTCATGCTCGCCGGCGGTTCGCTTACGCCGAGCGAACTCGCCGATCGCGCTTGGGTCTCGAGCGCCCGTATCGCCAACATCCTGCGCGCCCTCGAGGGCAAGGGCTGGGTCGAGCGCGAGCACTCAAAAACCGACCGTCGTCGCGTACACGTCACGGTGACCGACAAAGGCCGACAAGACCTCGAAATCAAACGTCGGGAATTCGAGGACCGCACCGCGGCCTTTCTCGAGCAGCTCGGCGAAACGGATACCCAAGAGATGGTGCGCCTTCTAAGGCGTGCCAACGAAATTATCGACCGCAACCAAGAAAGGAGAGATGCCGAGTGAGGATTCTCAAGCTCTTTAAAAAGCATGTCCTGGCGCTGCTCACGGCTATCGTACTTATCGTAATCAGTTGCAATGCCGACCTAGCGCTGCCTACGTATATGAGTGACATCGTCGATGTGGGCGTGCAGCAAGGCGGCATCGCCTCACCCGTGCCCGACACCATTCGCGCCGAATCGCTCGATGACCTCAAGCTCTTTATGGGCGCCAAGGACGCCAAAGCTGTGGATGCCGTGTTTAGCAAGGCGGACAACAACGGCATTCGAACGTACAAGGGCACCGAGGAGGAGCGCGCCGACGGCGGCAAGATTGCCGACATCATGAGCCTGCCCGAGACCGTCGTCCTTTCGCTCAACCAGGGCATCGACGCCAGCTCCATGGGCGACATGATGGGCACGTCCAGCGAAAAAGACAACAGCGCCGCCCAGGCCATGCCCACCCCCGAGCAGATGGCGGCGATGACGCCCGAGCAGCTCGCCGAGATGCAGCAGAAGGCCGCAGCGGCACAGAACATGCAAAAGCAGATTGATGCCGACGGCGGCAAGATCACCATGAAGAGCCTGCGCCTGGGCGTTGAAGGCGGCCTGATCGATCAGGGCAAGCTCGTCGAGGGCGCCAACGACATGGCGGACAAGATGGGCTCCATGTCGGGCTCCATCGTGACCCAACGCGCCGTGAGCTATGTACAGGACGAGTACAAGGCGCAGGGTATCGACCCCGCCGACGTGCAGAACGCCTACTTGGGCCGCATGGCGACCACGATGTTTGGTCTGTGCCTGGTGTCGCTCGTCGCCACCATCCTGACCGGCGCCGTGGCCTCACGCACCGCCTGTTCCATCGCACGCGACCTGCGCCGCGAGACCTTCAACAAGGTTATGCACTTCTCGCCGGCCGAGGTGGGCAAGTTTAGCCAGGCCTCGCTCATCACCCGCTGCACCAATGACATTCAGCAGATCCAGATGGCCGCAACCCTGTTTATCCGCATGTGTCTGATGGCCCCCGTCATGGGCATCGTCGCCGTCATGCGCGTCCTGGCCAACCATACCGGCCTGGAGTGGACCATCGCCGTTGCCATCATCGCGGTCTCGGCCGTCGTCGGCGTGCTCATGGGCCTCACCATGCCCAAGTTCAAAAAGATGCAAAGTTACGTGGACCGCGTGAACCTTACCGCCCGCGAGCTGCTCGACGGCCTTATGCCTATCCGCTCGTTCAACCGCGAGGAGCATGAGCTCGAGCGTTTTGACAAGGCTTCGCTCGACCTGATGACCACGCAGCTCTACACCAACCGAGCCATGAGCTTTATGATGCCGCTCATGATGCTGGTCATGAACTGCATCACCGTGCTTATCGTCTGGTTTGGCGCGCAGGGCGTGTCCGACGGCGTGATGCAGGTCGGCAACATGATGGCGTTTATCTCCTACACCATGCAGATCGTCATGGCGTTTATGATCCTCACCATGGTTTCGGTCATCCTGCCCCGCGCCGAGGTCGCAGCCGAGCGCGTAGAAGAGGTCATCACTTGTCCCACGAGCATCAACGACCCTGCCTCGCCCAAACTGCCTGCGACCAGCGCGCCGCGCGGTGAGCTGTGCTTCCGCGACGTGAGCTTCCAGTATCCCGATGCCCGCGCCGATGTCATCAGCGGCGTGAACTTCACCACGCATGCCGGTCAGATGCTCGGCATCATTGGCTCCACGGGCTCGGGCAAATCTACGCTCGTGCAGCTGATCCCGCGCTTATACGACGTCACGGGCGGCAGCATTTCGCTCGACGGCATCGACGTGCGCGACATGACCCTTTCCGAGCTGCGCGGCCGCATTGGATACATCCCGCAGCAGGGGCGCCTGTTCTCGGGCACCGTCGAGAGCAACCTCAAGTTTGCCGGCGACATGGTGAGCGACGAGGACATGCACCGGGCGGCACGCATCGCACAGGCCGAGGACTTTATCGCCGAGCGCGAGGGCGGCTACAACTCCCCCATCAGCCAGGGCGGTTCCAATGTCTCGGGCGGTCAGCGCCAGCGTCTGGCCATCGCCCGCGCCTTGGCAAAAAAGCCCGAGGTTGTGGTGTTCGATGACTCGTTTAGCGCCCTCGACTACAAGACCGACGCGCGCCTGCGCGAAGAGCTGGCCAAAAACGTTACCGACGCCGCACTCGTGGTCGTGGCCCAGCGCATCGCGACCATCATGCACGCCGATCAAATCATCGTGCTCGACGACGGCCACGTGGTGGGCACCGGCACGCACGAGGAGCTGCTGCGCAGCTGCCCGGCGTACCTGGAGATCGCACAGTCGCAGCTTTCCGCCGAGGAGCTGGGGCTTACCCAAGAAGAAATTGCAGCCGTCATGGAAGGAGGCGAGCGCTAATGGCAGACGAGACCAAGACTCAGATTCCCAAGCCCACCCGCCAGCGTGGTCCCATGGGCCGCATGGGCGGCATGCGTCGCGGCGAAAAGGCCAAGGACTTTAAGGGCACCATGAGGCAGCTGCTCGGCTATATCGGTCAACACAAGGTCGCCGTGCTTGCCGCCGTCGCCTTTGCCGTATGCTCGGTCGTCTTTAACATTGTGGGACCCAAGGTGCTCGGCCAGGTTACGACCAAGCTGTTCGAGGGCCTGGTTGCCAAGGTCAACGGCACCGGCGACGTTGACTTTGCCTGGATCGCCAAGACGCTCGGCTTTTTGCTCTGCCTGTATCTGGCAAGCTCTGTCTGCGGCCTCATCCAGGGCTGGCTCATGACCGGCGTCACGCAAAAGATTTGCTACCGCATGCGCAAGGAGATCGCCGCCAAGATCGCTGTCGTGCCGATGAGCTACTTCAACGGCCACAGCAAGGGCGACGTGCTCAGCCGCATCACCAACGACGTCGATACGCTGGGTCAGAGCCTCAACCAGTCCGTGACGCAGCTCATCACGTCAGTGACGCAGATTATCGGCGTGCTCGTCATGATGCTATCGATCAGCCTGCCACTTACCGGCGTCACCGTGCTCACGCTGCCGGCAGCCGCGATTATCCTAACCGTAATGATTCACTTCTCGCAGCCGTACTTCCGCGAGCAGCAGCAGGTCCTGGGCACCGTCAACGGCATTATCGAGGAGGACTTTGCCGGCCAGAACGTCATTCAGGTGTTCGACCGCGCCGAGGCCTCGATCGAGGAGTTCGACCGCCAAAACGACCGCCTCTTTATTAGTGGCTGGCGCTCGCAGTTCCTGTCGGGCCTGATGATGCCGCTTATGAGCTTGGTGGGCAACATGGGCTACGTGGGCGTCGTCGTGGTGGGCGCGCAGCTCGCGCTGACCGGCAATGCCACGCCTGGCGATATTCAGAGCTTTATCCAGTACGTTCGCAACTTTACGCAGCCCGTGCAGCAGCTGGGCAACGTGAGCAACACGATGCAGTCGATGGCCGCCGCCACCGAGCGCGTCTTTGAGTTCCTGACCGCGCCCGAGGAGGAGCAGAAGGCCGACGCGCAGATTCCCGAGAAGCGCCCCGGCCACGTGGAGTTTGACCATGTCAAGTTTGGCTACACGCCCGACAAGACCATCATCCACGACTTTAGCTGCGAGGCGCAGCCCGGTCAGACCATCGCCATCGTCGGTCCCACCGGCGCCGGCAAGACCACGCTCATTAAGCTGCTGCAGCGCTTCTACGATGTGGACGGCGGTTCGCTGCGCGTTGAGGGTGTCGACGTGCGCGACTGGGACCGCGCGGCGCTGCGAGGCGAGTTTGCCATGGTGCTGCAGGATACCTGGCTGTTTAACGGCACCATCCGCGAGAACATCCGCTACGGACGCCCCGATGCGAGCGATGCCGAAGTCGAGGCCGCTGCACGCGCCGCGCGCTGCGACCACTTTATCCATACGCTCGCCGGCGGCTACGACTTTATGATCAACGAGGAAGGCACTAACCTGTCGCAGGGCCAACGCCAGCTCGTGACTATTGCCCGCGCCATTTTGGCCGACCGCCCGGCGCTGATTCTGGACGAGGCGACCTCTAACGTGGACACCCGAACCGAGGAGCTCATCCAACGCGCCATGGATGCGCTGATGCAGGGCCGCACGAGCTTTGTCATCGCGCATCGCCTGTCCACGATCCGCAACGCCGACGTAATCTTGGTGATTCGCGACGGCGACATCGTCGAGAAGGGCACACACGACGAGCTGCTCGCCCAGGGCGGCTTCTACGCCGACCTGTACAACTCGCAGTTCGACGAAGCGGCGTAAAACCGGCGGCAAACAACCGCAATACCCAAAAACGGGGGCGCAGAATGAGCTGCGCCCCCGTTTTGTGTCCTTTGGGCCTCGAACTGCCTCCCCTGGGACCTGATTGACAGCCCACTCCAAGCCCCGTGGGCAAAAAATGGCAAATATGAGTACTGTCACCTTTTTAGTAACAGCCAAAACAGCACCAAATGCTGCTCACACGGCTTGCACGCGCTCCTAAATTACTCAAATAGCTCTATAGCGGGCTTATATGTGTTAGGTTAATGAACATATTTTCTGTTATGTCTATTATCTTTTGCCGGCAATATGGCACTACAATAGCAACAGTACTCATATTTGCCATTTTTTGCCCACAGGGTGTTTCCCGGGGAACCGACAACAGCCATAGGGCCCCGCGAAGCGCCACTCCCTCCGGTATACACCGACGTTTCCCCAGATAAAACCTGCCAAAATAAACCTGTCCCTATTTGGTAGGTTTCAGGGCGGCGAGGGGTTGCACTTTAGCGTGCGACAGCGGATAATGCCGAGCATTCGACAATGTTCTCGATGCCATCAATTGATTGAGGAGGCCCCGTATGGCCATGGATTTCAAACGCAGGCTGCCGATCCCCATGGAGATCCGCGAGGAAATGCCACTTTCCGCCGAGCTTACCGCCAAAAAGCAGGCATTCGACGCCGAGGTCGCCAAGGTCTTTACCGGCGAGGACGCGCGCAAGGTGCTCATCATCGGCCCGTGCTCTGCCGACCGCGAGGACTCGGTACTTGAGTACATGAACCGACTGGCCAAGACCGCCGAGGAGGTCAAGGACAAGCTCATCATCATTCCGCGCGTCTATACCAACAAGCCGCGCACCAAGGGCACCGGCTACAAGGGCCTGTTGCACAACCCCAACCCCGAGGCTCCCGACGACCTGCTCGAGGGCGTCAAGGCCATCCGCCATATGCACCTGCGCGTTATTGAGGAAACGGGCTTCTTTACCGCCGACGAGATGCTCTATCCGTCCAACTACCAGTACCTCGTTGACCTGCTGAGCTATGTTGCCGTGGGCGCACGCTCGGTCGAGAACCAGGAGCATCGCCTGGTGTCGAGCGGTATTTCGGTACCCGTCGGCATGAAGAACCCCACTGCTGGCTCTACCACCGTTATGCTCAACTCCATTTACGCCGCGCAGGCGCACCAGAGCTTTATCTTCCGCAACTGGGAGGTCGAGTGCGACGGCAATCCGCTCGCGCACGCCGTTATGCGTGGCTACATCGGTCTCGATGGGCGCACCTACCCCAATTACCACTACGAGCACCTGGAGCGCCTGGCCGAGCGCTATACCGAGTACGCCGGCTATGCCAATCCCGCAGCGGTCATCGACTGCAACCACGACAACTCGGGCAAGCGTCCGCTGGAGCAGTATCGCATTTGCAAAGAGGTGCTCGACAGCTGCCGCCGCAACGAGTCCATCTCCAAGCTGGTCAAGGGCTTTATGATCGAGTCCTACCTGGAGGATGGCAACCAGCCGGTCGACGGCGGCGTCTTTGGTAAGTCGATCACCGACCCGTGCCTAGGCTGGGAAAAGACCGACTACCTCATCCACGAGATCGCAGAGCGGGTTTAGTTACGCGGGTTTACCAACCCGCGTAACGGCTCGACGCTGCAAACCCGCCAGAGCGGCAATCTGCCTTTCAACTTCGGCGGCATGACCAAAAGGTCAATGCCGCCTTGTTTCAAGGCACCTTGCTCGCTCTGGCGGGTTTTCGCTGACGTTTTTCTACCAGCGTCGTTGCCAAAGCTGGCACTTGGGGACGCTCCTTTTGGGGTAGTCGTTGGGGACATTCTTAAACGACTACCCAGAATGAGAGTGGATAATCTCCCGTTTTTGGCCTATACCAGCGCTAAAAGTGGGAGATTATCCACTCTCATCGAGCAAGTGTCCGAAATTCCGCCCTCATTCCTTCTTAGGACCCTCCGTCCCCGAGGATTCGAGGCTCGTCTGCCGAATGGTTGATGCGGCAACGATGTCGCCATGTCACACTCATAGGTGGCCTGACCCAACCTGGAAGGAGCCTCCATGAGCCTTGACAACGTAACCCTGCGCGCCGCCACGCTCGATGACCTGGCCGGCATCGCCGCCATCTACAACCAGCTGTGGTGCAACACGCTGCGCAACCGCGGCGACGTCGAAGCTGCCGATTTCTGCGCGCGCTTTAACATCGCCATGCAGCTGCAGCGCTCCCCCATCGCGCTTGTCGCCGAGGCCGAGGGCCGCATTATCGCCGCCTGCTGCATCGGCATCTTCGAAGACGGCAAGCCGCGTACCAACCCCACGTGGGTACCCTGCTACGACGAGATGTTCGCCCAGGCAACCGAGATGGCGAAGACCGCCGACGCCAAGCTCGAGGGCTCGCTCTTTGGCGACAGCCGCGAGAAGGCCACGGCCGACCGCTTTGCCGCCACGGGCAATGAGTATGCCCAGGGCCAACTCAACCTCATCATCATCGTGCCCGAGTGGCAGGGCAAGGGGCTCGGCCGCGCGCTCATCGACCTTGCGCGCGCCGAGCTCGCCCGGGCAGGCTGCACCAAGTTCTTCCTGATGAGCGACTGCAGCTCCGACTGGCAGTTCTACGAGCACCTCAACATGAAGCGCATCTTGGAAGATCACAGCCAAGACACCGGCGACGGCTTTATCGTCTACATGTACGGAGGCGACACGCAGGATTAGCTTGAGTGCCGCCTCACGGGCTTTCTCCAAGACAGCCCAAAGCAATCAGCCACGCCAAAAGGGACATGCCAAAAAGGGACAGGTTTATTTTGGCAGGTTTTATCTGGGTAAACGCCAACCGCCGCGAGGAAGTTGCCTTCCCTCGCGGCAGTCTTCTAGCAGCCAAAACCAAGTGAGTAGACTTTTTGCAGGAGGCCGAGCACACCCCGAATCGCCACAGCGCTGACCTGCGGTTTTATTGAGCACTTGTCGTGATATGCTCGGCAGATCCAAAAAAGCCTACTCACTTGGTTTTGAGGCGCTCCAGATAGGCGAACAACCGCCGCGAAAGGGATCCGATCCTCTTCGCGGCGGTTGTTCGCGCTGGTTTTGAGGCGGTTTTGCCCGCTTGCTACTCGCTGCAGCGGGCAGCGATGACAGTTCGCACCATGCCGGCGCTCATAAGGCAGGCCCCCGACGACTACAGCAGCACACGCAATAATCTGACAGTATCATTTGCCATAATCTTGCAGTAGTGTTTTCCATAATCTAATAGTGGCCCAGTTCAGAGGCGTTATTGGATAGTGACATATAACCGTTTTAGAACGTCCCCAACGACTGCCCGGGAGCGATAACAGGTATTATCTGGTCAAACACCAAAACCACCACAAAGGTGCCTGTCCCCTTTGTGGTGGTTTGGAGCTCTCCGCGGCGGGATGCTAGACTGGCGGCGTATACATTCGCGCCAAAACACGGGTCGCATGCAAGAAAGGAGATGCCATGGCGCCTATCGCACCTCTCAAGATGCTCGTCGCTCCTGCCGCTAAGGCCATCGCCCGCCTGAGCGACTCACTCACCTACGACGATATCCCCTGCGTTGTCGACGAGCGCCCGGACGGCTGTCCGTACCTGGGCCACGTTCCCTACTTTGCGCCTAAGCTCGCTTCTGATCCCGAGCACTGCGAGCAGTAATCCAAGACACAGCAAGCGCTGCGCAACTCGCGGCGCTACTGTTTTGGTGCAAAGAAACCTGATTCCCTTGCACCAACGCCGGGATTGTCGACGCTGCGGCCGCGGCGCGATATGAGGCGCGAAACCTCGCCCAGCAACACGACGATCACCACACCCATGAGAATGGGCAACTTTGCCATTTCGGCGGGCGAGCCGTTGAGCGGCACAATCGTAGCGACAATCGAAAGCACAAGCTCCACCACGGGAATCGCAAGTGCCACCGCAAGCACCTTGCCCTCGAAGGGTGCACGGAACACGCGCGGGCGATCGTCATATTTGCGCAGGCGCCAAAACGCTGGGAACATCGGGATATAGCTCATGAGCAGAAAGACGACGTTCATCGAAAAGAATACCCAAAAAACGTCGGAACCCTCGCCCAGCGGAATCTGGAGCAGCAGCACCAGACTGGCAAAACAGCCGTTAATGAGCGCCGAGCCGTTGGGCATGCCGGTCTTTTTGGACACCAACGCAAAGGGGCGCGGCATGTTGCCGTGACGTGCGGCATAGCTCGCTACGTTGTTGACGCCAAAGCTCCAGCAGATCATATTGGCGAACAGCGTCACCAAAAAGGCCACGCCCACGACCATCGTCAGCGGGTGGGTGCGCCCCACCATAGCGGCGACTGCGTCCACAATGCCCGAATCGAGTGAAAGCTGCTCGGTGGGAACCGCGGCTCCAATGCCAATGCCACAGATGATGTAGATCGCCGCAATGGCCACGCCACCGGCAATAACCGCCTTGGGGATATCACGCGACGGGTTCTTCATCGTGCTGGCAAAGGTCGCGACCACTTCGAAGCCCATAAAGTTGAACAGGATAATCGATAGGTACGTCAACGAATTGGTGTCGCCCAGATCTGGAATGAAGGTCTTAAACGACATGTCGTTGGCAAAGCCGTTATTGCAGGCAAACCAAATGCCGACGATTCCCACCGCAGCGGTAATGAGCACCTTGATGACGGCGCCGCCGTCCATAACCCAATCGGCCTCCGCCACCGGCTGCATTGCCATGACCGTGACGCCCCACACAAAGGCAATCTCGATGGCAATTCGGATCCCGAGTGAAAACTCGATACCCCACACCGCATTAATGACATTGGGGAACATGCAGGCGATACTTGCCACCCACAGCGGAAAGTTAACCCAGTAGCACCAAGAGCAACGGGCGCCCCAACGGTCGCCCAGGCCCAAGCGAACCCAATCGTACAGGCCGCCCTCGGAATCAAACGCCGTACCCAGCTCGGCCACCACCAGACCATAGGGAAGCAAAAACGTAATGATAAGGAAAATCCACCAGAAGAACTGTACGTTACCCATGGCAGATGCCGGAGCCGCCGCCTCGATGGTAAACACGACGCAGATAACCGAAAGGATGACCTCGATCAGGGAGAACTTTTTACCTGCCATGGCGCGCGCCCCCTACAGCAAAAAGGATGGCATCTGTACCGAAGGCGCAGCCCAAGGTAGGGTTGCAGGCCGCGTCACCGGTGCAGGTGCCATCCCAGAGAGAGGAGAGGATGCATTTGTTGGACCAACGCTCGCGGAACAGGCGCGTGTAGATAACGATACGCTGGTACATAGATACTCCGATCAAAACGGCCGCGTTCACGACCGATAACTTTCGGCAATTGAAGACGCGTCTGACCTGGGAAATTCAAGCGAACAATTGGCCTAACCCGCAAAAAATCCCAGGCCAGACGCGTACTCAATCAAAGAAAAGGGCACTCCGAAGTGGAGGCAACGGAGTGCCCAAAGAAAAACCCAACCGACCAAGACATCGAATAAACCGACCATCAATGCCCCGAGATGGTCCGATTCACCGACCGTCCGATTGATCGGCTGGGTTCCCGAAGCATCACGGCTCGGAAAGTCAGACGTTTACTCGGCGTGCTCAGGTGCGCCAGATTGGCGCGAACGAGGAGCGTAGCGTACTGACGCTACGTAAGCGACGAGTGAACGCCAAGGTGGCGTGCCTGAGTTACGCCGAGGGCTCCTGCTGGGTAATGCAGTGGATGTTGCCGCCACCGAAGACGACCTGCTCGGACTGGACGCCGACGCACTTGTAGACGCCCTCGCCCCAGACCTCGTCGTAGATCTTCTGGAGCGTGTCGACGGCCAGCTGGTCGTTCTCGTCGCCGTACTGCGGGACGATAACGCCGTGGTTGGTGACCAGGTAGTTCATGTAAGAGGCGATCAGCGGCTCGTCGGGGACGCGCGGCTCGGCGTTCTCGTCGGCGTCGATGGTGTCGCAGGAAGCCTGGTCCATGAACAGCGGGTTCACGGGCATGCAGAGCTTGTAGACCTTCATCTTGCGGCCCTTAGCGTCAACGGCGTTGGAGAGGGTCTCGTAGGCAGCGTGGCACTGCTCGTAGAACGGATACTCGGGATCGTCGGTCCAGATGCAGGCCATGACGCCCGGAGCGATGAACGTGGCGACGTCATCGATGTGGCCGTTGGTCTCCTCGGGGTCGATGCCCTCCTTGACCCAGATGACCTTCTCGACACCCAGGTAATCCTTGAGGTGCTCGTCCATATAGGCGCGAAGCTCCTCGCTCCAGGGCTCAAACTTCTTGTGGAACTTGGGCCAGATGGACTCGGGATCCTCTTCCTCCTCCAGAACCGCAGAGCAGGTGCGGCCCGGGGAAAGCAGGCACTGGTCGGTCACGACAAGGGTGCCCTCGCCGTCGACGGTGATGGAGCCGCCCTCGAGGATCATGTCGTCGGGACGATAGCGGCGGCAGCCGGAGAGCTCAGCCATCTTGAGGGCGATCTGCTCGTCCTTGTCCCACGGGAAGTACAGGCCGTCGACGAGGCCGCCGTAGGCGTTGAAGCGCCAGTGGTTGGCGCGCTTCTCGCCCTTGCCGTTGATGACGTAGGTGGCGGCAGTGTCGCGGAACCAGGCGTCGTCGGTGGTCATCTCGATGACGGTGACGTTCTCGTCCTCCTCGAAGACGGCCTTGCAGTTGGCATAGTCGACCTGGTTGGCGCACATGGTAACCGGGGTGAACTCGGCGATGGCGCGGGCGATGGCGGCATACTGCTTCTGAGCCGGCTTGGCGCCGTGGGCCCAGGTGTCGGTGCGGTGGGGCCAACCCATCCACACGCGATCCTGCGGGGCGAACTCAGCGGGCATAAAGAAGCCGTCGGCCTTGGGGGTGGACTCGGACTCGGTGATCGTACGCATAAGATTTCCTCCAAATCGAACGATCGCTTGCCGCGGGCGGGTTGCCCGCAGCCTAAAACCAAGAGATGGTAGGCGCCCGTTCCTCGGCAAAGGTCGGGGCGCCCGACGCCGGTTTTCACGGAATCGCACCGGCAAGCGACGACGTAACCAAGTGCGCGGAGACAAAACGCACGAAGGATACGGAAGAGAGATTGGGGTGGGCGGTGGTTACCGGAGCTATCGCTCACACCCACCCCGGGGAATGGTTAGCAAACCTGTCGCTTGGGCACGTCTCCGAAGAGGCTAGAGTGCCCGGAGTCGGGAGCGACAAGCCCGACGAAGCGCACGTTGGTACGCGAGGAGGGTTGGAGCCCCAGAACCGGGTGCTCTAGTTCTCCTCGGCCTCGGCGGCCTCCTCAGCGAGACGCTGAGCTGCCAGCTCGGGAGTGAGGCCCTTGTACTCGGTCTCGCGGCCCTTGGCGCTGACGACGCGGACAACCTCGCCGATGAGCAGAAGCACGATGAAGATAACGATCATCGGGAGCTTGTCGCCAATTTCAGCGGCAGAGAGCGGCACCAGCGTTGCAACGATGGCCAGGATCAGCTCGATGCAAGGGATGGCCAGCATGACCTTCATCATGGCGCCCTTAAACGGGAACGTGAAGATACGCTCGCGGTTGGGGTCGTTCTTGCGAAGGTTGAGGAACGCCGGGAACATCGGGATGTAGGTCAGCAGCAGGAAGACGACGGAGGTGCCGAAGAGCATCCAGAAGACACCGTTGGAGATGGCGTCGATGGGAACGAGCTGCAGGCACAGCACCAGGGAGGCAACGACGGCGTTGACCAGGTTGGCACCGTTGGGCATATCGTCGTCAGAGATCATCGAGGCGAAGACCTTGGGCATGTTGCCGTGCTCGGCAGCGTAGCGGGCGACGGAGTTGACGCCGAAGGACCAAGCGGCCATGTTGGCGAACAGGGTGATCAGGAAGGCGATGCAGATGACCTTAAAGATCATGGAGTCGCCCACCATTGTCTGGACTGCATAAATCATGCCGTAGTCGGGGTCGATGGAATCGGCCGGCACAGCAGCGCCGATGCCAAAGCCAGCGAACAGGTAGATCACGGCGATGGACAGGCCACCGACGATGATAGCCTTGGGGATATCGCGAGCGGGATCGGCCATGTCGTCGGTCATGGTGCAGATGACCTCGAAGCCCATGAAGTTAAAGATGATGATCGACAGGTAGCCGAGAGCGTTGGTGTTGGTGAGCTCGGGCAGGAAGGTGGCAGCGGACATGTCGTTCGCAAAACCGTTCTCCATGGCATACCAAATGCCCAAAGCGCCAACGATAACGGCGACGGCGACCTTGATGATGGCGCCACCGTTAAGGACCCACTCGGAGTCGGCCGCCTTGGAGCGGCCCATGAGGTAGACGATCCACACAAAGGCAAGATCGATACCCATCTTGGCGATCAAGTTGAACTCGACGCCAAAGACCATGCCCAAAATGTCGGGGAACATGGTAGCCAGCGAGGCGATCCACAGCGGGTAGTTGACCCAGTAGTAGTACGAGATGCGGGCGCCCCATTTGTCGCCCAGGCCATCGCGTACCCAGTCGTAAATGCCGCCCTCGCCGTCATAGGTGGTACCGAGCTCGGCGACAACCATGCCGTAGGGAAGCAGGAAGGTCAGGATCAGGAAGATCCACCAGAAGAACTGCTGGTTGCCAATGGCAGCAGCAGGAGCGGCGGCCTCGCAAACGAAGACGACGCAGATGATGGTCGAAATGACCGTCAAGAAGGAAAGCTTTTTCTTTCCGTCGCTCATGATGAGCTCCTTCGCTCAGTCTTGGACAGATCCGAGGCCCTAAGGTATTAAGGCAATTGCTTGGGCCTCGGTGAGCGGGCGACAGGAGACGAGCATCCGCCGCCCGCAAACGTGCTTTTAGAAGCCTTGAGGCTTAGAGCTGCTCGAGAGCCTCGAGAGCGGCGTGGAGCTCAGCCTTGGCGGAGTACTCGACACCCTCGTCGTTGAGCGGGGTGCGCTTGCCCAGGGCGGCAAGGAGAGCACGGATGGAGTGCTTGCGGTTCTCGGCCTCGACCCAGCACAGGGAGCGCTCGGGATCGTCCATGACTTCGTCGACGACCTCCTCGTTGCGGGTGGCCGGCAGGCAGTGCATGAACTTGGAGTTGGGGCCGGCAAAGTTCATCATGTCCATGGTGACCTGATACTTGGGATAGAACACGTCCATGTAGTTCTCGCCCGAGACCTCCTCGTCGTACAGGCCATACCACACGTCGGTGTAGATGAAGTCGGCGCCCTTGATGCACTCGATGTCGTCGGAGATGACGACAGAGCCGCCGGAGACCTTGCAGTTCTCCTCGGCGATGGCCATCATCTGCTTGCCGAACTCGGCGCGCTCCTCAACGGTGCCAACGTGCAGGCCGCCGTCGGGGATCTGGTGGCCCTTAGGTCCAAACTGGACAAACTTCATGCCGACCTTGGAGGCGATGAACATGAGGGAGACGCAGACCTGGGTGGCGTCGCCGATGAAGGCCAGGGTGCAGTCCTCGATCTTCTTGCCCTCGGGGAGGTTCTCGAGCATGGTCATGAGGTCGCCCATCTCCTGCGTGGGATGGTTGAACTCGGACATGCCATTGATGACGGGAACAGCGGAGCCCTCGGCGAGGCCGACGACGTCCTTGTGACGGTCAACGCGAGCCATCATGATGTCGAGCAGCGAGCCCATAACGCGAGCGGTGTCGCCCAGGGACTCGTGACCGCCGAGCTGGATGGTGCCGGGGCCATAGAACTGAGCATGGCCGCCGAGGTCGGTCATAGCGGTCTCGAAGGAAAGACGAGTGCGGGTGGAGACCTGCTGGAAGATCATGCCAAGGCTCTTGTTGCGGAGCAGGTGCGGATAATAACCGTCAACCTTGATGGCCTTCTTCATTGCCAGGCCAAGATCCTCGATAGCCAGGATCTGCTCTTTGGTGAAGTCGTTGGTGTCGATGAAATCCTTAGGCAGTGCCATGTCGATTTCCTTTCCGCCGGTCGTGCCGACTATTACTATGAGGCGCTCGAACATCACGCCTCGTGTTGACAAGACCATCATTCACCCGTATGCAATTTTTACCTAGTTTATTCGGGATTAAAGACCGTTCACGGAGTTACACCCCCTCTAAACCAATATAAACCCGCAGGTAGCGGGATTGCAGGGGGGTTTACTATCTAGAACCGCGAACGGTATACGGCTATGCTGTATCTCGGCGCCTAATCCGCAATGAAACGAAGGGTTGAGACGTCTATACCCCACAAGGCATACAGGGCTTTGCCATAGATTAAATGAGATGGGACGGTGACAGATGAACACTCTGATGTTCTTCTATACCCTAGCGATACTCGTGATCTGTATTGTGACGGCAGTGCTTTCGCTTGCCGCCTAT
This sequence comes from uncultured Collinsella sp., assembly GCA_902466075.1. Taxonomy (GTDB): domain Bacteria; phylum Actinomycetota; class Coriobacteriia; order Coriobacteriales; family Coriobacteriaceae; genus Collinsella. The sequence goes on from CABQQA010000003.1 coordinate 103,021, forward strand.
GCCTCGTCCCGTCGCCGATTCTTTATCTATGGCAGCGGCGTATTTATCTGCTATGCCATCGAGATGACCGAGATTTTCTTTTTTGAATACACGCTGCAAAACCAGAGTTTTCCAGCCAGCGACTATTACTCAATTACCATGCCTGTGTTGCGGACCTTTGTGGCGACCGCTTCGCAGGCTTTTATTTGGCTCATTGCCATGGATTTGCTCGACAAGCATTCAAAAAAGCAGTTTGTCATTCCCGTCGCAACGTTCTTGCTGAGCGAGCTGCTGATTATCGTCGCTGTCCCCTACGGCCCCATTCATCAATGGCTCTACTACACGATGCGTCAGGTATTCCTTGTTTTCGTGGGGCTATATATCTTTTGGACGGCACGCAAGAGCACACAAGTCGAGCTGAAGGCACGTGTCAACAACCAACAAAAGCACCTGATTATCGGCGCTATTCTGGTCGGTTGCATCGTTGCCGAGGATTTCTACAACATTCTGGTGGTCCCCATGAGCTTGGCGCCCTCCTGGCTGCAGCTGTACCTATCCGAGCGCAACTTTAGCGAGAACATCTTTGCGTGTTACTTTGCGATTCTGCTGATCATCTATGCCTATCACGTGCTTTCGATTCGCATGCAGGAGGCGCCCGAGGAAAAGAACGTCAGCGATCTTGATCGACACATCGAAGAGCAGATGCCCTTCTATCGCAACGCCTACAAGCTCTCCAACCGCGAAACCGAAGTCATGCGTCTGGTTGTGTTGGGCAAATCGAACCAAGAGATCGCTGACGAGCTCTTCCTTGCCGTGGGTACCGTCAAGACCCACATCCACAACATCCTGGTCAAAACCGAGCAGCAAAACCGTACGACCCTGATCCTCCACTTTTGGAAACAATAACCTGCTAAAAAGGGACAGGTTTGTTTTGGCAGGTTTTATCTGGGCAAACGCCAACCGCCGCGAGGGAGCTGCTTTCCCTCGCGGCGGTCTTCTAGCGGTAAAAACCAAGTGAGTAGGCTTTTGGCGGGATGCCGAGCACACCTCAAAACGCCACAGCCCTGACCTGCGATTTTATTGAGCACTTGCCGCGATGTGCTCGGCAGATCCAAAAAAGCCTACTCACTTGCATCTGAGATGCTCTAGATACGCAAAATACCGCCGCGAAGGGAGCTGGACTCCCTTCGCGGCGGTTATTCGCTCTGATTTTGCGACGGTTTTGCCCGTCTGTTACTCACTGTAGCGGGTGGCGATGGCAGCTTGTACCATGCCGGCGCTCATGAGGTACGTTACCAGGAAGTAGCCACCATAGGCCGCCAGGAAAATCGCGCAGGTGAGGCCCACGGTGCCGGCGATGCTCATATCTCCGAATATGCTCACCAGCTCGATGATCACCTTGAGCGCCACAAAGGAGTGCGCCAGGCCCACTGCCAGCGGGAACAGGAAGAATACCGCTTGCTGCGCCATCACCGAATGGCGAATCTGGCGGTCGTCACAGCCAATCTGTGCCAGCACACGATAGCTGCGGCTGCCGTCGGCCACATTGGAGAGCTGCTGGATCGATAGGATTGCCGCGCACGCAACGACCAGTACAAAGCCAATGTAGATGGCCAGATAGCTAATCATGCCGTTCATCTGCGCTGCTTGCGTGTACATCTCGGAACGCATGATGAAGACTCCCCACGACCCCGGCTCCTTGCCGTCAACGAGCAGATTATCGAGCAAGGTGTATTTAATGCTCTCGTCTGCCTCGGTCGTATCCATACCCTGTTTGTAATTAACGAGCAGATTACTGGAATACGGCTGCAGATTAAGCTGGGACAGCAGCTCATCGGCTACGACCACGGTACCGGGATTGCTGCCCATCGCCGAGTTGGCGATGGCCGCCGTGTCCTCGTCCGACTTATCGGTTGCGGGCTTGAGCTCATGCCCGCCCAAGGTGAGGGCATGGCCGCCAGCCATATACTTGGTGTACAGGTCGCCCAGCTCACCGCCCATATCACACGTGAGCAGATACTGGTCGCGGCCAATGCTCACCGGCTCCTCGCCCATCATCTGGCGCAGTTTGTTGTACTGGCTCGCCGGCGTCACATACAGACCCATCGCATCGGCGTTGCTTCCCTCGAGCGCCTTGGGAAGCTTTTCTCCCATGGCCTTGCACATCTCACCCGCCACCACCGAGGGGCCCGAGCCGCCAAGCGGGTAACTCAGATACGAATCGATCTGCACATGCTCACCGGCAACATCGGCGATATTGACCTTTTTGCCGGTCTCGTCGTTGTTGTCCGCCGACTTGCGCTCGCCATGCCATGCAGCGTACAAATCGACCGTTGCATCGGCCAGCACCATGCGATCGGCCTCAGACGGATTGACATACTCCTTGTAGTAGTCGAGCGTTTCGGGCGTGTAATAGACATACGTCTGAGACACGTCAACAGGGTTATAGCGCTCCAGATTCTCGTTCATCACGTTGGCAATCGACATACCGCACGTCACCGAGGTAATGGCAAGGAACAGAATCATCGCGATGACGCCCATCGAAAAGCACACCGTATTGACCTTGGCCGAAAGCTGACGCACGGTAAACATATTGAGGCCGCGCCAATACACGCCGCGCAAGCTCTGCAGCAGCTTGATGAGCATGCCCGAGAGTCCCCAGAACAGGGCAAAGGTGCCCACCGTAACCATAGCGGTCGTAATGCCAAACTGGCTCATGGCCCCGTCCAGCTTGTCGCCCGTCTCGGTTAGCGGGAACCCATCACGCAGCAGACGGTAATAGGCCACGCCCACAAGTAGCACGCCCACGGTAAAGATGGCAATCGCGATCCAGGGGTTGCGTGTCTTGATGCTCTCGTTGCGACGCTCGGCACCCATAAGCTCGATGAGTTTGGTACGACGCACGGCGCGCAGGTTCAGCAGTAGCGTGAGCACAAACATTACGAGCATGCAGGCAAGGGTCAGGTTGAACGCATGCACCGAGAAAAAGAAGTGAAAATCGGCGATCTGCGTCTTAAAGAGCGAAGCCGTAAAGAACGTCATGAGCTGGGAGAGCCCCACGCCCAGCACAATGCCGGCGACAAAGGCGCCGACCGAAACGATCACGGTCTCGAGCGCCATGATCGTGGCGACGCGCCCGCGCCCCATGCCAAGCACCTGGTACAGGCCAAACTCCTTCTTACGGCGTTTCATGATGAAGTTATTGGCATACACCATCAAAAAGGCCATGACGCCAGCCAAAAAGTAAGTAAGGTAACCGAGCATGGTGCCCATGAGCTCGGACAGTCCCTCTTCCTCGATGCCGGCAATGTCGACCTGCATCGAGACGGTGTTGAAAGCATAGAAGACCGTGACGCCTAGGGTGAGCGTCAGCAAGTAGACGAGGTAATCGCGGCCGGCGCGGCGGACGTTGCCCCAAGCGAGTTTACAGAGCATCGGAGCCCTCACCGCCCATCATGGCAACGACCTCCATAATGCGGTCGAAGAACTCTCGGCGGTCGGTATCGCCGCGGCGCAGCTCGGTGAAGATCTTGCCGTCGCGAATAAACAGCACACGGCTCGTGTAGCTGGCGGCAAAGCTGTCGTGCGTGACCATGAGTACCGTGGCGCGCAGGCGGCGATTCAGGGCCTCCAGGCTCTCGAGCAGCAGACGAGCGCTTTTGGAGTCGAGGGCGCCGGTGGGCTCGTCGGCCATAATCATAGTGGGGTCGGTGACGAGCGCGCGAGCCGCGGCAACGCGCTGCTGCTGACCACCGGACATCTGGTAGGGATACTTGTCGAGCACCTGGCTGATGGACAGGCGCGCTGCCACATCCTGCACGCGGGTCGAAATCTCTGCCGAGTTTGCGCGGGCGATGGTGAGCGGCAGGGCGATGTTCTCGCGTGCCGTGAGCGTATCGAGCAGGTTGGAATCCTGGAAGATAAAGCCCAGCTCCTCGCGGCGGAACTGCGAGAGCTTGGCCTGCTTCATGCGCGTCACATCCTGGCCGTTGATGCGGATGGCGCCACTCGTGGCGGCATCGATGGTCGACACGCAGTTGAGCAACGTCGACTTGCCCGAGCCCGAGGCTCCCATGATGCCGACGAATTCGCCGCGGTTGACGGTAAAGTTGACGTCGTTGAGCGCGCGGGTCACGTTGCCCAGCGCTCCATATACCTTTTCGAGATGCGCGACCTCCAGTACCGGGGTCGCCATTTGGGTGGTTTGCATACCGAGTCCTTTCTTGCGATTAGTCTACGGCATCTATAGTCGCAAGGAGCCGAGTCGGCTACCATCGATATGGCTTACGCTTGCCTTACCGTTGTGTAAGGTAAGGGTAGCCTGCCATGTGTTGATGTGGAGAGAGGACTCCTGTTGAAGACTGTTCATGTTGCCGCTGGGATCATTCGCAAGGATGGATCTGACGAGCTGCTTGCCGTGCAGCGCGGCTACGGCGACATGCAGGGACTGTGGGAGTTCCCAGGTGGCAAGCTCATGCGCGGCGAAACACCCGAAGACGCTGTGCGCCGCGAGCTTATGGAAGAGCTACAGGTAAAGGTCACCAACCTACGTGATTTCTACACCGTTGAGTATGACTACCCCGATTTTCATCTCTCCATGGAGTGTTACTACTGCTCGCTCGCCGATGAATCCGATGAGCCCCAGAAACACGACCGCCAGCTTGATATCCGCTGGATTCCACGCACCTCGCTTGCCACGGTGGAATGGATGCCCGCCGACAAGGGGCTCATTGATGCTCTGATTGAGTTAAAGGAAGATCGGCTTGAGGCAAGCTCCGCCGATGACGCCGCGCCCAACACAACCGACAAACCCGCCACCAAACCCAAGCGCGCACCTAAACGCCGCAGCAAAAAGCGTCCCAAGCCCGGTCTGCTCGACGGCATCGATACCTCGGACCTCTCCGCTGACGAGCGCGAACTGGTCCGCCGTCGCGCCGCCATCAAAAAGTCCATGAAGGGCAACAAGCGCGCCAACACCAAGCCCGAGCTGCTCGTACGTCAGCGCCTACGGGCCGCGGGCCTTACGGGCTATCGTTTGGAATGGAAGGTACCCGGCAAGCCCGACATCGCCTTCCCCGGCCGCAAGATCGCCATCTTCGTCAACGGTTGCTTTTGGCACCGCTGCCCCAAGTGCAACCCAAGCCAGCCCAAGCGCAACGTTGAGTTTTGGGAGGCAAAGTTCCGTCGCAACGTCGAGCGCGACCGTGCTGCTGTGGCAGCGCTCACTCAAATGGGCTGGACGCCCATAACCATCTGGGAATGCGAACTCAAAAAAGACCGCATCGACGCCACGATGGAAAAGGTCATCGAGCAGGTGCGCGCCACAGAGCCGCAGCGCTAACAGCGAGCATTCACACGCTACGCACGTCCGCGCCACATCCACGTCACAAACCTTAGAAAGCCCTTAAGCTCAAAACCTTTCAAGAGTGTTACTCGATACCTCTGACCTGCAGTTTCATCGTAACACTAAACCAGGTTAAGCCTTTCTTTAGCGCTTCTTTGCGGCAGCCGCGGCATAATGTAGCCAGCGCACGGGACCTAGCAGCAAACCCCGAGCGCAACCTTTTGGTGGACATCGAGGAGGCCGCATAAGCATGCATTCTTCCAATGCCGTAGCACGGCAGCCATCCCTAAAACATGCAAACCTTTTCTCCTTCCCCCCGACGCAGAGAAACGGCCTCCTCGACTCCCCCACCACAAAAACCAAGCGCTCAGCCGATCAGAGCCTCAACTTACGAGCATCCTTCGAAAAGCTCCAAGCATCCCTAGACAAGGCGTTCCCCGAACAGGCAAGAGCAATCTAAGCCCATCGCGCTTTATACTGATGCCATGCGAAACATGGATCACATAGAATTGCACCGCGGAGGACGCGAGGAAGCGTTTCCCGAGACCGCCGAAGACTGGCCCTATATTGCCGAACGCGCAGAATTCGCTCGCTATCCGGGCAATTCCGTCCCCTGGCACTGGCATTCCGAGGTTGAGCTTTTCTACATGGAGCAGGGAGCGATTGACTATCGAACGCGCGCGGCTCATGAGCACGTACGCTTTGAGGAAGGGTCCGCCGGCTTTATCAACGGCGGCGTTTTGCACAGCACGCTGCAATCACCCAATTCGGCACCAGCCATTCAAATGTTGCATATCTTTCAGCCGTCGATGCTCGGCGATCCCGCGGGACGCCTTCAAAAGCGCTATATCAATCCTTTGCTGCAATGTCGAGGCGTCGATGTGCTCAAATGGTCGCCCACCAACCCCGACGATATGCCCTTTATCGATTTGCTAAAGAGTTCCTTTAACCACGACCTTCAACGGCCGCAGAACGAGATGGCGCTTCGGAATAGCTTGTCAGAGCTCTGGATTCAGATTTACGCCAAGGCCGAACCGCTCTTTTCCTCCGACAACGCCTCTTGGATGACCAGCCGCGACGTACAGTTCAAGGCAATCCTGGACTTTATCCGCGCAAACTATGCAGCCGCTGTAGATGTGCCCCAGATGGCATCTGCAGCCGGCGTAAGCGAAAGAGAGTGTTACCGCATTATCGAAGCTTGCGCAGGAACGACCCCGGCGGCATATCTGCGCGCATACCGCGTAAACCGTGCTTGCGAACTTTTGGCACACACCACGCGAACGGTCCAGACAGTCGCGCGCCAATGCGGCTTTGCGACAGCAAGCCATCTTGGCCAGGTATTTAAAGAACAAATGGGATGCACTCCTTCGAGCTATCGAGCAGCGAGGCAGAATCTCGATAGTACCAGGCAGAAATCCCGCTAGCCCTTCTTCTGTCACTGCATCAAACTTGCAGGCAAACAACAGAGAGGAGCAATCATATGAAGCACTTTGACCATATCGTATTTGACGTTGATGGGACATTGGCAGATACAGAAGAAAGCGTTCTATCATCGCTTGTCCAGATTGTCCAAGAAGAGACCAGCAAAACGCTCCCCCGACACGAGCTTGAATTTGCCCTCGGCATACCCGGCAAGGATGCCCTTGAGAAACTTGGAATCTACTCGCAGGCAACGTTGAATCGCTGGTGCCAAGTTGCTGCCAGTTTTAAAAGCACCATCAGCGTGTTTCCAGGCTTGCTTGAAGTCATCGCAACACTCGCCAACAACGGCTGCAAACTTGGCATCGTCTCCTCACGTGCGCGCGACGAATACACAGACGAAATTGCACCCCTTGGCTTCGATAAGTTTTTTGAACACATCATCCTTGTCGAAGACACAACCGAGCACAAGCCTTCGCCCGCACCCATGCTCGAATATCTCCGACGTACGGGCGCGAATCCTGGCAACGTCGTCTACGTTGGCGACACCGTCTACGACGAACAATGCGCAACTTCAGCAGGGGTCAGTTTTGCCAGAGCAGCATGGGGATCACACCAAGACATCCCAAACGCCACCTACAACCTCAAAACCCCCAACGACCTACTAACCCTAACAACCAAATAACCCACGCGTCCCACCCTTTCAGCCCCAACACCACAAGGGCGATTGAGCAGGACGGTTTGGGCGGGTCCCTGTACTTAGTTTCCAAAATCATTCCGCAGCGCGAAGGCTTCTTATTATTTTCAGACCTAACGCCACAAGGGCGACGACCTCGAGTAGGTCAACCTGGGAGGGATGAGGGCTTAGTTCCCCAATCTTTCCGCAGGGGGCAAAAAGCCTCGCCGCACGAAGTGCGCAGCGAGGCCTTTTGCATGCCCGAGGACGATTGGGGAACTAAGCCCTCATCCCTCCCCGGGATCTATATAGAGTCGGAGTACCCTTGCTGTTACTCTGCTTTGCCCACAGAGTTGAGGTTAGTCATGCGGATCTTAACCAGCTCGGTGATCTCACGCATGCCCTCCTTGGCCGGCTTCTTGGGATCGAAGCAGGCGGGGTTCTCGGCCATGTAGGCCATGAAGCCCTTGGTGTAGGCCTGACGCAGCTCAGTGGCGTAGTTAACCTTGCAGATGCCGTTCTTCACAGCCTCGGCAACCTGCTCATCGGGCACACCGGAGGTGCCGTGCAGAACCAGCGGCACGTCGACGGCGTCGCGGATGGCCTTGACCACGGACTGCTCGATGTGCGGATCGCTCGTGTACACACCGTGGCTGGTGCCAACGCCAATGGCCAGCGAGGTGCAGCCGGTGCGCTCAACGAACTCCTTGGCCTCGGCAGGATCGGTGTAGGGGCTCTCGCCCTCAACCGCGGGACCGTCGTCCTCCTTGCCGCCAACCTTGCCAAGCTCAGCCTCGACGGGCACGCCCATGGCGCGGCCAGCGTCGGCAACGGACTTGGTCAGGGCGATGTTGTCCTCGAAGGACTCGTGCGAACCGTCGATCATGACAGAGGTGTAGCCAGTGCGGAAAGCCTGCATGCAGCGGTCATAGCCATCGCCGTGATCGAGGTGCAGGGCGACGGGCACGGAAGCGCGCTCGGCGGCAGCCTTGACCATGCCGTAGAAGTAGTCCAGACCAGCGGTCTTGATGGTGCCCGGGGTGGTCTGCATGATGACGGGGGACTTGGTCTCCTCGGCAGCAGCCAGAACGGCCATAACAAACTCGAGGTTCTCGACGTTGAACGCGCCTACGGCGTAGTGGCCGGCCTGAGCGTCCTTGAGCATCTTTTCGGTGGTAACAAGTGCCATGAGCGTTTGCTCCTCTCCCTCGCCCGCATCTGGACATCGGGCGTAGTTGTTCACAAGGCGTTTTACCTTGCGTTTTTCTACGCTCATTGTATGAAATTCAGCGGCTCTGCATGTGCGAGATATTGAGCCCATGCAGGTCAATACAGTCGTTTTTGAAAAGTAAACGGAAGGAATTGGAGCTGAGTGGGCGTGTTCGATATTGAATTTTGGGCGTTCAGCGTCTTTCTTTTATAGAAAAAGTAAGTAATCGAAAGGCGTTTTCTTACTTAAAAAGAAAATGAACGAAAATAGACTCAACACAATTCCTGCAAATTTCAGTTGAGGATGGAGCAGCTATGGCCCATGTAACAACCCGAGCCTTCGCCGATGAGCGTCGTGCCGCCATCATGGAGATGCTTGAGCATAACGCCTCGGTGCAGGTAGCAGACATCGCCCAAACCTTTGGCGTGTCCTCCGTCACCGCCCGTGCCGACCTGGACGCCCTCGCGGAGTCCGGCAAGCTGCGCCGCACACATGGCGGCGCTGTGTCGCTCCACAAACGCCTAACCGTCTCCACGCAGGATCGCCGCATCAATGTCAACGTCGCCGCCAAGCAGGCCATCGCGCAAAGCGCCATCGAGCTCGTCAGTGACGGCGACACGTTGCTCGTCGACTCGGGCACCACGGCGCTCGAGTTCGTCCGGCTTCTCGATCAGCGCGACGGTATCACCGTCATCACGGCCGACATTACCATTGCCGATTACATCGACGAGAGCATGCCCTCAGTCGATGTCGTCATGCCGGGCGGGGCGCTGCGCAAAGGCCATCGTTATCTGTACGGACCGCTCACGATGCAGGCGCTCCAAATGGTCCACGCCAATCTTGCCGTCATGTGCCCTGGAGCTTTTGTTCCCGGCTGCGGCTTTACGACCGACTTTCCGCAGATGGCCGAGACCAAAGCGGCTATGGTCGGTGCCGCCCGTCAAAGCGTCGCCCTTATGGACGCCAGCAAGGTTAACGGACGCGGCATGTACCGCTTTGCCGAGTTGACCGATGTCGACACCATCGTGATGGACCGTGATCCCGATGGCGCCGTCGCCACCTCAATCGCCGAGACCGCCGACGACGCCCGCCCAAATCTCGTCATCGCCGGCGCTTAAACAAAAACCACCACAAAGGTGCCTGTCCCCTTTGTGGTGGTTGTGATGGTTGAGCGTCAAAAGTGAACGTGTCGCTACTTGGAAAGCTCGTCGGCGAGGGCCTCGATCTGAGCGCGCGAGGCGTCGTTGAGCGAACCCAGGACGGTCACCTTATTCTGCGCCAGGGTAATGTCCTTCATGCCCTCGAGCTCCTTGGTCATAACCTTAGCGGCGGCAGGTGCCCAGGAGCCGGCCTCAACGAGCGCCACGGTACGGTTCTGGTAGGCATGCTCTGCGAGCGTATGGATAAAGGTGCTCATGAACGGGAAGATCTCGCCCTGATAGGTGATGGAGGCGAGCACCAGGCGGTCGTAGCGGAACGCATCCTCAACGGCCTCGGCCATGTCGTCGCGAGCCAGATCAAAGACGGAAACCTTCTGGCCGCGAGCCTCAAGCGCGGATGCGAGCTCCTCAACGGCGGCCTTCAGATGGCCGTACACGCTCGCGTAGGCAATGGTGATGCCCTCGTCCTCGGGCTGATAGCTCGACCAGGTGTTGTAGGTGTCGAGGTAATAGCCCAGGTTCTCGGTAAGAACAGGGCCGTGGAGCGGGCAGATAATCTGGATATCCAGATCGGCGGCCTTCTTGAGCACGGCCTGCACGAACTTGCCGAACTTACCAACGATGCCAAAGTAGTAGCGGCGCGCTTCACAAGCCCAACCCTCGGGGTCCTCGATGTCGTTAGCGCCAAACTTGCCAAAGCCGTCGGCACTAAAGAGTACCTTGTCGGTAGCCTCGTAGGAGAACAGCACCTCGGGCCAGTGAACGTTGGGGGCGCCGACAAAGGTCAGGCTGTGGCCACCCAGGTCGAGCACGTCGCCCTCTTTGACGACCATCTTACGCTCGGGATAATCGGTACCAAAGTAGTTGACCATCATACGGAAGGCGCCCATGCTGGCCACGATCTGGGCCTGGGGGTAGCGCTCCATAAAGGCGGCAATGCCGGCGGAGTGATCGGGCTCCATGTGATGGACGACCAGGTAGTCGGGCGTACGGCCATCGAGCACGGCCTCGATGTTGCCGAGCCACTCGTCAACAAAACCGCCGTCGACTGAATCGGCGACAGCGATCTTTTCGCCCAAGATAACGTAGCTGTTGTATGCCATACCGTTCTCGGACACATCGTACTGGCCCTCGAACAGGTCAATGTCGTGATCGTCGACGCCAACGTAGCGGATATCCTTGGTGATCTCCATCAGGCAAAGCCTCCTAGATAGACAAAAGAGCCCGTCTATCATAGCACTCGGCTACATCCCAACAGCTATCTGCCGGCATCCTTACCGATTGTTATTGAAATGCGATAAATCGCCGTTTATCAGCACAAACTATGCGCGCGGTATCGCCGTGCTATGTCGAATGATGAGTTGTCCGGGAATACGAATGGCAACGGTTTTGTCCGCCGCACCCGCCTCGGGAACCGCATGCTCGAATACCTCGCGTCCGCGCTGATGTAGATCGAATCGCACGGTCGTGAGCTCGTTGTGTGCGACAAAATCATCGAGCGAATCGTCGACGCCCACCACGCTCACGTCCTCGGGCACGCGCAGGCCGCTATCGCGCAGCGCTGCAATAGCGCCGTTTGCCATCTGGTCGTTTGCCGCGTAAATCGCCGTCATGGCGCGGTCATGCTCGGCCAGGTACCTGCCGGCCTCGTAACCGCTGTTAGCAGACCAGTCGCCCTCGAGCGGCTCTGCCGGCTCGATGTGTTTACGCTCGAGCGCATCCTGCCAACCGGCGCGACGAAATTGCTCGTCGACCGAGAACGACGGGCCGCCAATATAGCGAATCTGCTCGTGTCCCAGCTCAAGCAGATGATCCATAAGCAACAGCGAGCAGCCGTAATGGTCGGAATCGACTGTGGTCACGCGCGGATGCGCATACATGGTAACGATGACCGTGCCAATGCCCGGCAGTGGATCAAACGTCTCAAAATCGGGCGCCATACGGCTCATGCCGATAATGATGCCGTCCACCGGCAGCGCTGCCATGCGGCGAGTGGCCTCGGCAAGCGAAAACTCCTCGGTCTTGGACATCTCGACCAGCGTGATGGCGCAATTATGCTCGCGAGCAGCGCTGGCGATGCCGTCAATCATTGAGAGGTTGCCAAACTTGGTGACATCGTTGACGCACAGACCGACCGAATGGTAGCGGCCGTCGCGCAGCGAGCGACCGGCATAACTCGGACGGAAGCCGAGCTCCTGCATGGCGGCTTGCACGCGCTGGCGCGTCTGCTCGTTGACGTTAGGGAGGCCGTTGGCAACGCGCGAAACCGTCTGCTGCGAAACGCCAGCAGCGCGGGCGACGTCGGCCATGGAGACCGGACGCGTACCTGTATCGTTGGACGGGCGCCTTACCACAGGATCACCTTCACCCTCGCGAGATCTGAATAGCGTGCATGCCGGCCCGGGCAGAAATACGCCCCGCGCCGAAGCCCGCTATCGTCGGACGCATGTTAACGTACTCTACTTTTTCAATCCGCAACTCTTCTGCTTTATAAGTCCATACGGCAGTACCGTTCACGGCTGTATTTCTACCGATTACCAGATTCTCAAAAAGTGACAAGCGATGTGTTATGAGTACGTTAACATAGCCCGTAACGTGCGGTATCGTGAACACTTGGTTCATGCCGCTACAAGTTGTTAACGTACTCATAACGACGCAAAACTCACCCGTGCGCGCCAAGGAAAGGACTCCCATGACCACGCCCGACGAAAAGACATTCGCCACACTTACCAAGCTGTTTGAGGAGGAGTTTGGCCCCATCGGCGACCGCCAGGTGCTCTACGTGCACGCGCCCGGCCGTTCCGAGATCAGCGGCAACCACACCGACCACGAGGGTGGCCACGTTATCGCCGGCTCGCTCGATGTCGCCGTTGACGGCATTGCCGTGGCAACCGATTCCAACAAGGTTCGCGTCGCCGACGAGGGCTATCCTACGTTTGAGATCACGCTCGACACGCTGGATATTCAAGAGTCCGAGAAGGGCACGTCCGCAAGCCTCGTGCGCGGTATGGCCCACGAGATTGCAGCCCTTGGCGTTGAGCCTTACGGCTTCGATTTCGCCTTCACCTGCTCCGTCCCCTCGGGCGGCGGCCTTTCCAGCTCCGCTGCCGTCGAGGCCGCATACGGCCGCGCCATGGAGACGCTCTGGGGCGCGCCCGCCATTGAGCCCGTCGCGCTCGCGCAGATGAGCCAGCGCACCGAGAACAACTACTACGGCAAGCCCTGCGGTCTGATGGACCAGGCCGCCGTGTGCCTGGGTGGCCTCGCCTACATGGACTTTGAGGATCAGGCTCAGCCTAAGACCCAGAAGCTCGAGCTCAACTTTGAGGATCACGGTTATGCGCTTGTGCTCGTTAAAGTGGGCGCCGACCACGTGGCCGCCACCGACGACTACGCCGCCGTTCCGCGCGAGATGCAGGACGTTGCCGCCGAGTTTGGCAAGGCACGCCTGTGCGAGGTAAACGTTGCCGACTTTGACGCCAAGCTCCCCGAGCTGCGTGCCAAGCTGGGCGACCGTGCCTGCCTGCGCGCCGTTCACTACTGGTACGAGAACGGCCTGGTCGACAAGCGCTGGGCAGCCCTGAACGCTGGCGACATTGACCAGTTCCTGGTCCTGACGCGCGAGTCCGGCGCCAGCTCCGCCATGTACCTGCAGAATGTTGTTGCCAAGCTGGGTTCCGAGCAGCCTTCCATGTATGCCCTGGCGCTGGCCGAGCACGTGCTCGACGGCCGCGGCGCCGTCCGTATCCACGGTGGCGGCTTTGGTGGCACCATCCAGGCCTTCGTGCCGCTCGATCTGGTCGACACCTTCATTGCCAAGATGAACGGCTGGCTGGGCGAGGGCTCTGCCCGTCACTACGCCATCTCTGACAAGGGGGCTTACGCGGCATGGCTGTAATGACTGACGTGCGAGAGGCCGCGCAGAACCTGATCGAGTACGCCATCCACCGATCGATGGTCGGCCAGGACGACCGGATCTGGGCATACAACACCATTTTGGAGTGCATCGGCGCCACGGGTCCCGCACTCGATATGGCCTGGGCGCTCCAGGTTGAGAAACTCTCGCTCTTGCACCCCGATACCCTGCCCGACTTTGACCTTGAAGGCATGCTTGCTGCGCTTGCCGAGGCGGCCGTTGCCAACGGTGCCGCCGAGGACACGGCGTCGGGCCGCGACCGCATCGCCATGCGCATCATGGGCGCGCTCATGCCGAGGCCTTCGGTTGTAAACGAGGAGTTCAACGGCCGCATGGGCGTCAACGAGCCCCGCGCCGCGACCGACTGGTTCTACGGCCTGTGCTGCGACGCCGGCTACGTGCGCCGTGCCGCCATCGCGCGCAACATCAAATGGAGCACCCCCACCAACTGGGGTGACCTGGAGATCACCATCAACTTGTCCAAGCCTGAGAAGGACCCGCGCGATATCGCTGCGGCAGGTGCAGCCAAGAACACGGGCGAGAAATACCCCGCCTGCCAGCTCTGCATCGAAAACGAGGGCTACCCCGGACGCTCCGCCGCAGCCGACGGTGGCGTTCACCCCGCCCGCCAGAATCTGCGCATTATCCCCATCTCGCTCAATGGCGAGCGCTGGGGCTTCCAGTACAGCCCGTACGCATACTTTAACGAGCACTGCATTGCAATGAGCTCCGAGCATCGTCCGATGCACGTCGACCGCAAGGGCCTGACCTGTCTGCTCGACTTTGTGGACCTGTTCCCGCATTACTTCATCGGCTCTAACGCCGACCTGCCCATCGTGGGCGGCTCGATTCTTTCGCACGACCACTTCCAGGGCGGTGCGCACGAGTTCCCCATGATGCATGCCACCGAGGTCTCGCAGTTTAGCATGCCCGGTTTTGACCAGGTCACCGGCACTGTGCTGCAGTGGCCGCTCTCGGTGCTGCGCCTGCGCTCGCATGACCGCGCTCAGCTGCTCGACGCTGCCGAGAAGATTATCCTCGCCTGGCGCGAGTGGACCGACGAGTCTGTGGGCGTTATCGCGCACACGGCCGACGGCGTAGCGCACAACACCGTGACGCCCGTCATCCGCCGCGTCGACTCCCGCGGCAACGCCGGCGGCGAGATTTACGAGGCCTACCTGGCGCTTCGCTGCAATATCACGACCGACGAGCATCCGCTGGGCGTTTTCCACCCGCATGCCGAGTATCACCACATTAAGAAGGAGAACATCGGCCTGATCGAGGTCATGGGCCTGGCCATTCTGCCGCCGCGCTTGGTTCCCGAGCTCGGCGCTGTCCGCGAGCACCTGCTGGCGGCCAAGGCCGATGTCAGCTACGATCTCGCCGGCTCGCTCGAGGGCGATGATCTTTGCCGCAGCCACGCCGCATGGGCCGAGGACGTTTTTGCCCGCCGCGCCGACGAGCTTACGGCGGACAACGCCATCGATATCCTGCACGAGGAGGTCGGCGTGGTGTTTGGCCACGTGCTCGACAACGCCGGCGTCTTCAAGTGGGACGAAGCCGGCCGCGCCGCCCAACAGCGCTTTATCGACTCACTGTAATGATCCCTTGGGGACGGAGGAAAACGGACTATTTCGTCTTCAAGACAACGGCGCCCGCCGGCAACATCGCCGACGGGCGCCGTTTTTGAGTGTTCGGTGTCGCGACTCCTAGAGTTCAGTCACGACAACGCTGTTGTAGACCTCGTCCCAGCGATCCATGACCAGGTGGCCGGTCTTGGGATCCATGGCGTTGAGCTTACCGCAGGTATTGGCGGTCTTGAGCACCGTGACGTCGTCGGCACCAGCAGCAATGGCATGCGCAAAACCGGCGATGGTCGAGTCGCCGGAACCCGTTGCGTTCACAGCCGCAATCGTGGGCGTCTTGGCGCGGAACGCGCGACCCTCATGGAAGCCCACCGAACCGGCAGCGCCCATCGAAACGACAACCCAGGGAATACCGGCAAAACGGCCATCGGCAGCAAGCGCCTTGCGCAGGGCATCGACATCATCGGTCGTAAAGGACGTGCCCAGCAGGCCGTTAATCTCGGTCAGGTTGGGTTTTACGAGCTCAGGCTTAGCGTCGGACTCCAGCGCAGCCTCCAGCGATGCACCCGAGGTGTCGAGCAGCACCTTGGCGCCCGCCTCCTCGGCGATCTTGACGAGCTCGGCATAGTAGCCGGCATCGACGCCACGCGGCAGCGAGCCCGAAAGCGTCACGACGTCCGCCTTCGCTGCAAGCTCGGCGAACTTGGCCGTAAAGGCCTCGAGCTCGGCCGGGGCGATTTGCGGGCCGCTCTCCAGCAGCTCGGTCTGATTACCCTCGTGCAGAATATTCAGGCAAATGCGCGTCTCACCGGCGATGGGCACAAAGTCGTTCTTGACGCCGTCGGCATCCATAAGCTCGGCCATATAGGCACCCATGTGGCCGCCAAGCAGACCAGTCGCGAGCACGTCGTCTCCCAGTTGCAGCAGCACGCGGCTCACGTTGAGGCCCTTGCCGCCAGCGGTCTTTTCGGGCGTCACACGGTTAACGTCGTCAATGACCAGCTTGTCGAGCTGATAGCGCGTATCAATCGACGGGTTCATGGTAACGGTCAGAATCATATTGAACTCCTGTTCCGGGGCGGCATGACCCACCCCAAACATACGATAGCTCGTTAAAGGATCTCGATCTCAAAGCCGCGGGTGACGGTCTCCCCCGGCTTGGCAACCAGGCAGCCACGCTTGTGCTCCAGAATATCGTCCTCATCGGAGCAGGTAGACAGGCCGCCCCACGGTTCCACGGCCACAAAGTCGCCCTCGGGCTTGCTCCACACAATCAGGTACGGCATATCGGGGAACGTCAGGCGCACGCCCTTGTCCTCGGTTTTCTTGGTCAGCGTAACCACGCGGCTCTCGAGCACGTCAAAGATGGTCTCCGCGAAGTCGAAGAGTTCGTGGGTAAGCGGCAGGTTCTGGTCGATCATGGGGTTCTTACTGCGATGCTCAACATCAATCAGGCCCGTCGAGGGAACGGCAGTACAGAGCTCGGCGGCCTCACGCTGATCAAAACGAAGCTCATAGTCGTCATAGGACTCGCCCTCGTCGAGCGGGCACTTAAAGCCGGGGTGGCCACCCACAAAAAACGGCATGTCCTCGGTGCCCTCATTGGTCACCTCGTACGACACGGCCACCTTTTCCGAATCGACCTTGTAGCGAGCAACGATCTTAAACGGATACGGGTACTGCTCAAGCAACTCGGCATGGTCGGCAGAGCTTAGGCTCAACGCAGCCATGTTGTCGCTCTGCTCCTCGAGCTTCCACTCCTGCTTGCGGGCAAAGCCGTGGCGGGCAAGCTTGACCTCGCGGCCACCCATGGTCATTGCGTGACCGTCACGAAGGCCGCCGCAAATCGGAAAGCAAATGGGTGCCTGGCCCGACCAGACCGAAGGATCGCCCTGCCACAGGTACTCGCGACCGTTGGCTTTAATCGAAGTGAACGATCCGCCAGCCGTGCTCAGTGCCACACGAATAGAACCGTTATCAAGAACAAACTCCATAGGAGCCTTCCCTTTCGTACGCCAGTCCGCCGAGTCAGTGGGGCTGATAGAAAACCGGCCCGCGCCCCCTCACAGAAACGCGAGCCGTCAATTGAAAAGCTACAGAATGCCGGGTACCGCCAAAACGAAGCACTCAAGCCAAGCAAGCAAACGTGTTATCGGAGCAGCTAGCCGTACCAGAACGCTTCGCAACAACAGCGGTAACCCCACAGGTCACTCAGACATCAGCGAGAAGCCAGCTGGCGAGGCAAGGTGCCGTGAAGCGAGACGGCATTGACCTTCTGGTCATGCCGTCGAAGCTGAGCGGCAGATTGCCCGCCAGATGGCTTCGCAGCGTCAACCGGTCCGGCGTTTGTTAAAACGCCGGAACCCCTTAGTCGTGGTATTCGCCGCGGTCCCACTTCTCGAGGAACTCGTCAAAGAAGTGCGGGTCAGCCTGAGCCTCGGCGTCGGCCTTGTTGCAGGCGTCGATCTTGGCAATCAGGGCATCGTGCTCGGGGGTCTTCTCGTAGGGCTCCTCCAGGAAGGCAAGCATAATGTCGGCCATCAGGAACTCGCCGGTAATCTTGCCGCCAAAGCCCACGATGTTGGCGTTGAGCTCGCGACGGGCATACAGGGCAGAGGTCATGTCGCGGACCAGGGCGCAGCGGGCGCCGGGAACCTTGTTGACGGCGTTGGTGATGCCGATGCCGGTGCCGCACAGGGCCACGCCAAAGTCGGCCTTACCGCTGGCAACAGCCTCGCCCACGGCCTTACCGTAGATGGGATAGTGCGTACGGGTGTGGCTGTAGGTGCCACAGTCGAGCACCTTGTAGCCAGCCTGCTCCAGGCGGTCGGCCAGATAGATCTTCTCGTCCGTAACGATATGGTCGCAACCGATTGCGATGGTCTTCTTCATCAGAACGTCCTTTCGTCTGAATTCACAAGTTGAGGTAGAAGTTCGAGTTCTCGGTGGCTCTCGTTAGGCCATCTTGTTGAGCATGTCGACACGGATCTGGTGACGGCCGCCGGCGTACTGGGCGCGCAGGAACTCGCGGGCGATCTTCTTGGCGACCTCGGTGCCCACAACGCCCGGGCCCATGGTGACCATGCGCGAACCGTTGTGCTCGCGGGTCATGTAAGCGGAACGCTCGTCGGAAATGTTGGCGACGACCATGCCCTTGATCTTGACGGCGGCCATATAGGAGCCGACGCCGTACTTATCGAATGCGAAGCCCTGGGAATCCTTGTGCTCCAGCAGGTCCTTGGCAACGGCGGTCGCGGAATCGACAAAGTCCGCGGCAGGGGTCTCGGAATAGTCGACGACCTCGTGACCGTCGGCGATGAGCATCTCCTTGATGGACTCCTTCATCGACATACCGTCGGCATCGGAAGCGATTACAACCCTCATGACATCCTCCTTGAGAGATACGCAGGTGCGTAGTTTCTGTTTGGAAGTGTTGAATCGCGTTCAGGTCCGGGCATCTGAATGTGCGGTTCTTCACTGTTCATGTTTATTTGAACACATTCGAACAGCGACTGCAACCATTATTTGTTTATCTTTGTTCTTTTTTGAACAAATACCGTTCACGGATGATTGGCGACCGTTTGAGCCCGGCGCAGACGTAGCGACCATGTGTTCAGCAAACAAAAGGGCGGCCGAGAACGTGTCTCGGCCGCCCTTCTTACGGTTGGTCTTCCAAGGATCGCTTTGCCGCCTACTCAGACTGTCCGCTCTTCTTGGCATGTTTGGACGGAGCCCTCAGAAAACGGCCCGTCAAATAGTTCGCCGGGCCAGAAATATCGATCCCCAGCAGCGTGTGCCCCAGCCACAGAAACGCCGCGAGCACCAGCAACGGGATAACGCACGAGGTCACGATTATCACGATGACGCCTTCGATCAGATCGGTCACCTGTTGCACCACCTTATCGGTCATCGACTTGGCACTGTCGGTCACCGATGTGAGTAAACTCGATGCCCCATCGGTCAGCTGCTCAAGCACATTCTTGTTTTCCGTGGTCTCGGATTTCTTCTCGCTCTTTGTGGAGCTCGCCTTGCTCGCTTCAGTCGCCTTTTGCTCTGTCTGCTCGATACTCACCTGATACGTCTCATCGACCTTTTGCGACACCCATACGCTCGCGGGCACAAGCGCCATGCCGATCACGGCAACCACCAGCACGCGAGTCGCCACGCGGCGCAGGACGGCGCTCGTGCTCCAGCGCCCGTGAATGCCGAGCGACACCGCAAAGAGTACCAGCGCAAACGGGATCAGGATGCCCAGGCCAACCGACCACAAAATGGTCAGCAGGTATTTCTCGAGGTAGAGCACGGCAAGCACGATGCCCAAGTTACCCGAAAGCTGCGCGAGCTGCTCGGCAACCGGCGTTCCCGTATCACCCGGCAGCGCGGTAATGCCCGCAGACAGCGCCACGCACGAGGTCGTGAGCGCCAGTACGTTGCCTTTCTTTTGATCGATGACCTCGATGGTGGAGTCCCATGTTTTGGTATCGGCAAAATGCGGACGAGCCACAAAGCCCGACAGCAGCGCCAGTACCACGAGTGCAACGATAAAGCCAATCTGCAGCTTTTTGTTTGCGCACACGACATCGGACAGGCTGGGCTGCAGCTCGGTTACCGTCGTGTGCTCGGTTATCTGGACAGGACGCCCATGAGCCATCTCGCGCGCATCTCTTTTTTGTATTGACCCGTTATCCGGCATTTGGATACCTCCTCAGTCCGGTCTGTATTGCGGATGGAAGTATACCCACCCAGCAAAAAACCGAACGGGAGGGCGTGCAGAAGCTCCATAACGCTGCTAGTCGAATAGTGCCATTTCAAAACTATGCCGGTTTACTACGATAAAACCGATAGGACCGACCACATTTGCTATTAGCAGAAAATGACAAGCTTTCTACCTGCGGCTTTGATAACGCTGTTCTTTCCATAGTTGAAAGAATGCGATTCATCGTAGTAAACCGGCATAGTTTTGTAACCGACAGACCGAGTCGGCACCGCAGCAAACCTAATGACCCGGTTTCTTCCATCCTCAAAGGATCGAATGCATGGCAGGAGTGTCCCAAACTGCCGGCAGATAAGGAACGTCCCCAAGTGCCGGGTAAAC
Source organism: uncultured Collinsella sp. (assembly GCA_902466075.1). Lineage (GTDB taxonomy): Bacteria > Actinomycetota > Coriobacteriia > Coriobacteriales > Coriobacteriaceae > Collinsella. The sequence continues at coordinate 123,406 of CABQQA010000003.1, forward strand.
AGAAAAAGCTCTGCCGCGGGTAGCGGCAGAGCTTTTGGAAGGGGACTTGGTTGTGAGAGCTCGTTAGGCGAGCTTAGCCTCGAGTGCGGCGATGCGCTTATAGGCATCGATGGTAAAGCGGGTCTGCTTCTCCAGGATCATGGTGGTCATGAGAGTATCCTGAGCGTGAGCCATGATGAAGGTCATCTCCATCTCGCCGCCGCCGGCCTCCTGCGAAAGCAGCTTGGTCTGCGTGTCGTGGGCGCCGATAAGTGCATCGCTGGCATCCTTGTGCAGCTGCTCGGCCTTCTCAAAATCACCCTCGCGAGCAGCATCGAGCGCTGCAAGCAGATCGGTCTGGGCGTCGCCCGCGTATGCGACAATCTCGAATCCAACCATCGAGATTTCTTCTTTGGTTGCCATATTGCGTTCCTTTCACATATGAACCAACGGAGAGCATCGCGTCCGGGCATACGCGCTGCGCTGTGTATGGCAGGAACATTAACATTCAAACAAAAAAGAACAGCGCAAAACGTAATTTCGAGCTATGAACGGTTGCTTTTCGCCCGTGAACGGTTTTTAAACCAATCTGAACATTCTCGAACACAATTAGCGGCAACCCAAACAGGTCCGCACCCTAGCGTACATAGCGCACCGTATCGCCCTCGACGAGCACACCCGGAAACAGCATGTGCTCCACACCGGGTGCAGCGCCCTCGGCGCCGGCAATCTTGTCGACCGCCCACATGCCGACGCGCTTGTTGTCAAAGCGCACCGTAGTCAGGCGACGATCGGGCACGACATCGCCCAAACTATCGTCAACACCCACCACGCTTACGTCCTCGGGCACGCGCCTTCCGCACGACTCGAGCCCGCGAATGCAGCCGTAGGCCATGGCATCGTTGGAAGCATAAATGGCCGTACAGGTCGGATCGTCCGCCAGAGCCTGACCGGCAGCATACCCGCTCCGTGCCGTCCAATCGCCACGGACGAGTCGCGGCGGCTCAATACCATGCGCGCGCAATGTCTCACGCCAGCCCTCCTCGCGTTGCATGCCCGAAAGCGAGCGCTCGGGGCACGAGATAAAGTGCACGGTCCTGTGCCCCTGCCCCAGCAAGTACTCGACCACCTGGCGCGAGCAATCGAACTGGTCGTTATCGACTGTTGAACAGAGCGGGTGCTCCAGCATGGTAACGAGCACCGTCTGCATACCGGGCAGCGGCTCGAAGGTGCCAAAGTCCGCCGGCATGCGATTCATGATCACAACCATGCCATCCACCGGCAGCGCGCTCATGCGCGACGATGCGCTCTCGAGGGTATACGGATGCCCGTCTACTTTAGTGAGGGTGATGGCATAGCCATGTTTGTCGGCCGCGGCGGCAAAGCCCTCCATACGGTCGAGGTTGCCGGTGCCGGTAATGTTGAACATGGCGACGCCAACAGTCTTAAACTTGCCGCGGCGCAGCGATCGACCGGCAAAATTGGGGCGATACCCCAGCTCGCGCATGGCGGCACGCACGCGCTCCTTGGTCTCAGGGCGCACGCTGGGCGAATCGTGCACCGTACGCGAGACTGTCTGCTCCGAAACGCCCGCGAGACGCGCCACGTCCTTAACAGAAACCGATTTTTTAACAGCGGCCATAGGTCGATCTTTCTATGTCAACGATGCCATTGGTGGCACCCTACGCAGTCAAATGAAACGTCTTTAAGTATATCTAACGCCTCCTCCGCCATACGCTCACCACCCAAAACCTACCGTTCACCGACAATCCCGCTTCCCCGGACGGCTTTTGTCGACCAAATGTTAACGTTGCCATTGTGCAAACACAGAGCCACCGGGCGGCTCAAACGTTTACGCGTAAGGAATCGACGGTTCGCAGGCACAGGAACCACCGATTCGCGTCTTTATTTGTGCCGCAAAATGGCAACGTCAACATTTTGGCAACCGAACGCCAAAAGTTACCATCGTTGCTAACCCACCGACTCTTAGGAGCATTGCATGGAGCAACTCATCGCCATCATCGAAAAGGGCCAACCCTTTTTCAACGCGATCGCCCGCAACAAGTACCTCAAGGCGATCCGCGACGGCTTTATCTCCGTCATCCCCATCATCATCTTCTCGTCCATCTTCTGCCTGGTAGCCTCGGTCCCCAACATCTGGGGTTTCTACTGGCCCGATGACATCAACAACGCCCTGTGGAAGTGCTACAACTACTCCATGGGCATCCTGGCCATCGCCTGCGCCGCCACCACGGCCAAGCACTTCGCCGACGCCCAGAACCGTGATCTGCCCAAGAACAACCAGATCAACTTCATCTCGTGCATGCGCGCGGCCATCATCGGCTTCTTGCTCCTTTCGAGCGACACGATCGCCACGGACGCCGCCAGCGGCTTCAACACCACCTACCTTGGTTCCAAGGGCCTGCTGACCGCCTTCATCGCTGCGTTTGTGACCGGCATCATCTACAAGTTCTTCATTAAGCGCAACATCACCGTCAAGATGCCCGAGCAGGTTCCGCCCAACATTTCGCAGACCTTTAAGGACATCATCCCCTTCTCCGTCTGCATCACCGTCTTTTGGGTCTTTGACATCGTCTTCCGCGCTGCCTTTGGCTTCTGCTTTGCCCAGGGCGTCATCCAGGTGTTCCAGCCCCTGTTCACCGCCGCCGACGGCTACATCGGCCTCGCTGTGATCTACGGTGCCATGAGCCTCTTCTGGTTCGTCGGCGTCCACGGCCCCTCGATCGTCGAGCCCGCCATCGCCGCCGCCCTCGTTGCCAACATGACCGACAACCTGGCTGCGTTCCAGGCTGGCCAGCACGCTTCCGCTGTCCTGACCCAGGGTGCCCAGTACTTCGTCGTCTGCATGGGCGGCACCGGCGCCACGCTCGTCCTGGTCTTTATGTTCTGCTTCCTGGCCAAGTCTCAGGAGATGCGCGCCGTCGGTAAGGCAGCCATCGTCCCCGTGTGCTTTGCCGTCAACGAGCCGCTGCTGTTCGCCGCGCCTATCGTGCTCAACCCCGTCTTCTTTGTCCCGTTTGTTTTTGCCCCGATCGCCAACATCTGGATCCTCAAGATCTTTATCGACTTCTTGGGCATGAACGGCTTTATGTACACCCTGCCCTGGACCGTCCCCGGCCCCATCGGCACCATCATGGGCTTGGGCTTCCAGCCGCTCGCCTTTGTGATGCTCGCCCTCATCCTGGTCGTCGACTTTGTCCTGTACTACCCGTTCTTCCGTGCCTATGACGCCCAGAAGTGCGCCGAGGAGGCCGAGATCTCCCAGGAGGAGCTCGCCGCCAAGAACGCCGAGAAGGCCGCCAAGCTCAACGATGCCTTCCAGGGCAAGGCTGACGCCAAGAGCGTTGCCGCCGGCGCTGCTGCCGAGGCCGTGAAGGTCGACTCCCCTGCCGCTTCTGCAGCACCCGCTGCCGAGGCAACGACCGCCAGCGACCTCAACGGCAAGCGCGTGCTCGTGCTCTGCCAGGGCGGCGGTACCTCGGGCCTGCTCGCCAACGCACTGGCCAAGGCTGCCAAGGAGCGCGGCATCAATCTTGAGACCGCTGCCGAGGCCTATGGCAACCACGTCGACATGCTCCCCGACTTTGACCTGGTCGTCCTGGCCCCGCAGGCAGCCAGCTACCTGGGCGACCTGCAGAAGGATTGCGAGCGCGTGGGCAACAAGTGCGTCGCCTGCCGCGGTAAGCAGTACATCGAGCTCTCCCAGAACGGCGACAAGTCTCTCGCCTTCGTAAGTGAGCAACTCTCGAAGTAAGTAACGCTCAGAGCCAGCCGACCATCAACAGCCGGCTGGCACTTCGATTTAGACGATTGGATATTTCATCATGTCCGTTAATCCTGCTAGCGTCACCAACCCGCCCGCGCAGTTTCCCGAGGGCTTTGTCTTTGGCGGCGCCACCGCTGCCTACCAGGTAGAGGGCGAGACCCGCACTCACGGTAAGGGCAAGGTTGCCTGGGACGACTTTCTGGAAGCCCAAGGCCGTTTCTCCCCCGACCCCGCTTCGGACTTCTACAACCAGTACCCTGTCGACTTGGAGCTGTGCGAGGAGTTCGGTATCAACGGCATTCGCCTCTCCATTGCCTGGAGCCGCATCTTCCCCAACGGCACCGGCGAAATCAACCCCGAGGGCGTCCAGTTCTACCACGATCTCTTCGCCGAGTGCCATAAGCACCATGTTGAGCCGTTCGTCACGCTGCATCACTTCGATACGCCGCTTCCCCTCTTTGAGAAGGGCGACTTCCTCAACCGCGAGACCATCGATGCCTTTGTGGACTTTGCCACCTTCTGCTTTAAGGAGTACGCCGACCAGGTGACCTACTGGTTCACCTTTAACGAGATCTGGGCCGACGCCTCCAACACCTACATCGAGGGCACCTTCCCCGGCGGCGTCAAAGCTCATCTGGCCGAGGCCTTCCAGTGCGAGCACAACATGATGCTCGCCCACGCCAAGGCCGTGCTGGCCTTCCACAACGGCGGTTTTAGGGGCAAGATCGGCGTCATTCAATCGCTGGAGTTTAAGTATCCGCTCAACGAGAACGACCCCGCCGACATCAAGGCCGCCAATAACGAGCACGTGCTGCAGAACCAGTTCTTGCTCGACGCCACCTTCCGCGGGGACTATGCTCCCGACACCCTCGAGTGCGCCAACCGCCTGGCTGCCGTCTCGGGCGGCACCATCGAGATCCTGGACGAGGACCTCGAGATTATGCGCGAGGCAGCGCTCTACAACGACTACCTGGGCGTTAACAACTACCAGTGCCGCTTCCTCAAGGCTTACGATGGCGAGAACGACCTGCACCACAACGGTACGGGCGAGAAGGGCACCGGCCGCTGGCGCGTCAAGGGCATTGGCGAGCATGTGAACAAGCCCGGCATCCCCACCACCGACTGGGACTGGATCATCTATCCCGAGGGTCTGTTCGATCTGCTCGTCTACATTAAGCAGCGCTACCCCAACTACAAGCAGATCTTCATCACCGAGAACGGCATGGGCTACAAGGACCCCTACAAGGACGGTTTTGTGGACGACCAGCCGCGCATCGACTACATCGAGCAGCACCTGCGCTGGCTGCTCAAGGCCATGGAGGTGGGCGTCAACGTGGGCGGCTACTTCCTGTGGAGCCTGCAGGATCAGTTCTCCTGGACCAACGGCTACAACAAGCGCTATGGCTTCTTCTACGTAGACTTTGAAACCCAGAAGCGCACGCCCAAGGCAAGCGCCTACTGGTACAAGCACGTGGCGGAGACTCGTCGTCTGGACTAATGGCCTGCGGTTAGCGTCTGGCGGAATTGCCCCGCTCACATAACCTGTCCCCATTTCTCAGCCGGGGGCGGCACGTCACACGGCGCGCCGCCCCCGGTCTTTATGTTTTTGGACGGGTCGTCGAGGGCCGTTTGTCTCGATCTGTAACATCTAGCCGAGTTTTTCGGTCCTACCTGTTACAGATCGAGATGAACCGGGGAGTCCGAGCCGGATTGTCTCGATCTGTAACACTAAACCCGGTTTTTGATGTCCAGTTGTTACAGATTTAGATAAACTCACCGGCCAATCCTCTCAATCTAAATCTGTAACATCTGGCCGAGATTTTTGATCCCAGCTGTTACAGATCGAGACAACTTAACGGTACCGATTTTTTGATGCGCCGTGGTACAATTATGTCCCAACGCAAAGGAGGTACCTATGCCCACCTGTGTGCCCGTCCGAGACATGAAGGACACCGCTGCATTTACCGCGCTTGTTGAGTCTGAGCGCGACGTCACCGTAACCAAGAACGGCTACGAGGCCATGCACTGCATCAGCAGCGACCAGTATCGCCTCATGCAAGAAGAGATCGCCAAGGCAAAACTGCTGTCTCGCATGATGTTGGCAGAAGACGAGATATCGCAAGGCGACTACAGCGACTACGACTCCTTCGCGTCCGCGATACGAGACAAATATGACCTATAACGTCGCAATACTCAAAAGCGCGCGATATGAGTACGAGAGTATCGTTGGATACCTTGCCCAAATCCTCAAGAATCCGCGCGCAGCGGGCAATTTTGTCGCTGAGTTTGAATATCAGCTTGATTTGCTTCGCGAGCAGCCGCTCCTACGACCTCTCTCACACATACGAGAGCTGGCGGCACGTAATTACCGATCGTTTCCCGTCAACAACTACACCTGTCTTTACAAGTTTGAGCACGATACGATCTATATCGCCCATGTCTTTCACCAGTCACAGGACTACGCCCGCCTGATCTAGCCCCGCGGCATCGGCTAGCAAATGACCTGCGTGTGTTCCTCGATGGCGGCGCGACCGCATGCCATCGATCAGATAAAGATCGTCATATACAGAGGAAGATATATCCTATGCCCTTCAGCCCTGAGCTGTTTTGGGTGAAGAACTATCTCCTCTCCGACTCGTCGTTCAAATCTTCTGCCGAAATCGTCAAGTGAGATTGTTGAATACGATTTGGAAGATTTAACTTCAACAGGAGTGACCCGCGGTTTTCTAGCCGCATCTTCAAAGCCGCGCGAAACAAGAAAATCAATCTCACGCGTTCTGGGACGACTCCCCTCCGTTTTGGAAGGCTCCTGCCAGCTGTAATAAAAAAGCGAATGCCCCAGACTCTTGAGCTGCTGTGCCACGATATTCTCGATCAACATTCCTTTATTAATCGAAATTCTTCCAAACTGAATATCTCTATGGACATCCATAAGGTCCGGACCATCATCAAACGCCAAGCTCACGAGCAATCCCGTGTCCGCCATATAGCATTTAAGCGAAGACGCGTCCTCGTGCAAGCGGTAACCCACGCTCGGATCGCTGCATAAATAGCAACGGTTAATCAGTCGCGCATCCTCAAGCCAAATTAACGCCGACTCATATGTCTCAAAACGGGACCCTTTCTCCAAGCTGTCAAATTTAAACCGTTTATTTGCCGCAGATAATTGACCCGGAATGTCGTCATAAACCGCCCGCGCACGTCTAGCGTCCGAACCTCCAAACTTGGCAATGTCCTCCCTGTACAGCGCGATAATCTGCCGTTTAACCCTGTCGCTTCCTCTAAAATCATTCTCTGCCACAAAGGAATCTACCGACTGAGGCATACCGCCGACAAGCATATACTCATCAAACAATCTCATGCACGTCGCATGAGCACCGTCCGGAAGCGCGGTCCGAGATTCGCACGCTTTACGGATCTCTTCCGCGTAAAGATCCTTTCCGGTCGCCCAAAGATACTCCTCAAAATCGAGGGGCTCGAGAGGGATTCTTTCTTCCTCTGACGGAATAACAATGCTTTCGACATTCTTTTTGATGGAGACGAGAGAGCCCGTCTCGATGTAATCAAATCTGCCGTCTTCTACAAGATGCTTTATGTATTCGCGCGCGATGGGAAACCGCTGCACTTCATCAAAAATGACCAGTGATTCTCTCGGCACGAGGGCCTTGCCATACTGCAGCTGAAGCATGCGTAAAAAAAGATCGACATCTTCACGATGGTTCAGAAATATATCGAGCGTGGCTTTGCTTGCAGCCGAAAAGTCAATGTAAAGGTAGTCCTTGTATTCATTTTGCGCGAAGCACTTTACGAGTGTCGTTTTGCCAACGCGTCTTGCACCCTCAATAAGCACCGCAGTGCGCCCTTGCGAGCGTTCTTTCCACTCCTGCAGACGCTCATATGCCTTCCGTTTAAACATAAGCTCACCTCAGCATAATTTACGTGCTAGTTTACAAAAATACCGACCTTCAGATATATCTAATAATACAAAAATACCGAGCTTTAAATGAGCTTATAGCTACAAAAATACCGATCATTGCATTGGTCTAAACATACAATAATACCGAGCTTCATGTATAACGGATGCTATGCCGAGCCGTCTCGATCTGTAACACTAAACCCGGTTTTGGGCGTCTATCTGTTACAGATCAAGACAATTCAACGATGCCGACTATTCGATACGGCGTGGTACAATTATGTCCCAATGCGAAGGAGATACTTATGCCCATCTGTGTGCCCGTCCGAGATATGAAGGACACTGCTGCATTCACCACGCTTGTTGAGTCTGAGCGCGACGTCACCGTAACTAAGAACGGCTACGAGGCCATGCACTGCATCAGCAGCGACCAGTATCGCCTCATGCAAGAAGAAATCGCCAAGGCAAAACTGCTGTCTCGTATGATGTTGGCAGAAGACGAAATATCGCAAGGCGACTACAGCGACTACGAATTCTTCGCGGCTTCGATACGAGACAAATATGACCTATAACGTCGTAATCCTCAAAAGCGCGCGATATGAGTACGAGAGTATTGTCGGATACCTTGCTCAAATCCTCAAGAATCCGCGTGCAGCAGGCAATTTTGTCGCTGAGTTTGAATATCAGCTTGACCTGCTTCGCGAGCAGCCGCTTTTACGTCCCCTCTCGCACATGCAAGAGCTGGCGGCACGTAATTACCGATCGTTTCCCGTCAACAACTACGTGTGTCTTTACAAGTTTGAGCGCGATACGATCTATGTCGCCCACGTCTTTCACCAGTCACAGGACTACGCCCGCTTGGTCTAAGATATCTCCCGCGGCACTCGCTAGCAAATGACCTGCGTGTGCTCCTCGATGGCGGCGCGGTCCTCGTCGGCAATATCCGGCTCGCACACCACAGCGTCCAAATTGTCCAGGCGACAGAAGGTATAGAAGTCGCGCTTGCCGATCTTGCTGGAGTCGGCGATCAGATAGCGCGAGTCCGCCTTGCTAAAGGCAAGCTGCTGGATACGGCCCTCGTCCATGTTGGATGTGGATACGTCACCGTCCAAGATACCGTTGGCGCCGATAAACGCCGCATCGATGCCCAGCGCACGCAGGGTGTCCTCGGCCGTTGGCCCCACAAAAGCGGCAGTGCGGCGACGGTACATGCCGCCCACGAGGCACAGGTCGCAGTCCTCGCGCGCCTCGAGCAGGTTAAACACCGAAAGCGAATTAGTCACAATGCGCAGGCGAAACGCCGGCAGCAACGAGGCCATCTGCTCAACCGTGGTACCCGTGCCCAAAAAGATAGTAGAGCCCTCCTCGATAAGCTCCACAGCACGGCGTGCGATCTGCAGTTTTTCCTCGGCATGCTTGGTGCGCTTTTCGCTGTGCGAATACTCATGGCGCAACATAGCGTGGGGACGGCCCTGCGCACTGCGGGCGCCGCCGTGCACGCGCTCGATCTCACCCAGACTCGCAAGTTCTTCGAGGTCGCGGCGAATCGTCATGTCCGAAACGCCCAGCGCATCCGAAATCTCCTTAACCGAGACCGTGCCCTGCTCTTCGAGCAGCTGACGAACCTTATCCTGTCGCTCTGCCTTAATCACGATGAATCCTCGCCGTTCTTTGCGCGCATATCATTCAAACAGTAACGAACAAATTGTATCAGACTCGTACGCGTCAAAAATGAACGCCTACACAGCTCCAATCATCACTTTTTTGAGAAAAATACCCCCTGCTTTAGTGGGGTGTAGTGATAATCTCGCCTGTTCGCGCTACAGTTTGTCCGAAATACCTCGATGTTAGGAACCAAATGATCACTTCCGAGCTTTTCGGCACCGCGCCGTGCGGTACCCCCGTTCATCGCTACACCCTCAACGGGCCCGAGATCTGCGTTCGCATTATGGACTATGGCGCCACCGTGTTGGGCATCGATGTGCCCGACATTCCCGGCAACGTACGCGATGTGGTGCTGGGCTTTGATAAGCTCGAGGATTACTTTGACAACCCCGCCTGCTTTGGTGCGACCATCGGCCCCGTGGCAAACCGCACCGCTGGCGCCACGATCGCCATCGACGGCACGGACTGGCATATGCCCGCCAACGAGGGCGCCAACAACCTGCACAGCGACCTTGAGCACGGCCTGCACAAACGTGTGTGGGATGTTGAGCTCGACGAGGTCCATAACGCCGTGCGCATGACCACCTCGCTTAAGGATGGCGAGCTGGGCCTGCCCGGCAACCGAACCTTTACGGCCGTGTTTACCGTTACGCGCACCGGCGTCTTCCGCATCGATTATGGCTGCGAGAGCGACCGCGCCACCTACGTGTCCATGACCAACCACACGTACTTTAACCTTGCAGGCCATAACGCCGACATGGACTGCGAACATTTCTTTGTCGCCAACGCCGCCCACTACCTGCCCATTAACGAGCAGAACATCCCCACCGGCGAGATTGCTCCGGTCGAGGGAACACCGTTTGACTTTCGCGAGCTTCGCCCCGTCGCACCCGGCATGGAGGCCGACGACCCGCAGATCAAGCAGGCCCGTGGCTACGATCACTGCCTGTGCATCGATGGCTATCAGTACGGCCGCAACCTGCGCCGCGCGATGCACGTCGAGGAGATGTGGACCGGTCGTGAGATGGACTACTACACCACTGCCCCGGGCGTGCAGCTCTACACCGGCAACTGGCTGGGCGACGAGCACGCCAAGGACGATGCCAACTATGGCTGGGGCGCCGGCTTTGCCCTCGAGGCCGAGATGTACCCCGACACGCCGCACCAGCCTCTGTTCCCGCAGGGCATTGTGGGCCCGGGCCATCCCTACAGCAATGTGATCGAATACCACTTTATGAGGCACTAAGCCCGCAACGCGACATATCGCACAGCAGCGCCCGCCGGCACCACCGCCAGCGGGCGCTTTACTACCTAGTCGCCTGCGACGTTCTTAAACGACTAGTCGTTGTGGGCACTCTTTGTCGAATGTGGCCGCCGCATCATCGATGATGCCGTGTCCTCGCGCGCAATGGTGGCGTCCGTCCCGCTTCGACCGTCGCGTTACGGCGCGAGAACATCCAGCGGAACAACTTGGACGCCACGCTCGGTAACATAGGCTTGCGAACCAAACCCGATGATCACGACTTTCGAAACCGGCGGGTTGTTTCCGGCGGCAACCATGCGTTTCTCGACAGCAACAAGGCTGTCAGACGCCTCTTCGATTTGAGCAGAGCTGAGTTTAACTTCGACCGGAATCCACGTTCCGCCGGGAGCCGCAATGACCGCATCGACTTCTAGATCGCGAGAATCATGATAGTGATAGAGGCCCATTCCGTTTGCTCGCGCATAAACCCACAAATCATGAAGCACCAGCGATTCAAAAAGCAGTCCGAGCGTCTTGAAATCTAGCAGTAGTGTCTCCGGGGTCGCCCCGAGTGCGGCGGCCGCCAGCGACGGGTCGGCGAGGTGATGCTTCTTTGAGTCTCTTAAATGCACCGGAGATCTCATTGCAGGGTTCCATGCGGGAATATCGCGAACGAAACTAACCCGAGCAAGAAGAGATATATATGATGCCGCCGTCTGTCTCGACACCTCTCCGCCAAGATCGGCTACGAGCGTCTTGAGTGTCGCCAAAGTGGATTCATTGCGCGCAAGCGATTCGATGACGGCTTTGACCTTCTCAGGGTCGCGGCGAGAGCCATCAACACGAGATAAATCTTCTTCGGCGACTATGCCGATATAGCGTTTGGCCATCGCGGACGCCGCCCGCGCATCGTGTCCGACCGCGGCGGGCCATCCACCGCGAACAACGCACTCGGCAATCGAGGCAGAATCCAGCGACCCGAAAGCTCCATTGAACTTTTCGCCAGAAATAATGCCCGATAGCTTAACCGCACCGCTGGATTTCCCGAGTTCGAAAAGCGTCATGGTGTCCATGCGCAGTTTGGCGAATCTTCCAGCGCCGCTGTGCATCGGGCGTTCGTCGTCTCGCGGTGTTGCCGATCCCGTAAATATGAATTGGCCAGGCTCACCGCCGCGGTTGTCGCACTCAAACCGTGCCGCGTCCCAGAGTTTCGGAACCTCCTGCCACTCGTCAATCAGCCGCGGCACCTCGCCGGAAACGGCAAGAGCCGGATCCGTCTCGGCGCGTAAGCGATTCTCGAAGTTGCGGGACGGGTCCATGAGAAGGAGCCTGGACGCCGCACGGGTCTCGGCCGTGGTCGTCTTTCCACACCATTTCGGTCCTTCGATGAGAACGGCACCGAATATACCCAGCAGCTGGTCGAGCTCATTTTCGACAATTCTAGTGTAGTACTTTTTTGGCATATTTATCACCATTGCTACCAGCGCGTTTAACTTAATTTACAGTTTACATTTAACCAAATTTCGGTTCTGTGATTAACCATATTTACGCAATTCAATTAACGAAACAGATTTAGGAGCCATTTTTGCGAACGGCTTAAGCTGTGGTGCAGTCATTGACGTTCTAAAAGACTAGTCGAAAGGGACACTCTTTTCATAGCTCCGACACATGCGCCAACATGCCTGAAATCGGCGCGCTACAGATTGCGCCCATCTACTACTTTTACTCCCGCACCCCTGACCATACGCCCCTATTTTCAAAAATTGCACGTTCGCTACCTGCAGTTTTAATATTGCGATTTTCATCGTGCTTCGAGGTAAGCGACCAAAAGTAGTAGATGGCCCCAATTCCTGGCCGAGGGTATCTCGCCGCTCCTCCACGGGAAAATACGATCCGTTTTCCTCCGCCCCCAGGTAATCACGCGAGCAGGTTCTCGATGGGATCGGGGTCGGAGCTGGGGAGATAGCGGATTTCCAGCTCTATGCCGAGCTCTTGCAGCTCTTTGAAGGCGGCAACGTCCGCATCGTCTATGGCGACTGCAGGCGTCACGGAACGCTTGCCCTCCCCCGCACGCATATGGCCGACGCTGATCTTGGTGATGGGCACCCCGCCCTTAACCAGAGCCAGCGCGTCGACAGGCGAGGCAACCATAATCAAGATCAATTGGCGCGGCGTTGCGGTATGAATGATGTCGATGGTCCTTTGCACCGAGAAAAACCGCGTCCACACGCCCTCGGGCGCCGCGACCCTCATAGGCGCCCACTTGCGCGAATCAGCCGCAATCTCGTCGTTGACGACCAGGACAAGGTTAGCGCCTGCAACTTCGTTCCACAGCTCAACATCTTGCCCATAGATAAAGCGATCATCGATACGCGTAAGGAGAATCTTGGGCTGGGCCATCGCCGCCTCGTTTCGTTCGGCATCCATACGAACAGGATGCCGGCAGCTGACTCGACAGCAGGTCAAGCACCAAAGAGGCGTCGCAGACATCACGCCTTCAATATTAGTGCATGAAAAGTGAGAAAAGCTGCCAGAACCCTTGCGCGGATTTGCGATGTCCCGTATCATAGACAGCCGTTGACGCCTCAGTTGCGTCACCACATGGCCGCCAGCGTAGCTCAGTTGGTAGAGCACCGCTCTCGTAAAGCGGGGGTCACCGGTTCGAGCCCGGTCGCTGGCTCCATTGCACAAGATAGCCGCCTTCGGGCGGCTTTTTTGTTGCCGATTTTGAGTGCGCGTGTGCCAATCCAAGCATCGCCACGTCAACAGCGGCCCACTCGGTGGACTTCGGGTTTAATGCTTAGGGGCGGGGATTTACCAAAGTGAAATCTTAATGAAAAGAAACCCAGCTGCAACAATTGCCATGGTGAGGGCTCGAATTGGCCATATAGATCTAAAATAGTCACAATATACAAATGTCGAGAGACGTTGGGGATAGAGATGAAAAGAACTAAGGGTTTTCTTTTGTTGGTAATGATGCTGCTCGGACTGTTCTGCCTGAGTGGCCCTTCTTGGGCCGAGGCTGCCCGTCCTGAAGGTGAGCCTCAGCAGTCTTATACGGGCAGCCTGCTGATAACTGCTAAGGAGGGCGATGCCGACTCTCAGTCTGGGGTAAATCCCCTTGCCACTTTTGAGGGGGACGGCGGAACGGTCAAGCTTGACCATATTGGTAGCGGGATTTTGAGGTGGCAAGTTCTTCCGGACAAAATTGCGAACGATCCCTTCTCTTTTGCTGGAACGATATATCTATACAAGGTTGTGAGCGGAAAACAAAAATACGTCGATTGCTATCCGACAAACGGGTCTGGAATTGCATTCACCGGCATTTCGGGGCAGATTGATACACATGTACGAAAGGGAACCTATGTGGTGCGTTGGGTTGGAGCTGCTGCAGGCCCGATATGGATTGCGGTCTTGCGCCCCGATGTCCAAATAGGTTTCTCTCTCTAGACGGGAAGTTGCTCATGGACGCCATATATGACGGAGATGACTGGGTCGATCACTATACTTGGCGCCTGGTCGGCTCGAACGACAATGGGGATGTGGTGTTTGATGGACTATGTCCAAAGCATCTCCATCCTTTTGTCTCGTCGTTAATTGAGAGTTCCGCTCGTGTTGCCCCCTACAGCTCGGCATCGCTTCATGATACGGACGTTTTGAAGACCATAAGGGAATCAATTGACGAGGGCACGATGAGCGGCCCGCTGTTTTCTCGGCTTGTGGGGCTAGATGAGATTGGCTCGAAACGACTGCTTGCGGGCGAAAAAGTGGAACTCACTTATCGGTCGATGATTTCAATCCTGCGGCTAGCCGATGTTCTTCGCAAATAAATGAGGCTTCCCTATTCAAAACAGAAAACCCCGCCAAACGTGATTTCCCTAGGGAAAACCCGTTTGGCGGGGTCCTAGCGTGATTTCCCTAGGGGAATCACGCCATCAGACGAACAGCTCAGCCGAGCAGCTCGCTACTCCTCCCAGTAGGCGTCGGCAAGCAACTTAAAGCAGATCTTCTTGACCGGCTGTGCGCCATCGCCCGGGAACTCGAGCGTGGGCATGTGGGGCTCGCCGGCAACGAACAGCGCGAATTTGTCGTCGGCAAGATCGCCGGCGATCGAGGCGTCGGAATCGACCAGATCATAGTCGTCCTTCTCGTCAAACTCCTGGACCAGCGTCAGGCTGCCCGTAGCGACCTTGAAGGCCTCGCGACCCTCGACGTCGATCTGCAGGTCGTGATAGCGCTGATGCGTCTCATAGTGAGCCTCAGCCTCGGGACGCGTCGTGGGAGACATGACGTTCGCAAAGACCTTCTCACCCAAAATCGGATGGCTGCCGACCTCGAGCTGTGCCGGGTCGTTCTCCTCGAGCCAGTCGATCAGCACGTCGAGGCCCTTGAGCATTCCGCGGTATTCCTCGATATCGCCCAATGCACCGTAAATCATCTAAATCCCCTCTCGGATCGTTTATTTGGCAGCTACTCGGTAAATGCATTACCGACGCTGTTGCCACCCACATACGTCTCGACCAGGGTAAGGTCGGGATTGAACACGACAGCATCGGCGTCGCGCCCCGGCATAATGCTACCGCACTTGCCGTCAACTCTAACCACAAGCAAGCAACCGATGCCGGGGGCGGCGCACAAGCTCCTACAGCTCGGTCACGACAACGCCGTTGTAGACCTCGTCCCAACGGTCCATGACCAGATGGCCGGTCATGGGATCCATGGCATTGAGCTTGCCGCAGGTGTTGGCGGTACGCAGCACCGTCTCGTCATCCGCGCCAGCAGCAATCGCATGCGCGAAGCCGGCAATGGTCGAATCGCCAGAGCCCGTAGCGTTAACGGCGGGGATATCGGGGGTCTTGGCGCGGAATGCACGGCCATTATGGAAGCCCACGGAGCCGGCAGCGCCCATGGACACGACGACCCAGGGGATATCGGAGAAGCGGGCATCAGAGGCGAGCGCGGCGCGGAGCTCGTCCACATCGTCGGTGGTAAAGCTCGTGCCCAGAAGGCCGTTAATCTCGGTCAGGTTAGGCTTGACCAGCTCGGGCTTAATTTCGGACTTAAGGGCGGCCTCGAGCGAAGCACCCGAGGTATCAAGCAGCACCTTGGCGCCGGCGTTCTCGGCAATGCCCGTGATCTTGGCATAGTAGTCTGCCTCGACACCGCGGGGCAGCGAACCCGAAATGGTGACGACGTCGGCCTTACCTGCAAGCTCGGTAAACTTGGCGGTAAAGGCATCGAGCTCCTCGGGGGCAATTGTCGGACCGCTCTCGAGCAGCTCGGTCTGGTTGCCGGCGTGGAGGATGTTGAGACAAATGCGAGTCTCGCCCTTGATGGGCATAAAATCATTCTTAATGCCATTGGCGTCCATGAGCTCGGCCATATAGGCGCCCATGTGGCCGCCGAGCAGGCCGGTTGCCACAACGTCGTCGCCCAACTGACCCAGAACGCGGGCTACGTTAAGGCCCTTGCCGCCGGCGGTCTTTTCGGGCGTCACGCGGTTGACGTCGTCGATGACGAGCTCATCGAGCTGATAGCGCGTATCGACGGACGGGTTCATCGTAACGGTGAGGATCATTTTTAGCTCCTTATCTCGCAGGCTCCTTATGCCTCGCGATACGAGTCGACAAAACGGAATTACAGAATCTCAATCGTGAACGAGCGAACGACGGTCTCCTTGGGCTTGGCGACAAGGCAGCCGCGCTTGTGCTCAAGCACGTCGTCCTCATCGGAGCAGGTCGAAAGGCCACCCCATGGCTCAACTGCCACAAAATCGCCCTCGGGCTTACTCCACACAATGAGATACGGGAAACCCTCAAAGCTCAGACGAACGCCTTTGTCCTCGCCCTTTTTTGAAAGCGTGACCTGACGGCTCTCGAGCACGTCAAAGATGGTCTCCGCAAAATCGAAGAGCCCATGCGACAGGGGCAGCGTCTTTCCCACCATGGGGTTCTTTGAACGGTTAGCCACATCAATCAAGCCAGTCGAAGGGACAGCGGTGCAAAGCTCCGCAGCCTCGTCTCTCTCGAAGCGCAACTCGTAGTCCGTATAGGCCTCGCCCTCATCGAGTGGGCACCTAAAGCCGGGATGACCGCCAATAAAGAACGGCATGTCCTCGGTGCCTTCGTTGGTCACCTCGTAGGCGACGCGCACGGCGGCGTCCTCGAGCGCATAGCGGGCGACAAGCTTAAACGGATACGGATAATCACTCAGCAATGCGGCGTTATCCTCCGAAGCCAGGCACATCGCCAGCTCGTTCTCGCCTTGGCTCAACAGCTTCCACTCCTGTTTGCGCGCAAACCCGTGGCGAGCGAGCTTTACATGATGCCCGGCAAATGTCATGGCGCTGTTGTCGCGCAAGCCTCCGCAAATCGGGAAGCAAATCGGTGCCTGGCCAGACCACACGGCGGGATCGCCCTGCCACAAGTACTCGCGTCCGTCAGCCTCAATCGAGGTAAACGAGCCGCCGGCCGTGGAAACCTTGATAGAAATCGAATCGTTGGAAAGAGCGTATTCCATTATCCATCCTTTCGAACAACTGCTTTTTTGCTCGCAAGAACCCGTCTCGGCCCTGACCAAAGGACAAACCCGCACGTTCATCGATGCGTCCGGTTTTCCAGCCATGCAACGGGGTACCATACAGACATTGATGCAATTACAGCTGAAAGGCCTTCTTATGCGAACCATCATCCTCTACGCCTCGCGCCACCACGGCAATACGAAAAAGCTCGTGGACGCCATCGTCGAGGCACACCCCGAGATCGATACCCTCGACGTGAAGTCACTCGGCAAAAACGAGTACCCCGACCTGCACGAATATCATTTAATCGGTGTCGCCACGGGCATCTATTACTCCGAGATCGACAAGGACATGGCACGCGTGCTCACGAACGTGCTGCAGCCGCAGGACAAGGTGTTTGGCCTTATGACCTACGGAGGCAAAAACAAGTGGTACGGCAAGGATATCGATGGCATCTGCCGCATGAGGCAGGCCATCTTTATGGGTGTCTACGGCTGCCCCGGCTTTGATACGTGGGGGCCGTTCAAGCTCGCCGGCGGTGTCCAAAAGGGACACCCGACCGCGGAGGAAATTAAGGGCGCCGTCGACTTCTTCGACAAGATCGAAGACGAATATGGCGACATCATCGTCGAAGAGTACGCCAAGCGTGAGAAGCGCCTAGCATACGAGAAGGAGCATCCTGCGGGAGGTCTTGTGGCCGGCGTTAAGCGCACGGCAAAGAAGATTGCTAACAAGCTGTAACTGTGAAGGTGCTATTGAGCGTTTAACCCATACGGCGGGTCCGAGCAGATTCGGGCCCGCCGTCTTTTTCTATCGTTACTCGGTAAAGGCGTTGCCGACGCTCTGACCGCCAACATACGTCTCGACGAGGGTGAGCTCATGGTCGAACACGACAAAGTCGGCGTCGCGACCCGGCATGATGCTGCCGCACTTATCCTCGATGTGTGCAGAGCGAGCCGGCACCTCGGTTGCCATGCGAGTGGCGATATCGGCGCTGGCGATGCCCCAATCGACAATGTTCTTGACGCCCTGGGCAAGCGTGAGCACCGAGCCGGCAATGCTCTTGCCGTCGGCGAGCCAGCACAGGTTGTCCTTCATGATGACGTCCATGCCGCCGCTGGTGTAGCTGCCCTCGGGCATGCCGCCGCAGCCAAGGCAGTCGGTGATGAGCACAGTGTGCTGCCAGCCCTTTGCCTGCAGCAGCGCCTTGATGGCGGCAGGGTTCACGTGCTTGCCGTCACAGATGATCTCGGCGTAGGTCTCGGGCGTGGACATGGCGGCACCCACGACACCAGGCTCACGGTGATGCAGCCCGCGCTGTCCGTTATAGGTATGCGTAAAGCAGCTGGCACCGGCGTTGATGGCGGCGATGCACTCATCGTAGGTGGCGTCGGAGTGACCGATGCTGGTCACCACACCCTTGGCGTTCAGAGCAGCTGCATAAGCAGCGGCACCGTCGCGCTCGGCCGCCATGGCGCTCTTAACGATGCGACCACCCGCAGCCTCCTGCCACTGGTCGAAGACCTCCTCGGAGGGATCGATCAGATAAGCGGGGTTCTGCGCGCCCACGTGCTTCATGGTAAAGAAAGGGCCCTCCAGGTAGATGCCCTGAATGCGAGCACCGCAGAAGTCGGGGCCGCGACCCTCGTCCGCCTGGGCGATGGCGGCGCAGGCGTCCTTAATCTGCTCGACGCCATCGGTGAACGTCGTGGGCAGCCAGCTGGTGGTGCCGCGACGGGCGAGCTCGGTCGAGCTGATATCGATGCCCTCGGGATCGTTATCGGTAGTCGAGTGGTTATAGAAGCCATGGATGTGGGTGTCGACCATACCCGGTGCGATCCACGATCCCGTGTAATCCTTAATCTCGCAAGAGGGCTCGTCGGCCTGCCAGGCGCCAAAGACGCCATCCTCGACCATAAGATAGCCGCCCAGTTGCGGGCCTGCCGGCAAGAAGAACTTGTCAGCCTTAATTGCGTACGTGCTCATATGCACTCCTTGCTTCTAAAGCAGTTGACTGTGGTGATGCTTATACCCAGCCCACGTAAAAACAAAAAGCGCCCGCCCGCCGTTATGAGCGGACGGGCGCCCTTACAGGGGGACGCGATTAAGCGGTGAAGGGGTGAATCGTCACGCCCTTGACCACGCGGTTGACCGTGCCGGTGGGGCTCGGCGTATCGGGCGTGTTGCCCACGCGCACGGAGTTGAGCAGGCTGATTGCCTGGGCAAACATCACGAACGGCAGAGCAAGGTAACCCTCGGGGAGTGCCTCATAGCCCTTAAAGGTGAAGGACTCACCCTCGTAGACAGTAGCGCCATCCTGCTGAACGGCAACGGTGTGCTGAGCAATATCGTCGCCACCGATCTCGTTGAGGATGTCGATGTCGTACTGACGGGTGTAGGCGTCGTTGTTGACGAATACGAAGACGAGCGTCTTATCGTCGACGAAAGACTTAGGTCCGTGACGATAGCCCATGGAGGTGTCGTAGGAAGTAGCAACCAGACCGTGAGCGAGCTCGAGGATCTTGAGCTGGCTCTCCTGAGCAAGGCCGCCAAAGGAGCCGGAGCCCAAGTAGGTCACGCGGTTGAAGTCGCCAGCGAGGTAGTCGGCAACCTCGGACTCGCGAGCGATGACCTCCTCGCCCATCTTGGCGATGGTCTCGACCCACTCGGCCTTCTGCTCGTCAGAGGCAGTGTCGAAAATAAGGGTGGAGAGCAGGGTCATGCAAGAATAAGAGCCGGTCATGGCAAAGCCCTTGTCGTTGGCGCGCGGGATGAGCAGCGTCAGCGCATTGGGGTCATCAGCGGACTCGACGGCGAGCTTGCCCTCGGGAGCGCAGGTGATGTTGAGGAACTTGACGTTGTGGACGAGCTCCTTGGCAACGGCAACGGCGGCAAGGCTCTCGGGGCTGTTGCCAGAGCGGGCAAAGGAAACCACGAGTGTGGGATCCTCGGCGCGCAGGAAGTCGCGCGGGGCGCTCACGATGTCGGTCGTGGCGATGGGCTTAAAGTCGTAGAGATCAGTGTTGCCAGCGTGACGCAGGTACGGGGCGCAGGTATCGCCAACATAGTCGGACGTACCGGCACCGGTGAAGACAACGGACAGACGACCCTCGCCCATAGCGCGAGCCTCGGCCAGGAAGGCCTCGATGGCCTCCTTGTTCTCGCGATAGATGTTGAGCGTATCACGCCAAAGCTCGGGCTGCTGAGCAATCTCGGCCGTGGTGATCTGGGCGCCGAGCTCGGTGAGCTCCTCGACACTCTTCTCGAACATTTCTAATACCTCTCTCTAGAAGTAATCCTCTGACGTGCAATTATACACTTCGGTTGGTTATCTGGTAGTAACCAGTTAAATGCAAAGAATCATCATATGGAAACAATGTGAACACTAGTCGCTACGCTGGTGGTAAACCTTGTATTTAAACTGATCGGCACGAGCAACCGAGAGCGTATACTCCACAACCTCGTTTGACTCGTTATACGTAGTCCTGACCAAATCGAGCACAGGCGAGCCCTCGACAATTCCCAAAAGGTGGGCATCGGTGGGACGGGCTATGCTCGCATAGAACTCCTCTTCGGCCACGCGTATCTTTTGCTGAAAGTCTTGCTCAATCACATCGTAAAGCGGCTTACGCTCCAGCAGCGGTCGCTTTAGGGACAGAAATTGACGAACCGGTAGATAGCTGCGTTCGACCATCATGGGCATGTTGTCAGCAGAACGAAGGCGCTTGAGCTTAAAAATGCGATCACCGATACGCAATCCCATATGCTCGGCCAGATTCTTATCGGCCTCCATCTCGCAAAACTCGAGAATCGTGGTCTCGGGGTCGCGACCCATCGCCCGCATCTGCTCGGTAAAGCTGTAGGACTGCATAAGATTGGTTGCCTTTGCCGAACGGTCGGTCACAAAGGTACCGCGACCGTGCTGCCGAACCACCAGTCCTAAACGCTCCAGTTCCTGCAGAGCCAGGCGTACCGTAGTGCGCGAGAGGCCATAGCGCTCCGAAAGTTCGCGCTCGGAAGGAATCATGTCACCGGCGCGATATTCATGGTCAATCTTTTCGGTCAGAATATCGACCAGCTGATCGTACAGCGGTTGCTTACGCGCTCCGATCGCCATCCTATCCTCCCTTTTGCTCGAATTCGGCTAACTACCTAGGGTGTTAAGCATTATCGGTCTGCAACACCCGAATCATTAAGAAAACAAAAGCCGCGCGCTCTTTCGAGCACGCGGCTTTTAACATACACATGGCTTAAGGGGTCAGGGTGTGAGCCGCGTAGGGACACACCCCTCAAGCTAGAGCCTTACCAGATGCTCGGCCAGAGACCAAGCGGGCCAGCGCCCAGGATGCCAAGGACGAAGAGCAGGAGAATGCCCTTGGTCGGGGTCCAGCTGTGCTTAGCGAACATGTAGTAAAGCAGCAGCGTAAGCATAAGCGGGACGAGCTTCGGGACGATGGTGTTGAGGGTGTCGGCAACGGAGAAGTTGACCGGATCCTCGGTGACGGTACCGTAGGTAACGGACGCCATGCCGTTGCCCAGATCGGTGACGCCGCACTCGACAGCGTTGCCGTCGGCATCAGAAGCGGTAAGAGCGTTACCGTCGGCGTCGGTCATGGCCATGGTGCCAGCCTCAGCGGTCTCGGTATCAATACCCTCGAGGCCGGTGAAGTTCTCGGCCTCCTCCTCGGAGACGACGACCGTGTGGGCAGCAATGCCGCGGGTGGTGCCGTTGGGGATCTGGAGGTTGATCTGGGTGCCACCCATGGTGACGACCAGGCAACCAACGACGAAGACGCCCATGATGGAAGCGGCACGCGTGAAGGCCTGCATGTTGGCGGTCAGAGCGTCAATAGCGCTGGTGCCAAGCTTGTAGGACCAGTTCATGAGCCAGAAACGCAGAGCGAACTGGACGGCGTTGAAGATCACCAGGAAGATCAGCGGTGCAGCGGCGTTACCGTTGATAGCCATGTTGGAGGTGATGCCGGCCGTGATAGGCACGAGCGTCAGCCAGAACAGGGCGTCGCCGATACCACCGAGCGGGCCCATTGCGGCAACGCGGACGGCGCGGATCGTGGGGATGTCAACCTTGTTCTGCTCGAGCGAAAGCACGATACCCATAACAAAGGTGACGAGGAACGGGTGAGTGTTGAAGAACTCCAGGTTGTGGCTCATGGAAGCCGCGAGGTCGTTCTTGTTGGTGTGGATCTTCTCCAGACCAGGGATGATGGAGTAGAGCCAGCCAGCGGCCTGCATACGCTCGTAGTTGAACGATGCCTGCAGGAAGCAGGAGCGCCAAGCCATCTTGTTGAGGGTCTTCTGGTCGAGCTGCGGAGCAGGAGTGAGATCCTCGTAGTGCTCCGGGATCACATACTCATTAGATGCCATCTTCGAAGTCACCTCCGTCAGAAACAGCTGCACCCTTCAGCTCGGTCTGCTGCTGGAAGTCCCAGAAAGCGATGCCGAAACCGATGAGAGCGAGGATGAGCAGAGCAGGGGTTGCCAGAGATTCGTTGGCAACGGTGATGAGCGCGAGGCCAAAGCCCATGAGGAAGAAGCCCCACATATCGCGGTTCATCATAACCTTGAGCAGGACGGCGAAGCCGACGAAGCGCATCATGCCGCCTGCAGCGGAGAGACCGGTCTGCAGCCAAGTCGGGATGGCGGAAGCGATGGTCTGACCGATGGTGGCGCCAGCGATGAAGAACAGGGTGACGACGACAGCGAAGATCAGGCCGAGCAGAGCCATGGCGAAGTAGTTCAGACGCTCGATACCCTTGGTGTCAGCGTTGTGAGCCATGTTGTCCGCAGAGGACATGAGCGGCGACATAAGCGTGAAGACCAGGGTAACGCCGAGCTGACCAAGCAGAGCGAACGGAATGGCAAGGCCGACTGCCGCGTTGGGCTCGAGGCCCGTAGCAATAGCGAGAATGGCTGCCATGATGCCGCCGATGACGGCGTTAGGCGGCTGAGCGCCTCCGATCGGCATGTTGCCGATCGTCATGAGCTGATAAGTACCACCCACGAGAAGACCGGTGTTGAGGTCGCCAAGGATAAGACCGATGACGGCGCCGGTGACGATGGGCTGATAGAGAGACTCGAGGAAGTTGAACTGGTCGATTGCCGCGACGAACGTGACGATGAAGACCAGAGCGACCTGGATGATCGAGTATTCCATCTTGCTCCTCCTTTCAAAATGTATGTACGCACTTTGGATTTCACGTACAGAATGTCAGGGTTTCATTCCTGACAACGTGGATCATGAGGATTACGAGAAGAGCTTGCTCGTGTCCTCAACAGGCGTGCTCGGAACGCGCCTGATCTCCAACTCCACCCCCAATTCCTGCAGCTCTTTAAACGCAGCGACATCCTCGTCGTTAACTGCGACGGAGGTGGCGACTTGGCGCTTTCCTTCCGACATGTGCATGTTGCCGATGTTTACCTTCTTTATAGGCACACCGCCCTTGACGAGCGTAAGCACGTCTTCCGGTGTTTCGGCCACGATGAAGATCTTCTGGCGCGGGCTCGCCTTACCAATGACGTCGATGGTCTTCTGCAGGGAGAAGAAACGCGTAGCGACGCCGGTGGGAGCGGCCATCTTCATGAGGTTCTGGCGCATGGTGTTGTTCGACACGTCGTCGTTGGCGACGAGGATGAGGTTGGAGCCCAGGGTGGAGTTCCACTGGGTGGCAACCTGACCATGAACCAGTCGGTTATCGATGCGGGTAAGAAGAATGTTGGGTTCTGCCATGTTGATCAGCTTCCTTTCGTTATTTGCTGACGACAGTTACTTGATCTCCTGAATCGCGTAACGCGAAACATCTACGACGGCACCGGATCGGACTTTGATCTGGACCTTTTCGCCTTCGATGCCTTTGACGGTTCCGTAGATACCGCCGGCGAAAAGAACCTCCTGACCCGGCTTGAGCTCGGTGTGCAGCTCCTTGAAGTACTTCTGCTTCTTCTTCATGTTGATTTGCGACCAGATGGTGTAAATCAAGCCCATGATGACAAGCAAGCCTAAAAGGGCGACCGAGGAGCTCAGGACGTTGGCTCCGAAATCGGCCATTAGATGCCGTCCTCGTCGCCGAAGATATCCTCATCCTCGGAGCCGGCAACGGATGCCACCGTCTGGGCGGTGACGCCCGTCTGGCCAACGGTCACGGCCTGCTCGCCAAGCTCAGCGAGCGTGGCATTGCCGCGGAGGAACAGAAGCTCAATAACCATGGGAAGGTTAGTGCCGGTCAGAATCTCGACGTTGTCGACATCCTGGGCAATCATCATTGCCTGGTTGAACGGGGTGCCGCCAAGCAGGTCGGTAAAGACGAGCACGCCATCGCACTCCTCGCGCATGGCGGTAATAGCGGCGCGGAGATCCTCACCGTAGGAAGCAGCCTGGTCGCCCTCGAAAGGAACGACGGTAAAAGCGGGCTGGTCGCCGGCAACCATAGCGATAGCGCTTGCAAGGCCGGGTGCGAACTGTCCATGACCGGTAAGAATAAAGCCAACCATTCAAATTTCCCTTCCGAAGGTGTGTACGATCTGAGTCCGATGATGTTCGGAAGCCAGCGGGCGAGTGCCCTTAAAGCTTCTTGGAAAGCGTTCTTTAAAGACCAGTGGTTTCTTAACTGGTAGTAACCACGTGATGTGTTGTTGTCACTATATCACCACAGAAGAGGTTGCTTTCGTTGATTCATACAGTAAAACGTTTTTGCACCGTTCACGGTGAAAAATCGACCGTTTACCGCTCATTAACACTTCTACCTGCGGTTTTGAAACCGTTTCGAAATGATTTGACGAAAGATCGGAACTTTTTTTGTGTCTAAACAACGCAGGGTGGCTAAAAATGGCGTGTAGAAAAAATGCAGGTCATTGTGAAGATTTGTGAATTGGTCTTTTTGACTTAATACCAGTTAGAACCAGTTTAGAAATTATCGGTGAACGGTAGTTTTTGACCGTTCACCGGTTATTTGCAATCGTTTGCAGCCGTTTTCCCATATGAATTAGGGAGACCCGATGAAGCACTTGCGCGGTTGCAGGATATTTCGATACTCGTCCATCCCCCGCGCGCCAAACTCCCACTCCCTGAATGTGCCATAAGCTCTCGCAATTCGTCTCTCATATATTACTTACTCTAATCTGTAATTGTTTATCGTTTATCATTAAGTATGATATAAGATACAAGTATCATCCAAGACATTGGTTGGAGGAGCTATGATCCGCTGGAACGTATCCAAATCGAATGAAGCCATCAACCGTGAACAGGCAATAGCCAATCTGAGGAAGCTCACTCGCTACTGCAAATGGGCCACAATCTGCACCGCCGTGGCGCTCGCTCTGGGACTCCTCGCAGTCATTGCAATCTACGATCTACTCATATTGCCTAGCCTCTCCCAAGGGTTCTGTCTCCAATCCGTAGAGCTTGAGGCTGGCGAAGGGCCAATTCTCGCTCTCGTCGGCGCCGATGAGCACACCCCTCTTATGCTTGTCGCGCACGACGGTCATACTGCCATAGGGAGCGCCATGATGACATGCCTTGCGTTTGCCATCGTGCTAAGCGCATACAGGTTTTTCTCCGCCATTGAAAAGGCGGGCAGGCCCTTTGACCTCGAATGCATCCGCATACTACGTCAAGTAGGACATTTGTTCCTTATTGGCGGCGCTGCCGTGAAACTTTTTGGTGCCATAGTCACAGGGCTGATACTCTCAGGATTTGGCGGTAGCTTTACGGATGCGCTTGGCGGGCAGCATCTCGACCTCTCTATGCTCTTTGCAGGCCTAATTATTAGCCTGATTGCCAGCATCTTCCAGTACGGGTGTATCCTGCAAAAACAAGATGACGAGTTGCTCTAGGGGGAATCCATGATTATTCTGCGGCTCGACCGCATGCTTGCCGAACGCAAGATTTCATCCAAAGAGCTTGCGGAACGCGTGGGTATCTCCCAGGTCAATATGTCGCGCATCAAGACGGGCAAGGTTTCTGCCGTGCGCTTTTCAACTCTTGACGCGATATGCCGGGCACTCGACTGCCAACCGGGCGATGTACTGGAATATATGCCTGACGATGAAGCCGATAACCTCTTTGGACTTAAAGATTAATAGACATAATTTAGCCACCAGCGCCTAAACGCAATAAGCCCGCTAGAACGACATCCGTTCTAGCGGGCTTAATCAGATATATCAGCTTCGCGCTCGGTAGCTCGGGCAAATCTTACGCAAACAGGCCGTAGATGCTGATGTTGGCCTTGGCGTACAGGCCGTTGGCATACTCGGTCCACTTGGAGCTGGCGCTCGAAGCCTGCGAAGAATACTGCTGGTAAGCAGTGTAATAGGCAGTCATGGCCTGCTTATAGGTGGCGCTATCGGCGGTAAAGGCATCGTCGGCGAAGGCCTTAGCATAGGTGCTGTCGGCGTCCTTCCAGGTGCCCTTCGAGCTATCCCACTCGTCGCCGGCAAGTTTGATGATGTAGTCGGCGTAGTCCTTGCTCGCGGTCTCCTCGTTGCCGTCAGCAGGCTCGGTCGGGGCGGTCGGCATGCTTGCAGAGCTATCGCCCACCTTCTTCTTGTAGAGCTTTTGCAGCGTCGCGGACTGACGGACGATCTGCTTGGCCTGGTCCTTGGACACGCCGTACTGCGTGGCCATGGTCTTGTAGTCCGAAGTGCCGATGGAATCCTCGGCGTACTTCTTCATCTCCTTAGAAGAGACGGTAATGCCCTCGTCCTCGGCAGCGTCGAGCAGGATCTTGTTGCGCACATAGGACAGGATGACGTCGGCAGAAGGAGCGGTGTAGTTGCCATCGCTATCCTTGACGGTATCGAGGCTGTACTGGCTCTCGATGGCCTCACGCGCGGTGATGTCGCTCTTCTTGCCGTTGTAGCTATAGCTTGCCACGGTCGAATCGAGCTGGTCCTCGGTCAGGGTCGCCGAGCCGACGCCCTTGCCGCCAAAACCACCGTTGCCGATAAAGAAGCCGACCACGGCAGCGATCACGACGGCGACCACAAAGGCGGCAATCATCGTCTTCTTGTGCTTGCAAGCGTGGTCGTCCGCGTCGGAGTCGTCCTCGTCTTGCTCCTCGGGCATGAGGTTCTCGTCGGCGGCGTCCACGGCGATCTTTGCCTCCAGGCGAGCGTCCTCCTCCTCGGCGGTCGTGCCGGCAGCAATGTGCTCGGCAGACGTGCCGGCGACCAGGTCGATCTTCTCGTCCTCATCACCGTCGGGGCCTTCGCCGCGCTCGATGATCTGGATGCCGTCGATCTCGTCCTTCTCGTCCTTCTTTTGAATCAGACCCATATCAGTTACTCCTTGTTAGGAAACATAGTCCGCAATAGAATACGCCCGACAGAGCGCCGGGCGTATTGATTCTCAGGTTATACGCAAACACTTAAGTACTATTTAGGCGTTTGCAGTCTGCATGCCTTAGGCCAGGTGCGCGATAACGGCATCGGCAAAGGCCTGCGTGCCCACAGCGCCCTCAACGGAGCCGGTCTGGGCACGACGAACGTCGCCGGTGACCTGCTCACCCTCGTCGAGCGTGGCAGAAACGGCGGCGCGAATACGATTGGCCGCGTCGTTCTCGCCCAGGTGATCGAGCATCATAGCCGCAGACAGAATCTCGGCCGTGGGGTTAGCGATATCCTGGCCAGCGATATCGGGCGCGGAGCCGTGCGTCGCCTCGAAGATGGCGCAGTCGGCACCGATGTTGGAGCCGGGGGCCATCCCTAAGCCGCCCACCAGGCCGGCGCACAGGTCGCTCACGATGTCGCCGTACAGGTTGGGTAGCACCAGGACATCGAAGTCGTTGGGGTTCTGGACCAGGCCCATGCAGGTGGCGTCGACAATCTTGTCGTTGAACTCGATATCGGGATAGTTGGCGGCCACCTCGCGCGCAACGCGCAGGAACAGGCCGTCGGTCGCCTTCATGATGTTGGCCTTGTGCACAGCCGTCACCTTTTTGCGGCCGCAGCGGCGGGCGTACTCAAAGGCGTACTCCACAATGCGGCGGCTCTTGGCGATGGAGATGGGCTTGATCGAGATGGCGGAATCAGCGGCGAAGGTCTTTTGGCCCGAGCGCTCGACGAGCTGCGAGAGTTCCTCGACCTCGGCAGCGCCCTCATCGAACTCGATACCGGCGTAGAGGTCCTCGGTGTTCTCGCGCACGATGACCAGATCGACGTCACGGAAGCGCGAGCCGTCGCCCGGCTGCGACAGGCAAGGGCGCACGCAAGCGTACAGGTCGAAGTGCTTGCGCAGGGCCACGTTGACGCTGCGGAAGCCCGTACCGACCGGTGTGGTGATGGGGCCCTTGATGGCAACCTTAGTCTCGGCAACCGCATCGAGCACGTGCTGGGGCAGCGGCGTGCCAAACTCGTCCATGACGCCGGCGCCGGCCTCCTGGACGTTCCAGTTGATCTGGACACCGGTGGCCTCGACCACGCGGCGCATGGCCTGCGTAATCTCGGGACCGATACCGTCACCGGGAATCAGGACTACATCGTGCGCCATAATCTGTTACTCCTCGTCTTCGGCGTCGTCAGATTTTTTAACGCTAGCACGCTTCTTCTTTTTGGAGAGATCCAGGCCAAAACGTTTAACAAGCATTTCGCAAATCTCGCTCGAGCGAGCCTTGAGATAGCTGCCCTTGCCGTTCTCGGCATCGAACTTAAGACGCAGCGCAAGCTTCTCTGCGACCTCGGCGTCGATCTCGCCCTGGCCAAACTCGTACAGGCAACCGAGCATGTCGCGATACTCAAGGTCGCCGTGGTAGCACTGAATGGCCTCGTCCAGGATGGGCCAAGCCTCGCGCGAACGCTCAACGCTCGTGGCGCCCCACACGCACAGCAGGCGGAAGGCGGCATAGCGCAGCGTGGAGGAAATCTCGTCGAACAGCGCGGTCTCGGCGCCCTCAAAGGCATCGCCCATCTGCTCGGGGCAGGTGGTGGCGAGCGCCGCCAGGGCATCGAGAGCCTCCCAGCGGGTCTGAGCCTCGGGGCGGTCGAGTGCCTCGATCAGCGCGGGCACGCAGGGCACGACGCGTTGCGGGTCGCGCTCGGCCAGCAGATGCAGCACGCGGGCGGCAAACTGGCGGATGCGGCGTGTGGGGCAGCCGAGCTCCTGGACCAGGCGGTCGACGGCGTTCTCGTTCTCCTCTGCCAGCTGAAGCCGTGCCAGCTCCTCGTCGGTGAGCTGTTCGTCTTTGTTTTCTGCCATAGTTACCTCTTCTTACTATTTCTTAGCGTGCTTGCCAACACCCTTGCTGTCATCGGTGACCGAGATGAGCTGTCGGTCTGCCGCACCATTGTGACGCGCGCGGCGGCGCTCCTCGGCGTCGCCCGCATCGGCGGCGGCGCGATGGGCCTTGTTGACATTAAAGACCTCGTCGTGCTTGCGCCACGGGCCAACGGACTCGCCAAAGCTCATCTTAAGACCGGCGATAAAGCCGCCGAGCCAGCCGATCGGCGCAAACTGCACCAGCGGGAACAGCGAGAACACCCAGGTCAGCAGGACGACTGCCGCCGCTCCCGCAAAGTTGGCAATCCAGTAGTCGCGCTTGGTGATCACGCGCTTTTCGCAGGCCCACTGGCCGCACAAAAAGCCAATGTAGATTGCAAAGATAAAGAGCACCAGCGCAAGCACCACGAACGTCCAGCTCATAGGCGCTACTCCTCGTGATGGTGGCCGCAGCAGCACTCGTGGCCGTCGTCATGGCCGTGGCCACCGCAGCACTCGTGGTCCTCGCCATGGTGATGGCCACAACCGCACTCATGGTCCTCGCCGCGCTCGCCGCAACCGCAACCTTCCTCGTGAGCGCCATGCTCCTCGGGACGATACTGCGACCAGTCCAGACCGGCGGCGATGGCATCGGCCTCCTCCTTATAGAGGACCGTGATGGCCTGGGTGCCCAGCTTGGCGCCACCGATAGCGTCGAGCATGTCGTAGAGCGTAAAGGCCACGTCGGCGCCGGGCAGCGCGAGCTCGCGGTCATCGGCGTAGGCGAGCGCCAGACGCAGGTCCTTAATGAAGTGCTCGACCATAAAGCCGGGCTTGTAGTCGCCATCGAGCGCCTTGGGCGCCAGGCTCTCCATGGCGCCGGACTTGCCGGTGCCGCCCAGGATCATCTGACGGGTCTTCTCCAGATCAAGGCCGCTCAGCTCGGCAAACGCCAGCGCATCGGCCATGCCGACCATGCAGGCGCCCAGCGACACCTGGTTGGCGAGCTTGGCAGCCTGGCCCTTGCCAGCGCCGTCGAAGCAGCAGATGTTGGCCGCGAAGGTGGCAAGGATGTCGCGGACTGGGGCGATATCGTTCTCGGTGGCGCCCACGATAGCCGTGAGCGTGCCGGCGATAGCACCAGACTCGCCGCCGGTGACGGGGCAGTCAAACGCCATGTGGCCGGAAACCTGGGCGGCCTCGGCAATGTCGCGCGCCAGCTCGGGGGAGCTCGTGGTGAGGTCGATCAAGACCGCGCCCGGCTTGGTGCACGCGAGCAGGCCGTCGCCCGCCAGGTAGAGCTCCTCGACCTCGGAGGGATAGCCCACCATGGTAAAGACGACATCGGCGTTAGCCACGGCATCGGCCGGGGTATCGGCCCAAACGGCACCGCGCTCGATAAGCGCGACGGCCTTGGACTTGGTACGGTTGTTGACCGTGACGGGATAGCCGGCATCCAGGATGTGGCCGGCGATGGGGGCACCCATGATTCCGGTGCCGATAAATGCGACGGAGAGCTTGTTTGCCATGAAACCTTTCCTTTTGGGTTGGGTGTTATTACCAGGTTGAATACTCGGTGCCAGCGTTTGGGCTGTGAGTTGGGATCGATTACGGCCGCGTTACTTGCCTACTGACCGCGCACGCGGCGGGCGATGCGGTCGGAAAGCGACGCCTTGTCGGCGCGGTTCTTACCCCAAAACGCGCAGGCCACCATGCCGGGGCCCACGTGCGAGCCAATGGTGGGACCCACGGAGCTGCGAATGATCGTGACGTCGGCGCAACCCTCCTCCTTGCGGATGGCGGCTTCGAGCCAGTCGCCGTCCTTTTCGGCATCGGCCGTCATAATGGCGATGGGCATGGTGCGATCGGGCACATAGTTCTCGCGGAACGACTTGAGAATGGACTTGAGCGCCTTCTTGCGACCGCGGTTGACGCCGATCAGCGACAGCGAGCCGGCCAGGTCGTAGGACAGCTCGGGTTTGACGTCGAGCTTTGCCGTGAGCTGTGCCGCCGCGGGCGGAATGCGGCCGCCGGCAGCCAGCGCGTCAAAGCTCTCGAGCGTAAAGTAGCCGTGCACGTAGGTCTTGGCCTCGTTTGCCCAGTCGACCAGCTGCTTAGCGGTCAATCCCGCCGAGCGCTGGCGCACGGCCTCGAGCGCCAAGAGCTCGCCGGTCGCGCAGGGTAGGGCGTTGTCGACCACGTAGAGCTCAAAGTCGGGATACTCGGCGCGCACGGCATCTGCCGCCTGGCACGCGGAGTTGTAGCTCGACGACAGCGCCGAGGTAAAGCACAGGTAGACCGTGGGCGTGCCCTCTTTGGCGCACTCGGTAAAGAACTCGATATAGCGACCGAGCGACACAGCCGAGGTGGACACGCGGGCACCGGCGCGCATGCGGTCGTAGAACTCCTTGGACGTGATGCTCGACCAGATGTCGTCCGTACGCTCCTCGCCATCGATAATGAAGGGAAAGCCCAGGATATCGACATCGAGGTTCGCGGCGACCTCGGGGCTAAAGTCGCAGCAGGTATCGACGACGATGCGGCAACGGTTAGAATGACCGGCGGATGCGGCCTTGTCCATCAAAGCGACTCCTTACGTAAAAAGGCGGCCACCCGCATGGGATGGCCGCCAACCGTTAACTCATGCAAGTTAACGTATTTTACTCGTCAAGTGTTTCGATGCGGGGCTTGATGATGCCATATCCACCATTCTTACGGTGATACACCACATTGATGAGACCGGTCGTCGCGTTCTCGAACACGTAGAAGTCGTGGCCCAGCAGATCGGTCTGCACCAGCGCCTGCTCCTCAGTCATCGGGGTGACGTCGATAACCTTCTCGCGGACGAGCAGGTCGTCCTCCTCCTCGGGCAGCAGCAGGTCGGCCAGATCCTCGACGCGCTCGACCGGCGCGACATCCGCGGCGCTGGCACCGCCCTGGCGGTTGTCCACGACCTTGGTCTTGAACTTACGCAGCTGGCGGGTGACCTTATCGGCGGAGAGGTCGATGGCGGCGTACATATCTGCACCGTGCTCGGCAACGCGAATCACCGAACCGCGGGCGCGAACCGTAACCTCGACGATTGCCGGGTTGGGGTTCGAGGGGTTCTTCTCATAGCGAAGTACAACGTCGACCGTCATGGGCTCGATATCGAAAACCTTGAGCGCCTCGCCGATCTTCTCATCCACATGCGCACGCAGAGCATCGGTTACCGTCGTCTTGCGTCCAGAAACCTTGATATCCATACGTGGCTCCAATCTGCCTCGGGGACTTACTGTACTGGCTATGTACCCATTGCCGTGCATTTAATCACGCGGATTCCTAAAGACCCGAATAACGATTGCTTGATACCGCATACCGAAGTCTCGCACTTTTCCGTGGCAAAGTGCGCTATAGAAGGGAGCCGACGGCTTTGTATTTGGTCCCGAAAATTGGCTTTGACCTGCTGGTTTTATAGGGATGAAAAAGCCGGGCTCCCCTATTGGGGAAGCCCGGCAGTGCGTGTTGAAACCGTGAAGAGGCGTCCTTTCCAACGTATAGGAGACACCACCCCTAGCAATAACTAGCTATTAAGTTTGTTAATGTCGTCGTCGGTGATGGTGCCTTCCTGGCTGGACGATTTGTCCTCGGAGGATGCGGTCTCATTGTTGGAATCGGAGGACTCGCTGCCGGAAGACGTGGTCTCACTGGACTCAGAGTCACCCGGCTGCACGTTAGCGCCCGAAACCGTCTTAGTGGTGAGGTCGTAGGGCATCCTGCCATACCAGACAGAGTGGACCGCCTCGAGCGTGCCGTCGGCCGTAATACCGTCGAGGGCATCGCTCACGGCACGGCACAGTTCGTCATTGGACGAGAGGCCCGCAACACCAAGCGTCGAGGGCGCCTCGAGCGAACCGGCATAGGAGACCTCGCTCATCAGGCGTGCAAGGTAGCCGCCGGCCGTGGAGTCGCAGATTACATAGTCGACCTCGCCGGACTCGAGTGCCTCAAAGCACTCGTTGATGTTGGAGTAAGTCTTTTGGTTGGCGGCGATGCTCTGCTTAGCAAGCGCCTCCTGCGAGGCCGAGGACATCTGGACACCCAGAGTAGACGTGTTAAGGGTATCGGTGGAAACGCTTAGCGACCCACCATCGCTGGTTTTACCGAACACGGAAGCGGCATCGTACAGGCAGGTGCCGAGCGAGCTAACGTCCCCGTCCGTGGAGTTGATCTCGCCGATAAAGATATCAGCCTTTTTGTCGCCGAGCGCGGAACCTGCCGAGGACGCATCGACAAAGGCGACCTTAAGGCCCATGCGGCTTGCGAGGGCGCGGGCAGCGTCGACTGCATACCCCGTGAGCTCGCCGTCAGCGCCCTGCATGGCCTGCGGCGCATCGGAGGTATCGAGGGCAACCGTCAGGGTACCGGGGGTGACCAGGGCATCATCCGACACCGCGGGCGTGACGGTCTCGTACTCGATCTGGTCGATCGTGGGAGTCGTGAACGTAGACAGCGGGTTGAACGCGCATCCGCTCAGGCCCAAAACGGCGATGACCGCTGCGGTCCCAGCACCTAACCGAGCCGCGTGCATCAAGCTGCCCCTCACCATGTCCACTACCCTGCCTTCTGTGTCGTATACGATCCGTGCGTTGCACGAAATATCAGATTGTTCCCACCAGCTGACCTGGTATTTGACCCCACACTTGCGCACCGGGGTGTTTGCTCGGGAGGCCGCAGCCACCTTCACGACTGGCCCGCTCGCCCGCGAGGCGGTATTGCCCCAAAGAAAGTAGAACGGACGGTGCGGCTTACATCTAGGACGCGCCATGATCGCGCCGCGCGCACGCGGTCGCTTACGTGGATCCCTTTGACCGCGTCTGTCTTGGACTAGGACGGGCATTTCGTCCGTCCGCAACCACAGCCTGGTAGGAACGTAGCGCATTATAGCTAAGTTCAAGCTAAAGTTTAAGGTTAGGGGCGTCATTCGCATCGCGAGTACAGATTTCGCAGGTCGGAGTGGGCTATTCGTGCCTCTGTGAAGCCCGGAGCTCCCCTATGGGGAGCTCCGGGGCACCCTTCCTAGGGTGCCGTGGCCAAAAAATGGCAGATATGAGTACTGTCACCAATTTAGTAACAGGCAATTTTGGCCTCTCGGACAGATTTTGCGCTCAATGTCGCTAACCTGATGCTTAGTTATTCCACATTTGTTTATTATCTTCTTACTTTATGCCGCCTCCGAGTCCTAAATTCCTTGATTTTGCTGTTACTGATTTAGTGACAGTACTCATATTTGCCATATTTTGGCCAGGGCATATGATTAACCCCCTATTTTCGACGTGAATTAGACCGGCTTAAGCCCAAAACACGCCCGCAGCGTGTTAAGCAACGCCTCTTGCTTCTTCCTGCGGGCATCGACACGATTCCGGTACCGCTTTCGCATACGCTGGTGGATGCGCCATGCGAGCGCTTCCATCGCTTCCATGTCGCAGAGCATTTCGTTGTTGACCGTCGCGACCTCGATTCCCATAGTAATCAAGCCCGTGTTGCGTTTTTCATCATGGATACGTCCCCTCCGGGAGGAATGGCCCAGCTCACCGTTGTATTCAAGGTCAAACCGGGCTGCTTCCTGATACGCATCGCAAACTGCATGCGGCATCCCCGAGATTGCCTGCGCGCGGTCATCGAACTCGATCTTGTAGTCGGTCTTAAAGGGACCGCAGTCAAATCCGCCATAGGAAAACGGAAGCGAAAACAGAGCGAGCATGATGCACTCCATGGGCGAGAGCAGGTTTTCTGACAGGTAGGGACACAGACGCAGCAGCTGTTTGGCCACATTCCCCTTGCATGCCGCAAGGTAATCTGCCAGGCGATCGGGCGTCAGCGCCGGCTCGACTTCAAAGTAGCCCACGTCTGCTGGCTGGTCCTTGTCCTTTGCAAGTTTATTCGTAACAGGCGAGGTGTAGGGAGGCAGATACTTCCCGCGGTCGCTCAGTGAAATCTTAGAGCACAGCTCCTGGGCCAGGGCAAATGCCTGGATACAGCCAAGTTCGCGCGCAACGGCAAGGCAGAGGGCCTCGGGAGACAAGCTGTACACCCCCGGTTCCACCTCTAGAATCGAGCCGGCGGGCAACCCGGAACACACGGACCAGCCTACGCTAGGCATGCGGCGGCGCTGCGCCGCAGATCCCACCAGCAAGCACAAATCCTCTTGCACCTCGCCGCTTGCGGCTCCAATTCGCACCAAGTCGGGAAGATAGATGTCCTCGGTCGAGGGCGACGACGTGCGCAGCACACGGCGCTCTTCATCGGGATTGAGGTCCTTCCAGCTGATATAGCCCATCTGCCGGCGCTCGGCGCGCATCATGCGCAGCGCTGAAGCGCCTGTTAGGATTACGGAAGCCGCTAGCTGTTCGCCTGTCGGCTCGTTGCGCCGCTCAATCTTCACTGCCACAAAACCACCCCTACCAAACACGTGCGATAGCAAGGCCATCGACTGCCGCAGCGCCGGCACGCTTGAGCTCCGCCGAGGCTGCTGCCATGGTCGCGCCCGTGGTGATAACGTCATCGATAAGCAGTAGGCGGCGGCCGTGCACGTCCTCAACCGTCTCGTACATGCCTTGGGCACGCTCGCGACGCTCCTCACGACCGAGTTCGCGCTGGTCGCCATGCCCGTACTTGACGAGGGCATCGAGCAGGGGAACACCCGACAGCTCGCAAAATGGGCGCGCAATGGCCTCCATATGATCAAAGCCACGCCGCCGAAACGCTGCCGCCGTCGCAGGCACAAACACCACCGCATCCGCACCGGACAGCACACCTCCGTAGCGATCGGGCGCTACGACCTGGGCATGCAGGGCGGTGTCGTAGAGCAGCTCCGCCAGATACGGCGCCAGGCGTCGCTCGCCCGCGTCCTTGTACGCTTTAATGATGCGCGGCAGCGGATGCGCATAGACGGAGCACGCCAGGCAGCGGTCGAGCGCCTCCGCCATTGCCGGGGACGTGCCCTCGACCGAACACTCAGTGCACAGCAAATCCCCAAACGGGGCGCCGCATCGGGTACAGCTATGACGTGGGTCGATGAGCGTGAGCGCGGCCAGGCAGTCTTGGCAAATAAGCGCACCGGCGCGCTCGCAGCCGGCACATCGTGTTGGCGACAATGCCTCGAGTGCCTCGCGTGCCGCCCGCTCGGCAAACGGCAGCAATTCGTCCGCAAACGGTAGGGCGCCGGCACCCTGCAGACGGCTCAATTTGTTCAGATGGCTCTTCAAGACACAACCCTCCCTACGTTCGGTCGCAGGGAGGGTTGTTGATTCAGCGCTATGGTACCCCGACGCGATTGGGGTAAGGCGGGTTAAATCCGCTCGCGGGCGTTATTCGCCGGCGGGCGGTTGTGGTGCGGCCGAAGACGGGGTCGAGCCCTCGCCACCATCCTGGCGCGGCTTGCGGGAACGGCGACGACGACGGCGCTTTTGGCCCTGGTCGGCCGAGCCCTCGCCACCGCGATCCTCGCGCGGCTCGCGCTCGTCGCGAGCGGCGCCACGCGAAGCCTTGGCAGCCGCTCCCCCGCCATCTCCGGGACGA
Organism: uncultured Collinsella sp.; assembly: GCA_902466075.1. Lineage (GTDB taxonomy): Bacteria > Actinomycetota > Coriobacteriia > Coriobacteriales > Coriobacteriaceae > Collinsella. The sequence continues at coordinate 160,281 of CABQQA010000003.1, forward strand.
CGGCGCGTGACCTTGACCTCACCATCCGAGACCTGATCGGCAACGGAGGGCACTGAGGGCTTCTGTTGCGTGCCCGAGGAATGGCGACGGCGCGGACGCGGCGCGCGCTCATCCTCGCCACGTGACTTGCCGCCCTTGTCGGCAGGCGCATCGGAGGCCGAGGGACCCTTGGAAGCGGCACCGGTCTCGCGAGCAGCTGCGGCGCGGAAGGCATCCTCGCGCTCCTCGCTCGACAGGTGACGGCGGCGACGACGCGTGGGGTTCATACCACCGCCGCGATTCTGCTGCTGGGGCTGCTGAACCTCGCGCTCGCGGGAGGCGTTCTTGCCTGCAGCTGCAGCCTCGCCGACATCGCCCGAGCCCGCGCGCTTGCGACGACGACGGCCACCGGCGGCCTCCTCGGCCTCAGGCGTTGCGGCATTGCCACGGCCCTTTCCGCGGCCACGGCCCTCGCCCTGCCCCTGACCGGCGCGAGCATCGGAATCGGCATCGCGACGACGGCGCTTGGGCATCGACGTACCGGCCAGACGGTCGGCGCTCGACAGGCCATCGCCCACGTCGACGCCGTTCTCGCGGTCGAGCTCCATGAGCGCCAGGCGCATCTCGGGCGACTCGATGCGCTCGAGCACGTCGCGCGTCACGCAGTCGGGGCGGCAGTTGCAGCCCTGCTCGGCGGCCTTCTTTTTGCAGCCCTCCGAGCAGGTCATATCGGCCAGGTTGACCTTAAAGACCTTGCCGTTCTCCAGGCGCAGCACCAGCTGCTCACGCGGCGTGTCATATTCCTGAATACGCGCCTTGCCGAGCGGCGTATCGATGAGCGTCTTCTTTTTGGGCGCACGGCTCTTAAAGTCCTTGTACGCTTCGAACTCATAGCGCAGGCAGCACATCAGGCGGCCGCAAACGCCGCTGATCTTGGAGGAATTGAGCGGCAGGTCCTGCTCTTTTGCCATGCGGATCGAGACGGGCTCAAACTGTCCGCCAAAGCGCGTGCAACAGAGCTCCTGGCCGCACTGGGCATAGCCGCCCACCAGGCGGGTCTCGTCGCGCACGCCGATCTGGCGCATGTCGACGCGAATGTACAGCGTCGAGGACAGATCCTTGACGAGCTGGCGAAAATCGACGCGCTCCTCGGCGGCAAAGTAGAACACGGCCTTCTCGCCGCCAAACAGGTACTCGACGCCGACCGGCTTCATCTCGAGGTCGAGCTCTTTGACCAGACGGCGGAAATCGACCATGGCCTCGTCACCCTGGATGGCCAGGTCGTCGGCAAGCTGCAGGTCGATGTCGCTCGCCACACGCAGCACGGGCTTGAGCGGCTGACCGATCTCGTCTTGCGGTACCTCGAAGGGATCAGCCGTGACCAGGCCGATCTCGGTTCCGCGCTCGGTGGAGCAAATAGCGTAATCTGCCTCGAGGATATCCAGGTCCTGCGGGTCAAACCACAGGTCGCGCGAGGCGTAGGTAAACTTAACGGGTACGACTAACGGCATTTCAGTGCCTTCCTGATATCGAACAGCATGACCTCGATGGCCAGCTGGGGAGTAACGTTTCTGGCGATGTTGCGCTCGGCGGTCGCGACCGCCTCGAGCGCCTGGGTGGCACCCGCAACATTGGTCGCGGCGGCAAGCCGACCGATCGTGTCGCGCACGTCCTCGTTCACCACGTCGGCTGCCTCGTCCTGAAGTGTCAGCAGCACGTCGCGCATGAGCGTCCGCGCGCTCGCCAGCGCTTCCATGATACCCGAACGCTCGCGCGCGTTGAGTTCGCGCTTGTTGCGGTCCTCAAGCTGCTTCAATGCTCCACGCGACAGGTAGTCGGCGTTTTGCTCGAGTACCTTTTCCTGCGTGGACTTGACCTCGGCAAGCGGCGCCTTGACGGCGACGATGAGCGACTTGGCGCGACTGAGCACGTCGGCCTCGTCGGCGGCAATGAGTGAGTCGATGGCACGGACCATCTGACGGCGGGCGTCCTGGCGCTCGGCGCTCTTAAGAAACTCGATGCCGCGTGTGGGGCTTCCCGCCACGGCGACCGCCATGCGGCAACGCGCAGGGTCCTGACCGGTGGCGCGGCTCACGGCCTGCGCGGCGACGGCGGGCGATACCAGCCGAAACGGCACACACTGGCAACGACTCACGATAGTGGGCAGCATCACGTCGGCCGAGGTGCCCAGCAAGATAAACATAACGCCCTCGGGCGGCTCCTCGAGCGTTTTGAGCAGTGCGTTGGCGGTGTTGGCACGCAGTTGCTCGGCACGGTCGATGATGTAGACCTTGGCCTTGGCACGGATGGGCGCCAGTGGCACGTCATCGAGCAGCTCGCGGGTCTGGGCAATGAGGTAACCCGTGGCGCTCTCGGGCGTGTAATAGTGCACGTCGGGGTGCGTATGGCGGGCGACGCGCACGCAGCTATCGCATGAGCCGCAGCCATCCTGCTCGCACAGGAAGGCTTGGGCGAGCGCCCACGCGGCGTCGAGCTTGCCCGCGCCGGGAGCGCCCAAAAACAGGTAGGCGTGCGATGCGCGACCGCTAGCGACGGCATTGGTCAAAAAGTCACGCACGCGCTCTTGGGTGTCGAGCTTGGCCAGCAGGCTTGCCTGAGCGGGGGCCATGTTACTCGGCCTCCTTGGCAAGCGCGGCGGCGACGGCTTCCTGCGGAATGTCGAGACCGTACGCGCGAACCTGCTCGACCGTCTTCTCGAAGACTTCCTCGATGGTCGCGGTGGCGTCGATGAGCTTTACGCGGGCGGGTTCCTCGGCAGCAATTGCGCAAAAGCCCTGGTAGACACGCTCCTGGAATGCCATGCCTTTTGCCTCCATGCGATCTGCCGCGCCACGGGCGGCCATGCGCAACGCCGCCTGCTCGGGCGTGATGTGGTAGACGAGTGTGAGCGCCGGGTGCGTACCGGCGACGGCCAGGTTGTTGGCATCGCGCACCATCTGGCGATCGAGGCCGTCGGCAAACGCCTGGTAGCAGGTTGTGGAATCGTAGAAGCGGTCACACAGTACCACCTTGCCGACAGCAAGGGCGGGTGCGATGACCTCGTGCACCAACTGGGCGCGCGCTGCCTCGTAGAGCAGCAACTCGCAGGTGTCGCCCATCGCCGTATTGGCGGGGTCGAGCAACAGAGCACGGATCTTTTCGCTGATGGCAGTGCCGCCCGGTTCGCGCAGGCTCACAACCTGGTGGCCAGCGAGCTCGAGCGCACGGGCGAGCAGGTGCGCCTGCGTGGACTTGCCGGCACCGTCGACGCCCTCGAGCGTGATAAAGCTATGTTGAGCAGGCTCAAAAGCCATGGGCGCAGCCCCTTCCTACAAGGCGCGTAAATGCGAGTTACAGCAACCAAGCCATGATACCCCAGTGCTCGGCACGTCCCCAATGGCTAAAGGCGCCTTTCCAAAGTTGCGGTGAAATAGGGACTGATTGAAGCTCTGAGACCGCCAAACAGTCCCTATTTCACCGCAACTTATGATGGGGAATTTTGGATGCTGGGTATAATCGTCGTATTGCATTGAAATGTGGCGAAAGGAGTGGCAATGTCTCGGTATTGCGCCTCGTGCGGCAAGCGTCTTGCAGATGATGCCAAGTTCTGCACCTCGTGCGGTGCACCCGTTGAGCAAACAGCCGCGAGCGATAGCCAGCCCGCTTTTGAGCAGACCGGCTCCCTTGATACGCCGCAAGCCAAGGCGGACGACTCCCTCGCCTATAGCCCCGACCCCGCCGCAAGGACCGAGGCCGTCGAGACCACGCAGCGCATACCCGTCGCGAGCGGCTCGCCCCAACAGCAGCCGGTTCCCGCATACGTGCCCGCTTCGCCACAGACCCCCGCTTCCAAAAAGAGCGGCACCGGGCCGCTTATCGCCGTTATCGTTGTGCTGGTGGCGATCATCATCGCCCTGGTCATCTTCTTTGCAATCAGACCGTTCGACAACGCCGCCACGCAGACGACTGCCGAGGTAGCTAAGCTGCACCATGACGTCGACGACAATGACCTAAAGCCTCTCGGCGATCCCAACAGCCTGTACGACGATGATGACGATGACGACGAGGATGGCGGCGAAGCAACGCTCTCTGAGCAGAACCTCTACCGTCGCCTGAGCGAATACTACGACCTGCTCGAAGATCTCGACAGCCAGGTCCGTGGCTGCGCGCAGAACTTCAACGGCAACTATCTGGAAGAGGATCGAACCACCCGTCAAAATCTCGCCGACGTCGCCGAGCGCACGGAGGACACCATCGAGCAGTATTACGACATCGTCGAGGACCTGGACGTCCCGACGAGCTCCAAAAACTACAGCTCCTGGAAGGACATCATAGCCCTGTACGACGACCTGGATCACCGCATTGACGCAATCTGTGATGCCTGGGAGATCAGTCTGAAATACGCCAAGCCTGCGGACCACAAGAATGAGATCGTGGCGCCGCTGTCGCGCGACAACGTGGCGGGCACCAATGACAATAAGTACCGCCTAGACTTTGAGGAGCGTTATCCCGGCGCCAAGCCTGTCGAGGTGAACTAGCGCTTTGTCGTTCCCGAGCCGGCAGTTAGGGACGTTCCTAAACTGCCGGCAGAAAAAGAACGTCCCTAACTGCCGGTCAAAAAAACGAGCGAGGATCGCGGGGTCCTCGCTCGTTTTTTTGGGCAATGTTTCGACTGCGCCGTTACTTGTCGGCGGCCTTCTTGGCCGTCGTCTTCTTGGTGGTCGACTTCTTGGCAGTCGACTTTTTCGCCGTCGAAGTCTTCTTCGCAGCGGTCGTCTTCTTTGCCGTGCTCGCCTTGGTTGTGGTCTTGCGGCCGCGGGCGGGCTTCTTCTCCTTGGTCGGGCAGTCCATGTTGACGCAGATACGCCACGGACCGCGCGCCGTGTTGACCACCACGATGGGGGCGCCGCACTCGGGACAGGTCTCGCCCGTCGCCTCGAGCTTGCCACGCGCCGGCAGCGGATAGCTCACGCCGCAGTCATCGTAGTTGGTGCAGCGGATAAAGCGCTTGCCGCTCTTCTCGCTCTTGTGCGCGATCAGGTCGCCATGGCGTCCGGCCTCGGCACACACCTTGCACTCGCCCACCTTAAGGTCGGGCTCGTAGTTGGTGGGACACGTCGGGTTCACGCAGATCTCGAAAGCCTTCTGGCGGAACGGCTGACACTTAATGCGCGGCGCACCGCATTCGGGGCACACGGCGGCCTCGCCCTCGAGCGGGCTCACCTTGACGCCGCTCGGCACCGGATAGGTCACGTCGCAGTCGGGCCAGCCCATGCAGCCGATAAAGCTGCCGCGGGTCTTGGCGCTCGTCTTCATAACCAGGTCCTTGCCGCACTTGGGGCAGGCGCCCACGCGCGCATCGGCCGTGACGGCGTCGCTGATGGCGTCGCCGAGCTCCTGCGTATGCTTGAGCAGCTCGTCGAGCACGCCGGCCAGCAGCGCACGCGAGTGCGTCACGACATGCTCTTCGGTGTCCTCGCCGCGCTCGACGCGAGTCATGTCGCCGTCGAGCTCGCTGGTCATATCGGGGCTCGTTATGCGCGGGGCAAACTGCGTCAGCGCGTCGATGATGGCGATGCCCAGCTGGCTCGGCTCAACGGGATCGTTTTTGAGATAGCGCACGGCATACAGGCGCTCGATGATGCTCGCGCGCGTGGACTTGGTGCCCAGGCCGCGCTTTTCCATCTCCTGCACGAGCTTGCCCTGGCTGTAGCGCGCGGGCGGCTCGGTCTGCTTGGCCTCAAGCTTAATGTCGAACACGTCGACCGTGTCGCCCTGCTCTAGCGGCGGCATCTGCTCGTCGCGCTTGAGTCCGTACGGGTACGCCTCGCGGAAACCCGGGGTCACGAGCACATCGCCCGAAGCCACGAACGGCTCACCGTTCACGTCGAGCTCGAGCTTGGTATTCTCGATGGTCGCGGGACCCATAAGCGTCGCCAGGAAGCGGCGGGCGATGAGGTCGTAGAGCTTGCGCTGGCCGCCATCGAGCGTGGACGGATCGCCTTCGCCCGTGGGGTAGATGGGCGGGTGGTCGGTGGTCTCGACTTTGCCGCGCGTGGGCTTCATGGGGCCGGCGAGTACCTTTTTGCACACGGGCGCCAGCGCCGGGTTGATCTTTGCCAGGTCGCTCACCACGGCGCCCAGATCGAGCGTCGCGGGGTACACGGTGTTGTCGACACGCGGATAGCTGATGAGGCCCGCCATGTAGAGGGACTCGGCGATGCGCATCGTACGCGCAGGCGAGATGCCCTCGGCCGCGGCGGCAGCCTGCAGCGAGGTCGTCGCAAACGGCGTGGGCGGCTGCTGCTTGCGGGAGCGCTTGGTCACCGCGGCGACGGTTGCCGTCGTAGCGCCGTCGACGTGGCCGTACGCCGTCTCGGCAGCATCTTTATCGGTAAAACGTGCCGTCTTGTGCGCAATCTTAAAGCGGTCATCCTCGGCAGCACCCTGAGCGGCACCCATGCCGCGAATCTGCCAATAGTCCTCGGGCACAAACGCCATGCGCTCGCGCTCGCGCTCGACCACCAGGGCAAGCGTCGGCGTCTGCACGCGGCCGGCGGAGCGCACGTTGCCAAAGCCGCCAAACTTGGCGAGCGTCAGGTAGCGCGTGAGCACTGCACCCCAAATGAGGTCGATGTGCTGACGGCTCTCGCCGGCGTCGGCCAGGTTCTGGTCGAGCGAGACAAGGTTATCGAAGGCCTGCGTGATCTCGGCCTTGGTAAACGAAGAATACTGGGCGCGGGCGACCGGCAAGTCGGGCGCCACCTCGCGCACCTTGTTGAGGGCGTCCGAACCGATCAGCTCGCCCTCGCGATCGAAGTCCGTGGCGATGATGACGCTGTCGGACTTTTTGGCGAGGTTCTTAAGCGAGCGGATGAGCTCTTTCTCGGCCGGAAGCTTAATGACGGGCGCCCAGGTGAGATAGGGCAGGCTCTCGAGCTTCCAGCCCTTGATGGAAATGCCATCGGCAAGGAACGGCTTGCGCTTGGTGTCGTACGGCGGGCGGGCCAGGCCATCGGGCATATCGGCCGGCAGCATCTCGCCGTCCTCCGTGACCGAATACCAGCCCAACTTTTTATCGAACAGCACACTGTCGCAAAAATCGGGTGCCAGGATGTGACCGGCAAGGCCGATCGTCACGCACTCCTCGCCCTTCCACTCAAAACGGTAGATGGCGGTGTTGTACACCTTGTCCTTTTTGGGCTTACCCGTGGACAGACGCTCGGCGATCTGACGCGCGGCGTCGTTTTTCTCAGCGATGATGAGCTTCAAAAGAGGCTCCTATCTCGTGTGTCTGCGGCTGCGCCCGCCCTCTTGGCGGCCGACTTACGCCCTTGCTTGCTCAATCTGCCCGATGAGCCAATCGCACCAGGCATCCATGCCCTCGCCCTTGCGCGCGCTCACGGCAAACCGCGGCGCCTGCGGATTGAGGTCATCGAGTGTCTTAGTATACCTATCCATGTCAAAATCGAAAGCCGGGGCCACGTCGACCTTATTGAGCAGCTGCGCGCCGGCGTGCTGGAAGATGCCCGGGTACTTGATGGGCTTGTCGTCGCCCTCGGGCACCGAGAGGATCATGATGGACAGGTTCTCGCCCAGGTCAAAGTCGACCGGGCAGACCAGGTTACCCACATTTTCGATAAAGATGACGTCGATGTTCTCCAGACCGACGGCCTGGTCGAAGGCGTCGACGGCCTCCATGATCATGTTGCCCTCGAGGTGGCACAGGCCGCCCGTGTTGATCTGGATGGCGGGCATGCCGGCTTCCTTCATGGTGATGGCGTCGACGTCCGAGGCGATATCGCCCTCGATAACGGCACAGCGCAGGCTGGCTTTGTCACGCAGGCGCTCGTTGGTGCCCAGAATCGTGGTGGTCTTACCCGAGCCAGGGCTCGACAGCACATTGATCACGTAGGTGTTCGTCTGCTCAAACCGCTGACGCAGCTGATCTGCCAGGTGCTCGTTGCGCGACAGAATCGGCGACGCGATATCAATCGTTTTCTCGGCCATACTTAGCGCTCCTTACTTTGGCCCTTTTATACCCCATCGCTAGATGGCGAGCGTGCTAATCGTCGGGGGTCTCGATCTCGATACTTGCGATGTCGAGTTCGCGGCCATGCAGCAGACGCACGTTGGCACCGCCACATTGGGGACAACGGCAATGGAAACGGTCGTGCTCAAAGACCTCACCGCAGTCCAGACACTCGCTTTGTGGATGGACTTCCTCCACGGCAAGCTCGCAGCCGCGCGTGAGCGGGTCCTCGTCGCGAAACGTCTCCCACGCAAAGTCAAGCGCCTCGCGCACGACCTCGGTCATATCCCCGATACGCAGCGTTACCAAAACGGCGCGCGAGGCCCCCGCCCCACGCGCCGCGCGAATCACTGTATCGAATATGCCGTTGACAATGCCAACCTCGTGCATACCGATTTACTCCTCGTCGTCCTCGTCGTCCGAGAACAGGTCCAGACGGCTCACGAACAGGCCCTCCTTGCCCTCGCGCGCGGTAATGACCACGCGAGCGATGGCGAGCGAAATCTCGTAGAGCGAGAGCAGGGCGCCATACATGAGACCCAGCGTAACGGGCGAGCCGTCGGGCGTAATCACAGCCGAGCCCACAAGCAGGCCTACGTACACGTAGCGCCAGGCGCTACGGAAGGCCGCATAGGACACGATGTGAAAGACGGACAGATAGAAGATGATGAGCGGCAGCTCAAACGCCACACCAAAGCCGATCATAAAGAGCAGCTCCATGTTGACGTAGTTCTCCAGGTCGGGCAGCGCCGTAGCGACGGCCGAGGTCTCGCCGATGAGCCACTCAAAGCCCGCCGGGATGATGATGAAATAGCAGAAGATGGCACCCAGGAAGAACAGCACCGTCGAGGCGAGCACCGTGGGCACGACCCACTTGCGCTCGTTGGGGCGCAGCGCCGGCAGGAAAAATGCCAGGATCTGCCAGATGATCATGGGCGTGCACATGACCACGGCCATCTTGATGGCCAGCGAGAAGCGCAGGCCAAAGCCGCCGAGTGTGGTGGTGATGTAGAACTTACCGTCCGGCACAAACGAGCGGATGGGGTCTTCCAGGATATCGAGCACCACGGGCGTGGCAAAGTACAGCACGATGGCGGCGGCAAACACCGACACGACCACGATGGTCAGGCGGCGACGGAGCTCTCCCAGGTGATCGAAGAGCGGCATACGCGCAGGTCCGATAGGCATTACTCATCGCCTCCCTTCGGGGCATCGGCGGCGGCAGTCTCGGCAGCGTCCTCGGCCTCGAGCTCGCGAGCGAGCTGGTCGACGACGGCCTTGCGCTTGCGGGGACGACGGGCGTAGAGGTCAGCCGTCGTGGGCTCTGCCGGCTCGGGCTCGGGCTCTGCAGCAGGCTCGGGCTCGACGGCAGGCTTGGCGGCAGCGGCAGGCTCGGCCTCGGCACCCTCGGCCTCATCAACAGCGCCTTCGCCCTCAGCAGCACCCTCGCTTGCGGCCTTCTCGGCAGCAAGACGGGCGCGACGCTCGGCAAAGGTCTCCTTCTTGGCGGGCGCTGCCGTCTCGGCGGCATCCTCGTCCACATCGGAATCGTCATCGACGGCAGCCTTCTTGGGCTTGACCGGAGCCGAAGCGGCCTCGCTTACCGGATCGATGATCTCGGACTGGACAACCGCCGTCATCTTTTCCTGCGTCTCGCGGAACTGACGGATGGCACGGCCGATCGTACGGCCCATCTGCGGGAGCTTATCCGGGCCAAACAGCAAAAAGCCGAAGACCACGATGATTGCCAGCTCACCTTCTCCAATACCAAACACACATACCTCCAAGGCTCGATGTGATTCGAGCCCGCACCGCGCCATTCGGCCGGAACTCGTCTATTCATTCGGTCAAGTATAGCGCCCGGACGCCAAAACGTCCGAGCGCATCACAAACATATGCCAAACGGCACGCCCTTTTGGGGCAAAGATTATGCAGCGGTGATCGAAATCTCCTGGTCGACACCCAACAGCTGAACCACGCGCATCACCGGGGGCTGCACATTGGTGCAGCTAAAGCGCTTGCCGTGGTCAACCGCGTGGTGCGCGGCGCCCACGAGCACGCCAATGCCCGTCGAATCAATGTAGCTCACCTGGGCAAAATCGAGCTCAACGGCCTCGGTGGGCTGCTCGAGTGCCAGGTCGATGGCATTGCGCAGGCTATCGGCGTTAGAGATATCGATCTCACCGGTCACCTTAATGGTGTAGAGCTCTGGCGTGGGGTTTGTGGAAATACCCAAATCCATGTATACGCTCCTTTACGTATCGAAAGTGCGGATAGTACTAGGCGCGGACTTGCGGGGCCCTACGCGTTAGGCGCGCTCGGCACGCGCAAGCTCGGCAGCGACAAGCTTAACGGCCAGCACCAGCACATCGAGCGCGGCCTCCAGGTCCTCGACCGTGGGATAGCTCGGCGCGATGCGGATGTTGGTGTCGCGCGGGTCCTTGCCATAAGGCCAGGTGGCACCGGCCGGCGTGAGCTTGACGCCCAAGTCGGCGCAGAGCGCGGCGACCTTTTGGGCCGAGCCCTCGGGACCATCGAAGCTCACAAAGTAGCCGCCGCGTGGATGCGTCCAGGTGGCGCAACCCGTGTCGCCCAGGCCCTCGGTGAGCTTGCGCTCAACGGCCTCAAAGCGCGGGCGCAGGAACTCGGCATGCTTTTTCATGTGCTTCTTGACCGCCTCGATGGCGGGAAGGAAGCGCACGTGACGCAGCTGGTTGAGCTTGTCGGCGCTAATAAGACCAGCCTTCAGGCGCTTGGAGAACTCGGCGATGACCGCGGGGCTCGCACCGATAAAGCCGATGCCGGCACCCGGGAAGGTGATCTTGGACGTCGAGGCAAAGGCCACCACGCGGTCCTCGGTGCCCGCCGCGCGGGCAAGATCGAAGATGTTGGCGAGCTCGTCGGTCTCGTCGTACAGGTCGTGCACGCAGTAGGCGTTGTCCCAGAAGATGCGGAAATCGGGCGCGGCCGTGGGCATCTCGACCAGGCGACGCACGGTGTCCTCGCTAAAGGTGATGCCCGTGGGGTTGGAATACTTGGGCACGCACCAGATGCCCTTGATGGAGTCGTCGGTGGCAACCAGGCGCTCAACCTCGGCCATGTCGGGGCCGTTGTCGGTCATCGCGACGGGGACGTTCTCGATGCCCAAGTCGGCGGTGATGCCAAAGTGGCGATCGTAGCCGGGAACGGGGCACAGGAACTTGACCTTCTTGCCGTCGTGCGCGGCCTCGTAGGCGTCCCAGGGCTCGCTGCCGCACGAGCCACAGCGCCAGAACATGCCGGCGATGTCATGCTCAATCAGCAGGCTCGACGAGCCCAGTACGAGCGTCTGCTCGGCAGGGCAACCCAGGAACTCCCCCGCCAGCTTGCGTGCCGAGGGAATGCCCTCAAAGCAGCCGTAGTTGGAGCAGTCGACGTTGCCGTCATGCAGATCGGCATCGGCATTGAGGATATCGAGCATGGGTCGAGAGATGTCCACCTGGGAGGGCGACGGCTTGCCGCGGGCCATGTCGAGCGCCAGGCCCTTGGCCTTGACCTCGGCGACCTCGGCTTTGAGCGCCTCGATGGCGGCATCGAGTTCGGTGGTTTCCATCTTCTGGTAGATCGTCTGCATGGGGTGCGACCTTTCGCGAAGCGGTATGTTGCAGTTCGTCTAAGTATAGACCGCCATCGTCGCAACGTTATGAAGCCGTGATAGATTAAGTTCATCGCAATCAATTACGAATCGCCGCGCATGCCGGCGTGGGGCGCCCAAGGAGGCACTATGGAGTACGGATCGTTTCAGGCCGAGGAATTCGGCGACTTGCAGCGCCTGGTCGACGGACTGTTTTACGACCGCCACGCCATCGACCGCCTGGATCTGATCGTACAGGCCGAAATCTTGGACCTGGCGCCCGACCTCATGGAGATCGTGAATCTTTTGCCGCCCGGCTACTACGACCGCCAGTCACTTTGCGACCAGCTCAACTCCGCCTTGGCCGCCCACGGCTGGGGCGCCGTCTACGGAACGGTGGAATAAGCCTCGAGGCCGGCGATTTGGCCCGCTTCCCGACCTTGGCGAGGCTTGTTTTAGAGCTTGTGGCCAAAAAAGGGCAAATATGAGTACTGTTACCTTTTTAGTAGCAGCGATTCTTGGTCGAAATCGGCAAAACTCGACTTGAAACTTCCTAATCACCGTCAGCTAGCGCCAAATTGGAAGTCGATGGTCACTCATTAACGTACAGTTCTTATAACTTTGTTCATTATTTTCCGCACCTAAAATGATACGCCGTTTGTGACAGTACTCACAAACGGCGCTTTTTGACCACTGGCGTGTCTGGCAGGCGGCAAGCACCGCCCGAATCCGCATTTTGAACGCGCCCGAATCGGTTCTGGAGCCGGTTTTCGCGCTCTTACTCGTCTTTGGGCGAGGGATGCTTGCAGACCACGCTCATGTAGATCATGCCGAGCACGGCTGCGGTGACCGAACCGGCGAGAATAGCGGCCTTGGCAGCCAGAACCTCAAACTGGGCCGTCGGGAAGGCGAGGCCGCTAATGAGAATCGACATGGTAAAGCCGATGCCGCCCAGAATGCCCACGCCGGCAATCATGTGCCAGTTAACGTTGCGCGGCAGCTCGGAGATCTTGAGCTTAACCAGGGCAAACGTCATGCCAAAGATGCCAATCGGCTTGCCCAGCAGCATGCCAAAATATACGCCGAGCGTCACCGGGTCGGTGAGCAGCGTGCTCATGTCCACGCCCACTAGGCGAACCTGCGCGTTTACGAACGCAAAGATCGGCAGGATCACAAAGTTGACCGGCGTGGAGATCAGACGCTCCATGCGGATGAGCGGCGGGGTCACGCGGTGCATGACGCGCTCGACCTTGGTGGTCGAGACGGTAAAGTCATGCTGGCCCAGGATGTGCGCCTCGTCGTCGTAGCGGTCATCGAGCAGCGGCAGGCACTCGCCCAGCCAATCGGTGAGGCTATCGAGCTTGACGCCGCACTTGGCCGGGATGGTGAAGGCCAGGATGACGCCAGCAAGCGTGGCGTGCACGCCGCTCTTGAACATGCAGAACCACAACAGCAGGCCCAGCACCGAATACGGGGCAAGACGGTAGTGCTGCGTCTTGTTGAGCCACACGAGCGCGCAGGTCACAACCGCAGCGGCGCCCAGCCAAAACGGGCTGGGGCTCTGGCCGTAGAAGATAGCGATGGCGGCGATGGAGATCAGGTCGTCGGCAATGGCGAGCGTCGAGAAGAACACGCGCACGCCGTTGGGCACGCGGTTGCCCAAAAGCGATAGCACGCCCAGCGCAAAGGCGATATCGGTTGCCATGGGAATGGCCCAACCGTTGTGCGCGCCGGCATGGTTAAAGATCAGGTAGATGCAGGCGGGAACGACCACGCCGCCCACGGCTGCCAGCATGGGAAGCATGGCCTGGCGCGGGTTTTTGAGCTCGCCGACCGTCATCTCGTACTTAAGCTCAATGCCCACCAACAAAAAGAAAATCGCCATGAGGAAGTCGTTGACGAAAAGCTCAACGGTGAGACCGGCCGTAAGGTTTCCCAGACCCACATACAGCGGGGTCTCCAAAAAGTGATGGACGGCCTCGTAGGCATCGGTATTGGCGCAAATGACGGCGGCGATGGCGGCGAAGACCATGACGGCGGCGGAGATTGTGCCGTTCTCGGCAATGCGCTCCCAAATGTCGTGACGTTCAAAGCGCTTGCGCTCACGAACGTTGAACAGCTGCTCAGTTGCTGCCATGGGCGGCTCCTTTCACGGGAAAGCTCCCGTCTTAAAAAAGCACGGCCCGCCCAAGTGGCGGCGCCGCGCTCTAACGTATTACGCTTGCATCTAGCCTACCCTGCACGACAAGCACGCAGGCGTGGCCGAAAAGCGGAACCACAGGTTGAACATTATTTGCTCAACGGCACGGGCACGCCTGTCCAAGAGACGACGCGGCGCCGTGCACAAAAAACGACCGGAGCGCGGGACGTCCGCGATCCGGTCGTGGCGTTTGGTCAACTAAACCTAGCAGGCGGCCATGATGGGGGCAGCGACCTGCTTCTTACGGGAGAGGACACCCGACATCCAGACGCCGTCGTGCTCGTCGGCAATGCCCAGGCCCTTCTGAGCGGCCTCGGTCTCGCCCTCGAGCAGGACCTGCGAGCCCTCCTCCATGATGTCGGTGATGCACAGGACAATGCCATCGGCACCCTTCTCGGCGGCGTAGGCACGCATGGCCTCGCGAATCTCGTCGATCATGCCGAGCGCACGACTCTTGTCGACGGTCTCGTACTGGCCGATGAGCAGCTTCTTGCCGGCGGGCTCGAACATCTTGATGTCGTTGCCGACCATCTCGGCTGCGGTGAAGGAGTCGGACGGACGGGTGAGGAAGACCTCCATGCCAAACTTGACCGGGTCGACACCCACCTGCTCGCCGAGCTTGGCGGCGACAGCGCGGTCGACATCGGTGGTGGTGGGACTCTTGAGCATGAGCGTGTCGGTCATCATGGCCGAGAGCAGCAGCTTGGCCTGGACGTCGGAAAGCTCAACGCCGAGCACGTCGGCGAGCTTGGTGACGATGGTGCAGCTGGAGCCCCAGGGCAGGCAGATGTAGTGCAGCGGGCCGGCGGTCTCGAAGTCGCCGATGCGGTGATGATCGACAACGCCAAAGACCGTGGCGTCCTTAAGGCCGGCGACGGACTGGGCAGACTCGTTGTGGTCAGTGAGGACGACGAGCTGACCGGCCTCGACGGACTCGATCACGCGGGGCTCGGCGATGCCGGCGTCGGCGAGCAGCTTGGCGGACTCGGCCGGAAGCTGACCAAGGGCGCAGGCCTCGTAGGTGTTGCCGGCATACTCAACCTGGTTGAGCAGCTGGGACAGGACGACGGCGCTCATGATGGCGTCGTTATCGGGGTTCTGGTGACCAAAGACAAGAACGTTTGCCATGGATATCCTCCACTTGATATGTGTACTTGGACGTAGCTATGGTAGCACGCCGATGCCGAGCCTTCGCAGACGGAAGGGCTACGGCATATTTTGGGGCAGGCATGGAGGCCAAGGCTGTCCCTTTTGCACCATGTTGGTGCAAAGTAACCTGGCCCCCTTGCACCGGCTATTTGCCGGCGGCGCGCAGGGCTACGTAAGCGGCACCGATGATGCCGGCGTCGTTGCCGAGCGAAGCGACCTTAATGGGCGTCTCGCGCGAGGCGGAGAGCGCGTACTGCTTAAAGTGCTCGCGGACCTTGTCGAGGTAGACATCGGCCGAAGCGGAAGCACCGCCGCCGATCAGGAACATCTCGGGATCGACCACGTTGGCAATAAGCGCCAGGGCGCGGCCGAGATAGTCGGCCATGGTATCGGCAGCTGCCAGCGCGAGCTTGTCACCCTCGCGGCAGGCCTGGAACACGTCCTTGGAATCAGAAGGCCCGGTGAGCTCGATGGGCTCGACGCCCGCCTTCTTGCACTCGGCAAGGTAGTTACTCACCACGCCGGTGGCGCTGGAATACTGCTCCAGGTGGCCATGTCCGCCGCAGCCGCAGGTGCGCTCCTCTTCGGGGTTCAGGCACATGTGGCCAATCTCGCCGCCGGCGCCCACAACGCCCGACACCACGTCGCCGTTGACGATAACGCCGCCACCCACGCCGGTACCAATGGTGACCATCACCACGTTCTGTACGCCCTTGGCAGAGCCGAGCCAGGCCTCGCCCATGGCAGCGGCGTTGGCATCGTTCTCGTATTTAACAACCGCGTCGGGGCAGTGCTCCTGAATGGCGACTCTTAGCTCGGGCAGGTTAATGGCAATGTTGGCCTTGACCTTGGCATCGCCCGATGCCGGGATGGGGCACGGAACGGCCAGGCCAATACCCGCCACAAAGGCGCGCGGAATCTGGGCCTTGGCGACCACCTGGTCGATAGCCTCGGTCACCGCGGCAAAGCCCGCGGCGTCAACGATAGGCGGCGTGGGCACGCTGGCCTTGGCCAGCAGGTTACCATCCTCGTCGAACAGGCCCTCCTTAACCGAAGTGCCGCCGACGTCGATGCCGATGTAATACTGCTTAGGTTCCATGGGAGCCCGCCTTTCTCGTTTAAACATTGCCTGTATGGTACCGCTCCCAAGGCAAAAACCTGCCAAAAAGGGACAGGTTTGTTTTGGCAGGTTTTATCTGTGAAAACGCAGGGCATGGTATTTGGTTCGTTGGGCGGTAAAACGGCTCAACCCCATCCTCGAGTCGATCAATTTGCTCAATACCACATTATTCGAATGCATATTCATTTAGAGCGCTCTAGTTTTTAAAGAGAAGCGTTTTTTAATTAAACCTTTCTCGAACTTTTCAAAAACGCAATAGGGATGCTTAGGTGTTGACTATACTTTCTTCTGTACTCAATCAAGCCGGAAAGGAGGTTCCATGATTCCCAAATACGAGGCGATAGCTGCAGATATCCGTCGAAGCATCGAGGACGGCTCCCTTAAGCCGGGCGACAAGCTACCCACCGTCGTTGAGTTCTGTGAGCTCTATGGCGTTTCCAAAATCACCGTCAAACGAGCGATTGAGCAGATCACCGAGGAAGGCCTTATTACCAGCCGGCGCGGATCGGGCACCTACGTCAAGGACACGGCGGGACTTCCCGGCCAGGTGTTTTTTCAAGGCAAGAACGACCGTGCCCAGGGCTTTTCGTATGAGCACCGCGGGGAAAAGGTGACCTCGGTGGTCTACGATTTCTCGATCGTCAATCCGCCGGCAGAGGTTGCGACCCAGCTGGGAATGGCCGAGGATGACTTCGCCTATCACATCGTGCGCGTGCGCCAGGTCGACGAGAAGCCCATCGTCATCGAGTACACCTATATGCCGCTCGAACTGATCCCGGGCCTTAAAAAGAAGGACCTGTACGGATCGGTCTACGGCTTTATCCGCGAGCAATGCGGGCTGAAGATTTCGAGCTTCCATCGCACCATTCGCGCTGTCGCGGCAACTGAGGAAGAGGCTGAGCGCCTGGACACCGAACCCGGCGCTCCCCTGCTCGAGCTCAACCAGATTGGCTTTTTGGATAGCGGCAACGCCTTTGAGTACTCGATTTCGCGCAACGTCGGCGACCGCTTTGAGCTGCACAACGTAACGTTGGCATAGGTTTTTGTAGTCATGCGGGCGCACGTTATGGCTCGTTTAGAGTGGGCGGCCGCGCAACACCATGGGGGTATGAACATGTCCGATTTGATTAAACTGACGCCGATCTTTCACGAGAAGATCTGGGGCGGCCGCCAGCTCGAAACCGTATTTGGTTATGACATTCCCAAGGGTCCCATCGGTGAGTGCTGGGCCATCTCGGCACACCCCAACGGCGACTGCCAGATCGCTGAGGGCCCGTACGCCGGTCACACGCTGTCATGGCTGTGGGCCGAGCACCGCGAGCTCTTTGGCAACTGCGAGGGCAAGGGGTTCCCGCTGCTCATTAAGATTCTGGACGCCAAGGACGACCTTTCGATCCAGATCCATCCCAACGACGAGTACGCCGCCGAGCACGAGAACGGCAGCCTGGGCAAAACCGAGTGCTGGTATGTGCTGGACTGCGAGCCCGGCGCCACAATCATCGTCGGCCAGCGCGCCAAGGACCGCGCCGAGGCTGCACAGATGATCGAAGACGGCCGCTGGGACGACATGCTCAACGTGCTGCCGATCCACAAGGGCGACTTTTTCCAGATTGATTCCGGTACCGTCCACGCCATCAAGACCGGCACGCTCATTTTGGAGACGCAGCAGTCGAGCGACGTGACGTATCGCCTGTACGACTACGACCGTCCCGGCACCGACGGCAAACCGCGTCCCCTGCACATTGAGCAGAGTCTCGACTGCATCGACTTTGATTCTCAGGCCCCGACCGACGGCACCGTGACCGCGCCCGAAGTCGACGGCGTGACCGAACTCGAGTCCAACCCCTGCTACACCGTCGATCGCGTGCGCGTCAACGGCAGCAAGACCCTCGACCAGCACTGGCCCTTCATGTGTCTGTCGGTCATCGACGGCGAAGGCACCGTCTGCGGCGACCCCGTCCACAAGGGAAGCCACCTGCTAGCCCCGAGCACCGTCAGCTCCATCGACCTCGAAGGCAAGATGGAACTGATCATCAGCCACCTCTAGGTCGCAACAACAACCAAAACGAAACAAGGGGCTCCCCCGCTCATCAAACGGGAGAGCCCCTACTCACATCTATTTATCAGCCCACCCGGCTCTCCAGACCAAAAAGCGAACGAGCAAAGCGACGTTCGCAAGCAACGTTACCCAAGGCCCCGGACAGGCGCCATGGACAACGTCGATCGCGAGTTCCGCACGAGCCGGAGAGCACTTAATGTGCTCTCCGTGCGAG
>CABQQA010000004.1:0-159007 GCA_902466075.1 uncultured Collinsella sp.
ATGCCGCCGAAGTTGAAAGGCAGATTGCCGCTCTGGCGGGTTTGCAGCGTCGAGCAGTTACGGCGTTTGGTAAAACGCCGTAACTAACGAGCTCCGTACTGCTCGTAATAGGCGTCGATGGCGGTCTTGAGCTCGTCGTCGATGACGACTTTGCCGTCGATCTCGTGGTTGTAGAGGGTCTCGACGACCTCAGCCATGGAGACGATGCTCGCGACGGGGAAACCGTACTTGGCCTCGATCTCCTTCTGCGCGGTGGTCACGCCACCCTTGCCGACCTCCATGCGGTTGAGGGACACAATCAGGCCCTTGATCTCGACATCGGCAGCAGCCTTGACCTTGGGATAGGTCTCGTCGATGGACTTACCGCTGGTGGTGACGTCCTCGACCATGACCACGCGGTCGCCGTCCTGGGGCTCGTAGCCCAGCAGGTTGCCCTTGTCGGCGCCGTGGTCCTTGGCCTCCTTGCGATCGCAGCAGTACTTGACCTCCTTGCCGTACAGCTCGTGGTAGGCAATTGCGGTCACGACGGCCAGCGGAATACCCTTGTAGGCCGGTCCAAACAGCACGTCAAAGTCGTCGCCAAAGTTATCGTGGATGGCCTGGGCGTAATACTCGCCCAGCTTCTTGAGCTGATAGCCCGTCACATAGGCGCCGGCGTTCATAAAGAACGGGGACTGACGGCCGCTCTTGAGCGTAAAGCTGCCGAATTTAAGAACGTCGGACTCAACCATGAACTTGATGAACTCTTGCTTGTAAGCCTCCATGCGGGCTCCTCTCGTAATCGCGTACGTGCCTTCCAGTTTAGCGCAGGCAGGGCGCGTTGCGGGCGCGCTTTGGAGCCTCAGCATTCTGTAAAGGCTTTGTCAGGAGCAATGGTTTTCCAAACAAAGGGGTTGACACGACAAACCCCTCATCAAGAATACGGGCGGATTGTAACGGGTACGTGATACCTGAAGCGCATCGCGCCCGGCCTTAAGGAGGTGTGCCATGGAAGGCAGTCATAGTCGAAAAACCTGCATGTCGCCCTCGGCACGCCGCGAGGATCCCGCACACGCATAAGCGCCAACAGCCGACCGTCAAAACCACCACAAAGGTGCCCGTCCCCTTTGTGGTAGCTCGCGAGCATGACGTGAGCGACATCTAGGTTTTTTGAAGCACATACGACACGTACGCTAACTCCCTTCAACAAGGAGGACCCTATGCTGATGCTCAAAACCGCCACGGTACTCGAAGCTATCTCCAAGCGCCGCCGCACGGCGCGCCCCGCCGCTCACACCGGCATGTCCAAGAACACCATATTCGCCGCCACCCATAGCGCCGAGGACGCCCTCGTGCTGCTCGACGCCACAGCCGACGGGCTCATCGCCGAGCACGCCGCCGAGCGCCTGAGCGCGGTCGGCCCCAACACCATCGAGGCGCCGACCAAGACGCTCGCCCGCCGCATCGCCGACGCGTTCGTCGATCCCTTCGCTGGCATCCTCGCCGCCCTCGCACTGGTCTCGCTCTACATCGACGTGCTCGCCGTGCCCGAGCTGCAGCGTGACCCCTCCACGGTCATCGTCATCGGCATCATGCTGCTGGTATCGGGCGGCATGAAGTTTATCCAGGAAGCCCGCAGCGGCAATGCGGCCGAGGCCCTTAAGGACCTGGTCTCCAACACCTGCTGTGCCCTGCGCGACGGCGAGCGCGTCGAGATCCCCTTCGACGAGCTCGTCCCCGGCGATGTAATCCGCCTCTCTGCCGGCGACATGGTGCCGGCAGATGCCCGCATCATCACCGCGCGCGACCTGTTTGTGATCGAGTCCGCACTCACCGGCGAGAGCGAGGCCGTCGAGAAGACCGCTGCCATCACCGTCGTCGAGGGTGCCGACGGCTCCGCGCTACCACTCTCTGCCTGCAAGAACATCGTCTTTACCGGCACCTCCGTGCAAAACGGCACCGCCATGGCGCTTGTCGTTGCCACCGGCTCGGACACCTACCTGGGCGGCATCGCCAAGATGCTCAACGGGCGCGGCGAGAAGAGCGCGTTTGACCGCGGCGTCTCGAGCGTCTCCATGCTGCTCGTGCGCCTCATGCTCGTTATGGCGCCGGCGGTCTTTGCCATCAACGCCGCCACCAAGGGCAACGTCATCGATGCGCTGTTGTTCGCCACGAGCGTGGCCGTGGGCATCACGCCGCAGATGCTTCCCGTCATCGTGACCACGAGCCTGTCGCAGGGCGCCAAGGACCTCGCCCGCCGCCAGGTTATCGTCAAGGAGCTGCCGGCGATCCAAAACCTCGGCGCGATGGACGTCCTGTGCTGCGACAAGACCGGCACCCTCACCGAAGACCGCATCGTGCTCGAGCGCTACCTCAACACCGACGGCAACGAAGATGCGCGCGTGCTGCGCCATGCGTTTTTGAACAGCTTCTTCCAGACCGGCCTCAAAAACCTTATCGACCTGGCCGTCATCGACCGTGCCGATGTGACGCCCTCGACCGTCGTGCCCGATTCTATGCTGGGCCAGAGCCTGCGCAACCGCTATACCAAGGTCGACGAGGTGCCCTTCGATTTCTCGCGCCGTCGCCTGAGCGTAGTTGTCGCCGACGCCCAGGGCAAAACCCAGATGGTCACCAAGGGAGCTGCCGAGGAAATGCTCGAGATCTGCTCCTTTGTCGAGGTCGATGGCGCCGCCCAGCCGCTTACCGAAGATAAGCTCGCCCAGATTCGCAAGCAGGTCGCCGGGCTCAACGCCGAGGGCCTGCGCGTGATTGCCGTGGCGCAGAAAACCAATCCGCGCTGCGTGGGCGAGTTTGGCATCGCCGACGAATGCGACATGGTGTTGATGGGCTTTTTGGCCTTCCTCGATCCGCCCAAGGCGAGTGCCGCGGGCGCCGTCGCCACGCTCGAGGCCAAGGGTGTGGCGGTCAAGGTCCTGACCGGCGACAACAACCGTGTCGCCGCCACCGTCTGCGAGCAGATCGGTATCGACGCGAGCAACGTCTTGCTAGGTTCCGAGATCGATGCGCTCGATGACGCCGAGCTTGCCGAGCGCGCCGAGAAAACCCATCTGTTCGCCAAGCTCTCGCCGCTGCAGAAGGCGCGCCTGGTGCGCGTCATGCGCGAGCTGCTCGGCCACACCGTGGGCTTTATGGGCGACGGCATCAACGACGCCGCCGCCATGCGCGCGAGCGACTGCGGCATCTCGGTCGATTCGGCCGTCGACATCGCCAAGGAATCCGCCGATATCATCTTGCTTCAGAAGGATCTGGGCGTGCTCGAGCGCGGCATCATCGAAGGCCGCCGCACCTACGGCAACCTGCTCAAGTACCTCAAGACCACGGTGAGCTCCAACTTTGGCAACGTGCTGTCCGTGACCGTCGCGAGCCTGTTCTTGCCGTTTTTGCCCATGAGCGCCCTGCAGCTGGTGCTGCTGTCGCTGGTCTACGAGATCGTGTGCATCGCGCTGCCGTGGGACACCGTCGATGACGCCTGGACTGCCCGTCCGCGCGCCTGGGATGCCGCGTCCATTAAGGGCTTTATGCTCGAGTTGGGTCCCGTGAGCTCACTGTTTGATATCGTGACTTTCGCCGCGCTCTTCTTTGTGGTGTGCCCCGCCGCCGTGGGCGCAAGCTGGGCAGAGCTTGCCGCTATAGGCGACGTCGCAGGCATGGCGGCCTTTACGGCGCTCTTCCAGAGCGGTTGGTTTGTCGAGTCCATGTGGTCGCAGACGCTCGTGGTCCACATGCTGCGCTCCCCGCGCCTGCCGAGCCCGCGCGACCACGCCGCGCCCGCGCTGTGCGTCTTCACCGTGCTGGGCCTGGCGCTCGTCACCTGGCTGCCGACAAGCCCCATCACCGATGCGCTGGGCCTCATGCCGCTGCCGCCGAGCTTCTTCGCGCTGCTCATCGGCATTGTCGCCGCCTACATCGCGCTCACCCAACTGGCCAAGCGCCGCTACATCGCCCGCCACGGCGAGCTGCTTTAGCACGGTGAGCCGCCACAGTAGACAGCCCAAGGGCAAAACCACCACAAAGGCGCCTGTCCCCTTTGTGGTGGTTTTGGTGCGCTACGAGGCATTGGTCAGGCGGCTCCAGAGTTCGTCAATATCGATTTGGTCGCCGCCGCTCAGATAACCGGTGTGAATAAAAGACTCACTATAGATATAGATGTCATGCGCGCTGTCGCCATCATCTTCGGTGTCGTAGGCCGAAATCACGTAACGGCTGCCGTCGAGCGCCTTGACCAGCCAATACACGGAATCGTCGATTGTGCACTTCTCCTGCACTATCGCCGCATCGCCGATTGCGCCGGTGAGCGCACGATTGCCCGTCGTATAGCCGCCCACCGAGAGCAAAATCGCCACGCTATCGTCTCCGCCGCCCGGCTCAAGTTCCTCGTACTCGGACTCCGAAAGCGGTATCGCGCTGTTCGCAAGTTCGTCCACGTCATCCGAAATCTTAGAAAAGGTAAAAGCGAAAAGTCCCGCGTCATCGGCGGCACCGTAGCCCACGCTCTCGCCTTGCCACTCATAGTTTTGATGCTTGAGCAGGCGCACCAGGTCGGCGCCGTCCAAGTTGATCGCAGCATAGACCGTCACGTTGGCGTTGTCGTCTACACAGGCGGCGTCCGCCGTGGTCGCCTTCTTGGCACCGCCCGCGCCGCCCAATCCGCCCGAGCAGCCAGCCAGCGCACAAGCCAGCGCACCCGCGCCTGCCACAAAGGCCGCACGGTTCATCGTCACTTCATTCATCATGTTCGTTCCTCGCTATGGTATTGGCCACGTCGCACCTAGCCGAGCGCGCGTCCAGTCTTTTCCTGCCAAAATTCGTCTATCGTCGGAGCACCGCCGCCCTGGGTAAACCTACCGGTCTTGATAGCCTCCTCGGTAATGAGATCCAAGCGGTAGTCACCGTTTTCCATCGGACTCGCCATGGCAACGTGCCGCGCCATGTTGGAACCGTATACGCACGCGATCCATGAGCCCGAAGTAATCTGCGCCCGGTCCTCGACCGGCACGGAAAAGCCCGCGATAACATCCTCGCAGCTCGAATAGCCCGAAAGTTGCAGCGTGAACATCACGGTGCTTCCGGTGCCGCCCTTGTCGAGCTTTCCGATTTCGTCCTCGCCGAGCCATTCGGTCGCGCCGTCCTTGCTGATATTGCAGACGCTGAGCACGTGTCCCGCCTCGTCCTCGTACATCTCGAGCGCGTCTTGCCAGGTATAGCCCTGCTGCGAGGCAAACTCCTGCAACTGCCAGCCCTTAAGCTCGAGGAGCGCCGCGATGCTGATGTTGCGGTGCGCATCCCAGCAATCATCCGACCACGTATCGAACGCATCCGCCGAGCCGCTGTCCGCGCCCGAGCCGCTGTCCGCGTCGCCGGAATCGCCCGACGTCGCACCCGCGTCCATCTTGTCCTTTACCGGGCGGTCGTCGTTAAAACCCGTCGCATCCTGCGTCCGCTGTCCGCCGCACCCCACAAGCGTCAGCAGCGCCGTTCCCGCCGCCGCGACAAATGCCGTGCGCGAAAGTACCGTCTCCCTCATCATTGTTCCTTTCCCGTTCTTTAGCACAATGCCGAGAAACACACCCGGCATCGATTCACACATAAGCCACTCCACGCTATTGACGAGGCAGTTCCGTCCAGCCAAAACCGGGTTCAAAACCATCGCGTGTACCGATCACATCGCCCGAACCGTTGACCCAGGCCTGGTCGGCCATCACCGAGACCTCGACATCGGTGCCGTCGGGTCTGGTGTAATGGTTGACCCCGCGAATGGCATCGGAATACGAGGCGGCGCCCGTCCCCACGCCCGCGCTGGAAAAATTGGCGGCGCTGGCAGCCATATTCGCGGCGTGCTGACGGTCGCTGCGATCGAACCACGCCTGCTGGTAGCTGTCGAACGCCGCCTGTTGCGAGGCATGCATCTGTTGCCAGGCTGCAAACTGCTGTTGCTGCTGGGCAATGTTCATCTGCGTGCGTTGGCGCTGCTCAAGCACCATCTGTTGTTTTTGAGCTGACGCTTCGCGTACAATCGCCGGATTGAGCCGCAGAGTCGACGCCATTGATGCAAGCGCCGTGGAGGCCGCCTCGTCCAGGCGACCTTCTGGCGCAACCAAACAGAGGCTGTCCCTGATACGCCACTGCAGCAGGTCGGCCGCGCCCAGCTCGAACGACGCTCCGTCCGGGCAACCGCCTCGACCCGTGGGTTGTTCTTGCGCGACGCCCTGTCCCGCCGCTGCCGCCGCCTGGCGCTCGCGCAGGCGCTTGCCCAAAACACCGCCGATCAGCCCACTCGAAAGGCCCGCGCCCAGCAGCGCCTCGGCCCCAGCGGCAACACCTTTACCCATAGAACCCGCGACGCCGCCGATTGAAAACATATAGCCCTCGACTTTGGCCGCCACCGCGAGCTCGGTGGGCACTGGAGCGCCCGTGAGCCGATATCGACGCATGCGGCACTCATAGACCACATCACTCGGTTCCATCGAAAAGCCCTGGATTGCAAAGTCGTTTGCCGCCTCGCGCTTTACGCGGGCACGCTCGCGCTCGATATCGACCGCCGCGCTCGATGGGTACGGTTGCTCGGCAACAACCTCTGCCCGCGCGCCCAGCCGTGCTGCACAGGCCTGAGCCAGCTCGTCGCAAGCTGCCTCCACGTGCACAAACACCTTGCGTTCGGTTTGCGTGGGGATACGCTTGGCAACGACGCCCGCATCCACGTAGCAGAGCTCGGAGCGGTACACAATCCGCTCACCCATCGGACCCGCCGCCGTCACGCCAACCGAAATCGGGCAGTCGAAACTGCCGCTGCGCTCAAGATGCGCTTCTTCGATATGCCAGCCCCGCGGCAGCACCACCTGCGCGAGTGCCTGGCCGCCAGAGGTATCGCATGCGGCATGAAGCTCAAGGTCACCGATGTGAGGCGCATCCGTCGTGGCTGCGTCACGAGACGACGCGACGCCGGCAGTCTCCACCGGCGCATCGGCCGGCGCGTCCACACTCGGGTCGCCGCCTTCGTCCGCATCGTCATCGGCAGTCGCCCCATCTGTAGCCCCCACGGCGCCCGAGTAGCCCACAACGCCCTCAAGTCGGACGCCGCACCCCGGGCAAAATCGCACCGGCACGCCGGCGACCCGAGGCAGCTGCGCCCCGCACGCCGGGCAGAATCTCAAGTCACTCATCCCGTACATCCCTAATTTCGTTAGCTGTTTTTGATTGCGGCAAGCTGCCGCCATAACTCATCGGCACCGTTAAGTCGATACGCCGTCTTATCGAGCACGATGTTTTTGCCCTCAAGTTCTACCGATTGCTCCGAGCCATCCGTATAGACAAAGACGAGCGTTCGGCCGGCATCGCTCGTCCGCTCATCCACCGCATCCCCCACGGTGCAGCCATCGAGCGCGGCAAAAGTCGATGCGACCAGTTCGGCATCGTCGGTCTCATAGGCCGTCCGCGCCTCCCCGTCCTCGATAAGCTTGACCGCCACCGGAACGGCAGCGCAATCGTTGAGCGACACTTGCGCGGCAGTCTTTCCCTGAGCGCCATGGTCGCCGGCAACGTAAACTCGCATGAGTGTCACCGCCGCGGCAAAGACCACCACGGCGATAAGCGCGCCCGCAATTTTATTAGACGCGCAACCCCGAGACGCCATAGGTGCACCCCCTCCGTTCTGCTCTGCTCAGCATCACATTCATATGCCTTTGAGCACCAAAACGGCAGGTGACAAATGTCTCATATTCATATTTTTGCAGGTAAAAAACCACCACAAAGGTGCCTGTCCCCTTTGTGGTGGTTAGCTAGTCTTGGGGTGTCCAGGACCAGAAGAAGTTGATGAGGGCTACGCGCGAGGAGGCACCTGTCTTTTTGTTAATCGAAGCGATGTGGCGATAGAGCGTGGAACGCGAAAGGAAGAGTGCCGCCGCCACGTCCTGCACGCTGTCGTCCGAAACGACCAGTGCCTCCAGAACATCGCGCTCGCGCTTGGTGAGCCCAAAGGCGGCAACGAAGCCATCGAGCCGATCGTCAAACGAAAGCTCCGGCGCCTCCAGGGGCACCGTGTCGGCCTGGCCGGGCTCACAGCTCACGCCAAGATCGTCGGTGGCAAGCGCCAGCCTGCCGCGCGTCGCCTCGCCCTCACCGTCTTGTCCAAACTGTCCCAACAGCGAAATCGCGATGCCGACAAACAGCACGAGCACGACGCTCACTGCCGCCAGCACGTTTTGACTCGAGATAATCGCCACTGCCGGAGCCGTCACGAGCATCGAGCAAACGTTGTTGATAACACGGCCCATGCACGGCCACAGATACGCCCAGCGGGCATACATCGAAATCGCGGCGAACTTCGCGGTGAAGAACACCACGAAAAAGCCCGTGCCAAGGTAAAAGATAATCGTGGCGGCAAGCGTGTTGCCACCGTTGCCATCGGTGATAAGTACAAAGAACGAGAGCGTGGACAGCATGGCGGCGCACGTCATGATGATATTCATATACGAACGCCCACGCAGGTCATACAGGACGCCGGCGGCAAGGGCGCTCACAACCAGCAGCAAGCGCGGCCAGTCGCCCAGATCGATAGCGCCAGCGGCATGCGAGGTCGTAAGGCCGGCATTGAGGGCCGCGAACACGCCGGTGAGGCAAGCGGTCGCCACCGTCAGACGCACCACGGCGCCCTGAAAGGTCGCCTTTGCCTCGGGGTCATCGTGCCACCTGGCGCCACGCTCCGACGCATCGACCGATAGCTCGGCAATCTCGACCTCGAACTCGGGCGCAGGCTCATCACGCAATTTAGCGCGGCGGACACCGTGAAGCAGCCCCACCAGCGCAATCGCACAGGCAATGAGAACAGACTGCTGGGGAATGCCCGCAGGCATCACCATATGGTTGAGCACCTGCACCAAAATGCCCACAGCATAGGAAACCGCCACGGTGCGCGCCAGGCAGGGCGTCTGCGCAAAACGCCGCGCAAGATTGGCATGGGCGGTCGATCCGCAATAGCCCAGGGCGCAGCACGCCACCAGGCCGCCGGCAATTACTACCTCAAACCGCATTGCCATAATCATCAGCAGCAACGCCGATACCAACAGCACGCCCGTAATATCGCTCGTCGCATCGATCGTCTGGGGACGGCGATAGTACAGAAATGGGCGCACGAAAAAGCCAATCACGCTCGCGCCGACAACGATGCTCTCGTAGATGACGACCTCACTCGATGGCACGAACTCGGCCATGCGCGCATCAAAGAAATACTCGCACGCCAAAAACGTGAAGAAGAACAGCGCTAGGCACAGAATCTCCCGCATGCCCCGGCGCAAATATGCGGTTGTGTCTCCCAGGTCCCTCATGGTAACCCCCACCCGCTTTGTTGTCCGGAACACCATTTTAATAAAGAACCAATCTCAATATCGAAGCCAAGTTCGAAATGTTGCAAATTCGACCCCAGCCGTCCGCATGACGCCGCGATTTTGAGCCGCATGACCCAGAAGGGGCGCGCGCAAGCTCCAACTCGGCAAGGAGTATCCCCCAACTGCCACTCATTTAAGTACGTCCCCAATGAGTACCCAATGAGTAAGCAAAGGGTGCGACGGAATGGCTCCCCTTGGCAGCTTGAAGCCGTCATGCAGGAACCATTCCGTCGCAGCCTAATGAAAGGGACTGGGTTGTAAATGTTGGAGAAGAGCCGTTAGCGCCCGGGGGCCAGGATCACCAGCGCGTCGTGCTCAAAGGGATGCTGCGCCACGCGCACGGTGCCGTCACCGTTGTCACGGACGGGCAGCTTTGCGATGCGCTTGTCCTCCATGTCGAGGACCGTCGCCGTCCAGCCACGCGCGCCGTCGAGCTTAAACTTGAGCGCCGTGGTACGCGGCAGGTACGCGACGATGCGATCGCCAACGCGCGCCACACGGATGGACTCGCGCGCGTCGTCGAGGAGCTCCTGCGCCGGAACCACGGCAAGTGCATCGTCGGCAGCCGTAGCGCCTAGGGCGGCAAGCACGTGCTCGATCGCGCCAAAGTCCCACACACCCGCAAACTGCAGGCACTCTTGCCAGCGGAAGGGCATGTCAAAGCCCTCGCCCAGGACCGAACCCTGGCTGCGCGATGTTTGCCAGTTCCACACGCCGTGTGCGCCATAGGTCACGCCGGCACTGGCGCCGGCAAGAATCGACGACCATACGCTCGCGCGGCAATCCTGCGCGGTAAAACGCCAGTAGACGTTGCGCGACGCACCCATCTGCTCGTAGCAAGGCTCGGAGTTGACCATCGGCTTTTTGGGATAGTTGGCGATAAAGTCCTGCGGCAGACGCCATGCCTCGGGCTGGCCCTCGTAGTTGTGGCCGGGCTGGAACATATAAAAGTCCAGACGGTCCAGATACTGCGCCGGAATGGTGCGGTTACCGCGGTTGATATGCATGGTGCGCAGTGCCTCGGGCGCGCGCTTGACGACCTCGTCGAGGGCGTCCTCGTAATAGGCGATCGCCTCGTCGCCGGCAAAGTCGGTATCGCCCGCCACCACGTAGACGGGGTCGAACTCGCCCAGGTTCTCGACGACGCGGGCAACGTGGGCGCGAACCTCCTCACGCGGCATAATCTCGGCACCGCAACGCTCGGCGATCTTGGCACCCCAGGTACCGGGCACGTAGTTGCACCACATGAGCACGAGCGCCGGACGAATGCCGTGCTCGACGGCCGCGCGGCACATGGCGGCGGCACGATCCCAATACGCCTGGTTGGGGCAGGACCAATCAAAGTGCACGCCATCCTCGCTGGCATAGGGCCAAATGCCCAGGTCGGGACAGCAGCGATCCCACTGCGGCAACGTGTTGATCTGCAGCACGTTCATGCCCTGCTCGGCACGGCGGGTCAGGTAGTAATCCCAGTCGTTCTCGGCGATGCTCGTAAATGCGCTCCAGCACGTATCGGCAAACCAGAAGAACGGTTTGCCCTCGCACAAAAAGCCGTCCTGGCGACCGTTGGCGGTCAGCTTTCCCAAACTCATCTGCATGTCCTTTCGTTTGATAAAGGATTTGCGAACCGCCGGGGGCTTTCGCGATAACCCCGCGCGAAAGCCCCCGGCGCTTGGCAAACCCTCGCGGGCGAATCTCACCCGCCTCCATCAGTCTACCTTGCAAGAAGGGCCCCGCCGGGCTTACGCCTGACGGGGCCCTGTCGTGTAGGTGAGGTCTTATGCGACCGAACGGTTTGGCCTTAGGCCTCCATCTCGGCGAGCTCCTCCTTGGAGAAGCCGGAGACAAAGACGACGGCAGCGGCGATGACAAAGGAGATTGCCATACCAACGATAGCCCAGACGGTGTTCATCTGGCCACCCTGCAGGTAGTTGGTGAAGACCAGGAAGTTGGAGGCACCGCCTGCGAGGTAGTAGGTAACACCCATGAGGCCGGAGAACACAGCGCCGATAGCACCGCCGATGAACATGCCAAACATGGTGCGACGGAAGCGCATGAGGATACCGAAGAGCGCGGGCTCGGTGACGCCGCCGGCGATGGCGGAGATGACGTAACCGATGGCGAGAGACTTCTCGTCGGGGTTCTTCATCTTGAGGAAGGCACCGAAGGCGCAGCCCCAGACAGCGGCCATAGCGCAGTTGGTGGAAACGAAGACGAAGGGATCGTAACCGGCAGCGATGATCTGAACCTGGGCGAGCAGGATGACGGGCATGTGCATGCCGCAGACCACGAAGAGCTGCCAGAAGGCGCCGAGGATGGCCATGACGATCAGGATGCCGATGCCGCCAAGGTCAGCAAGGCCGAAGAGGGCGTTGGCGATCAGCGTACCGATCTCGTTGCCGATCGGAGCGAGGACGATGAAGGCAATGGGGATCGTGACGATCATGGTGCAGAACGGCGTGAAGACCGTGGACAGCACGTCGGGCATAACCTTCTTAAAGAACTTCTCGATGAAGTACAGGACGGGCACCGAAAGGATGATCGGCAGGACGGACTGCTGGTAGTTGGCAGCGGCGATCTGGATGCCGTAGACGGAGATGATTCCGCCGCCCTCCTGGGTGGCGACGCTCACCACGGAAGGAGCCATGAGGGCGCCACCGAGCAGCATGCCGAGCACCGGGCTGGCGCCGAGCTTCTTAGCCGCGGCATAACCCAGGTAGATGGGGATAAAGGTGAACGTGGCCTCGTACAGCGTGGTGTAGAGGAACGTATAGGTCGGGTCGTCGGCCGAGAGCACACCGAGCATGGTGGGGCCGAGGACGGCCGCGATGGTACGGAACAGACCGCCGGCCATGAGCAGCGGGATGAGCTGGGTCATGGAGCCCGACAGATAGTCGAGGATGATATTGGGCAGGTTCTTGAGCTCGAACTTCTCCTTGGGAGCATCGAGGTTCTCGTTGACGGCCTCACCCTGCTTGACACCGGAGATGGCGACGAACTCGGCGAGCACCTTGGGCACGTTCTGGCCGATGATGACCTGGAGCTGGCTGCCGGCAAACTGGCAACCCAGAACACCCTTGACCTTCTTGATCTTCTCCACGTCGGCCTTGCTGTTATCCTTGAGCGTCAGACGCAGGCGCGTCATGCAGTTGGTGGCAACGGAAACATTCTCCGCACCGCCCACGAGCTCGAGGACATCGGTGGCAATCTGCTTGTTATCTACTGCCATGGGACCCCTCCCCATATCTTCGTGTGCCAGCCCCCTTGGGCTTAGGCACGCCTTTGGCCCGGCGACTATAACCCCTTACGGTTGCCGGACCCTTGGATACGCTTTTGTAAACAAGGTGTTTACTGAACGTTTACGGGCTTTAGTTTACACGGAGCGCCGAATTTATGGCAATTTTGCCGTCTACAGTCCGGTGAACGGTAGGAAATCGGGGGTGAACGTATTTGAATGGCGGGAGATGGTCTCTTTGACCCTCTATTGATATATAGCCATTTACGTGGGATTTTATTTTGATGAACACCTCACTGATCTGTTAACTCATCAACAGAATCCCTGCTAGAAGCTAGTAAACATACGTTTAGTAGTTCACGACGTGTTCAATTTTGCCGTTTACCGAGTTCATCTGGTTATTCTTCAATTCTAGATTACACTAAACATGTTTAGTTTGTATTGCCGCAGATGCCAGGCATTCGCGGCGCAAGGGAGACAGCTCATGGAACTCAAATTGTGTACCTACGCAACCGTCACCACCTTGGGCGACTTTGGCCCCTGGATCAGCAAGGTCGTACTCGACCTGCCCTGCACCGTGCGCGCCAACGACATCGACGCGAACACCTTCCATATATATGTAGAGCGTCACGAGCGCTCGGGCGATGTTCTGATGCGCAAGGAACGCGGCGCCGACCATGCCGCGCCCTCCGTGGGTTACATCGACATTCTCGCCGCATATCCGTGCGACGAGAACGGACGTAAGCTCGCCGTGGGCACCCATGTGGCGCTCGAGGTCGCCGAGCAGCGCCTGACCAAAAAGATCGAAGGCGGCGTCATGGGCTCGCGCATGCTCGATGACCAGTTGCACATCACGCAGCTCGCGGCTCTTCCCGGCAACGACGGCGACGATCCCACCTGCGGCCTGGTCTTCGACACCTGCCGTGGCGATATCTGCCCTGCGCTCAAAGGCTGGAGCAACGACACGCAAAAGACCGCCGTCGACGGTATCGCGCTCGAATACGGCTTCTTTGAGCCCAGCTTTAAGGCCGAGGACTCGGCATGCTTCAACCCCTTTGCGCCCGAGGCCACGGCCGTGCCCCAAAAGGCACCGCTCGTGGTGTATCTGCACGGCGCCGGCGAGGGCAAGGGCGCCACGCAGGGCGAAGGCGCCACGCGCGCCTATATCGGCAACCGCGTGACGGCCATCAGCCAGGCGCAGATCCAGCGCTACTTTGGCGGCTTTGCCTGGGTGCTCGTACCGCAGTCGCCCACGTTTTGGATGGACAACGGCGTCGAGCAGCTTGGTCACTCCAACCAGAGCATCTACTCCCCCGTGCTCAAGGCACTTATCGATGAGTTTGTCGCCGAGCATGCCGACCGCATCGACACCGACCGCATCGTGGTCGCCGGTCTTTCCAACGGCGGCTTTATGACCCTGCGCCTGTGCGCCGACTACCCCGATTTCTTCGCCGCGGGCCTTCCCTGCTGCGCCCCGTGGTACAACGCCACGGACGAGGACGTGGCCGCGCTCGCCAAGACGCCGCTGTGGTTTACGCACTCCAAGGGCGACGAGCTCGTGTCACCGCAACAGACCGTGCTGCCGCTCACGGCGCGCCTGCGCGATGCCGGCGCCAACGTGCACCTCACCTACTTTAGCCATGTCGAGGACCTGACCGGCGTGTATCGCGAGGCCGACGGCTCGGCCAAGAAGACGTTCAACCACGGCGTGTGGATCCACCAATTCAACGACCTGTGTTATCAAGACTTCGACGGGGGCAACGTACTCATCGACGGCGAGCCGGTGGGCTGCTGGGAGTGGTCGGCCAGGGTTTCGAGGTAACCATCCCATCGGGGGCTCTGACCTTTAGTTTTGTAAACGTCCTCGCGCATGAGCCCCGCTTATCCTGCTCCTTCGGAGCATCGGATAAGCGGGGCTCGCGCTGCGGAATGTTTACAAAACTAAAGGTCAGAGCCCCCTAAGTTAACGTTGTTCGAAACGCTGGTCGGCCGCTTCCGGCGGGCCGCCGGGTCGCGGGCGATGGGGGCGTGGGTCCCGTCTTGCCTTGCGCGTAACTGGCTGAATTGATTTTGATTGGAGCTGTTCCTATGTCCCAGAAGTTGACTCGGGTGATTGTTACCACTGATATGGAAGTCGATGATATGAACTCGCTTGTTCATTTGGCTCTGTATCTTAACTTGCTTGATGTGCAGGCTGTGGTGTATACGGCTTCGCAGTATCACTTTCTTGGGGATGGGGTTCATACGCTCGGCGAGGTGAATTCGCATTGGCGGACCAAAGGGCGGCGCTCTTATGAGTGGGCTGTTGTGCCTCATGAGCCCGATCCGCTAGCCGGCGAGCTTCGTGAGTATCGGCCGTTTCCCGAGCATTGGATTGAGAGTCTCTGGAGTAATGAATATGCCCAGGCTTGGCCGCAGTTGCAAGCAAATGCGGCCGCTGCCGGTGAGCCGCCGTTTCCCACGCCCGCCCAGATGATCGAGCGCACCTTTGTGGGAAATGTAGCCTTTGAGGGTGATGTGACTGAGGAAACTGAGGGGTCTCGCGTAATTGCGCAGGCGATTTTAGATGATGATCCGCGTACGTTATGGTTGCTCAGCTGGGGTGGTATGAATACGATCGTTCGCGCCCTCATGAGTATTGCCGAGCGCTATCGCGCCACGCCCGAGTGGCCCGCCGTGCAGCAGCGGGTCTATCAGAAGGTGCGCGTGATGGGCGTTGCCGATGGCGTGGGGCAGGACAACTCGTGGCTCGACCATGGACGTGAGCTCTTTCCCGAGCTCATCTTTTGGCGTACGCCCTATATGTATGGCAACTATTTCGACGCCAAAACAGCTCAGCCCGATACGCTGCCGCTGTTTAAGGCTCCCTGGCCCGAGCAGAATCTCACGCAGGGCAACGGCCCCCTCATGGCACGCTATATGCTCTATGGCGATGGTAAGGTCTACGAAAACGAGCCTGAGCGCTTTCAGTTTGGCAAGCATGCCCGTCTGGATTGGGGCCTGGAAGGCATGCCCGCGATGCAGTTTGAGCGCGGCGATTTTATGGCCGAAGGCGACAGCATGACCTATATTCCGCTGCTGCCGTTTGGCCTGCGCGGTATCGACGACCGCGGCTTCGATACGCTGCTGGGACGCATGTTTTTTGATGGGCATCCCGATGCGGACGCGCCCGCCGGTTTTGCCTCCATCGGCACGCCCGCAGACGACAATCTCAATCCCTACCTGCGTGCCTATCAGGAAGACTTTGCCGCCCGCGCGCAATGGTGCGCCCATGATCCGGCAGCTTGCTCGCATCCGGCATATGTTGTCGAGGTCACGGCCGACCGCAGCGTTACAGCAGGCGAGCGCGTCACCCTTGCAGCGACCATCGTCGACCCCGACGACAAGGGCTTTGATGCACATTGGGATGTAGCCGTGGACCCTTCGAGCTATGCAGGCGCTCAGAATCTTTCGCTGTGGCAGGAATGCACGGTGAGCACCGCTTTTATCGTGCCCGTCGACGCGCAGCCCGGCGACCGCCTCGTGCTTACCCTTACCGTGCAGACGCGCGCCGAGCGCCCCTGCAGCCGCTACGCCCAGGTTGCCGTGACCGTGGCATAGCAAGGACAGCGCCTACATTCGGCAGCCGCCATATTCGGCAAGGAGCGTCCCCAGGTGCCAAACGAGCGAGGATTTTTGGACGCCCAAATGACGAGAGTGGATAATCTCCCACTTTGAGCCTGCATACAGGTCAAAAATGGGAGATTATCCACTCTCATTCTACGGGCAGTCATTGGGTACTCATTGGGGACGTACTTAAATGAGTGGGCACTCGCTTAAGTACGTCCCCAACGACTAATCAAAAATGGGCCATGTGTCCCAGTTGTGGAGACTCCTTGAGCCGTCTGGGTATCGTGAAAGGCTGCGCACTCCCCCATCATCAAAGGTGACACACGCTACCAGTTGATGGGAGGCAGCCATGGGCTTCTTTGACAAGATGTTCGAGAAGAAAGAGTGCGCGATTTGCGGTACCGAGCTGGGACTTCTAGGTAAGACAAAAATCAATGAAGGCTACCTGTGCAAAGAGTGCGCCGGCAAGCTCTCCCCCTACTTTCACGGCTATCGCTCCAGCACCGCGGACGATATCCGCGAGCAGCTCGCCTACCGCGAGGCCAATGCCGAGCGTCTGGCGTCGTTCAACCCCACGCGCACGCTTTCTGCCGGGCGCACCAACATCATGCTCGACGAGGACGCGGGCCTGCTGATCATTACCTCGCAGAGCCGCTGGCGCGACGCCAATCCCGACATCATCGAGTTCTCGCAGGTACTCGGCTGCGATATGGATATCGACGAGCATCGCACCGAAATCTATCGCGAGACCGAGGACGGCGAGCGCGAGAGCTACAACCCGCCGCGCTACGACCTGGATTACGACTTTAATCTGACCATCCACGTCAACACGCCGTACTTTACCGAGATCAACCTGCGCGTGAACGACTCCACCATCGATCAGCGCGGTTCCATCGAATACCGCGAGGCCAAGCGCCAGGCAACCGAGGTCCGCGACGCGCTAGTGCAGCTGCGACAGGAGACACGCGACAGCGTCGTGGCCGCCAAGGCCCCCAAGACCGCAGTGACCTGCCCCTTCTGCGGAGCCACCACCATTCCCGATGCCAGCGGGCGCTGCGAATACTGCGGCGGCGCCATCGGCGCATAGCCTCCGGCACGGAAAGGACCGATCATGGCCTTCGAGAGCGTCAACTATCAGTGCCCCGCATGCGGCGGCCCCCTTCACTTTGCCAGTGCCGAGCAAAAGCTCGTCTGCGACTACTGTGACTCGCGCTTTGAAGTCGAAGAAGTCGAGGCCCTCTACCGCGAGCGCCAGGACAAGGCAGATGCCAAAGCCGATGCCGCGGCCGCGGCCCCCAAGCCTGCTGTCGATGATGCCGTGCAGGAGCTCGCCCAAAACGCCGGCTACATCTGCTCGTCGTGCGGCGCCGAGCTGGTGTCCGACGGCACCGTCGCCGTCACCACCTGCCCGTACTGCGGCAACTCCGCCGTGGCGCCCGGCCAGCTCTCGGGCGACTTCTCGCCCGACCTGGTGATTCCATTTAAGCTCGGGCGCGACGACGTCACAGCCGCACTCAAGGAACACTACAAGGGCAAGATCTTGCTGCCCAAGAGCTTTGTCACCGGCAACCACATCGACGAGGTCCAAGGTGTCTACGTGCCGTTTTGGCTCTACGGCGTCCGCGTGGACGGCGAAGTGTACTTTGACGCAACCAACGAGACCGTGACCGAGAAATCCGATCGCACCGTCACGACCACCGACCACTACGATGCCTACCGTAAGGGCAATATCTCGTTTGAGCGCGTGCCCGTCGACGGATCGTCCAAGATGCCCGACGGCCACATGGACGCCATCGAGCCGTTTGACTACGAGGCGCTGCGCCCGTTCTCGGTCGCGTATATGCCCGGCTACATCGCCAACCGCTACGACGAGGACTGCGAGACCTGCAAGGCGCGCGCCGAGCGCCGCATGGAGGAGAGCACGATCTCGGCCCTGCGCGAGACCGTCGTCGACGAATACGACGACGCCACGGTCGAAAGCAAGCAACTCGACTACACCTGGGAAGACAGCGACTACGCCCTGTTCCCCGTCTGGATGCTCTCCACCTCGTGGAACGGCAAGAGCTACCTGTTTGCCATGAACGGCCAGACCGGCCGCATGGTCGGCGAGCTCCCCTGCTCCAAGCCCAAGCTCATCATCGCCTCGGTGCTGTTCTTTGTGATCGGATTTATCCTCTCCCAGATTCTCTTTATGGGCGAATACGCCTTCGATCCGGATTACCTCACCTTTGATATCGAGGGCATCCTCATCAACATCGTGGCGCCGCTGATCATCGTGATCATCGGAGACGTGCTGCTGGTAAGCCAGCTCAAGACGGCCAACGAGGCGACCCACGCCGACGAGTACTGCGGCGAGCTCGACCTGGTCGAAAAGCACGACACCTTCAGCCATACCGAGACCACCGTCGTCATGAAGGACAACAAGGACGATTAACCATTCTGACCAATACCACCCCGACTTTAACGAGAAAGGAAGATCACCATGGGACTCTTGAAAGCTGGATTGGGAGCTGCCGGCGGCGTCATGGCCGACCAGTGGAAAGAATTTATCTATTGTGAATCGATGCCCGCTGACGTCTTGGCCTGCAAGGGCGTCAAGCGCACCGGCGGCCGTAGCTCCAACACGCACGGCGAGGACAACGTCATCTCCAACGGTTCCGTCATCGCCGTCAACGACGGCCAGGGCATGCTCGTGGTGCAAAACGGCAAGATCATCGAAGTCGCGCTTGAGCCCGGCGAGTTCGTCTTCGACACCGGCAGCGAGCCGAGCGTCTTTAGCGGCAACCTGGGCGACTCCATCAAGGAAACCTTCGCCAATATCGGCAGCCGCTTTACCTTTGGCGGCGACGCGGGCAAGGACCAGCGCGTCTACTTCATCAACACCAAGGAGATCATCGGCAACAAGTACGGCACCGCCTCGCCCGTGCCCTTCCGCGTGGTCGATAACAACATTGGCCTGGACGTTGACATCTCCGTGCGCTGCAACGGCGAGTACTCGTACCGCATCACCAACCCGCTGCTGTTCTACACCAACGTGTGCGGCAACGTGACCGATAGCTACACGCGCGACAAGATCGACAGCCAGCTTAAGTCCGAGCTGCTCACCGCCCTGCAGCCCGCCTTTGCCAAGATCTCGGAAATGGGCATCCGCTACAGCGCCATCCCCGGCCACACCACCGAGCTCGCCCGCGCGCTCAACGAGGTCCTCTCTGCCGATTGGCGTGACCTGCGCGGCGTCGAGATCGTGAGCTTTGGCGTCAACTCCATCGCAGCCTCGCAAGAAGACGAGCAAATGATCAAGGACCTGCAGAAGGCCGCAGTCATGCGCGATCCCACCATGGCGGCAGCCAACATTGCCAGCGCCCAGAGCGACGCAATGCGCGCGGCAGCCGCCAACCCCAACGGCGCGATGGCAGGCTTTATGGGCATGGGCATGGCAGGTGGCATGGGCGGCATGAACGCCAGCCAGCTGTTCGCCGCCGGCCAGGCACAGCAGCAGGCCGCCCCGCAGCCGGCTCCGGCACCCGCTCCCGCACCGGCTCCTGCCGCTGCCCCCGCGGCCGGCACATGGACCTGCAGCTGCGGCGCCACCAACACCGGCAAGTTCTGCTCCGAGTGTGGCAGTCCCGCACCCGCCCCGGCACCGGCCAAGTGGTTCTGCCCCAACTGCGGCAGCGAAAACGGCGGCAAGTTCTGCAGCAACTGCGGAACGCCCAGGCCCTAGCCCCTCTATCTGGTAATTGGCGGGGGATCCGCCGCCCCCGCTCCTGCTTCTATGGGTTTCGTTCGATTAAGGAGGACACCATGAAGACAACGTTCAAAAAGTCCGTACTCGCATTCCTGACATGCGTCCTGGCGCTCGCCTTTGCCC
Source organism: uncultured Collinsella sp. (assembly GCA_902466075.1). Lineage (GTDB taxonomy): Bacteria > Actinomycetota > Coriobacteriia > Coriobacteriales > Coriobacteriaceae > Collinsella. The sequence continues at coordinate 20,099 of CABQQA010000004.1, forward strand.
TAACGGGCTGCAGCGGCGGCGGCAAAGACCCCAAGGCCGACTTCGTTGGCAGCTGGGAACTCTCGGGTGGAACCGTGGAGGGCGAAGAGCTGACCGATGAGTACATGAAGATGCTCGAGGATTGGGGTGTCCACTGCGTCCTGATTCTCGATGAGGACGGCACGGGCGCCCTCGACCTGTTCCTTGAGGTTGTCGACCTTAAATGGGAGGCAAAGGACGCCACCACCGTGACCATCACCGCCGAAGACGAGTCGCATGACATGAAGCTCAAGGACGGCAAGCTCATCCTCGAAGAGGATGACGGCAATCTTGTCTTTACCAAGTCCGACAAGGACCTGTCCGGCACGGTGAAGAAGGATCGCGAGGCGGCCGAGAAGGAAGAAGAGATCGACGAGGCCGTCGAAGACGACGACGTCCAGAAGATTGAAATCTCCCCCGCCGTCACCGTCGCCGATGACGATCTGTGCACCATCACCGTCACCGAGAAGTTCAAGGACGAGTGGGGCGACATCGGCTTTGTCGTCAACATCACCAACAAGAGCGACAAGGACCTGACCTTCTACGCTCCTTCCGGCAAGACCAACGTCAACGGCACTATGAAGGAGCCCTGGTTCTCGGCTCACCTGATGCCCGGCACCAGCGCCACCGAGGAATTCACGTTCTCGAGCGGCGAGCTTGACAGCCTTGACGACCTGGTCAACACGACCATCGGCATCGACGCCTACCTGACCGATTCCTACGAGGACGTCGCCTCCTACAGCGCAACCATCGCGTAGCGACAGACACCGATAGCCGCGGATTGGCGGACACATCCGCGCACATGCCAGGCGGGGCCGCAGGAGATGATCCTGCGACCCCGTCGCTTTTATGCCGATGTGTAACGAGCGTTAGCGCTCCATATTGGGGACGATGCTGCCTTCGGTCACCGCATGCACGGCCAGGCGCATGATGTTGTCGTAGCCGGTCTTGTTGAGGATCTCCGAAATGCGGCGCTTGATGGTGCCCTCACTCATAAACAGCTCGGCTGCAATCTCGCGGCGGCTTTTACCCTCGCAGGCAAGGCGCAAGATCGACAGCTCGACATCGTCGAGGGCCGCCGTGCCCGAGAAGATGCTCTCGGGAGGCTTGGGAAACGTGCAGTAACCCGCCAGCGTGGAACGCATCACGGCGAACAGTTCATCGATACCGACGTTCTTGTACACAAAGCTGTCGACGCCCGCCTCGCGTGCCTGGTCCACAAAGGTGATCTCGGGCATACCCGTCATGATAATGACACGGCACTCGGGCAGTTGTTCTTTAATGCGCGCCGCCGCCACGATGCCGTTGGAATCGTGCTCGGTGCACACATCCATCAGTATCATGTCCGGACGCTCCTTGAGCGCGGCACCCAAGGCCTCGGAGGCATCGGCGATGGCTGAAACAACGGTCATATCGGGCTGGTCGCCAACGGAGCGCGCCAGGCTCTCGCGCAGGATGGCCTGGTCTTCGACTATAAGGACGCGGATCATGAACTTCTCCTTTGGACCGTGGCGTTGGAGCTCAGCGGGATGGACGCCGCAAGCGTAAAGGGCCCGGCAGCATGGACCTCTAGGCTGCCACCCAGATCTTGCGCGACATGCCTCATACCTGGGATACCCGTTCCCTCGCGATACGATACGGGGGCCGGGGACCCGTCGTTAGAAATCGTCATGTGCGCGATGCCATCAGCATCCGCCCCCTCCTGCCACAGGCGCACATGGACCCGATGCGCCTGCGCATGCTTGGTGGCATTGGTCGAGGCCTCGCGAATAATCTGCAACAATGCGGTGGCGACACGCGCGTCCTCAGGCAGCGCGCCCTCAACATCGATCTGCACACTCACCAGGCCAAAAGCATGGACGATATCACCCAGCTGCTCTGCAGGCTCGCTGGCACCGCCACTGCGCAAATCGGCGGCAATTGAGCGCAGCAACGGGTCAATCTGCTCGAGCGACTCGTCGTCCAGGCGCCCCTCCTCCAAATAGCGATGGAGAATGGACAGGCGCTGCCCAATCACATCGTGAACGCGGGCGCGCATACGTAGGTAGGCCGCATTGTCGGCAACCTTTTTAACTTCTTCAATCTCGGACTGGAGCTCTTGGCCCGCAAGCTCAAGTAGGTGGTTTGCTTGCGCCAAGCGGTCGTAGGCGTGTGCGTATTCCGTCACGTCCAGTCCGATAATGCGCTCAAAGAGGCGGCCCGAAACCATAACCTCGTCGTGCACAAATAGGCGAATCTCGGCGGGAGAAATCTCGATCACCGCGCGAGCATCACCAAAACGATCCAAGTTAATCCGCACACGGTTCCTACTGCCTTCGGGCATTTGCATGCTGAGTTTGCGCAGGTCGTTCCATGTGCCGCTCATGTCACCTAGATCGGTGGACATATGAAGTTCCACCAGGTTTTTGCGCATGCAGCGGTTCATGAGCAGCGGACGGCCCCTCGGGTCCAGATACAGGATGCCCACGGGAATCACGTTGATGGTCTCGATCGTCGAGAACGCGGTGATATCCTCCTGGCGGTTACGGACGTCCATCAAGAGCGCCGCGATGGACCGGAACAGAAAGAACGCTCCCTCTGCGATAAGGACAACGGTCCACGCCGAGCCCATGGCAAAAACCACCGGCGGTGTAACGGCGACAACAAGCAGCAGCTCGACCAGCATGACGGGGCGACGATAGCGCACCATAAGCACCACGCCATAGGCAAAGATCGCGGCATTGAGCCACAGCACTCCGCCCATTGCCCTGGCGCAAACGTCAAGCGGCGCCACCAGATACGAGCCAGACGACGCGAACAAGATGAGCGCCGAAATAACTAGGTGAAGCACAAGGCTCGCCTCGTAGGCACAAATCACCTTACGGTTATAGGACGAGCGGCGCGATGAAATGAGCGGGACGTGGATCGTCTGCAGACACGCAGCCAGGGCAAAGACAACATCGAGCGCAACGATTTGGGGAAGGATGAGCGAAATCTGCATCGTCACTCACCCGCCCTCGGCATCAAGACGATCATGCGCAGCTGGCCGGGCTCGCCCTCAAGGCGGTATGCCACGTTACGCCCTTGCAGAGCGCTTTCGAGCTCTTGCGCAGCGGGCGTCTGCGAAAGATCTGCATCATCGTTGGAAAAAAGCGTGGCGCGCAGCTCGACACTGCATCGGTCATGGTCGCCCAAGTGATACATAAGCGCCGGATGGTCGGTGGTGTAGGCAAAAAACGCAAAGTCATACACGCAGTCGTACAGGGCGCTTACCGTACTGGCGTGCATCGGGCGCCGTATGGCGATAATCGAGGCGCAATCGATATCGATGGTGCGCAGGTCGCTCGCGAGCTCGTTGGCAATGAGCTGAATGCGGTCGCGATCAAAACCGCTCTCCCCGTGCTGTGCCAACGTGAGCGACCCCTTGCGCTTGCAATAGGCGACGAGCATCTTGGCGCGCTGCAGCATGCGGTAGCGCTCGTGCGAAGACGCTTCGTCGGTCAACGGCGGCAGCGAGCTCAGCAGGTCGTACATCCCTTCGAGCGCGCGGGCAAGCGCCTGGTCCACATCTTGGACCAGCAAGGTCTCGGCCTCTTGATCTGCCAGGTGCGTCTTAAGGTCGTAGTCGGCGGCGAGCAGCTCGTTTTGACGTTGCAGTTCCATACGCCGATGCGCCAGTTCACGGTTAAGCTCGTTGAGCTCCGACACGTCTTGGGCAAGCAGGGCCGATCCGCCCAGCAGTGGAAAGGCACGGTACATCACATCGGGATCGGACGCCACGGCAAAGGCATGGGCGCGGCCGTGCTCCTGGGTCCGCAACTCCTCACGCACGCCCACCGGCATTGGCTTTGACACTGGCGTGGCATAGACTTCCTGCAGGTCGCGCGTTAGAACTTTGAGGTCGAGCGGCAAGGTGTCGAAGATGCCGGCGATGTCGTGATACGACGGAATGACACCGCAATCGAGACAGATTTCCATCGCCACCACGCACAGGACGCAATAGACGAGCGAAAAGTTGAGCCTCCATGCCCAGGGCACGCGCAACGCATACGAGATGGCAAAGAATGCGCCACCCAGCAGTACGAGCGCCGCCGTGCCCGAGAAACGCTGGATGCGAAAGGACGAGGACCGACCAACCAGGATAAAAAAGGCCACGAAGTCAAAGGCCGTCCACACGAGGACAGCGAAATAACCCCAGCCGTACGTGTAATCGTTGCTCCAGGTGTCGCTTGTACGGTCAAAGCGGAAGACCTGCTGGTGAAAATCGTTGGTGAGCACAAATCCGATAAGCAGGATGGCCACAATCCACAGCGCAGCGCAGTAGCGACGACCCAGGCGGTGTTGCTCCAGGCCCGCAAGGCGCAGACCACACAACTGGTAGAGCAGCGGAATGAATGTCATGGGCACGTAGTACAGGTACCACAGGATCGTGGCGTAGACCGGTGTGAACGACTTGTATTTGAGGATGACCTCAATCATCCAGAGGGCGCAGATGGTGGCGATGGCAACAAGGCGGCGGCGCAACACATAGTCCAAACAGCGTAGATAGACCGATACGCCCCAGATCGAAAATATAATTGCGGCGACAAGCAGCGGGAGAGAGCTCGAATGGACGAGCGCACCCACGACCTCTTCGGACACCTTGCTATAGGCGGGCACGGCATTAGAGAGTTTGGGGTCGAAGGCGAACAGCGCCGGCAAGACTGCCAAAAGCATAAGGAACAGCGCGGTGATGGCGCCGGCGATAGCAAAGACGCGGCGGCGGTACACCTGATGTGTTATGCCAACAAGGAATCGCGGCATGGCGAAGAGCCTGCCGCCCCTGGGATCCGCCACGGGAGCGGATCGGGCGGCCGCGTGGCCGATATGTCGCTCGCGGGTACCCATAGTGCTTTTAGTGTACCGACAGATGGGTCGAAAAAGCGGGCCGCATGTCCCAAAATCCGCCGACGGCGAGGGACGTCGCCAGCGACTAGTCGTTTAAGAACGTCCCCAATGACTAAGACAAAACGAGCGAGGATTTTTGGACGCCCAAATGGCGAGAGTGGATAATCTCCCACTTTGAGCCCACAAACAGGCTAAAAACGGGAGATTATCCACTCTCATTCTGCGGATACTCATTTAAGTACGTCCCCAATGAGTGCTTTCTAAGTACGTCCCCAATGAGTGCTTTCGCTTCTTTTAACAAAACGCCCGGCGGGCATTAACTGCTCGCCGGGCGTTTTGGTTAGGAGGCTGTGGTTGTTGGGAAAGCCTTAGGCCAGGTCCTCGCCGTTCGTCTCGATGACGTGTTTGTACCAGTCGAAGCTCTTCTTCTTGGAACGCTTGAGGGTGCCGTTGCCTGCATCGTCGCGGTCCACGTAGATAAAGCCGTAGCGCTTGGACATCTCGCCCGTGCCGGCAGACACCAGGTCGATTGGGCCCCAGGTGGTGTAGCCCAGCAGGTCAACGCCGTCCTCGGTCACCGCATCGCGCATCGCGGCGATATGCTGGCGCAGGTAGTCGATACGGTAGTCGTCGTTGATGGAGCCATCCTCCTCGACAACATCCTTGGCGCCCAGGCCGTTCTCGACCACAAACAGCGGCTTCTGATAACGGTCGTACAGGTCGTTGAGGGTGATGCGGAAGCCCAGCGGATCGATGGCCCAGCCCCACTGGCTCTCCTGCAGGTAGGGGTTCTTGGCGCCGGCGAAGGCGTTGCCCTGGGTGCGCTCGACATCGGGGTTATCGGCACCGGCGGAGCAACGGGTGCTGTAATAGCTAAAGCTGATGAAGTCGACGGTGTTGGCGGCCAGGATCTCGCGGTCCTCATCCGTCATGCCCACATCGATGCCCAAACGCTCGAGCTTCTTGACGGCATAGGCCGGGTAGTAGCCGCGGCTCTGAACGTCGACGAAGAAATAGTTGCTCTGGTTGTCAATCTGCGCCTGGCGCACATCGCCCGGACGGCAGCTGTAGGGGTAGTAGCTACCTGCGGCAAGCATGCAACCGATCTTGACCTCAGGGTCGATCTCGTGAGCGATCTTGGTTGCCCAAGCGCTAGCGACGAGCTCGTTGTGGGCGGCCAGGTACTCGACGGCCTCCTTGTTCTCGCCCTCCTCAAAGACCAGACCGGCACCCATAAACGGCAGGTGCAAGATCATATTGATCTCGTTGAAGGTAAGCCAGTACTTTACCAGGCCCTTGTAGCGGGTGAAGATCGTGGTCGCGAGGTTCTTGTAGAAGTCGATGAGCTTGCGGTTGCGCCAGCCGCCGTACTCCTTGATGAGGTGAATCGGGCAGTCGAAGTGCGTGATGGTCACGAGCGGCTCAATGCCGTGCGCCTGACACTCGCGGAACACGTCCTCGTAGAAGGCCAGGCCGGCCTCGTTGGGCTCAGTCTCGTCGCCGTTGGGGAAGATGCGGGTCCAGGCCAGGCTCATGCGGAAGGTCTTAAAGCCCATCTCGGCAAAGAGGGCGATGTCCTCCTTGTAGTGGTGATAGAAATCGATGCCGGTCTGCGCGGGGTAGTAATAGCCGTCCTCGAAGTCGAGCATCTTGCGCTGGCCGGAGACCACCGCATAGCGCTCGGGGCCGTGCGGCGCCACGTCCACGTTGGCCAGGCCGCGGCCATCCACGTCGTAAGCGCCCTCGCACTGGTTGGCAGCCGTCGCGCCGCCCCACAGGAAGTCTTTACGGAAAGCCATGCATCAATCCTTTCACACGCTGTTTGTCGTGGTTTCAGTATCCCCGTAAGCAGCGCGCTACTCAACGGCAACGACGCAGGCCGACACTTCTTTTCGCACACGGGCGTCCGGCAGCCGCCCCTGCCTGACACTTTCTGATACCGCCGCCCCAAACCACCACAAAGGGAACAGGCACCTTTGTGGTGGTTGGGGACGGTTTGTCTCGATCTGTAACAGGTAGGCAGCCAAAACCGGGCTTGGTGTTACAGATCGAGATTTTCGGGCAGCCCCCCGCAGTTTGTCTAAATCTGTAACAGGTAGAGACGATTTAGCCCGCTAGATGTTACAAATCGAGACGGAAGATGCTAGTCACAGGCGATGTCGAGGTTCTTGCCGACGAGGCCCACGTAGCCGCCCTCGGCAGCCTTGGGACTATCTGCGTGGCAGAGAACCCACTTGTCGGCCTTCCAGTAGCAGTGGCTGTCACCGGCGGCAGGCATGTCGGCTGCGGCCTCGGGGCGCGGGCCATTGGTGCCCGCCGGCAGCGCCACCATCACCTGGAAGCCGCCGTCGTCGACCATGCAGGGCGTGTAGTGGAGCGTGGTGTTGAAGACCTCGACAACCTTGCCCGCCGGCACGCGGAACGCCTTGACGCACGCGGTGTCGAGCTTGCCGTCCTCGATCTCCCAGCGATGCGCCACGAGCAGGATAAAGTCGCGGGCGCCCAGGTTAAACTCGCTGGCGCGGTGATACTCCAGGCAGTTGAGGCGTGTGTTGTGGCCGTTGCACCAGCCGAGCTGGAAGGGGCGGCCGCCAAACATGAGAAAGCCCAGTTTGTCGGCATCCTTGACGCCCTCGAGCTCCGGCGCACTTGCTACGTACTTGCCGCCCTCGGGAATGGGCGTGGCAGAGAGCGCCTCGAGCACGGGCGACGTGAGCTCGGACGGAACGTCATCCCAAACGTTGCCATAGGATTTGAACTCGGGATCGTTGACAGAATAGATATGCATGTTCACTCCTGTTCGTTTATGTGACAGTACGAACATTCTAGAACAAACATGAGCGATTTTGAACGCTCGTCCCGACCACTCAACAAAAAGGCGCCCCCGCATAAGCGAAGGCGCCCAATGCGCGCGCTTTGGGCGATAAAGCCCTTACGCCTGCTGATAGTGCAGGTGCTTCTCGTCGATATCGGCCAGATCGCGGTCGAGATAGCGACGCGCAAGCCAGTTTGCCATGGGGAGGTTCTGGTCCAGGTAGTTACCGCACTCCTCGGGAGCGGCACCGGGAACATCGCCCTCAAAGCCCGCGACAAACTCGAACAGCTCGCGCACGAGCGGCAAGATCTCCTCGCTCGTCAGCTCACCAAAAACAACCAGGTAAAAGCCCGTGCGGCAGCCCATGGGACCAAAGTAGACAATGCGGCTCAACCACTCGGCATGGTTGCGAAGGAACGTCGCGCCCAGATGCTCGATGGTGTGGCACTCGGCCGTGTTCATGACCGGCTCTTTGTTGGGCGTGGTCAAGCGCAGGTCAAAGGTGGTGACGGCGGCGCCGGTCGCCGGATCGCGGTCGATGCGGCTCACATACACGCCGGGCTCGAGCAGCAGATGGTCAACGGAAAAACTCGCGATACGCTCCATGGCAGTTCCTCTCGGTAGTCAATTTGGGACGGGGCTCTTTTAGCTGGTTCGAATGGTCGCACCAATCATACCAGTCAAAAAGCCCCGTCCCAAATGAGCTGCCCGGGAATAGCCTGCGGGCGCCGCGCAGCCGCCTAGGCAGTGTAGGCGATGGTCGCGTCGACGGCGTGACGCCAGCCGGCGATCTTTTTGGCTCGCTCGTCGGCAGGCATGGCAGGCTCCACGATGCCGCGGGCGCCGTAGACGTCAACGACATCGCGCGTGTACATGCCCAGCGCAATGCCGCAGGCCCAAGCCGCACCCAGACCGCTCATCTCGTCGTTGCTCGCAATGCGGATGGGCGAGCCGACCAGGTCGCTCTCAAACTGCATCAGGTACGCGTCGCGCGTGGGACCGCCGTCAACACGAAGCTCGGCCAGTGCCGCGCCCGAATCCTCGACCATCGCATCGATCACGTCAAAGATTTGATAGGCGATCGACTCGTCGGCGGCCTTTACGAACTCCGCACGGCCCGTGGTGCGCGTCATGCCAAAGACGCAGCCCTCGGCATCGCTCGCCCAGTGCGGCGCGCCCAGGCCAGTGAACGCCGGCACAAAGTAGACGCGGCTCGCCGGATTGGCGGCGTAACACAGGTCGGTGACTTCCTCGGGATTGTTGATGAGCTCCAGGTCGTCGCGCAGCCACGTCTTGACGGCGCCGGCGTAGCTCACGTTGCCCTCGAGCACGTACTCGGTCACGCCGTCCATACGCCATGCGAGCGAGCTCGAAAGCCCATGCGAGCTGGCGACGAACTCGTCGCCGACGTTCATCATGACCGAACTTCCGGTGCCATAGGTCGCCTTGGCCATGCCGCGGCTATGGCAGCCCTGGGCAAACAAGGCGGCATGGCTGTCGCCAAGCACGCCGTGAATGGGCACGGGCGCCGGCAAAAAGCCGCCCAGGTCCGTTGTACCGAACAGGCCATCGGAATCGGTCACCTGCGGCAGGCAAGCCGAATCGACGCCAAAGGCCTCGCACACCGGCTCGCTCCAGCAGCCACGGCGCAGGTCAAAGAGCTGCGTGCGGCTGGCATTGGACCAGTCGCAGCGAAACTCCGCGCCGCCCGTGAGCGTCCAGACCACCCAGGCATCGATGGTGCCCAGGCACAGCTCGCCCGCCGCAGCGGCCTCGGCAGCCGCGGGAACGTTCGCGAGGATCCAGGCCATCTTGCCCGCCGGGTAGTAGGGCGAGAGCACCAGACCCGTCGTGTCGCGCACCAGCTCGGCCACGCCTTCGCGCGCAGCAAGCTCGTCGCACAGCTCGCGGGCGCGGGCGCACTGCCACACCACGGCGTCGCACAGCGGCTCGCCCGTCGTGCGCTTCCAGGCAACGGTAGTCTCGCGCTGGTTGGAGATGCCGATGCCGGCGACGTCGGCCGGATCGACCCCGGTCTCCTCCACCACGGCGCGCGCCACGGCCAGCACGTTAGCGGCGATCTCGGCTGGATCATGGCTCACCCAGCCGGCCTCGTTGACAATCTGGCGATGCGGGCGATCGGCACGATGAATCAAATGGCCGCCCTCGTCCACCAGCAGCGCCTTGGTGCCCTGCGTGGATTGATCGATTCCGATGATGTAGCGGCCCATGGCCACCCCTTTCAAAACGAATGTGACAAAGGGGCGGTCCCTTTGTCACATTCCAGTTACTCTGCGGGCAAGAACTCGGCGACGGTCTGCGCGATTCCGGCACCCGTCAGGCCGTAGTGCGCAAAGACCTCGGGGCTCGTGCCGGTGATGACCGGCGCATCGGGCAGGGAGAGGCACTTGACCGGACACGGGCAATGCTCGCCCACGACCTGCGCGACCATGGAACCCAGGCCGCCGAAGGGGCTGTGCTCCTCGACGGTCACGACGGCGCGCGTGGCACCGGCGGCCTCGATCACAGCCTCAGCATCGAGCGGCTTGACGCAATACATGTCGAGTACCGTTGCCGAGATGCCCTGCTCGGCCAGCAGATCGGCGGCGTCCACGGCATGGCGGACCATCTCGCCGGTGGCGACAATCGTCACATCGGCGCCGCGACGCACCCAAGTGGCGCGATCCATCTGGAACGGGCACTCGTCCTCGGTGTACACGTCCTCCACCGGGTTGCGGCCCACGCGGATGTAGGCCGGCTTGTTGTCGGCGACCAGGGCACGCACGAGCTCGGCGGTCTGGAATCGATCGCTCGGCAGATACACGCGCATGTTGGGAATCGCGCTCATGGCGGCGATATCCTGCGCGGAGTGATGGCTCATGCCTAAGGCGCCGTAGGACACGCCGCCCGAGATGCCGATGAGCTTGACGTTGGTGTTGGAGTACGAAACGTCGACCTTGCACTGCTCATACGAGCGCGTGGTCACAAAGGACGCCGGCGAGGCGGCCCAGGCCTTCTTGCCGCACGAGGCCATACCGGCGGCGATACTCACCAGGTCCTGCTCGGCGATGCCGACCTCAATGGACTGCTGGGGATACTGATCGAAGAACGGCGTGAGCGATGCGGAGCCGCGGGAGTCGGAGCACAGGACGACGATGTCTTTATCGGTTGCGGCGGCCTCGAGCAGCGTGTCGCAGATAGCCTTGCGGTTGGCGATCTTGTTAGCCATTGATAGCCTCCTTATGGGCAGCGAAATCGGCGATGATCTGGGCATATTCCTCATCGTTGGGCAGGTGATGATGCCAGGCGGCCTTGTCCTCCATAACCGGCGAGCCGTAGCCCTTCACCGTGTTGAGGATGATGACCGTGGGCTTACCCTTGGTCTCGGCGGCCAGCGTCAGCGCGGCGTCGATGGCCTGGACGTCGTTGCCCGGAATGGACAGCACGTTCCAACCGAAGGCGGCCCAGCGCTCCTCCTGCGAATCCTGCTTCATGACGTCCTCGGTGCTGCCGCTGATCTGCAGGCGGTTGCGGTCCACGAGCGCGCACAGGTTATCGAGCTGGTAGTTGCCGCCGCTCATGGCACCCTCCCAGACCGAGCCCTCGGCAAGCTCGCCGTCGCCCATGATGGTGTAGACGCGGTAGTCGCGGCCATCCATCTTGCCGGCAAGCGCCATCCCGACGGCCACGGGCAGGCCATGACCCAGCGAGCCCGAGTTCATCTCGATGCCCTTGAGCTTGTTGTTGGGGTGGCCGATGTAGGGGCTGCCGAACTTAGAGAAGCGGGCCTTGACGTCGTCGAGGTCCAGATAGCCCTCGTGGCAGAGCACCGCGTAGTAGGCCTCCATGGCGTGGCCCTTGGAGAGTACGAAGCGATCGCGGTTGGGATCGTCGACGGTCTCGGGAGAAATGTTGAGGTGGTTGGCATAGAGGGTCATCAGCGCATCGATGACCGACATGTCGCCGCCGATGTGCCCGCCAGCGCCAGCCATGATGATATCGACGCAATCGCGGCGAAGGTCCCAACGCAGGGATTCAAGCTCTTCGATAGTTGCCATTTCTACTCTCCTCGCAGGTAAGCTTTGACGTCTTCTTCGATGGGGTCGTACAGGTCGGGGACAATGCCGATGTACTTGCACGCCTCGTAGAGCACCGGCACCACGTTGGCGTGAATGGCGACGCAGTGGTGGATGTAGGGACCCTCGACGATCTTGGCCTCGAGGCGCTTGAGGTTGTCGACCTCGACCCACAGGTAGGTGCCCATGCCGGCCGGGCCGTCGATGCCGCGGGCGTTGCCCAGCAGCAGCGAGTACTCGCCGTTGTCGCCGTCAAAGCGGGCAAGGGTGAGGTCGCCGTGCTTGGCTTCGGCCGTCAGCGCGCCGGGATGATCGAACGCCAGCGGGTAGGTGAGCTTGGGCTTGACGGCCGCACAGCTGCAGGGCCAGGGGCCGCAGTGCTGCAGCAGCTCGCCGTTCTCGTTATCGGGATGGCGCACGGTCCAGTCGGCGAACATGCCGCGGTGACGGCCCAGGTCGGCGGCCTCGACCATAAGCGCGGTGATAGCGCCATGGATGTCGGCCTCGCAGACGATGGGGATGCCCATCTCGTTGAGGATTGCGTTGGCGGCGCAGGGCATAATGCCCAACTCGTCCTGCAGGGCGTTCCAGCACTGGATGGCGCCGGCGTTGCAGCCGTACTTCTCGACCAGGCGCTTCATGGCAATGGCGAGTCCTGCGACCGCAGGAACCTTGTCCTCGGGGATGCAGATCTCAAAGCTGTCACCAATGTGGGCGAGCATGGCTGCCATGGCCTGCTCGTCAGCCTGGGCGTCGCGCACGGCCTGGACAAGCTCGGTCATGGGGATGGGCGAAAGCTGGATGTTGAACTTCTCGAGCAGCTCGCCCTCGTTGCACATGGTCGACCAGAAATCGAACGGACGGGTGGCCATCTGCAGGATGCGGGTGTGCTTGAAGGTCTTGACCACGTTGCACACGGCCAAAAAGTCCCAGACGCCGCGCTCGAACTCGGGATCGGTCAGACGGCAGTTGGTCATGTAGGTGAAGGGAACCTGGAAGCGGCGCAGAACCTTGCCGGTGGCGAACAGGCCGCACTGGCTATCGCGCAGGCGGGTGCCGTCGGGCTCGGGGCGCTCGTCGCGCGGCCCCCACAGCAGCACGGGCAAGCCGAGCTCGCGGGCAAGGCGGGCGCAGACATACTCGGTACCAAAGTTGGCGTGGCAGAGCATGATGCCGTCGACGCCCTCGGCGCGGAACTTCTCGACGATAGGCGCGATATGGCTGTCGTCGAACAGCAGGCCCTCGTCGTTGATGTCGTCGATATCCACAATCTCGACGCCGATCTCGCGCAGGCGATCAGCCGTCAGACCGCGATACTTGATCGCGTCCGGCGCGCTAAAGATACTGCGGCGCGTGGGCACAAAGCCGAGCTTGATCTTGTCCATGTACGTCCTCCCCTAGTCACATGTTCAGTAAACAGACGCATGTTTCGTTTTGTTCTGTTTACTAAATGTTTTACTCTTTTGTTTAAAAGTTTAGCGCGAAAGTCTCGTAAACGGTAGAGAAATCAGCCTAAACGGTATGTAAACAATCTGAACATACAAGGGCAACAAAAAGAGGGCCCCGAAGGACCCTCTTTTGAATAGCGCTATGTTTACTGCCCTAGCGAGCTTTGGCACGCTGCAGGCGATGCCGTCTCCGCCTAGATTTCGCGCACGCTCTGGCGCTCGACAAAATAGGTCGACACAGCCGTTTTGCAGGTATAGCTCTTGGGATTGCGGATGTTGCCCACCAGACGGCGCACCGCGATCTCGCCCACCTCGTGTTTGGGAACATGCACCGTGGTGAGCGGCGGGTTGGAGAAGGCGCCCAGAGATAGGTCGTCAAAGCCGATGATCGAGACATCCTCGGGCACACGTATACCGTGCTCATTCAGCGCGCGCATGGCGCCTACGGCAAGCACGTCGTTCTCGGCAAAGAAAGCCGTCGGCAGGTTGTCGCGTGAGACGCTGTCGAGCCACGCGCCCATGTCGCGATAGGCGCCCTCGAGCGTGGTGCCCAGCGTGACGCGCCATGCCGGATTGGCCTCGAGGCCCGCATCCTCAAGCGCTTGTCGATAGCCGCGCTCGCGATCCTTAAAGTTGCGGATACGAAGATCGCCTGCCAGATAGCCGATTTGCCTGTGACCCTTCTCGATAAGGTAGTCCACGGCGCGCAGCACCGAATCGGTATTGGCAATGACTACGGCATCAAAGTACTGGCGGTCGCTCCAGCCGTCGAGCACGATCAGGTGGGCGGCAGCGTTGGCGAACAGGGCGTAATCTTCCTCACCCAGCTCGGTACCCATCAGCACGATGGCGGCAGACGGGTCGGCGATCAGGCCCTCGACCTGCGGACGCACGGCGTCCAGGTCGCTAAAGTCGAGCGAGACAAAGCTCGTGCTCATGCCGTGGCGACGCGCCTGGCGCTCCACGCCCTCAATAACCGCGGGATGGAAGGTGCTCTCGTCCAGGATGGCGCCCGTCTTGCGCGCGAGCACAAACTGGATGCTCTCGAGCTGCGTCGACTGCTGATAGCCGAGCGACTGCGCGCACTCCAGGATGACTTTGGCGGTCTCCTCGCTCACGCTGCGCTTGCGGTTGAGCGCGTTGGACACGGTCGCAGGCGAAAAACCGGTGATGCGGCTGATTTCGCGAACACTTGCTTTGGCCATTGTTCCCCCTAGCAACGGTCGTGGCGGAGCATCGTGGCCTGACCGCCCCGTGACTCGACAACTAAACGACCGCAAATTCAATCTAAACAGAATAGTAAATGTTTAATAGCTAGTTTAGCCTGTTGTCAAGCGAAGCGACGCGACTATTCCCCCAACGGGCGTATTTACTCGGTAGCTAATCTGGATCGGGGCACAGAAACCGTTTAGCCAAGGATGCGAGCCATGCGTGCCTTAAACTCCGCGAGGAAACGTGGGGCGTCCACGGTGAGCGCCACGAGCGCGCTCTTATCCGGATCGGACAGACGGTGCTCATCACAGATAGTGCGGCCGCGGTACTCGCCCAGCAGGTCGACACGAAGATTGCAGCCGAGCGCACCCACGAGCGTGGGATCAATCGCCACGGCAACCGCCAGCGGATCGTGCAGCGCGCAGCCGCCCAGGTAGGGCGCGTTCATTTCGTACGAACCGATATAGTGCTCGACCATGCTCGCAAACGCGCAGCCAGCCATAGTGCCCGAGCCCGTCCAGCCGGCAACGTCGCGACGTGTGAGCACCACGCGGTGCGTCACATCCAAGCCCACCATGGTGAGCTTGCGGCCCGAGCGCAACACGGCGTCGGCAGCCTCGGGGTCGCCCGCCATGTTGGCCTCGGCGCCCGCGCTCACGTTGCCGGGCACGGTAAGCGCACCGCCCATCACGACCACGCGACCGATAGACATCATCGCCGCCGCATCACGCTCCAGGGCGAGCGACAGATTGGAGAGCGGGCCGGTCGCCACGTAGATCAAATCGGGGCCATAGGTACGCGCGGCATCAATCAGGTAATCGACCGCCGCATTGCCATCGGCCGACGTCGCGCCCACCGGCTCGTACGGCGAAGCGGGCACGCTTGCGCCGCCAATACCGTTCTTGCCGTGGATAAGCGTGGTGGACGCCGGCGGCGTGTAGGGTTCGGTCGCCTTCATGGGACGATCGGCGCCCAGGTACACCGGCACCTCGGGACGACCCAACAGGTCGAGCACCGCCAAGCAGTTGTGCGCCGACTGCTCGACGCGCACGTTGCCAAAGCACGTGGTGATGCCGACGAGCTCCACCTCGGGGCTTGCGATGGCATAGGCGAGCGCCATCGCATCGTCCACACCCATATCCAGATCAAGGATCAGCTTCTTGGTTGCCATTGTTCTACTCCGCTTCTCCGCCTTGTACTAAATCGTCCGACCCAAACTTGTGCTCGACTTCCGTACGCGTGGGAATTGATTGCTGAGCGCCCAGGCGCGACACCGTCACCGCCGAGGCGCGAGCACCCGCCGCCATGCACTCAAAGAGCGGCAGGCCCTCCAGACGAGCCACCGCCAACGCGCCGATAAACGTATCGCCCGCGGCCGTCGTATCGACCACCGCGCTCGAAAGCGCCGGCATGCGCAGCGGCTCACCGCCATCGCCGAGCGTAACCGAGCCGGCGCCGCCCAACGTGATGACCGCAGCCCCGGCGCCCTTGTCGAGCAGCGCATTGAGCGCGGCGACGCAACTCGCATCATCCGTGGGCAGAATGCCCGTCAGCACCTGGCACTCGGTCTCGTTGGGGCAGACCAGGTCGACCGCTGGCCACGCTCCTGCCGGCAGGTCGCAGGCGGGCGCCGGATTAAAGATCGTATAGAACCCCAGCTCGTGAGCGCAAGCAAGCGCCCCGGCCGTCGCCGCAAGGTCACATTCGCCCTGGGCGATAAAGACGCCGCCAGCAGCCGGGGCAATCTCGCTGGCATCGCCGTCGAGCTCGTCGGCCACCAAGCGCCTCAGTGCGCGGGCAACGTCCTCGCCCGCAAGCGCATGGTTGGCGCCCGGCGACAGCACGATGCGGTTGTCGCTCTCACAGCGAATGATAGTCGCGGTACCGGTCTCCACGTCATCGCGACGCGCCACAAACTCAACGCCCACGCCGGCATCCTGGAGCCCTGTCACAAGCGCATCGCCAAAGGTATCGCGCCCAACAGCGCCAATCATGCACGTGCGCGCACCCATGCGCGCAGCGGCAACGGCCTGATTGGCTCCCTTACCGCCGGCGTTGGTGATAAAACCGCTGCCACCGACGGTCTCGCCCGCGCGCGGCATGCGCTCGCACGCCACCGAAAGGTCCATGTTCATGCTGCCGAACACCGCAACGATGCTGTGATCCGCCATGGAAACCTCCTCGTCTTCAGGCTTTGCGCCCACCGTCGACCAACGATTGTGCACTCTCGCACCCCCTATAACTTTAGTCCACTTTGATGTGGACGCGCGCTTGAGCTTGCGCCAGCAGCAAGCATTCACAGGGGTAGGCAGCTACAATGAATACGTGCTGATTATTCTCGTCATTGGATGATGTTTTATGGAACAATTCTCGCAATCGGGCTCGCGCGGTCGACGCCGCACGGGCAACGAGCCGGCGCCGCACGAACGCGTGAAGGGCGAGCGCCGTGCCAACGAGCCGCGACGCACCGCGAGCCCCCATCGCGCTTCTGCCAACAACGCGGGCCGCGCCAACACTCCCGCCGCGGAGCAGACGCCTGCTCGCCCCAAGTCCCGCTACATCCCTGCCCTTGACGGCCTGCGCACGCTTGCCGTCGTCGCGGTGGTGCTCTATCACCTCAACCTCACGTGGGCTCAGGGCGGCCTGCTTGGCGTCACGATCTTCTTTGTGCTTTCGGGCTATCTGATCACGCGCTTGCTGCTCAACGAAGTCGCTAAGACCGGTCGCATCGACCTTAAGAGCTTCTGGATTCGCCGCATCCGTCGCCTGGTCCCCGCCGTGGTAACGGTAGTGTTCGTGACCTGCGCGCTGTGCACCATCTTTAACCACGTGATGCTCACCAAGATGCGTCCCGACATTCTGCCGTCGCTGCTGTTCTTTAACAACTGGTGGCAGATTATGCAGGACGTCTCGTACTTCAACGCCCTGGGCGATCCCTCGCCGCTTACGCACTTTTGGTCGCTCGCCATCGAGGAACAGTTCTACCTGGTTTGGCCCCCGCTGCTGCTCGCTATGGTATCCATGCACATGAGCAAGCCCAACACGCGCCGCATGGTTCTGGGCCTGGCTGCTGTCTCCGCCATCGCCATGATGGTGCTCTATAACCCCGCCGCCGACCCCAGCCGCGTGTACTACGGCACCGACACCCGCGTGTTCTCGCTGCTGCTGGGCGCCTGGATGGCCTTTATCCCCGATTGCGACCTGGCACCGGTGCGTCTCGCTCATCGTTTGGGGCTCAATCGCCTGGCTGGCGCCGCCAAGCACGGCAAGAACGCCGAAAGCAAGCATGACGCTACGACCGACGGCGCAGCCGAGACCGTCCCGACTCAGCCGAGTACGCTCGTGCGTTTTTGGTCCTCACCTGCATCCATCGATGTGTTGGGCGTCGTGGGTCTGGTTGGCCTTGCCGCCATGGTCGCGCTCACCAACGGCTACACCGCGTTCCAGTATCGCGGCGGCACGCTGTTATGCTCCATCCTCACGCTCATGGTCATCGCGGCCTGCGTGCAGCCCCAGGGAATGGTTGCCCGCGCACTGTCCGCCGAGCCGCTCGTGTGGGTTGGCAAGCGCTCGTACAGCATCTACCTGTGGCACTATCCGCTACTGTTGCTCATGAACCCGGTCGCCAACATCAACGATACGCCGTGGTGGCAGTACATTTTGCAGGTGTTGTTGGTGGTCGCCGTAGCCGAATGCTCATATCGCTTTATCGAGACGCCGTTTAGAAAGGGCACCTTTGGGCGCACCGTATCCGAGTTCCGCAACGGCACCACCACGCCCACCAACTGGGTGCGCGCGCACGTCCCTGTCTGCGCAGCCTGCGCTGTCGTGTTGGTCGTTGCACTGGGCGGCCTGGTCTTTGTGCCGGAGACCTCCGCACTGAGCGGTGAGGGCGCCGAAGTCCTCAACAAGGAAGCAAAAAACACCGCGCCCACCGACCAGCAGGCGGCCGACGACACCGACAAGGACAACGACGGCTTCCCCGATGGCTCCTACGACCTGTTGATGATCGGTGACTCCGTGTCGCTGCGCGCCGTTGATTCCTTTGACGGCGTGTTCCCGCACAGCCATATCGATGCCGAAAAGGGCCGCCAGTTTGATGCGGGCCGCGCGACATTTGAGGGCTATCTCCAACAGAACCTTGCCGGCAAGATCGTAGTCTTTGCGCTGGGCACCAACGGCTTGGTAACCGACGATCAGATCGATGCCATCATGGCCGATGCGGGAGATAAGCGTATTGTGGTGTTTGTGAACACGCGCAGCCCGCAGCCGTGGGTTGGCTCTACCAACCAGGCCATCGCCAACGCCGCTACGCGCTACAAGAACGTGCGCGTTATCGATTGGTACGGATACAGTGCCAACCGCAACGACCTGTTCGATGGCGATGGCACGCACCTGTCGACCACTGGCGTGACTGAGTACCTCAACTTGATCCACGATGCAGTCAAGAAGGACCTGCCCGTGCATCCCGAGGATCACGTCAACGATCCGCAGCCGGCGGCCGTCAAGTCTGCCACCGACGCGCTCGTCAATGCGCTCGCTCTCAAGCCGCACAAGCTGGGCACCGACAAGTAACCCGCAACGCAAACTTCCCACATCCGGAGGGGGTGCCTGCCACGGCAGGCACCCCCTCCGGCAGTTAGGGACGTTCCTTATGTGCCGGCACCTAGGGACACTCCTGACACAGCCGAGGAACGCCCTCCTTGCGGCCGAATTCTGGGCACCTCGCCACCCCGAACGTTGTTTCCAAGCCCACACCCGCAGCAAACAACCCAAAATCACTCTTTTCGAGCCGGCTCCAAGAGGTCGTGGACAAAAAGGGGCAAATATGAGTACTGTTACCATTTTAGTAGCAGGCAAAACCACCCAAAATGGCGCCCAAGCGGTAGCGCGCGACCCTTCCAGTTGACCAGAATGGCCGGCTTAAGACTTGGAGCTTCGCTTTTAATGAACAGATTTTTAGATATGTTCATTATTTTCTTGGTCGTAAATACTATCATCCAGGCAACAGTACTCATATTTGGCATTTTTTGTCCACACGCATATTACTAACCCCCTATAACAGGCAAAATACAGTCCGCAACCCATGGCAGCGGCCTGTTTGGAGTCCAAAGGAGGCGCTAAGCGCTGTAACCCATCGCCTGCAGAACAAACATAACGACCGTGAGCACCGTAATCACACCGATAGTCGCCCAAGTGAGCACATTCCACACGCGGCCGTTGCGGTTAGTGCCCATAATGTGACGGTCAGCGGCAATAACCACCTGGAACACCAGAACCACGGGCAGCAGCACGCCATTGATGACCTGCGAGGTCATCATAATCTGGAACAGATCGACGCCGGGCATAAGCACCAGCACGGCAGAGATGCCGATGATGGCCGTAATGATGCCGCGATAGACCGGGGCCTCGTCCCAGCTGCGATCGGCACCGCGCTCCCAGCCAAATGCCTCGCAGATAGCGCTCGACGTAACGCCCGGCAGCACGCAGGCAGCCAAGAAACTCGCCGCGACCAGGCCCGAGGCAAACAGTACCGTAGACCACTGACCCGCAATAGGCTCCAGCGCGCGGGCAGCATCGGCGGCATCGCTAATCTGAATACCCGCCGGGAACAGCACCGTACCGGTCGTAATGATAATAAAGCCGGCAATGACATCAGCGGCAAGCGAGCCGCTCACGGTATCGATGCGCTGCAGCACGATATCGTCCTCGCCCGCGTTCTTATCGACCACGTTGTTCTGCGCCAAGAAAATCATCCACGGCGCGATGGTGGTACCGATCGTTGCGACCACGAGCGACACGTAGCTGGGGTCATTTTGAATGTTAGGCACGACCAGGTCGACCGCGACCTCACCCCAGTTGGGGCCAGCCATAAACGCGGCGACGATATAGGTCACGAACACGCAGCTCACCAGCAGTAGAATCTTCTCGATGCGCTGGAAACTACCCGACATGGTAAGCATCCATACCAGCAGCGCCACCAACGGCACCGAGATGCTCGCCGGCACGCCAAAGAGAGCAAGACCGCTGGCGATGCCCGCAAACTCCGAAATGGTCACAGCCGTGTTGGCGATCAACAGCGCCGCCATAGCAAGTACACTCTTGCGCACGCCAAAGCGCTCGCGAATGAGCGATGCCAGGCCCTTACCCGTGACGCAGCCGCAGCGCGCCGCGGTCTCCTGCGTCACGATGAGCAGCACAGTCATGACGGGAAGCATCCAGAGCATCTTATAGCCATAGCTGGCGCCCGCGCTGGAATACGTTGCAATGCCGCCGGCGTCATTGCCCGAAAGCGCCGCCAGCAGACCGGGACCCATAGCGCCAAAGATGGCCGCGATGGTCAACTTTTGCTTGGTGCCCGACTTTTGCTTGGTATCTTGCACGCGACCACCTAACCCATGACCGACATGGTGAGCAGCACCGCAGCGACGCAGTACGCTACGCACGAGATCATGACGGCAATAACGTTCATGGCGGTGCCCGACGTGTTGAGGTCATGCTCGTCACGCCAGAACAGCACCATCAGGTAAATCACGGCGCTCATGTTGCCAATCAGACAGACGATGGCCGCGATGTTAAAGCACCCGGTAAAGAGTTGCTCCTCAAACATGGACGCATCGGGGAACGCAGCGGTGCGCACCAGCTGGGCGCACAGGTAGGTCACGAGTGACAGAATCAGGCCCATGCCCGTGCTCTGGAAGAAGAACCCCAGATACGGCTTGGGCTCATCGTCGTGACCGTCATACTCCAGGAAGTAGTTCTTGACGAACGACACCATGCGCGAGGCCGCCAGCAGCACGAGCGGCATGGCGCACATGGGGAACACCACCAGATGCGCGGAGCCGAGCGCCGTTCCCAGCACGGTCGCCATGATGCACGACGCGATGCCCCATACAACAACCCAGTACTGGCGATGCACGAACCAGCTGAGCACGTTCGTCGAGTCGTCCGACGCGCTATCGCCCGAGCCGACACCGGCGATCTGCAGGTCCTCCTGATGCTCCTCGGCAATAACGTCCATGGCGTCGTCGAAGGTCACGATGCCCAGGATGTGGCGGTTCTCGTCGCAGACAGGGATGGCAACCAGGTCGTACTTGGTCATCTCGTCCGTTACGTCTTCCTGGTCCTCGTCGGGCGACACATAGACCAGGTCGCGATAGGCCAGCTGACCCAGCGTGGCGTCGCGGTCGGCTACGATCAGCGTTCGCAGCGAAAGCACACCGGTCAGCATGCCGCTCGGATCCTCGGTATAGACGTAGTAGACGCTCTCGAAGTCCTCGTCGAGCTCGCGAATCGCCTCGATGGCGTCACCGACCGTTGCCGTGGCAGGCAGGGAGACAAACTCCGAGGTCATGATGCGGCCGGCGGTGTTGTCCTCATACCCCAGCAGGTTACGAATCGCCTTCTCCTCCTTGACGCCCATCAGGCGCAGGAGCTTCTCGGCCTTCTCGTAATCAAGCTCGTCGATCAGGTCGGCAGCGTCGTCCGGGTCCATCATGGCCAGCATCGACGATGCGTCCGTGTCGGACAGGCCCTCGAGCATCTCGGTCATAAGCTCGTCGTCATCGAACTCCGAGATAGCTTCGGCTGCCTGGGCGGTATCGAGCTGCGCAAACACCTGCGCACGCAGACGCGGGTCGAGCTGCTCGATAATGTCGGCGATGTCGGCAGGGTGCAGCTCGCCGAGCGTCTTGTGCGACACCGAGAGTTGAATGTTCTTGGTCGAGCGGTCGAGCAGGTCCATGTAGGACCAAGCGATGATGTCCTCACTGAGCGGCTTGCCCAGGTGCTTCATAAAGCCTTCGACGATATGCTCGAGCGCGGGGCTGATGGCGCGTAGCAGACCGCGAGCACCGACCTCGGCGCCCAGCAGGCGCAGCTGGTTTTCGCCCGACATGGAAAACTTGATGTCGTTGACGCGCACGACCTTCATGCCCTGCGTGTCGACAATCTGCTTGTTGAGCACGTCGCGGGCAAGCAGGAGTTCGGTCGGCTGCAGGTACGAAAAACGGATTTCGGTGGCCGACGTCTTAAGGTGTACACCCGTCTCGTCGATACGGTCGACCCATTTGCGCCAGCTGATCATAAACGGCGTCTTGCCGGGACCGCGGAACGCGAGCGACGTCACGTGCGGAAAAACTTCGCCGGTAGCAATACCAAAATCGTTGACCACGCCGAGCTTTTCGCCGTCGACGTCCAAGACCGGCAATTTGAGCATCTCACTCAGATAATTCAATGGTGCTCCCCATCATTATTCCCCCGGACGCGGCCGCGCGCGCGGCGTCCGGGGGCTTCTGGATATGTATACGCATGCGCGGGCGGCACGCCGCTCGACGCTTACACCCCGTGCATGCGCAAAAAGCACCTGCATGGGGTCATCGACTGTATGGTCGAGGTTTGGATTTCACCTGTAACCTTTCTCTTGACCCTCATTAACCGCAGTAACTATAGCATCAGCATCGCCCTGCGGCATCGAATTTATGCGCTGCACATTGCAGGCATACCAAACGCTGACGTATCCGTGACATAGCCATTGGGGACGTTCTTAAACGACTACCCAATGACTACTCTGTGGTGTCATCGTCCTCGGCAAGTTGGGGGAACACGGCGTCCTTGGGCATGGTGACCTTCGTCAGCGAGGTGAGCTTTTTGCTCAGCGACGTGTCCGTCTTGACCAGGTCGCTGAGCGTCACGATCTTGTAGCCGTCGGCGACAAGGCCGTCGATGATCTGCGGCAGCGCCTCGAGCGTCTGCTCGGCGCATTCGTCTCTATCGGTGAGCAGCACGATATTGCCCGGCGTCACCGAATCGAGCACCGTTGAGACCTGCTCGTCGGCACCGTTGAGCAGCCAGTCGCCCGAGTCAATATTCCACGAGACCACGGCGGAGACCAGGTCCATCGCATCAATCCAGTTTTGCTCGTCAAAGGCAGCGTAGGGAGCACGCAGCAGCATCGTCTTCACGCCGGTCGCCGACTTAATCGCATCGGTGCCCTTCGTGATCTGTTCGCGTACCGTCTCACGGTCCTGACCCTTGAGCGAATCGTCGCTGTAGCTGTTGGATCCGATCTCGCACCCGGCATCGACAATCGCCTTGGCCGTGGCAGGCGAGGCCTCGGCCGCATCGCCCGAAAGGAAGAACGTCGCGGTAACGCCCTTTTCCTTGAGCACCTGCAAGATCTGTTTGGTGGCGCCGCTCGGACCCTCGTCAAACGTCAGCGCCACGTACTTTTTGTTGCCCTTGGGCGCCACGCTGGCGCACGCAACGACGCAATCGGTGGCGGGCACAACCTCGCCGCGGTCCTGCGTCTTGCCCGACTGCTCACCAACCCACACCTCGGAGCGGCCCTGGACACCCCATGTCTGCACATACTCGATAGCGCCCGTGCCCTCGACCTTGAGCTTGGGCTCGATAACCGTAGCCTGAACCTCGTGCTTCTCGTAGGTGTTACGGCCATCCTTGACCGTCACCTTCTCGCCGCCCTCAAGTTCGCGGCTATCCCATTTGCCCTGCTTCACGCGCTTGCCGTCGACCTTCACCGACAGCTTTTCGCCCCCATGGCGCTTGAGCACGCTGTCATCGACGGCCAGCAGGTCGCCTGCGTCGTAGGTGTCAGTCAACTCCTGGTCGTCGATGAGATTCTGCAACGTAGAGCCCACGCGCACCGCGGTCTTTTGCCCATTGAGCTCCACGTCCACGCTGCGGTTGACGTAGCCCACGACGGCAGCGATAAACAGCACGAGCGCGCAACCCACGGCGATGAGCGCATAGGGCAGACGGGACGGTCGGCGCGGCGAGCGCCCGTTGCCGATGCGCGCGCTGCGGTCGCTAAACCCGCGGCTATGGTTGAGGTACATCGCACCGGGCTTACGGCGACGGCGGTGCTGACCGCTGGGCAGCTGCCCCAGGTCGCGGCGCGCCGTCGGACGCGCACCCGAGCGCCCGTTTAAGTTAGATCCGTTTTGGCGCATGTGCCCTCCCCCATAAACACAGCGAGCCGGAGCAACAGGTCTCCGGCTCGCCTCCCATCATTTGGTACGTCGCTATTTGCTAGCTTTTGACGAGCCCCCGCTCGCCTTTTGATATTCGTCCTTAAAGGCCTTGAACATACCGCGCGTCTTGCCGAGCTGCTTGCCCAGCGCGCGGCTGCCCTTGTCCACGGCGACCGATCCCTTGTCATCGAGCACCTTGGCGCCCTTCTTGACCTTGTCGCCCACCACGACGCTGGCCTCAGCGGCCTTGGCAGCCGCACCGCCCGAATACCCGAGCGACTTAACCTCGTCCGAGACGACCATCGCGCCGTTCTCGTAGCCGCGCAGCATCGTCGGCGGCACCTGCGTGTCACCAACCAAAACACTCGAAGCAGCGCCGGCGGTCACATAGAATGCCTGCACGATGCCCGAGCGCGGCTTGAACTCAACGTCCGAGCAATAGCCCACGACGTCGCCCGATTCCGTGCGCACGTCCATACCGACCCAGATGATGCAATCGTCCAGGTTGATGTCGAGGCGCTTGGCCGCAGCGGTATCGTAGGTGCCCTTGACGTCGTCAACCGCGATGGCGCCCTCGTAGACACCAATGGCGTCGAGCGCTACGAATCGATCGGGACGCTCGATCATGCCCGCGATATCGGACTGGCGGACCATAAAGCCAACCACGCGCGTACCGCCCGGGGTAAAGACCGGAAAGTGAATCTTTCCGAGCTTTTTAGGGCTGCGCGGCGTGCCGTCCTTTTTGGTGCGCTTGTCCTCGGTAGGCTTGCGATAGATCTTGGCGCCGACAAAATCCCCGGCGCGCATTATGCCTCGGTCGAGGGCTCCGCAGCCTCGGTATCAGCCTCGACGGCGTTCTCGACCACGACGTCGGCGGCAGGCGTCACGTTGCCGCCCGAAATGGCGTCGTTGAGCTGCTCGCGCAGCTGGTCCATGCGCTCGCGGGCCAGATCGACCTTGGCGCGCAGGTCATCGGTCTTGGCGTCGACCATCGGGCCAAAGTCATTCACCGCAGCACGGGCCTCCTCGGCGCTGTGCTCGTAGGTGTCGCGCATATTGTCCCAGGCGTCGTTGGCGATATCGGCAGCCATGGCGCGGGTCTCGGCGCCCGAGCGCGGGGCCAGAGCAACACCGATAATAGCGCCGGCAGCGGCACCAAAAAGTGCGCCGGAGACAAAGCTGAAAGTCTTACCCATGATCATTCCTCTCCTGCGGGCACGTCGGTGCCCACCGTTTGAATGCTGTCCATTATACCCGCAGCGCATCACTTGCCGCTCCGCTCATCTGCGTACGGCAAAGGCGCAGGTACGTGATGGTGATAAACGCGTAGGCCTACTCCTGAGGCATAGCCGGCATGGCCACCGTGGCACCCGGGTCCTCGCCGGCGCCGTCCACGAGTGGCAGGCCGCCCTCATGCGCAGGTCCTGCCGGAACCGTCGCCGCACCGCCAAAGACAGCAGCGGAGGCCTCGTGGTTCTCGGCAACCGCGCCCTCGGTATCAATCGCCACCTGGGGCTCGTCGTCAAAGTTGGGGACGCCCTGGGGCTCGGTGGGAACGGGCTCGGCGGTCGCATCGGCAACGGGCTCGGCGTCGACCGGCACATCGCCCTCGTCAGCGCCCTCGTCCTCGGCAGCATCTTCGCCGTTCGCAGCAGCGACGGCCTCGTGAGGATCCTTGCCCTCGGCCTCGGCGCGCATGCCCAGCACCAGGTTGCGCAGGCCCGCGACCGTGCCTTCCACGTCGGGGGCAGGCTGGTCGGCGTGCAGGTACGCCCAGTCCATCATAAAGGTGGCCGACGACAGCGCACCGATGGCCAGTGCGTCGTCGGGACACGAAAGCTCGACCTCAAAGACACGCTCGTCATGCTCGCTTACGCGCGTGCGGCCGCACGAGATGCTACCGGCAAGACCGGTCTCGTTCATGAGCTCGACCGTCACGTGCTCCAGCAGGTGGCAGAGCTCGGTCTGACCCATGCAGTCCTGGAACTCGCGGCCGGAATCGCCCAGGCACAGGTGCTTGGCAATCGCCGGTACCAGGTAGTACACGCGCGCCGTGGCCTCGATGTCCTCCGAGGTCATGAGCGGCATGCCGGGGTTCACCAGCACATGCGCACAGATCTTGTCCTCGCTGACGGTGACCTTAAGGATGTTGAACAGGCCTGCCATAACTCTCCCCTACTCTTCCTTGTCCTACTCGTCGCCATCGTGCGGGTCCACAGAGCCCGCACCCGACGCCGCCGGCTTCTCTGCCGAAGACTCGGAATCCTTCTTATCGGTTTCGGCCGGAGCGATCACGCGAATGAGCGAGATGCGCTGGCCACGCATCGACTGCACTTTAAACTTGTACCCCGCGACCTCAAACACCTCTCCGATGTCGGGCACCGAGTCGCAAAGCTCCAAAATCCAGCCGGCGATGGTCTCATAATCATCGCTTTCCTCGAGCGGCCAACCAAGCTCAATCGCGTCATCGCACGAAAAACGCCCATCGACGAGCCACTCGCGGCGCGAAAGGCGCGTGAGGTACTTGTTGTCGGGGTCGAACTCGTCCTCGATCTCGCCCACGATCTCCTCGACGATGTCCTCGATGGTGATGATGCCGGCCGTGCCGCCGTACTCATCCACGACGACCACGATCTGGTCGTGCGAGGTCTGCATCTCGGACAGCAGCGGCAGGATGTCCTTGGTGTCGGGCACAAAGGTGGCGTCGCGCAAAAAGTCGGCGATGGGCTGGTCGCCCTTGCCGTCGAGCGAGGGCTGGATCAGGTCCTTGATGTGCGCGATGCCGGCGACGTTGTCGGGATCCTCGTGATAGACGGGGATGCGGCTAAAGCCGGTCTGGCGCATGGTGGACAGCACGTCGGCGACCGTCTCGTCGTCCTCGCACATGGTGGTGTCCACACGCGGCACCATGACCTCGCGGGCAACGGTGTCGCCCAGGTCAAAGATCTCGTGGATCATGCGCTTTTCCTCGTCGAGCAGGTCGTCCTGCTCCGAGACCATGTACTTGATCTCTTCCTCCGAGACGTTCTGGCGATCATCGGCGCTCTTGATGCGCAGGATGCGGGCCAGGCCATCGGAGCAAGCGCCAGTCAGCCACACGAGCGGGCGAGCAATCTTCTGGAACACGGAAAGCGGTCCCACGACCTGCTTGGACACGCCCTCGGCATTGGCCAGGCCGATGCGCTTGGGGACAAGCTCGCCGATCACGATGGACACGAAGGCGACCGCGACGGTGATGATGACCGGCGCCAGGCCGCGCGCGATGGCGGAGAGCGGCGCGATGCCAAAGCTCATGAGCCACGTGGCGAGCGGGTCGGACAGGCTCGTCGAGGCGACGGCGGACGAGGCGAAGCCCACGAGCGTGATGGCGACCTGGATGGTGGCGAGCAGCTGGTCGGAGTCGGCAGCCAGCTTAATGGCACGCTCGGCGCGCTTGTCGCCCTCCTCGGCATCGTGCTCCAACACGGCGCGCTTGGCCGTGGTGAGCGCCATCTCGGACATAGAGAAGTAGCCGTTGATGAGGGTCAAAACGAGGGTGGTGATAAGGGAGATGGTTATGTCCATCGGGAGTTTCTCGAACCTCCAAGATTCGGGACGTCAGGTCAAAACGTTGATGACGGATAGGGCAGTTGCGCCGGTCGCCCGTGCGAGCGGGGCCGTGGGCGCGGTCGCTAGATTACGAAGAGGATCACCGCCATGAACTGGAAGATGCTGCCGGCGAGCACCCACAAGTGGAAAACACTGTGCAGATAGCGCACGTTTTTGGCGATATAGAACGGCACGCCCACGGTATAGCACACGCCGCCAACGGCGAGCAGGGCAAGCGCCACGGGGTTGAGCAGCGACACGAGCTCGGGCAGCTTAAAGACGACGAGCCAGCCCATCAGCAGGTAGACCAGGCCGCTTACCCAGTGCGGCTGACGCTCGCGCAAAAAGCACTCGAGTGCGATGCCGATGATGGCGATGGCCCACACGGCAAAGAACAGCGCAGGGCCGCCGTCGTTTGCGAGCGTGATGAGGCAAAACGGGGTATAGCTGCCGGCTATGAGCAGGTAAATGCAGCTGTGGTCGATGATGCGAAACACGCGCTTGGCGCGAGCGGGCTGAATCGCGTGATAGAGCGTGGAGGCCAAGTATTCGAGGATGATACTGACACCATAGACAATCGCCGCGGCCATGTGGGCCGGGCCTCCGCCGCGCAGGGCAGCGAATACGATCAGGAGCACCAGGCCCGCGATACCCAGCAGGCAGCCGACACCATGGGTGACGGAGTTCATGATCTCCTCGCCCACCGTGTAGTGTGGAACGGCCGCGGTCTTGGGTCGCGGCTTGGAACTGTCGCTCGAATCGGACATGCCGGTTACATCCTCCAACGTAAAGAGTTCTCAACACTATATCAAAGCGTCTGGGTACGTGCGAAATTTGCACCATACGTGACCCTTTGTTTACCCATTCTTTGCCTGTTGACGCATCAACGGCGAACATCCATAATGCGCTTGTTTTAAATGTTGATGTATTAACATCTTATAGGAGAATACCGCATGGCTCAAAACGCACATTCCCATCGAAAGCTCAAGATAGCCGGCATCGTTGCACTGGTGGCTGTCGTTGCGCTGCTCGGATTTGCCGGCAACTTTCTGTTTGACTTCGCGCTGAATCCCCGCGCTCCATACACCATGAAGATGATGCAGGACGGCAAGGACGGCAAGGAAAGTGAGCAGCCGGATGCCGAGGGAACCGAGGCGCGGGCGTGGTTTAAAGAGAATCGCGAGAGCAGCAGCCTCACCGCAGATGACGGGACCGAGCTTGCCGCCTGGTATTTTGCTGCGTCGGAGAGCACGCACGACTACGCCGTCTGCCTGCATGGATATACCAACGAGCCCATCGGTATGGCCCGATACGTCAAGCGATTCCACGACCGCGGCATGAACGTACTCGCACCCGCCGCCCGCGCCCACGAGCGTTCCGGCGGTGACTACATCGGCATGGGCTGGCCCGAGCGACTCGATGTCGTCGCGTGGATCGGGCGGATTGTTGCGGCCGATCCCAAGGCGCGCATCCTGGTCTTTGGCGAGTCGATGGGCGCGGCGACTGCCATGAACGTAGCGGGGGAATCTCTGCCCGCAAATGTGAAATGCATTATCGAGGACTGCGGCTATACAAGCGTTTGGGACGAGTTTTCCCTGCAGCTCAAGGATGTATTTGGCCTGCCCAGTTTTCCCTTGCTCGATGTAGCAAACTTGGTGTGCAACGTGCGCGCGGGCTACGACTTTCATAAGGCGAGCAGTGTGGAGCAACTCAAACACGCGACGGTTCCCATGTTGTTCATCCACGGCGACCAGGACACCTTTGTGCCGTACGACATGCTCGACCAAAACTACGACGTGTGCGCCAGCAAGGTCAAGCAAAAGCTCACCATCCATGGCGCCACCCACGCCAAGAGCGCGCAAGTTGACCCCGAGCTCTACTGGAATACGGTCGACGACTTCCTCGATAGGAATTTTTAGGGAAAAAGCGGCGTCTGGGGATTTATCTAACCCCCTATTTTCGGAAGTATGCTGCAAAATCTGGAACTGCCGACCAGACCGCAGTTTTACCAACAATTTATCAGGGGTTTTGTTGCCAAAAAATGTCGTGTGCTCGGCGGTCTCGAAATTTGCCGCATACTTCCGGAAAGCCGCCCGCAAGCGCTGTGCTCACGGGCGGCTTTTGCTAACGTTGCGCTACAAAAGCGCTTGATATGTCCAATAGACAGGTGCTACTTGACCTCGATGAGCTCATACTTGCTCGTGCCCAGGCCGATCTTCTCGGCATGCGCGATGCACGCGCGCCAGTCGGTGTCGGGATGCGTGATGCAGAAGGGATCCTTGGCCTGCTCGCCCTCCAGATGCTCGTGATTATGCTCCATCTTGGCCGCGCTGTCGGTAAGCTCGGTGTTAGGCAGCGGCTCGGACGCCAGGACGGCGTCGGCGCAGGCCTGGTCGATGGCGACCGGGTCGAAGCTCGCGAACATGCCGATGTCGTTGACGATGGGCGTGTCATTCTCGGGATGGCAGTCGCAGTTGGGGCTGATGTCCATGGCGAGCGAGATGTGGAAGCTCGGGCGGCCGTCGACGATGGCCTTGGTGTACTCAGCGATCTTGTAGTTGAGTACGTCGGCCGCGGCATCATAGTCGGGCTTGATGCAGTCCTGGTTGCACGCCGCAATGCAGCGTCCGCAGCCCACGCAGCGATCGTGGTCGATGGCAGCCACATGAACCGTGCGAGTGCTGCCGTTGGCAAGCTCGCGCTCACGCGTACCGTCAAACGTGATGGCGCTGTGCGCGCATATCTTCTCGCAGGCACGGCAGCCAACGCAGTTGGTGGTATCGACGCTCGGCTTGCCAGCGGCGTGCTGCTCCATCTTGCCGGCACGGCTACCGCCGCCCATACCCAGGTTCTTCATGGCGCCGCCAAAGCCGGCCTGCTCATGGCCCTTAAAGTGGGTGAGGCTAATCACGATGTCGGCGTCCATGAGTGCCTGGCCGATCTTTGCCTCGCGCACGTACTCGCCGCCCTCGACCGGAACGAGCGCCTCGTCGGTGCCCTTGAGGCCGTCGGCGATGATGATCTGGCAACCCGTGGCATACGGGGTAAAGCCGTTCTGGTAGGCGGTGTCGATGTGCTCGAGCGCGTTTTTGCGGCTGCCCACATAGAGCGTGTTGCAGTCGGTGAGGAAGGGTTTGCCGCCCAGCTCCTTCACGACGTCTGCGACGGCGCGGGCGTAGTTTGGGCGCAGAAAGCTCAGGTTACCCAGCTCGCCAAAGTGAATCTTGATAGCGACGAACTTGTTCTCGAAGTCGATCTGCTCAATGCCGGCGCGGCGAATGAGGCGTTTGAGTTTGTCGAGCTGGCTCTCGCGAGCATGCGTGCGCAGGTTGGTGAAGTACACCTTTGCCGGTGCTGCGGGTGCGGTTGCGGTCATAGATCTATCCCCTCGGTCTATATGGCGTTACAGACATAGAGGATGGTACCCGTTGAAGCAGGGTCAAAGTCAAGCGCAGCGCCTGGCCACTCATTGGGGACAGACTTAAATGACCGGCCGCCAGGGACATCCTTTCGCCATCCGGCACCCGGCAGTTGGGGACGTTCCTTTCCTGCCGGCAGCTAGGGACAGTCCTTGCCGGCCCGGCCGGCGAGCGGGCAGATCGGCAAAGACTGTCCCCGATGACTAGTCGTTTAGGAACGTCCCCAATGACTACTCTTGAACTTTGAGGGCTTCGGCCAGGCTGACGCGCTTGATCGAGCGCATGTGCAGCAGCGCCACGACCAGGTACGTTGCAAAGCCGATCCCTGCGCACGCCGCCATGGACCAGCTTGGCACATAAATCTCGATATTGCCGTTATAGGCGAGCAACATGGAGCGGAAAATAGCCGTAAGCGAGCAGATAATCAACGGCAGGCTCAGCACGAGCGATGCCGCCACGCACAGCGTGATCGAGCGGATGTACAGATGCGAGATCTCGCCAACGCGATAGCCAAAGACCTTCATATAGCTGATCGAGCGGGCGCTATGGTCGATAACGGCCTTGGTTAGCAGGTACATAAACAGCAGGAAGATAAACACCGCGAGCCCGACCATCATGCCGATCATGTCGCTCATCATGCCGATGAACTGGTCACCCACGGCGCGCATGTCGTCGGGCGTGGTGTCGCCGGCAAAGTAGCGCGCGTCGAGGTCGAGCTTCTCGTCGCTCACATAGCCGTTAAAGTAGGCGGCGTCGTTGTCGAACAGCTCGTTAAAGTCGTCGATACTCATATAGATGTTCATGTCCGACTTGGAGCCCCAGGCACAGTCCTTGCCCGCGTACTCAAAGGAATAATGCTCACCCTCGTACTTGTCGCTGAGCGTGACCTTCTGGCCCTCGCTCCAGCCAAACTTATCGAGCAGACCGCCGCCAAAGACGACGCGGCCATCGCCGATGTTGAGGCCCTTCCAGTAGCGCGAATCGGACGAGATGCCGTAGACAGAAATCGTCTCCTCGCCATTACCGTCGCCACGGTCGTACTGCAGCTGGTAAACGGCATATTTCTCGGCCTGCGCGATTGCGCCCGCGCCGTTGTCGGTCGTATTGACCGGGTGGATATCGTCGTTGTCAGTGTCGATCTTAGAGGCC
Source organism: uncultured Collinsella sp. (assembly GCA_902466075.1). Lineage (GTDB taxonomy): Bacteria > Actinomycetota > Coriobacteriia > Coriobacteriales > Coriobacteriaceae > Collinsella. Next base: position 52,682 of record CABQQA010000004.1, read on the forward strand.
TTGTCGATCAGGTCGATAGCCTCGTCGCGGTCGCAGCCAAGGGCATCGGCAAGATCGTCAAGGCGCGCGTAGAGCGCATCCTTCTTGTCCTGGACCTTGGCAAGCGCATCCTGCGCTGCGGTCAGGCTCTCGGCAGACGGAGATGCGGTCGCGGCATCGGCTGCCGTCTGCGCCGCATCGGCCGCGCCGTCAAGCTCGTCATCGGCATCCTGGGCGGCAGAAAGCAGCGCGCCGTCAACCGACTGCAAGCGCTCGAGTGCCGACCACTGCTCGCGCTCCTCGGCAGTGCCCTCGAGCTCCAGCGGCGCCTTGAGTGTGTACTGATGCTCGGCGACCAGGCTCGTCTCGAGGTTGTCCGCATAGTGCGTCATCGTGGGCAGGATCGCCAGACCAAAGAGCAAAAGCAGCGACCCAAACGCGATGCCCACGAAGAGCGTGGCGAAGTTGCCCAGATTGCGCAGGAAGATACGCAGGCGGAAGCGGGAAACAAAACCCATGCGCTCCGGCAGCTGCAGGCCGCGCTTGGTGCCCGATTTGCCGCTCGCCTCGTGACGAAGGAACTGCAACGGCGTCTTGCCCATCTTGCGAAGCAGACCCACCAGCGTGATGAGGATGAGCGCAGCGGCGGGGACCACGGCACACTTCACGAAGATCTCCCAGCTCCAGTACACCTGGAAGGGCGGCAGGCTGTACGAGCCGTAGTAGAGACCGCGCATGGGCTCGGTAAAGAACACAACGCCGAGCGCAGTGCCCAAAAGCGCCGCGAGCACGCCCACGATGGCGGGAAGCGCGAGGTAGTGCAGCACGATCTCGCGGCGGCGATAGCCGCTGGCGAGCAGCGTGCCGATGATGGCGCTCTCCTCCTCGATGGTGGCGTCGGTGAGCACCACAAAGACAAACGCCATGATCACGATGATGATGTCGAGCAACGTCATCCACATCATGGAGTCGCCGTCCACGTCGTCGCGCGCATAGCCAATGCCCTGATTGGAATCGGCATCGATCAGATCGTCCACGCGCGCATCGGCATCGGTCAGCGCCTCGACCATATCCTGCTCCGCATCGATGCGATCCGCGGTGGGGAGATCGCGGTCGGTAAAGGTAAAGGAGTAGGTGTAGGCAGGCGCGCCGCCGGCATCCTCGAGCGCGGTAAAGCCGGCGTCGCTGACCTCGGCAACGCCATAGGTAATGGTGTTCACCGTAAAGTCCGAATTGTTGAGGAACAGCGCCTGGCTATCGGGCTGCGTCATGATGCCGCAGATGGTGTAGGTGCGCCCCTCGAGCTCGACCTTATCGCCGATGGCGAGGTCGTTATTGGTGGCAAAGACGCGGTCGATAGCCACCTCGTTGTCCGCCTTTGGCTGCTTGCCTTCGCAGTAGGACGCAATGTCGACCTTGGTGCGATGCGCGTAGGTGCGCAGGGTGCGCTTGGTGCCATCGTCGCCGGACGCCTTTTTGATGATGGCGTCGATAGAGAAGTTCTTGCAGAGCATAACGCCGCCGACGTCCTCAGCCGCGTCTTCGGCAGCCTTGAGCTGCTCGTCGGTGGCCTCGAAGGAGGTAGTTACGCGGCCGTCCTCGATCGTATATGCATCGCGCATGTCGTCAATGAGGCAGCCGATGGAATGCGCCGCGAGCAAAAAGCCCGACGTGAGGGCGATGCTTCCGCACATAAGCAAAAAGATGCCCAGGTACTTGCCGATATTGCGGCGCAGCTCGCGCGGGAGACGTTTTGCGAGAGGTGTCATGGCGCCGCCTACCAATCGAGCTCGGCGGCCGCGACGGGTGACTCATTGAGCTCATCCTCGACGATGCGCCCGTCGCGCAGGCGCAGCACGCGATTTGCCATGCGCGCGATGGCGGCATTGTGGGTGACAATGATGATGGTGCAGTCGTAGGTGCGGTTGACATCCTCCATGAGCTGCAAGATTTCCTTGGACGTCTTGTAGTCGAGCGCGCCCGTGGGCTCGTCGCACAGCAGCAGGCCTGGGTTTTTGACGAGTGCACGGCCGATGGCGCAGCGCTGCTGCTGGCCGCCCGAGACCTGGCGTGGGAACTTGTTGCGGTGCTCGTAGAGGCCCAGCGAACGCAGCAGGTCGTCGACATTGAGCGGGTTTTTGGACAGGTGCGCCGTGACCTCGATGTTTTCCTTGATGGTAAGGTCGGGCACCAGGTTGTAGAACTGGAAGACAAAGCCCAGCTCGCGGCGGCGGTACTCGCCCAGATCGGCAGGCTTGAGCGCGGTGAGGTCGCAGCCGTCCACCATGATGGAGCCGCCGTCGGCATCCTCCAGGCCGCCAATGAGGTTGAGAAAGGTCGACTTGCCCGAGCCCGAGGGTCCCAGCATGACGCAGATCTCGCCGCGGTTGATGGACGTGTCGATGCCGTCGAGCACCGTCAGGCGCGCATCACCGTCGCCATAGTGTTTCTTGAGCCCTTTGACCTGGACATAGGCTTGCTTTGTCGCCATGTTATCCCCCGTTGTTAGCCTTCTGCTACTTTTCTAAGCTAATAGTAAACCACGGTGAACTATTTTTAAGCGACAGGCGCAATTTTTTCCAAACCAGTCATTGGGTACTTACTCATTGGGGACAGACTTAAATGAGTGAAATCGCTCATTTAAGTCTGTCCCCAATGAGTGCCGGCAGGAAAGGAACGTCCCCAAGTGCCGACATATTGGGACAGTCCTTGCCAGCCCGGCCGGCGAGCCGGCGAATCGGCAAAGACTGTCCCCAGCGACCAGTCGTTTAAGAACGTCCCCAATGACTAGGTGGCTAGGCGTGGGATTTGTTGTGCGCGAGGGCTAGGCCTACGGCGGCGATGGCGGCGGCGAAGAGCACGGTGACGCCCAGGTCGCAGGCGATGTCGCCCAGCACGGTAGACGTCAAATCAGAGGCAAGCGCCTTGCCGATCGCGTCGTTCACCCAAAACGTCGGCACAAAGTGCGCCACCGTCTGCACGGCCGAGCCCATCATCGAAAGCGGCATCCAGGCGCCGCCCAAAAACGTCATGAGCAAGCCAAGCAGGTTGCCCACACCGTTGAGCAGCTCTTCGCGCGCGCCCAGGCTCGAAAGGGCAAAGCCAACGGCCAGCGGCGTGCACGCCAGGGCAAACGTTGCCGCCAGCGCCAGGCACACACGGCCCACGCCGACCTCGGCGACCGCGCCGGCAAAGCCCACGACGCCCATCATGCTCGACACAAACCAGATACAGACAGTGAGCACGGCGGCGGCCGCGAACACGGCAAGCGAACGCTGGCGCTCGGAGAGCGGACCGGCCTCCATGCGGCGCACGCGCTCGGGCTCGTTCATGCCCGAGAACACCAGCCCCACCGACACGATGACCGACGAGATGATCGCATACGCGCCAAAGTTGAAGTACGACTCGAGTGTAGCGGCGGCAGTCGAGTCAACCTTGACCTGCTCGATCTGGACCTCCGCACGCTTTGCGGCAGCATGCTCGGCGGCCTTGGCGACATCGCCGTCGGAAGCAGCTGGCTCAAGTGCCGCCGCAGTACCCGCGAGCGAGACCCACCGCGAGGCCTCGGCAGACGAAAGCGCTGCCGCCATGGTGCCGGAGCCGTACGTCACATCGAGCTTGGGCAGGTCTTCCCCCGCACGCGCGGCTGCAACAAGATCGTCCTCAAACCCCTCCGGGATAAAGAACACGCAATCGGCGCTGCCCTTGGCGCTGTTACTCTTGGCGAGCGCATCCGCAAGGTCGTACATGTCGTCACCAACGCCCGTGACCAGGTCAAAGCGTGAGCCTAGGTGCTTGGTAAGCGCCCGCGAAAGGTCGCTATTGTCGCGGTCGACCACGATCACATTGGTGTCGTAGGGCTTGTACTCGGTAAGCTGCGACGAGTTCCAGCTCACCGAGGCCGCGATGAATACGCCCATGAGCGAGATGAACACCGTATAGATGAGCAGGTATAACGGGTGCGCGAGCGCCATGCGAAGCGCGGTCTTAAAGGTGCTCATAGCGGCTCCTTCCAAAGATCAGCGTAGCGGCGACGACAAACACCAGGGTCATCAGGACGAGCGCGCCGGCGCGGACGGCGAAGGGCCCCAGATCCTCAAAGAAATACAGGCGGTTGAACATGTCGCAGATGAGCTTGACGGGGTTGAGCCAGCACTCGGCCGGGCAGGCGCGGGCGACATCGTCGGCAAGCGCCATCGCCGGCTCGCCGTAGAGTCCGGCGAACAGGGCGCACGTGGTAGCGAAGCCCGTGAGGATACCGGACTTGGACGCCTTGCCGCCCTTAACGGGAAGCGTGCCCACAAAGAGCCCCAGGCCCGTGGCGGCAAGCGCGGATGCAGCACCGCCCACCAGACACAGCCCCTCGCGCCCGCCAAAGTCGACGCCAACGACTAGGCGCACGTAGCCAATCGCGACCGCCATCGAGGCAAATGAGACCAGCCACGAGCCGACAAAGATGCCGGCCAGCGACGCTGTCTTGGAAAGGCCGCCCACGCAGCGGCGCGCACCAAGGCCCGACAGATTGGGCTGCAAATCGACGACGCTCAAAGCGGCAAACTCGGCAGACATCATCGCGACCAGACCAAAGAGCGCGTAGTAGTAAATGGTCGTGCCGTCGGGCGTGGTGCGCGTCAGGCTCACGCGGCGGGTTCCGCCCTCGAGCGACAGGGCGCGCGCAACCGCCTCCGGGTCGGCGAGCGCCGCCGGGTTGTCTTGGGCAATCTGGCGCATGAGCTCGGCATTTTGCGTATACGAGCTCGCCACCGTCTCCAGGATGCTGCGGTCGGTGAGCGCCGTACTGGCGCGCGAGCTATCGTAGCTCGAAAGCAACGTAAGCTTGGGCGCGCCCGCGGCATCGACCGTGTAGACGCCCGCGACTTCGCCGGCCTTGAGCGCACGGTTCGCGGCAGCCAAGTCTTCGTACTCGCTCACATCGAGCAGCTGGTCGTCGCCTGCCTTGGCAAGCGAAGCCGCCACATCCTTAAAGGTCGAGGCATCCCAGGCCTCGTCCGCCACGACGGCAACCGGCACCGGGTCGACCGTGCCGTCGGAGCTGAGGTTCGCAAACATAAACATGAACATCGTGGAAAGCGCGATAGGAAAGAGAGCGCCCCAGACCCACGTGCTCGGCCGGCGCAGCAGCGTCTTGACCGTGGTGATGATGGTGTTGAACATGGCCGCCCCCTAGTCGCGCAGCTCGCGGCCGGTGATCTCGAGGAACACGTCGTTGAGGGTCGGCGGTTCGGAATAGATGCGGCCGAGCGGCACGTCATGCGAGCGCAGCGCATCGAGAATGTCCGTCAGGTTGTGCGGGCTCGCTTCGCACGAAAACGTGAGCTGTCCCGCCGTTGCCGAAAGGTCCAGAACGTGCGGCAGGCTTGCGACGGCACCGAGCGCCGCACTCGGAACCTCGCCGACCTCGATTACAATCTTCTCGCCCATCTGAATCATGCGCTTGAGCTCGTCGTTAGTGCCCTGCGCCAGCACGCGCCCACCGTCCATGATCATGATGCGGCTGCAGATTTGCTCGATTTCCTCCATGTAATGGCTGGTATACACCACCGTGGCACCCTCGTCGCGCAGGCGGCAAATGCCCTCCAGGATGGCGTTGCGGCTCTGGGGGTCGACCGCCACCGTGGGCTCGTCGAAGAAGATGAGCTCGGGCTTGTGCGCGATGCCGCAGGCAATGTTGAGCCGGCGCGCCAGGCCGCCCGAGAGCTTACCGGGGCGGAACTTGGTAAAGTCGCCCAGGCCGACAAAGTCGATCGCCTCGTCCACCAGCGCGCGGCGGCGCTTGCGGTCGTTGACGTAGAGACTGCAGAAATAGTCGATGTTCTCGCGCACGGTGAGCTCGTCGAACACCGCCACCTGCTGCGGCACCACACCGATGCGGCGCTTGAGGTCGTAGCGGGCGGGCGTCATGCGCTCGCCGAACAGCTCGATGGTGCCTTTGTCGTAGGCGAGCAGCTGCAGGATGCAGTTGATGGACGTGGTCTTGCCCGAGCCGTTGGGGCCCAGCAGGCCAAAGATCTCGCCGGGGGCGATACTCAGGTTAAAGTGGTCGAGCGCAATAAGGTCGTCGTAGCGCTTAACGAGGTTTTCGACGTGGACGATGTCTGTCATGAGGCGGCCCTTCTGTTGCTTGCGGCCCGGTACGATTGCATCATCGCAGGAGCTGACGGCGCGCACCAGTGAGCTTTGTCACGAGTGCGGGGCGGTCGCGTAGCCTGCTGACGCGACCGCCCCGCCGCGTGGGAGGAATGTCACGGTTGCTTTGAGTGGCGCCTCCCCCGTGCGCGGCATCGCGTACAATACCCGTATGAACAGGCTATTCGACAAATCGATCGTGCTGGCGTGCTGCATCGCAGCCGCCACGGGCCTTGCTGTGGATGCTCGCCTGGTCGCGGCGTTTTGCCTTGGCGTTGTCATCGCCGCGCTGGCCGAGGTCGCGCAGGGAGAACGCGCCCGTCGCGCCAGCGAGGCCGGCAGCTACGCCTACGTCATCGCGGCTGTCTTCGTGCCGCCGTTTGTGCCGTTCGCACCTCTCGCCCTCTATGACATCGCGCGACGCGTGCGCCGTGAACGCATCTGGCCCGCGCTGGCAATTGGCTCCGTGTTTGCCTGCGCACTTGCCACGGACCTTCGCTGCGGCGCGCTCACCACCCGAACGCTGTTGCTAACCGCCATCCTTTCGGTCGCCGCCACGTTGCTGTCGCTGCGCACCGCGCAGCTGGAGCGCGAACAGGAACGCATGCGTCGCACCCGCGACAAGCTGCAAGAACGCGCCCTGGCACTCGAGGCACGCAACCGCGACCTCGCCGACCGCCAGGACTACGAAGTCGAGCTCGCGACGCTCGCCGAACGCGCCCGCATCGCGCGCGAGATCCACGATAACGTGGGCCACCAGCTCACGCGCGCTTCGCTTCAAACCGAAGCCCTGCGCGTGGTCCATGCCAACGAGCCCGGCGTTGCCGCCGATTTCGCCGACGTCAAATACACCGTTGACGAGGCGCTCCAGCTCGTGCGCGCCAGCGTCCACGCGCTCAACGACAACGCCGTCGACCTTTCCGTGCAGCTCGAACGCATCGTTGAAGGCGCGCGCTCGGACGGCGGTCCGCGGATTGAGCTTGAAGTTATGACCGAACATGCGCCCGCAAACGTCGCGAACTGCTTTGCGGCGGTCCTGCGCGAGGCGCTCTCCAACACCATGCGCCACGCTTGCGCCCATGCTGTCACTGTACGTTGCATGGAGCATCCGTCGTTTTACCAGCTCATCGTTACCGACGATGGCGCGGGCGGGGTTCAAGCAAGCGGCCACGGCGCCGCGGAGGGCATGGGGCTTGCCTCTATGCGCGAGCGCATCGAGGCGCTTGGCGGCACCTTCACCGCCGGCCCGCGTGCCGGCGCCGGCGGCTGGCGCGTGTTTGCCACCGTTCCCAAACAGCAAGGAGATGATGGCCGATGAGGCTCATCGTTGTCGACGACGACCGCCTAGTGGTCGATTCGCTCAAGATTATCCTGGGCGCCCAGCCGCAGATCGAGGTGGTGGGCACCGGAGCCGACGGCAACGACGCGGTGGCACTCTACGCCGAACTCGCACCCGATATCGCGCTGCTCGACATTCAGATGCCGGGGCGCGACGGCCTATCGGCGGCGCGCGAGATCCTCGAGCGCGATCCTGCAGCACGCGTGGTGTTTCTGACAACGTTTTCGGATGACGAGTACATTGTGTCGGCACTCAAACTGGGCGCCCGCGGCTACCTGATCAAGACCGATGTCGCCGCTATTCCGCCGGCGTTGGCGCAGGTCATGGAAGGTAAACGTGTGCTCGAGGGCAAGGCGATCGAAGATGTTGACTTTGACGGGATGGGCGACAAGACGGGCACGCCCCGCCGGCCCGCAGCCTTTGCCAGCCTGACCGACCGCGAGTTCGAAGTCGCCGAGCTCATCGCCCGCGGTCTCGATAACAAGGAAATCGCCGCCACCGCCTATATGGGCGAAGGCACGGTGCGCAACCACATCAGCTCGATCCTTGCAAAGATGGGCCTGCGCAACCGCACGCAGATCGCCATCGCCTACCTGCGAGGGTAATTACCCAACGGTCAACCGCCCCGGCACAGCAAAATGGCTGTAACCGATTTAATGCCATTTCAAAACTATGCCGGATTACTACGATGAATCGCCCGCCTTCGACCACGGCAAATTGCGCGCTTACAAAACCGCAGGTAGAACGCTTGCATTATTTAGAAAAATGCAGTCATGGTCGGGAATGTCGAATTCGTCGTAGTAAACCGACATAGTTTTGTTCGGATAGTCCCGCACGGATACCATCCCAGGCCTCGCGGGACAAAAATGATCCGTTTTCTTCCGCCCGCGGAGATCGGCTGACAGCGCCCGCCACGAAATCGGTCCATCTACTACGTTTGACTCGATGCCCCCGACCATACCCGCTTTTCATGCAAAATCGCAGACGTTCTACCTGCAGTTTTGCTTTTGCATTTTTCGCCATGGTTGAGGGTAGCGGCTTAAACGTAGTAGATGGGCCCATTTCGTGGCAGGCGGGTCATTTTCGGGCTGGACGGGTCGCGTGGCGGCCCACCCGCGCGTTCACGCGCGGGGCCGGCGGGGCATTTTTGCCCCGCCGGCCCCTATTCCAGCGCTATACCAGCCCCATTCCAGCGCTACTCCGGCTTGGTTTCTACCGTGGGAGTCTTATCCGCCGCGACTGGAGTGCGCGCGGTGTCCATAGTCAGGCAGTGCTTGGGGCAGCTTTCGATGCACTCGCCGCACACCACGCAGGCGTACGGGTCAATCGACCAGGTACCGCCCTTGCGATCGACCGCGAGCGCGCCCGCCGGGCAGCGACGCGCGCACATGCCGCAGCAGATGCACACGTCCATGTCGTTGACGATGTGCCCGCGCAAGCGCTCGGGCGCCGTCAGCTCCTCCTGCGGATAGCACACCGTGACCGGCTGCTTGACCATAGAGCCCAAGGCCGTCTTGGCAAATGTCAGCAAACTCATGCCGCGCCTACCTTTCCGTGCAGCTAATGCAGGGGTCGATGGTCAGGATAATCATTGGCACGTTGGCAAGGAGCACGCCCTGCAGCGCATGCGTCAGACCCGCCAGGTTTTGCGACGTCGGCGTTCGCACGCGAAAACGGTCCAGGTTCTTGGTGCCGTTGCCACGCACATAGTAGTACGCCTCGCCACGCGGCTGCTCAATCACAACCTCGCCGCGCGCGCCGTCGGCCGGCGTAAGCTTGGTGCGCCCGCCAATGCCGTCGTGCGGAATCTTGCCCACAAGCTCCTTGATGATGTCCATAGCCTGCGTGACCTCGGCACAACGCACCTGGCAGCGGGCATAGCAGTCGCCGTCGGTCGCCACGATGGGCTCAAACGCAGCCAAGTCCGCATAGGCACCGTCGCCAAACATGCGCACGTCGTAATCCACGCCCGAAGCGCGACCGAACGGGCCGACCATCGAAAGCTCCAGCGCGTCCTTCTTGCTGATCACGCCCACGCCATGTAGGCGCTCACCACAGCTGTCATCGTCCAAAAACGTATGTACCAGGGCCTCGTAGTCGGGACGCATGGCATCGAGCGTCTGGACAATGCCCGCCAGCTCGGAATCCTCGATATCGTGCTTAAGGCCGCCGATCTCGTTAATCGACAGGATCACGCGACCGCCGCACGTGCTCTCAAAGATCTTGAGAATCTGCTCGCGCAGCGTCCACGAACGATAGAACAGCGCCTCAAAGCCAAAGGCATCGGCGAGCAGGCCCAGCCACAGCAAATGCGAGTGAATACGCGAGAGCTCGTGCAGAATGGTGCGGATATACTGCACGCGGCCGGGCACCTCGATGTCAAGCATGCGTTCGCAGGCGCTGGCATAGCCGCAGCTGTGGCCCACGGCGCAGATGCCGCAGATGCGCTCGGCGATGTAGCCAAACTGGTGCATGTCGCGCTTTTCGGTGAGCTTCTCGAGTCCGCGGTGCACAAAGCCGATCTGCGGAATTGCCTCGATGACGCGGTCGTCCTCGATCACCAGGTCCAGATGAAGCGGCTCGGGCAGTACCGGGTGCTGCGGGCCAAACGGAATAACGGAGCGATGTGCCATGGACCTTACGCCTCCTTTTTCTGCTTGTCGCGGGCGGCCTTGGCGGCAAGCGCCGCACGGACCTTGGCCGCTTTCTCAGGATCCATGGCGGCGAGCTTTGCCTCCATCTCGGCGGCTTTAAGTGCGGCCTTGGCCGCGGCCTCGTCATGCTGAGTATCGGAGCCGGCAGCCGCAGCGGGCTGAGCGGCGGCAGCGCTCGCAGCATCGCCGGCGCCCGCAGCGCCCTCCCCCGCAGCGGCGGCCTTCTCGGCCGCGGCCTTGCGCGCCTTGGCCTCGGCGGCGACACGGACCTTCATGGCCTTCTCGCGCGCAGCCTTCACCTCGGGCGTGATAACGCTCATGGGCTCGGCAGTCGAGACCTGGTAGAAAAAGCCCTTAAAGTCGATCTGCATGTCGGTGATGGCAAGCCCAAACAGGTCGTGCGCCTCATTTTCAAACGGGAATACCGCCGGATAGTACGAGCTGATGGACGGAATCTCCTGGTACTGGTCGATGCCCTCAACTACCAGGTTCTCGATCGCATAGTTTCCGTCCCGCGCGATCTGCTCTTGCGCAGCGCGGACGTTGATAAACGTATAGACCAGGCGATACGATCCGTCGTCCACACAGCGCTCGGCATGCATCTGCACAAAGCGCGCGCCGGCACCCTTGAGCGCCTGGACATGCGACAGGAGATCGTCGATCCCGACGGTGGTATAGATAGCCTTTTGCATTACTCGGCCTCCTTTGCAGCGACAGGCGCGTCACCGGCACCATCAGTCCCGGCCCCCGCGGCCACAAACCCGTCCTCGCCCAGCTCAACGCCACCGTCCCAGGTTGCGGCACCGCCCACGGTGAGCGGGTCACCGCCAGCACGCATCGCGGCCTCCTTCTGATCCAGGATGCCGCACGCCTCCACAATGGCATCGATCACGGTCTCGGGACGAATGGCGCACCCGGGCGCGTACACATCCACGGGAATCGCGCGGTCCACACCGCCGATTACGTTATAGGCATCGCGGAACACGCCGCCCGAGCACGCGCAGATACCGCACGCCACCACGCACTTGGGCTCGAGCATCTGGTTGTAAATCTGACGCACGACGGGCAGGTTCTGCGCGTTAACCGAACCCGTCACCAAAAAGATGTCCGCATGCTTGGGGTTGCCGGTATTGACCACGCCAAAGCGCTCCGCATCGAACAGCGGCGTGAGCGAGGCCAGCACCTCGATATCGCATCCGTTGCAGCTCGAGCCGTCGTAATGAATAACCCACGGCGAGCGCGACATTTTATGATCCATGGATGCCGCCTCCTAAATAAACACGTCGACGAGGATGGGCATAAGGTTGAGCAGGCAAAACACCAGCGCCACGCCCCAACCGAGCTTAAAGCAGCTGCGCCAGGTACTGCGGGCAAAGGTGTTATCGATCAGCACCTCGACAAAATACGTCGCGACCATCACGACCAGGGCTACGACCCAGCTCACCGGGTTGTCCCAGACAAAGAACATGCCCACCCACATCAAAAACAGCACGGTCTCGCACCAGTGCATAAGGGTCATCTTGGCCAGCGTGCCGCCGCTCATCTCGGTGGCGACGCCCTGGACAATCTCCTGATGCGCGTGATGTGAGTACGAAAGGTCAAACGGCGACTTGCGCAGCTTGATGGTAAGCACCGCGAGCAGTGCGAGGAAAATGGGCGCGCTGTACACGATGATGGGGGCCGACTGCCCCGTCACGGCGATGGAGTCGAAGCTGTCGGTGGCAAGGTACAGGCCCACACTCATCAGCAAAACGGCGGGCTCGTAACTCATAACCTGCAGCAGCTCGCGGTCGGCACCGACCTGGGCAAACGGGCTTTGCGTCGAAGCGGACGCCAGCACCACAAAGATCGCGGCGAGCGTAACCATAAAGGCGCACAGCAGCGTATTGGAGCCCGACACAAAGATGCCGCCGCCCACGACGGTAAAGATGAGCGCGCACGCCATATAGGTGTCGTCCATGGTGTTTACGCTGGCAGGGGCCTTGCGCAGCAGCTTGGCAACGTCGTAGAAGGGCTGCAGCAGGCGCGGGCCCACGCGGCCCTGCATGCGAGCCGAAAGTTTACGGTCAAGACCGTCGATCAGGCCGCCCACAAGCGGCGCCAGCAGGGCAAACACCACGGTGCCAATAAAAATACCCACGACACCCGAGCCTTCGAAATACTTACCGCGCAGCACCGAGGGCGCGCTCATGGCAAGCCGCTCGGGCCCAATCCACGCGCAGCACAGCAGCGCAAACAAGATAATGCTGCAGCACACGACGCTACCCGCGGGGCCAATACGCTTCTCGCCAAGGGCGTCCTCCGAGTACCAATTGCGCTTTTCGGCCTTCACCTCGTGCCCCATCGAGCCGCGGAAATGACGGTAATTGTCGGTTCCCACGCCCGAAAGATATACGTTTACGTGCGGTTTGTTGCTCACGCGGAATGAAGTCAGCAGCACCACGGCGATAAACGCCACGATAACCACCATCAGATACATGGCGTCCTTGCCAATAACGTACGGCACGCGTCCAAACACCATGGCCAAGTAAGGCGACACCAGACCGCTCGAGATAACCGGGAACGCCACGCAGCACAGAATCAGCAGCGCGGCGATGGTGTTGAGCGCCATCCATTCGGTCTTATGGACATTGACCTCAACGTTTTGGGCCGTGGGATCGACGCCCGAAAGCTTGGCAAGCCACTTGCCCCAGAAGAAGAAGGTCGCGGCCGAGCCAAAGGCAAGCACCATGATCATGAGCACGTTGCCGGTCTGCGCAAACGCCACCAGGGCGCCCCACTTGGACACGAGCATGCCAAACGGCGCCACAAACATGCCCATGATGCCCAGCATCATCAGGCGCGTCAGGTGCGGCATGCGGCTGAACATACCGTCCATGTCCTCGATATCGCGGCTGCCGATATGATGCTCGGCCGTGCCCACGCACAGGAACAGCAGCGACTTTGCCACCGTGTGGAACAGGATCAGGAAGATGGCGGCCCACACGGCCTCGGGCGCGCCGACACCCAAGCAGGCGCTGATGAGGCCCAAGTTGGAAATGGTGGAGTACGCGAGCACGCGTTTGGCGTTGCTCTGCGAGATGGCCATGAGGGCAGCGAGCAAAAACGTGATGGCGCCCACACTCGTGACCATAAAGCCGGTCACAGGATAGATGGCATAGAGCGGGCTCAGCTTGACCATCAGGAACACGCCGGCTTTGACCATGGTTGACGAGTGCAGCAGGGCGCTCGTGGGCGTGGGGGCAACCATGGCGCCGAGCAGCCAGGTGTGGAACGGCATCTGTGCGGCCTTGGTGAGTGCGGCGAGCGACAGCAGGACGACCGGCATCACTAGCAGCGCGGACTGCGCGGTTCCGGCGCCGGAAAGCTCGATCATGCCCGAGATGGTCAGCGGCATGCCGTTAACGTGCAGATACATGAGTCCGGCCAAAAACGCGATGCCGCCCAGCATGTTGAGGATGATCTGGGTAAAGGCGTTCTTGATGGCCTCGGGCGTGCGCGTGTAGCCAATCATGAGGAACGAGCACACGGTGGTGATTTCCCAGCCACAGAACAGCCACTCAAGGTTGTCGCTCGTCACGATGACGAACATGGCCGAGAGGAATAGAAACATAAGCGCCAGGAACTGCGGGCGACGGTCGGGCGCGGTCTGCCCGCGCAGCGCAGCCTCGTGCTCGTCATGAGCCTGGAAGTCCTTCATGTAGCCCAGGGCATACACGCAGATTAGGCTGCCGACGATACCGACCGCGAGGACCATGATCACACTCATGTAGTCCAGGTAGAGCGGCGTCGCGGTGACGGCTTCGGCCGCGGGCAGCGTCATGGCTGCAAAGGCGAGCGAGCCCACCAGCTGGACTATGCCGAGCACCGTGGTGAGCGTGCTCTTATATTTACGCGCGTTGTACAGGATGACGGCGCACAGGATCACGTCGATGACGGAGCTGATGATCGAGAGCACATGCGAGGTGCCCGGTGCCACCTCGAAGCTCTGCGGGCCCGTGTCAAAAAACATGACGGCGACTACAACCGTCACCGCCATAATGATGCCAGAGCCTACAAGCCCTAGCGCATCGCGGGCGCGGTCACCACGCGCGAGCAGCATGCCCAGCGCCGGTACCAGCGGAAACAGGGTAAGGAAATACAGTAGCGTCATACCATCACTCCCCCATGCAAAAACGCTGCAATTGTTTAACGTTATAGCTCAGTTGAGGAGTAGCGGCGGCAGGTTTTCGGTCAACTGGGGAGTTTTAGGCGTACGGGGTAAGGGCACGTCCGCTTTGGAGCAGAGGGCGACGTTTCCTTACCACAGCGACGGGCGCGCGGGCCACCGCGTGCGGCTTACTGGCCACTTTGGAGGATGTCCCAATAGGCTCGCGGCGGTCCGAAAAGTTGGCGCGGCAAGAAAAATGCGCCTCGTGGGCGCACCATCCCGTTTGCTATTCCATCTTTTTAACGCGCGGCTTGCGACCGCGCGGCTTATCGACCAGTGCGGACTCACCGCTCTCGCGGTACTGACGGCACCAAGCCTTGACCGAAGACTCGCTGGGAATCTTGTGCTTGATCATGGCCTCGCGAACCGTCAAGCCGTTTTCCAGACGGTCCTTAACCACAGCGAGCTTTACGTCGTACGAATAGGTGTGATGATGCGAACCGGCATTGAGAACGGCGTCGGCACCGCCCACGGCGTACGCGCGGGCCCACTGACGAGCCGTGGCCTGGGGAATGCCAAGCTCCGCGGCGAGGGCGCGATGACCGACCCCCTCTTGGAGGATCTCGACGGCGCGCTGCCTAACCTCGGGCGCATGCGTGCGAGTCCTAGTTGCTTCCGACATACCTGCCACTTCTTAGCCTTAACCGTTAATCTGCCTTCTTACGTGCATGTTAGATAGTAGCATTTTGCTGTTCGCGCGTAGCAGTTAATTGAAAATAGCAACGGCGTCATCTGGGCATTTGCTATTAATTTGCGACATTTCTTTACGTTTAATTTACGCAGCTAGTTAGCCCGCAGCTCATTGATGGTGTTTTACCAGCCAGATTGATATCTTTTTGTTTCGCTTGGTATGGTTTTCATAATTATTAACCCCTCAGCCTCTGAGCTAGCATGTCAGTCTTCCGCTTACTTTCCAGCTTTCTACTTAACTTTCCAGCTTTCTACCCAGCTTTCCAGCTTTCCACCTAACTTTCCAGCTTTCTTTCCAGCTTTCCACCTTAGGTGTTAAGTTAAGTGGAAAGTTGGAAAGATGATGGGAAGTCGGAAAAGCTAAAACGCCTTTCTCCAGCGACGGCTGGACAGTTAGTTCAGATACGTCTTTTTCTATGCTGATAAAGCTGCGCTATGGTCCCCGGAGAGGGTTCTTTGGCGACTCATTGCACGCAAATCGAGCCCAGATGGCTACCGAACCCTAGTTTTGAGCCCCTTTCTTCCCCAAAACGAGCGCCGGATGCGCCTACTGCGGTCTGGAATTATACGTATCTGAACTAACTGTCCAGCGGAGTCCAAGACTGGGATCGCGCAGATCAGAACCACCCTTAAAAAGGGTGGTTTGCTCTTAGGGTATAACCCACGGGCCCCGGGCTCGCGTCTAAAGGCGCGGGCCCGGACTTCGTTCAGGCCGACGGTGGACACGTAGTAGCCCTCCGCCCAGAACTTCCTGTTGCCGAACTTGTACTTGAGGCTGGCGTGCCTGTCGAATATCATCAGCGAGCTCTTCCCCTTCAGGTAGCCCATGACGCTCGCGACGCTGTACTTCGGCGGGATCGCCAGCAGCACGTGCACGTGGTCGGGCATCAGGTGCCCCTCGATTATCTCGATCCCCTTGTACTCGCACAGCTTCCTGAGGATCTCCCCTATGTCGCTCCTGATTTGGTTGTAGATCACTTTGCGCCTATACTTCGGCGTGAACACGATGTGGTACTTGCACATCCACTTCGTGTGGGAAAGGCTGTAGGCCTTCTGGGCCATGGCGACCACCCCTTCGACTCGAATTCTTGACGGCCTGAACAATCGTCAATATCGGTCGGAGGGGTGGCTTTGTAAAGCCGTTTGTCTCCACCCGCGTAGCGGGTGGTTTAAAGCTGGCCGCTGCGCGGCCAGCAGACTAAAGTCTTGAACTAGAAAGGGGGCGGCAACCGGGTGGTTGCCGCCCCCTTTGCGAAGCTAGTTGGCTTCGGAACTAGTGATCGATGCCGTTGAGGTTCACCCTCGTGAGCGTGTAGGTCACATAGTCGGGCGATTGAGGCGTTGCACTCGCCGTGCTGCCCGTGACTAGGCTCGCCGTCATCACCAGACGATAGTTCGCGTAGAACTGATCACGCTGTTCAGCCTGCGTGTTGACCTTAACGGTAAAGGGCAGGTTAAACGTGGTGTCGCCGTTCTGTGTTCGGAACTTGCCGTTCTCCTTCGAGTCAGTGAAGGTGATCGTGCTACCGGAGGGAGCGACCGCGGCAAGCTTACTCTCCGTCACTGTTACGTAGTTGGAGATATCATCCGTTACGCTCTCATACGTGCCGTCGGTTCCGCGGCGCTGAAGCGCGAGCGTGTACACAACAGAGTCTGCGTTCGCAATTGCCTCGGCGGCGTTGCTGAGTCCACCCAGTTCATACGTGGCACCCAGACCAATCGTGCCATTCGCGATCGGACGCAGGTCGTCCACGTTAATGCCAAGCTGCGACTTCTCAGGCGCCGATAGCGTAATGGTCGTATCACCCGTGTCCATGCGATAGTATCCAACGTTGCCGCGCTTCGTCATCGCCAGGCTCGAGGTGGCAAGACCAGAATCGCGCGTCGAAAGCTTGGCGGTATAGGACATCTTGGTACAGGCGTCCTCGCCAGACTGCTTGGACAGGGAGATAACCTTGTTGCAGCCGTCCGGCGTAAGGCGAATCTCTTCCACTACCGTACGCACGGTAAAGGATCCGCCCGCTGCACGCTTGCGGATTCCGGCAAGGTCATGGTCGAGCGTGAGCCTCAGTGAGTCATCACCCGTATCCGTCACAATCTGTGTAAACGCAGGCGTCGAAGCGTCATACGGCTCCCAATCGCTGCCATTCCACCTGTAGTTCTGATTGCCGATGGCAACATAGAACTTCGCAATCGCCGAAGTTCCGCTCGGGAAACTGCTTACTCCCATTAGGTTGTTGTTGGCGCCATAGCGACACAGCGATGTATCGAGCTGATAGAACAGATGGTCGCTCTCTGTATAGTATTGGCTCGGGCTAAACGTAACCGTATCCATGACATCGAGAGAAAGAACGTAGGCGGCACCGTCCTCCGACTTCGAAACCGGAATGCACGCCCCATCTTTTTTGTCGACTACATTCTGCTCATAATTGGACAAGATACTGTATGTCGATGCCGTACTGTTTTGAATATCGTCGCTGCCATCGGTGCGTAAAACATGATGCAGATTCCAAGATATGCGGGCACCCGAAGAATTCGAGTCAATAGACGAAGCCGTAAAACCGTTGATATTAGCTTGCGTCACGCCGTCGCCCGACTTGGGCACGTTGACAACTAGGTAGACGCTCTCCGACGCACGCTGCTCCTTGCCGTTATCCTTAGGCACCTCTAGCGTATAGCGACTGTTGCTGGGAACGTCAGCACCCGCAACCTTAAACAGCGTCCACTTGCCATCGAGTTTCGCTTTAGCGGTCGCCTCTGCCTCGTTATCACACACGGTCCATGTGCCGGCGCCATCCTGTGTGGCCGACACATCCAAAATCTCGCTCAGCCATCGCTCCTGATATGGATTGCCCGCAGAATCCTTAAAGCCGTCGTTTCCGCTCAGGGAAACGCTCGTTGCTCCGCCTTCGCCCACCGTATAGTGATACTCTCTGCCACCGGCCCGGCCGTCAACGTTCGCATCGATGAGCGCAAGCTGGCTGCCCTGGGGCAACCTTCCGTCGGCACCATTGAAGAGGATGCTCTTACCGAGCCCCTTCATCGAGCCGCCAGCAGCCATATAGCTGTCCCAGCCAAAGTCGACTTCCTTCCCATTGGCAGAATTGTATGTCCAGGTAAGCAGACCCGTCATCGGCTCGCCAAAGCTCGTAAGCACGTGTGCATCTTTTCCAAGGTTAGCGTAGTCGCTTTCTTTAAACTTAGTGCCGTAATCATACGTTGCAGTGAAATCGATCTCGAGCTTGCGCTTAACGATGATCGGCACCTGAACGTTGTAGCTCTGACCCGCCTCGGTAAAGGTGACGGTCAGGAGCGTAAAGCGACCCTTGCCGTTATCCCAATCGGAGCTTGGGCTAAACGACATGTTGTTCTTGCCGTTGTTCACCACGCGAAGCGTGGGATTGTTCGACGCGTCATCGTCCTTAACGAACACACCGTCCTTGAGTTGGAAAACCTCTGCTTTGGCCGTCACGTGCGGATTGGTGCCATTCTCGTTATTCAATCTGCAGGCATCGGAGAAGCCGCCGTTCGTGACGATGTTTAGATAGCTCTTGACCGTCGTGTTGTCGTTGCCAGAGATCACCAAAACGGAGAAATCCGTTGTGGCTTGGTTGCTGCTTGTATCATTATTCGAATTGAACTTACTGGCCACGGATGAGGCATCGTAGCTCGACTTATT
The DNA here is from genome assembly GCA_902466075.1 of uncultured Collinsella sp. Lineage (GTDB taxonomy): Bacteria > Actinomycetota > Coriobacteriia > Coriobacteriales > Coriobacteriaceae > Collinsella. The sequence goes on from CABQQA010000004.1 coordinate 71,380, forward strand.
TTGATAGGCGCCGTTGTCATTAATGCCGCCGATATTCGTGTAGGTGTAGCGATCGGCAACACCGGTGCCTGCCTCGCTCTGGACGGTCGCCGCGGTGTCGATGGTGGCGCCGTCGCCAAACAGGTAGCGATCGGTGGTGTCGTTGTCGGAGGCACGCACCGCCAGCGTGCTTACGGGGCTCGTGGTCACGTACGGGCTTGCCGCCGTGGTAGCGGTATCGTCCGCACCGTAGAGCGTGGTGCCCTCGTCGGGCGCGCGCAGCGTGTCCTTATAGTCGCCGAACGCGATGTAGGTCTTCCTGTTTACGGCGGCCGTATTGGTCGTGTAAACCATCGGCGGCAGATCACGCGTGGTCTTGCCGTTGCCGAGCTTTACGTTCACGCCCGCTGCGGAGAGGCTATAGCCGTTTGTGTCAACCTCGCCTAAGAGCACGCCCTGCTTAGAGCCCAATTTGTAGGTATTGCTGTCCATGAGCACGTTTACCAGATGGAACTGGCCGCGTCCGTCGCCCGCAATGCCGCCGTTGGAGGTTCCGCCAAACGTTGTGTTAGATACCTTTGTGTTGGTGACGTTGATGACGTCGGCACCGCTGTTAATCGCGCCAAGTAGACCGCCGCTCCACCTGCCCTTGATCGTGGCGCACTCAATCGCGATATTGTTGCAGGCTATGTTCACATTGCTGAAGTAGTAGCCGATAAGTCCGCCCGAGCATTGGTCGGTGCCGGCAATGTTGATATTCTCGACGCTACAGTCCTCAAACCAGTACGTGTTGGGGCTGCCACTGCTCGTGACCTCGCCAATCAAGCCGCCCGCATTACGGATGCTATTGTTCGTTCCGGTGGCATCGCCGATGATGGCGCTCTTGGCATCGCCTCCGGCATCAATGCGCACGTTGCTTATAGAAATAACGCCTCTATAGGCGCTTCCGACCACACCGCCGGCGCCCATGTACTTATCGGTGTTCGACCCGGTGGCGAGTACATTTACCCCAGAGATGACTGCCGTGCTCGATGCGACGGCTTCCGTGATGCCAATTTTGGTGTTCACCGATACGTTACTGGAGGTATAACCGAACACGCCGCCCACGTAGGGTGTTGTTCCCGTGGCGGTTATGGTCGAGTTTTTGCCAATAGTCTTCTCGTATACCCCCGTGGCCGCGGTTGTCCACACGCTGCACGGCGAGGCGATCGCACCCACATAGCCGCCAACGTACTTCTCGCCCGTGACGCTAAGGCCAGTGTATGAGCAGTCATAGAGATTCGCGGGCGCCTGCGTGCCGGAGCCGAAATTGACCATATAGGTCACGTCGTTATCCGTCCTTCGGCTGGTACGGCCCGAGCTGCCAAGAAGCCCTCCTACGCTCTTTGCGCCCAACACGGTGCAGTTCTTCATCTGTACGTTGCGGTAGACGCCACGCGTGTTGCCGTCGTAGTTGGCCGTTGCGCCCGCCAATAGGCCGGTGCCGATGAGGTCGTTCGATGCCGGTCCCGAGGCAATGCTACCGTTGGCGTCTTTGTACGTGAGCGATACGTTGCAGTTACTAAAGGTAAGGTCTTTGACCTGAGCGCCGTCATTCGCGGTGACGCTCTGCCCCACATTGGTTGAGGTGAACATCACGGTGCTGAATAGGCCGCCCACGCCCGAGACCTTATAGTCGTCATCGGCATATTCGACGACGCCGTAAGTGGCATCTTTGGCGCCTACCGTGATGGTGGCCCCGTTGCCGTCGATCGTTGCCACGTGCGGCGTGATGCGGTCGCGATCGGTGGACGCCTCGTTCGAGCTGCAAGCATTGGAATAGTAACGGCCGCTAAGGCCCACGTATCCCGTGCCGTAGCCGGTCATATCGTAGGTGGCATTTTCCTTGAACTCCAGGCTCATGCCGATAGATTTCGACGCGCACACGTAGCCCGTTTGGTAGTCGGCAGCGTAGGACGCCACCAGGTAGGGCGAATTTACATCGTCATCATGGTCGAGCGGGCCGTGCCACCCCTGTTTGCCCGGGGCCTTCTGGTCATCGTTTTTGGCGGTTTCGAAATCGCCGGCAGCGCTCGCAGGCTTGCCCACGCAGTCGTAGCTGGCATTTCGCACCTTACCATATTCCTTGTTGCCAAACAGGTAGCCGTTTATCGCCGGGTCCTGCTTATCGCTGCCCCAGTACGCCTTGGAGCCGCGGAACACGCCATAATTAGCGTAGTCGGTATGTGCCGCTCCAGCACCCGCACCCGAGCTAATGATGGCCGAGAGCACCAAAAGGCCCTGGGCGTTTTCCACCGTGGTCACGGGTGCCTCGGCATCAGTGCCGATATACTTGTTGTCGGTGCCCGTGGTAGTGACGCAGGCGGTTCCCTTGTTTGTGAGCTCGTTGATCTTGTAGCTAGCGTTACCGTTTTCGACTTTGCAGCCCTCGCTAAAGGCATAGCCATCAATCACACGGCCAACGTAGGGATTGTCGTACTGCCGGAAGTTGCCCGTTCCAAGCCCCTGAGACTTGTCGCTGGTTCCAGCGCGCCAAGACGTCCCTGACATATTGCGGAAGATCACACCGCCGCCCGCAATGGCACCAACGTAACCGCCGACGGGAACAAGATGTGACTTAGTTCCGCCACCAGTAACCGTAAAGCCAGTTGTGGGGTTATCGGCCGTCGCCCCATTTACGACCACGCCATCGATAATGTTATCGCCACCAAGGATGCAGCCGATAACGCCACCAAAGAACGCCGTTGGGGCACCGTCGGCGTCCTTGGCAGAATAAGTAATCGCCGCCGACTCGTTCACATAATTGATGTTGAGGTTGCGTACCACGCTGCCATAGCTATAGGGAACCAGGCCGCGAAGCTCGCCCTTGTTGTTTTCAATCTCAATTGTTGCAGTCGAGGCGCCCAGATCGCCAACGATAACACCGCGGAACGGATTGGCCTTGTTGCCAAACCCGCCAAACGATGCCGCATCGACGGTAATCTTACTATCTTTGTCAGGCTCTATGCTGTAATACGCACTCTGTATATAGCGGCGCACGGTTTCGTCGCTCAGCGTCTGCTCGGGATCGGTCTTATCGCCGATCTTCCTCTCCCATTTTTTATCAGTACCGTTTGCCTGCTTATAGACGTACGTAACCTCATTGTTGGTCGATTGGTCGCTGCGGCGAGTGCAAAGCGCACTCTGGTCAGCGGCAATGGTGACTTCCCAGCCATCCAATGCCACGCTATTGTTGATGTAGTTGGCGATGGCGTTCATCTCCGTCGCGTCCTTAACGGTATACGGATCGCCATATGTACCACATCCCGTTATCAGCTTTGGAATACGCTGGTTGACTTTTATTTCGTGGTACTGGACATTGCTCTCGGTGGCCTTCCCCTTATAAACATAAGGAAGATAGTCACCGAACACCGGGGCATCGACATTCGCCGTCTTATCCCCAGCCTTCACCAAGCCGTTAGGGGTGCCATACGTCGCTTCATCGTAATACCAAAGCTGCTTGCCGGAGTACTCCGTGCCTTTCCTATCAATTTCGGATCCGTAGGTCACCTTGTCATTTTGAGCGGCATCTGCTGTAAAGGTATAGTCCGCCGAGCCCGTGCCGCCGGTCGCGTAGCCAAAGCTCTCCAGCAGGCTCGCGTGGGTAAAAATCGAATTGTCCGTTTGGCTGGGCAAGCTTATTTTCTCAAACTTCGCTATGACCTGATTGGCCTTATCTCCCACGCCGAGCTCGCCAAACAAGCTTGTAGCTGCAATCTTTTTTTTCGTACCGTTATTGTACGAATCGGTTACCGAGATATTCTTCGCATCAAGGTTTACAAGGGTCTGCATCTGGTTGATTAGCAGTGGAGCGTATTGGGTGGCGTTCGTCACACCATCGACCGCAAGACCATCGAGCACTAAACCGTTTATCGTGATTTGTGCCACATTGGTTTTTTTGACGGGTCCGTAGATATAGCGACACACAAGCGCGCCAGACGAGCTTCCCCAATCGCTCACAACAGAGCCCACGGTACCAGCAAGCGTGACATTCTCAACCTTAAGATCGCCCGTGTGAGTTCGGATGAGAGCGCAGTGCATATTCTCGTGCTGCGTGGCTTCGTTATTCTTTTTATTGCCTTCTTGCTCAGCTTTAATATCGGAATAATGGAACGTAATGGTTGCGTTTTTTACCGTTACCGTGGAATTACTGGTGGGGTTGGTGGGGTAGAAGCTGTATCCCTCTAGGTTGATAGCCACGCCCTCGGAACCGTTCGTACCAATATTGTTTCCTTTGAAAATCTCACGATTTCCCGGAATGATATAGCCCTGAATTGCAGGCGGGGCATACAGGCATGCACACCAAAGCAACAAGTACTCCGGGCGGTCCATCCAGCTGCTCGCACTACTATTTTTTGAGTTGCTGCCTACTACCGTATACGCCTTGTCAAGATTGTAGTAATACCTCGTCCAAGCGTTGGTTTTGCGTGAGTTGCCGAAATCCGTTCGATTGTGATAGCTGTTATCGCTTCCCGGATTTCCGCTCATGTCGAGCTTGCCATTATTAACGTCGTCTTTGGTGTGAAGTGAAACGACAGTGTTCCATTCGGCATCGATTAGCTTGCTGCCTGGCTTCCTGCCGTCGCCAACCCATTCATCAAACTTCTTTATGGACTTAGCTTCCGCAACATGAATGCCTTCGACCCTATAGGCAGTACCCCAATAAGCCTTATCTTCTAGATATAATCCCGCATACGGCTCGGAACCGTATATTCCGTCGGCTACCCTGCTGCCACGGCCGACGAGCAAGCCCAACATCTCGGCGTTGCTCGCGTTAATGGTTGCACCCGAAAGGTCGATGGCATAGTCGTTGATGACCCAGTGGCCACTAGCGGCGTATACAAGACCGCCGAGCTCCTTGGAATTCTCCGCAGTTATTGAGGCCTTGGTTGTTCTCAGAGCATAGGAGTTTACATCCTTGTTAACGCTGTTATCTCCGATAGTTACGACCGCGTTGCCCCAGCTATAACCCAAGAGACCGCCCGCGCCATTGAGCTTATCGCCGTTTTTGCCGACGCTCATGGCGAACGAATCGAACACCAACCCTGCGATGTTGACGGTCGCCACATTGGTCTTGTTTGTCACGTTTTCTTGTTTACCCTGTGCGATGCAGCCGATAAGGCCACCAACTTGGGCAATCTTGCCGCTGGCGCAATTGCCGGTTTCGATTTTGCCGCCGGCTTCGAGACCCGTAACATTGAATGTCGAGGCATAATCGCCCACATAGCCGATGGCGCCGCCAATGCGAATATTGCCGTTAAGCGTTTTAGTTGCAGCGATGGTCGCTTGAGCCTTGCTGCTGCCCCCAAACGTAACCGTGGAAGCTGTCGACACGCTGCCCGCAATACCACCAATGTTCACATCGTTAATGTTCACATCGTTAGCGAACGTATCATCGCACGCGATATTCGTTTTGCACGTTGCGCCAGACAGCGTCAGACCGCCCGCAATGGTGCCCGCAAGCGATCCGGCATCAATGGCCGCGCCGTTATCGAACTTCATAGAGCCGGCGATTGTGACGTCGGAGACAGTTGCGCCGTTGATTGCTGCGAACAAGCCCAGGCGGCCGTGGCGATAGATTTTGCCGTTGCCATCACTGGTGGCACTGACCTCGCTATTGCCGCGCATGCCGTAAGGCTCGCCCACCGCCAGACTTATGGTGTGACCGTTGCCGTTGAGCGTGGCGGTAAAGCTGTGGTTGTTCTCGTTAACGCCGGCTTGCTCTTTGGGCTGTCGGTCTTTGGTAAGGCCGGTAAGACCTGTGCCGGAAAGGTTGATGTCTGCAGAGAGCGTGATGTTCGTCGAAGGAATCTGAGCGAAATTGTCATCCGCAACGTCCTCCACGGCGGAGAAGTACCCGCTCGTTTGCCAGGTGATCGCCAGCTTTGCGAAATCGTCGACGCCTGCCAGCACAAAGGCGCCACCAGTTTTTACGAGGTTCGATTTAAAGATACACTGGTGCGAATCGTTGATGGTGATGAGATCATTGCTCAGCCCACTGCCCAGGCGAATGACCTGACCATAGCTGTAGATGTCATCAATCTTGACCTGAGTGGTGGGGCGCTTGTATTGCCATTTTGTGATATCGCCTGCGGTGGCACCGCCGTCGCTTCCGCTACCCGCGGCAAAAATGAGTGAGTTGAAGTTCTCATAGACTAGCTGCGCGGTGTGGTCGTTTTCCGCGAATCTGGCGTCCGACAGATCGGTGACACCGCTGAACTTAACGATGCCGCGCCACGACGATCCGACGACTCCGGCAAAGCCGCCGTTCGAGCCGCCGATGGTGGCGTTGCCGGCGGTTTCGACCTTTAGGCCGCGCACTTCTAGAACGTTTTTTGTGTCCACGACGCCCACGGCACCGCCATACTTGCCACTATTGCTGGCGTAGCCCGATGTTGCACATGTCACCGTTGCGTCATCAATGACCACGGCAGACTCGTTGGGACTCCCGTTGCCTTCGCCAAGGTAGCCTACCAGGCCGCCCGCATAGGTGAGCTTGCCGTTGGAGCCCACGCCAAACGACACCGCGGCGCCATCCTGCACCGTGAACGCACGCAGTGCCTCGCCATCCTTCCTGCCCCACAGCTTGCCCACCAAGCCGCCGTAGTTGCCGCGCACGCTATTGTTGTTGTCCGTTCCGTTTTGCAACGTACTTGTATACGATCCGCCGCTGACGGTCACATCGCCGTTCGAGATGTCGAGCTCGCCGAACAGTCCGCCGGCAGAAGGAGCGACGCTCGTGTTGGATACGCTGAGATCCACGCCCTCGCCAAAGTCGAAGATGTCGCCATTGATGGTGAACTTGCCGGCAAACGAGGCGTCGCCGATAAGGCCACCTGCATACGTGCCGGCCGATGATGACCCAACCGCGCGTGCAGGCTTGATGGTGATGGCATTGCCCGAGGCGTCTTTTCCGCTGTTATCCGTACCCACGGTAAGCGTGAGGTTGGCTGCCTTGCCGATAAAACCGCCGCTGGCGGTGGTGCCCTTGACGGTGAGCGCGTGTAGGTCGAGAGCCTCCGTGACGTTGACCATGGCACCTGCACTCGAGCCAACGAGGCCTACAACGCCACCGGCAAAGCCGCTCGTGGACTGGACGGTGGCGGCGGGAACATTGGTCAGGGTGCCGACGCTCAGGGTCGCACCGTCCTTGACTTCGCCTACGAGCAGCCCAGCGTTGTCAGAGCTCGTTTCGACGGTTCCGCCTGAGGCCAGATCGTTGGGGAACGTGACGGACTCAACCGTCAAGGCCCCGCTTTCGACCGTGTTACCAATCAAGCCAATGTTGCCCGTCGCATTCACCTTGAGAATCTTGTGGGAACCGGTGAAGCTATAGGTAACTTTCGCAGCAAGATAGCCCGTCGTCTCACCCAGGAGGGGTGCCGTCAAGACGGAAGTCGTATCATCCTTCTTATCAACGGGACCCGCGATGTCAACCGACGCGTTAAGCGTCTTACTCTCTTCGCTGTTTTCCGCACCGCTGACCTTCGAAGCGACCATCGGCGCGCTATAGCTAGTCGCGCCCACCCACTTCATCTTGACCATATTGTTTTGGTCGGTCAGCTTGAGGCTATTAAAAACCGTCCGATCAGTCGTGAGCTCGACGGGACTATCAGCGCCATTCAGCGACCTATAGATCCTGCCTTCAAACGGATGCTCATCGCTGCCAAAGCCCTGGAAAGACATGCCGTTATTAGCCGACTCGGTGAGCTTCGCATCGCCCGTGATGATAACCTTGATCTGCGCATCATAGTAAAGCGAAGCGTCGGCGTTAGACAGGGCGGCGAACGCCTCCGACGACTTGACATTGAGGCTTTTGATTCCACTGTTATCTTCTTTGAGCACGATGTTTTCCGCACCATTAGCCTTGAGCAGCTCGACAAGCTTTTTCAAATCCGTGATCGTCGCACCCGCCTGGGCCTCAGCGTCCTCCGAAGTCGCATCATCGGCATCTTGCTCGGCGTCGTCAGCGGCGGCATCGTCAGCGGCATCGTCGCCTTCCGTCTGGTCGCCCGTGGAATCGGAACCCATGGCGCTATCGGTGGTATCGCCTGCTGCAGCGTCATCCTTCGCCGCGTCATCCCCAGCACTGTCGCTGTCGGCACCGGTATCACTCGACCCAGACCCGATCGTGACATCGCCGTTGGTCTCGCCGCCCTCGGCAGTATCCAACGCCTTCGCAGATGCGGCAGCAATCTCGTTCGAGATGTTCTGCCAGCCTGCCGCCACAGCAACCACCGTGGGCGAGCATGCTTGGAGCACCATGACCACCGTCATGAACTCTGCGAGTATGCGCTTTGCCGTTCTCATCGATTCCGTACCTCTTATCCTAAAAACTCCGCTTCCAGAGTTATTGAGTCTCCGTCGTGCCCGTCAGGGTAGTTCCGCTCACGCTAATGCCCAGGTCACCCCAGCCACCGGGCGTTTTGCCGTCCGCTCGGTAAAAGTTGACGACCATCGAACCCGGCTCCATGGTGAACGTAGCCTTGCGAGCTGCAGCATCCACCGTCGCGCCATGGTTGGTCTCGAAGAACGGATCGATCTCCACGTTCTCCCCCCACGTGAGCGTGACGTTTGCCGGTGCGCCCGTAACCGTCACACGGTAGTTGTACGCAGCGTAATCAGCAAACTTGCCAGCCTCATCAACCAGCGCGCCCTCAACCGCAGCGGTTTTGACCTCGGCCTTCTTTGACGGCACGACTTTCGCCGCCAGACAGGTGAGCTCGGTGCCGGGGCTCTCCTTCGAAACAACCATGGCCTTAATCACAAAGTAGGCATGTCCCAACTTGTCCTCAGGAAAGGTCACGGTGTAATCGTTCTTGGTAGGCTGATTCTCCGGAAGCTTGACGTTTCCGGCGGGTTGGGGCGCATAGCTCCACGTGGCACCATCGAGCCCATACCCCTCGACCGTCAAGGTATACGTCACGTTTTTATCGTTGCAGAAGTTGCTGTTGCTCAGCAAATAGTTATAGATGCTAAAGGTGAAGCTGCACTGCTTGTTGTTGGGATATACCGTAACGGAGCGCTGGGCGCGGTCGAGCTCGTCGTTGCCAGGCGCACTCATATAGCCCGTGAGCAGGTCGCTCGCAAACAGGCTCTGCGCGGTGCCCGTTGCGGCGACGGACTTTAGAAATCCGTTGGCGGTGTAGGCGGAATAGGTAAAGTAACCACCCGTCACGAGCGCCACGGCGCAAGCAAGTGCGATTGCTGCCACAACCAGCTTATTCTTGGCTAGGCTCTTGCTTTTTGCCAGCTGCTCGCGCTCGGCATCCTGCTGCTTCTCTCGCTTCTCCATGTGCGCCCCCTCTCCTACTTACCGCTCGTGTTGCGCGCGATCAGGTAGATCACATCGGTCTCTTTGGCGCTCTCGTCCCACGAAAGCTTGATGATAAAGTTGAGCGTGTCATTGTCAGTCGAGCCGTCGAGCGTCTTAGCGTTGAGTTCGCTCTTGCCGAATTTCTTGTATCGGTAGAGCGGGCGCGCGTTGCGCTGGACGTTTTGATAGTCCTTGAACGTAGGGTCGCTTGCGCCCTCGCCCGGCACGGCTGCCAGACCGTCGTTCTCCTTGTTGATATATTCGAAGCTCGTAAGCAGGTTCTCTCCGGTTGCTTTCCAGCTATAAGATTTGCCGTCTGCGGTACCGCTCACGTCGGGCGTCTGGAGCGCAGACGTGTTCTCGGCTCTGTACAGCTCAATAGTGAGACCTGTAATGTTGGTCGTATTCGCGAGTTGCAGCTCAAAACCGTCACCGCCCGTTTGCACGCAAAACGCGCGCTTGAGCGTCACCGTGTTGCCAGTCTTGGTATCGCCGTATTCGGGGTTGTAGCTCAGGTCGATCTGCTCTGTTGCCGTAGCGTTGGGGCCCAGCACTTTGAGCTCTGCCGGCTCCTTGATCTTGCCGACGGTGGAGCCGCGATTGGCATCGACGAACCATCCGAGCGTCAATCCCAGCAACACGAGAAGCACGGTAAGCAAGCCCATGATGGCAAGGGATTCGCGACGGTGGCCGCTCACCCAAGCCTTGATACGCTCGATGCGGCCAGCCGGACGCGCTTCGCCGTGCGAGCCGAACCCGTTGCCGCCGGGGTTTGCCGCTCCTTCGTTGTGTTTGATATCGCCCTGCTCGCGGGCATTAAGCTGCTCGTCCATTTATTTATCCGCCTCCTTGGCGGTAAAGCGCACGCGAATGTACTTGACGTTCTTGCCGATAATCTCGTCGGCGTTGTTGTAATAATTGGCGCAGGTTTCCACATCCGCAGAGGACATGCCGGCTCCGACAGGCGGAACCGCGCTAGGCGCCTGACCTGGCACGCTCGTGCTATCGGCGCGGAAATAGCACGCGTGGTTATTGTTGATGTCGCCGACGAGGGTCGTGTATCCCCCCTCGTCGCCTGTGTTAGCGAAAAGGTTGCCACCGTAGCCGGCGTTGCCCGTGCGAACATAGCTCTTGAACTGCTCCGGCCAAATCCAGTAGAGGGTTTTGGTGACGGTTTCGGTCGTATTGTTTGAGCCCTCAGCACGAAAGCTCTTCGCCGGAATGGTAAAGCTCTGTGTGATGACGGTGACGCTCGCTCCGTCCTGGGTCACCGTGGTTGTCGTGGGAACCAGCGGATTGGAGTAAAAGCCAGAGGTGTCTTTGCCCTGGAAAACCAAGATATGGCCGCGCACCAGATTTTTAAGCGAGTTGATGATCTCTTCATTTTTCGATGCGTCCGTAGCAGTGCCGTCCGTGCCCGCAACGCTCGTCTGGACAGAAATCTCCCAGGTCATCTCCACCGTAATATCGTGCAGGTCGTTGCAGAGCGGCTTGACGTTGAGCTGAAGCTGGCCCGCCGACCCCGGAGAAAGACTGCCATCGGCACTCATGTTATTGAGGTTGAAAAGATTGTTCACGGCAAGGCTTGTACTGTCCGACGCGTAGTTGTCCTGGGCGTCGTACTTACCTGCCGTGCCGCCCTGCGTTCCCGAGAGCACAAACCGTGGGCCCTTCGCCCCGATCGTACTCCCCGTGGCACTCACTCGGTTATTCGCGGCAAACCAGGCCAGGCATGCAAAGATGGCAACGATGGCGGCCAGCACAAACAGACCGCTCACCAGGAAATCCTTCCAGAAATCCTTGAGGGTCCGCACATGCTCGTCGGCAGCTTGGCGGTACTCGGCCGCCGTCTTGTGCTGCTGGAGCTCGCTATGTCGGTCCATGCCACTCATCGTTTGCGTTTGCCCTGCTAGCGGGCGTGCCATCCTTTCCGCTCGGTCGCGTTTATCCGTTGTTCGCAGGTAGAGAATTCAGGCAGAATACAACACCGTACGATAAGGTAAAAGAATAGCATTGACCTGCGGCTTGCTCCACAACGCAAGCCTTAATGATGTCTTAAAGATTACGAACAGCAGCTTCTTCCATATGCCAAGGACATGGTGCAAACAAACCTGACCACTTGCACCAATCCGCAGCACCGGGCAGCGGGCACACGGCGTGCCGCCCCTTAACACCCCAACGCGCGCACGGGTATCGCGTAGATACCGTCCTCGACCTCGCGGGCGTACTCACCCACCCCCACAATCACGGCCATAAACTCCGGTTCGCGTGTGCGTGAACGAGGATTTCCACAGACCTTCTTGCGAACGCGCTTGAGGCTCTCGACGCCGGCGCTCGCTTTATCTTCACTCACCTTAATCTCAAAGGCGGCCCACCGTCCGTCGGCTAGCTGCACGATAGCATCGCACTCAAGGCCCGAATCGTCGCGATAATAGCGCACGGGCGTGCTATCCAGCAGGTCGAGCGAACGTGCGTAGACCGAAAGGTCGCGTATGACCAAATTCTCAAACACCAGACCAAATGTCTGCCAGTCGGCAAGCAGCGCCTGCAAGGACATACCTAGCAAGGCGCAAGCAAGGCTCGGATCTGCCAGATAGCGCTTGGGCTTGACGGTAAAGCGTCGTTTGTCGCGCGCGGCGGGAACCCAACCGGGGACCTCCTCGAGAATGAACATGCCTTTGAGGGCATCCAGGTACCTACGCACCTTGGTCTCGTCGGCAAACGCTGCGGGCTCCTCCTCGGCACCGAACATATCCATAAGAATCGTTTTATACGTGGTTGCCTGTCCCAGATTGCGCGCGATCGATGCAGAGACTCGACGAGCAATATCGGGGTCGAGACCGACCGCCGGAAAGCTGCTCGAAAACGTGGTGTTGAGATATTCGCGGGCGATGAGCTGGGCGTCAGCCGAAACCATATCGATCGCCTCGGGCCAGCCGCCGCGGCAAGCGGCTTCGACAAGCCCCGGTGTATCGCCATTGCACCGACAGGGCTCAAAACGATGCTCAAACAAGCCCGCCAGGCTCACCTTGCCGTTGGACTCGCCTGTCTCGGCAAGCGTCATGGGGTGCATGCGGACGCGGCCGATGCGGCCGGCTCCACTATGCGCGGGCGCCTCCGCCTTTGAGCCAAACGCAGGCGTGGCGGAACCCGTGAGGATATAGGCGCCGCGCGTACCCCGGGTGCGGTCAACCTCGTGTCTAACGTAGTCCCAAATTTGGGGAACGCGCTGCCACTCATCGATAATATGCGGACGGTCTCCCAGCAACATCATCGCCGGGTCGGCACGCGCGAGGTCGAGATTCTCGTCGACATACGAGACGGACGCCCCATGCTCAAGCGCGGCCCACGTCTTGCCACACCACTTGGTGCCTGCAATCTCGACCGCGCCAAAGACGTGAAGGTAGCGCTCGATTTGCGCATCCACGATACGTGGGATGTATCCGTCCCGATGTAGCCTCTCACCTGCCATGAGCCACCCCCGCAGATTTCCAGGTCCTGCTTTCTGATTCTTCTATTCCACTGTAGCAAATTCGGATTTTCGGGTAGTTGCGATTCGGATTTTCGTGTTCATATAGTTCGGATTTTCATGTTCTAAGGATTCGGATTTTCGGGTGCTCAAGATTCGGATTTTCTGAACCTGCTGGTCAGGGACACTCTATTGGCAAAAAGGCGGGGAGCACCGATACGGCACTCCCCGCCCACTCAATACGCGATAGCTTTCTTGCTTAGAGCTCGTTGGCCGCGTGATACGCCGTGCGAATGGCGCTCGCGATATCGGCGGTGCGCTCGCCCGAGCAGTCGCCCACGCAGGTCACGGGCACTGTCACGCCCTCCAGGTCAAACGCGTTGGCCTTGGAGCCCACGGCCATCACCACGTAATCGCAGGCGATCTTCACCGGCTCCTCGACGCCGTCCTCGGTGGTGCGAACGGCCTCCACGCCCTCGTCGGTAATGGCGGTCAGGCGGGTCTTAACGTACTGCTCCACGTTGTGCTCGGCAAAGTCGTTCATAATCAGCGGCAGAATGGTCTCGGACTCGCCTGCGGCAATCTTGTCGAGCATCTCGACGATCGATACCTCGCAGCCGTGCTGTAGCAGGTACTCGGCAGTCTCGGTGCCCACCAGGCCACCGCCAATGACGGCGACGCGGCCGCTGAGCTCCACCTTGCCGGCCAGCACGTCCCAGCTCGAGACGACCTTCTCCGAATCGGCACCCGGAACGGGGATGACCACGTCGTGCGCGCCCACGGCCACAATCGCGGCGTCGGCGGCGTTGAGGTCCTCAGCGGTAGCGACGTGGTTGAGCTCGACCTTCACACCCAGGCCGGGCAGAATCTTCTCGTAGTACTCGACCGAGCGCATGATCTCGTCCTTGCGCGGAGGCGCGGCCGCCAGCACAATCTGGCCGCCCACGTGATCGCTCGCCTCGTAGACGGTCACGTCGTAGCCGCGCTTGGCCGCCACGCGTGCGGCCTCCAGGCCGGCAATACCAGCGCCTACCACGGCGATCTTCTTGTCGCCCTCGCCCGGCTTAATGGCGATGGTCACCTCGTCACCGTTCTCGGCGTTCAGCACGCACGAGATGTACTTGCGGTTTTGAATCGCGTCGACGCAGCCCTTGTTGCAGTTGAGGCACTCGCGGATGGGCTCGCCCGTGGCGGCCTTCAGCGCAATGTCGGGGTCGCACATGAGCGAGCGGCCGTACGCGATGATGTCGGCCGCGCCGTCTTCCAGAATCTTCTCGCCGGCCTCGACCGAGACAACACGGCCGACGGTTGCCACCGGCACGGAGACCAGGGCCTTGACGCGCTCGGCCACCGGCAGCGTCCAGCTGTAGGGCATGGCGCCCATGGGCGGAATGGTGTCGCCCATGTTGCCGGTGTGGTTTGCCTGCGCGACCTGGATCATATCGATGCCCGCGCCCTCGAGCAGCTTGGCAAACTCACAGGCCTCGTCGGGCTGCAGGCCGCCCTTGCCGCGCGGCGTGCCGTCGGGGTTCTCCATAATCACGGGGAGCTTGTACTCCACCATCAGCTGCGGCGCGGCCTCCTTAATGGCGGCGACGACCTCGAGCGCATAGCGAACGCGGTTCTCGAACGAGCCGCCGTACTCGTCGGTGCGCTGGTTGAGGATGGCCGAGCACAGAGAACCCACCAGACGGTCGCCGTGGACCTCGATGGCGTCGATGCCGGCCTGCTGCGCGCGGGCGGCCGAGGCGGCGATAGCCTCCTTGATCTGGGTGAGCTGCTCCACGGTGGCCTCGTTCACAAAGTGCTGCATGTCGTGGTGCAGTTTGGCGTAGGCCTGCTTGCGGATCTCGTTGGACTCGGCCATCTTGGCGGCAAAGGTCTCCTCGTCGCCGGCGGCCTTGGCCTCCTGCGCGGCCTTGGCGGCGGCCATGGAACCCATGACCATGCGGCCGACACCGGGCACGTCGTACTCGGGATGGAACAGCTGCAGCGCGACCTTGGCACCGTGCTTGTGGACGGCGTCGGCCAGCGCCTTAAACGTGGGGATCTGGGCATCGGTCGCCAGCTTGGGCGTGGGGCTCGCGGTCATAACGGGAGCGACGTCGCCGATGACGATGTAGCTCACGCCGCCACGGGCCAGGCGCTCGTAAAAAGCCAGGCTGCGCTCGCCAATGGAACCGTCGCGCTCCTCGTAGCCGGTGGTGAGCGGCGGGAACATAATGCGGTTCTTGAGCTCAAGGGGGCCAACCGTAATGGGCTGGAGCAGCTTAGTGGCAGGTGCGGTCATGGACATTCCTCTCTTGTAGGCGCGGCGGCGATGTTGCCGCGTAGTTACAACGAGGATATGGCATGGGGGCACGAGGGCGCAACGGAAATCGGCGGATAGCGGGTAAGGGCTGGTGGATGGGGCAGGGTTGGGTTGGGGGTTTGTCTCGATCTGTAACAGTTACTCGGCAAATACCGTTCCTCGTGTTACAGATCAAGACATTCCCCTCGGCCCATCCTCAACAATCTAAATCTGTAACAGTTAGACCCACTTTTGACCTCTACCTGTTACAGATCAAGACAAACCAACCCGGTCTGCCAGAACATCTAAATCTGTAACAGTTACTCGGCAAAAACCGTCCCTTGTGTTACAGATTTAGACAAACGGAGGCCGGCTGCTGGCTTGTCTCGATCTGTAACATCTAGCCGCCCAAATCGGGCCTACCTGTTACAGATCGAGATTTTGTTTGAGAGGCTAGAGACCAGAAGCCCGAGTGGAAAAGCGGACAGGCCGACGGCATCGCCCCGCCGTCATACCGAGGACCGCGCCACGGCAGCCCGGGCGTGGGCCAACCCCGCAATTCCGGACATTTCATCCCTTTTCCGGACATTTTTAGCCCGTTTCCGGACATTGTCCGCGAATGTCCGGAAACGGGACCGTCATGTCCGGGATGGGATTTGGCCAACGGCAGCCCCCAGTAAAGGTTCCCAACCCCACAGCAGAGTTCCCTAATTCACGCCGCGCCGGTGCACGCCGGCATTAGTTAGCCATGGGGAGCGACAAAGGGGTAACCCCTTGGGTCATCGATGCCACCGCGGCCAAGGTGCGACATTACTGCGACAGAGGTGCGACATAGAGCGACCACTCTATTCGACCGACGAGCACTTCGACCGGATATTCCGCCCGCTCGAAGGCAAGGCGGATGCAGGTTCAGGGCCTCTCCCAGACCCCGGACACCCCGGTGTGCTCGGACAGCGACTTCGGTTTCCACGACCCCGACAACTTCTCGACGTGGCAGAAGGGCCACTTCATCGAGCACGGTCTCGGCAGGATGGAGGAGGCCGAGGAGGGCGGCCGCAAGCGGAGGCTCTACGTCGGCTACGACTTCCACGAGCTGAGACACACGCAGGCCACCTTCCTGATCGGCAACGGCATCGACCCGAAGAGCGTGCAGGGAAGGCCCGGCCACGAGGTGTCGAGCATGACGATGGACGTGTACGCGCACATGATGGGAGGGAACGACCGCGAAGCCGCCGATCTTCTGGAGATCCAGCGCGAGGCGGGCGCGCCCATCACCATCGACGGGAGCCGGATCACCGTCATGGCGAGGGAGGCTTAGGGCAGACGTCGCCACGACGAAGCACACTCCCTCCCTAACGTCAGGGGTCATCGCCGCTGGACCGGCAGGCGATAAAGCCCAGGATGATAAAATGCTTTCGACGCAGGAGCGTCCCCATCTTTGAATCGAGGAACCATGAGCGATTTTGATGCCGAGGACGAATCGGTCGAAACGAGCGCGCCGATAGCCCCGACCGATTCCGCAAACATAGAGCCCCTAATCCATACCGTCCGTGGGCAGCAAATCATGCTCGACACCGATCTCGCTCGGTTATACGAGGTAGAGACAAAGAATCTCAACCGCGCCGCCGCACGCAACGCCGACAGATTCCCCGAGGACTTCCGTTTTCAACTGACCAAGGAGGAGGACGAGTCTTTGAGGTGCCAAATTGGAACCTCAAAGACCATGGAGGGCCGCGGCGGGCGACGTTACCTCCCCTATGCCTATACCGAGCAGGGCATAGCCATGCTGTCCGGCGTGCTACGCAGCGAAGTGGCGGTGCAGACCAGTATCAGTATCATGAGGGCGTTTGTCGCCATGCGCCACCTCCTCGCCGAAAATGCCACCCTGTTTGAGCGGCTGCGCGGCGTCGAGTTGAGTCAGGCGGCGTTTCAGCAATCGACCAATGAGCGTTTCAACCAGGTGTTCCACCTGCTCGAAGGCGAGGTCGAGAAACCCCAGCGGATCTTCTTCGCCGGGCAGATGTTCGACGCCTTCAGCCTGCTGACAGATCTCGTGGGCCGCGCCGAGCGCGAAATCTCCCTCGTGGATGGCTACGTAGATGTCCACACCCTGAACATCCTCGCAAAGAAGCGCAAGGGCGTCGCGGTGACCGTCTACACGTCCGGCAACCGGCTCACGCAAGGCGATGTCGACGTGTTCAACGCACAGTACCCGCAGCTCACCGTCCGCCGCACCAGAACGTTCCACGACCGCTTCCTTATCCTCGACGGTGCGACCGCGTATCACATCGGCGCATCCCTCAAGGACGCGGGAAAGAAGTGCTTCGGCATAGACCTCATCCAAGACGATGAGCATCAAACGGCTTGAGCGTTATCCGACCTCTTGCCACAAGCCCTAAAGTTTGAGCATGATCGCTGAAAGCCTCGTTAGTCAACATGTCAAAGTAGGCCCTGGTCCGCAAGCCCTCGATAATGTTTGCCGAGGAGCGTCAACCGGCAGAACTTGCTCTCCATCGCCGCGTTCCACATATGGTCGGCGCCAACTGGAACCAGAAGACCATGCCGGTTGTATTTCTGGAGCAGTGAGAACACCCGGTTGTTCCTGGGCTCTGCTGGAGGCATAGCGTCTGTTCTTCCTTCGTCCTTTGGCCCATACGACGGATCCAGCCTGTATTCATAGTCCTCTGTTGGGAAGAACTTTTTCGACTCCCCCTCCTTTCCTCCAGGATACACGGATGGCAAGAGTCGAAACGCCTCCTCAATATCCAGACTTCACACGAGCCTGATGCAAATAGAGATAGACGGATTCCAGACCTGGCAAATCAAGACACGACCAGCCGCTCGCACCCAAAGCCGTTTGCCTAAAAATGTATACCGCTGGCCGAAATGGAAAGATGGTAACAGCGAAAAAGACTAGCCGAGCTCGTTTTAAGCACCGTTTGTTCCGTCCCGCATGTTTTGTGAACACTCTATCTATCATGAAGCCAGTAAACAGAGGTGGACATCAACATCCAACGCCGGCAAGCATGTGAGCGCCTCCTCTGTCCAAGGGGCAAGCCCCCGAGATTAGTTAGGAGAGGGGAAGAGATGGATAAAGTCAAAACGGCCTTCCAGAACTTTGGCCGCGTTATCGTCGACCCTATTTTGTACCTTTCGGTAACGGGCATCATTTTGGCCATCGCCACGGTATGCTCGCTCGGCAGCGGAGTTGTCGCAGATCTGGGCACGCTGCTCTCCGCGGCAACCAACTCCGCGGTGATCGGCAACCTGCCGGTGATTTTCGCAGTCGGCCTAACGGCAGGCTTCGCAAAGAAACAAAAATCCAACGCGGCAGTGTTTGGACTTATTAGTTACCTCATGTTCCTGTATGTCAACAACGCCTACCTGACGCTCACCGATCAGCTGGCAAAAGCCGGCGCGATGGGTCTGTATGGCACTGGCCAGGCAACGGTGCTGGGTCTTCAAGTTACCGATGTCAACGTCTTCGGCGGCGTACTCATCGGATGCTTCTGCGGTTGGCTCTATAACAAACTGATCGACGTAAAGGTATCGGAGTATATCCGGATTTACGGCGGACCCCGCCTGGCCCTTCTGGCGATGGTTCCGCTGAGCATTGTCTTCGGCATCGGAGCGACTATCGTGTGGCCCCCTATCGCCAACGCCATCAGCAACGCTTCTTCATTCATCGCAGCCTCGGGTGGTCTGGGCGTTTTCATTTACGGCTTCCTGAACCGCGTCCTCGTACCTCTCGGCATGCACCACTTTATGTGGATGCCGTTTGACTACTCCGCGATTGGCGGCACGGCGGTCATCGCCGGCCAGAGCGTTTCTGGCGCAGCAAACATCTTCTATGCCGAGCTTCCTCTTATCGCCGACGGGTCCCTCACCACAGTCGACCCCTCTGTCCGCTTTGCCATGTTCGGCTTTGGCAAGGAATTCGTAACCCTTGGCACCGTGCTCGCAATGATTGCAACCTCCCGTCCTGAGAATCGAAAAGCCGTTGCAGCCATGCTGGTGCCTATTTACATCACAGCCATGCTCTCCGGCATCACCGAGCCGCTTGACTTCATGATCCTGTTCGCGTCTCCGATTCTCTGGGTTGCCTACAGCCTGTTCTACGGACTGGGCGAGATGCTCCTGTTTGTCCTGGGAGTCCGCTTGCTTAACATGTACGGTGGCATCGAGCTGCTCACGCTCGGCCTGCCTTTGCCAATGGGCGTCACCAAGTTCCCGATTTACATCGTCTTGGGCATCGTGTTTGCCGCCGTTTCGTTCATCGTTCTGGCGATGGTAATCAAGAAACTCAACCTCATGACGCCGGGCCGTTCCGCAGAGTGGTCTGCAGAGGTCTCCGGAGACAACAATGCTCTCGAGTCCTCCGGAACGCCGGAAGTCGACGCAAAACAGCAGGAGATGGTGCAGAACATCATCAACGGCCTTGGCGGCAAGGACAACATCAACACCATGGGCTGCTGCATGACTCGTCTCCGTGTCGAGGTCAAAGACCCCAGCAAGGTCAACGAAGAGACCATCAAGAAGGCTATCGACAAGGGCTTGTTTAAGAACGGTACCAATGTCCAGATTGTTGTGGGAACCAACGTGCACTCCGTCTACGACCTGCTGCGTCCCATCCTTAATCTGGAAGATTAACGATCGCCTAATCGACGGGCGATAAGCGAGGAGACCTCATGCTAACCAAGACGTTTCATTCAATCCAAGACATGTTCGAACGTTTGCTCAACATGTATAAAGAAAAGTCGACAAAGGGTCTTCTCGCTCTCATGGCTGCATTCGTATGTGGTTTTATCTGGCCGCTCCTTGGTCTGCTCGCAGCGGTTTGGACCCGGCATTCAGGAAGGCACACGGACGCAGGCAGCATTGCAGGCATGGCAGCGGTTATCAACATCGCTACTTACTTCATACAGATAGTGGTCAAGATTATCTGCGGCTCAATTTGATTTGAAAGGCATGAACAACATGAACGGATACAAGATTGTCATCTGCGGCGGCGGCAGCACCTATACCGCCGGCATCGTCAAAGACCTGATCGACCAAAAGGATGAATTGGGGATTCGCGAGCTTTGGCTCTATGACATCGACGAGGAGCGCCAAGATACGGTCGCCGTGGTGGTTAAAGCAGTCATCGATGACCTTGCTCCCGAGATTCCCCTGCATGTAACCGTCGACCCCAAAGAAGCATTTACAGATGCGAACTTTGTTATGGCGCAGATGCGCGTGGGCGGGCTCAAGATGCGTATCCAGGATGAGCAAATCAGCCTGCGCCATGGCGTAGTCGGCCAAGAGACCTGCGGAGCAGGTGGCATGGCATATGGCATGAGAACCATCTTCCCCATGTGCGAGCTTGTCGATTTCTGCGAGGAGTACGCCTGCAAGGACTACTGGATCGTCAACTACTCCAACCCCGCTGCCATCGTAGCCAAGGCAATGCACAAGCTGCGTCCTAACGCTCGCATTCTCGACATCTGCGATATGCCAGTGGAGATTGAAGCCCGCATGGCAGAGATTTTAGGGTGCGAACTCAACGACATTGAGGTCGACTACTTTGGCCTCAATCACTTTGGGTGGTTTACCAACGTACGCTGCAAGGGCGTCGACGTTACGGACAAGCTCAAAGAACATGTGCGCAAGTACGGTTACATTTCCGAAGCAAGCCTCAACGATGCCTTGGTGAAGGACCCAGATTGGGCCCACACCTTCAAGAATGCGGCAACGATTTCTACGCTATTCCAGGATTACCTCCCCAACACCTATTACCAGTATTACCTGTTGCCCGACGCCTGCGTGGAGTACATGGACATCAATAACACGCGTGGCATGCAGGTCGTAAACGGCCGCGAAAAGCGCATCTTCGACGCATCTGCGGCGCTTAAGCGCGGTGAAAAGGTCGATCTCACGCAGTTCTACGTAGGCGTGCATGGCAAGTTCATTGTCGATGTCGTCAAGTCTCTGGCAAAAGACCTGCGCCATCGCCAGCTGGTGATCGTGCCCAACAATGGTGCAATCGAGAACCTCTCGGACGACGCGACAGTCGAGGTTCCGGCGTACATCACTGATCGAGGAGCCGAACCGATTCGCGTCGGGAAGATTCCCCGCTTCTATAAGGGCCTTATCGAACAGCAGGATGCCTGTGAAGGCCTTGTGGTCGAAGCCGTTATCGAAGGTTCCTACCAGAAGGCACTCGAAGCCTTCGCCCTCAATCGCACGATTCCCTCAGCACGCGTGGCCAAGGAAGTCTTGGACGACATGATCGAGGCGAACAAGGGCTATTGGCCTGAGCTGAAGTAGAGGAACCGCCCAAATACCAAAAGCACAAAAGATGGCCCCAAGGCAATTGCCTTGGGGCCATCTTTTATATGCCTAGATCTCAGCAAAACTCGTGAAGATGAATGAATCGGCCTCGTGTTTTACACGATAGTTCTCTTGATAGTCCTGATTGAATATAAGCGAATAAATAACCTGAAGCGTATACGTGAGCGAGACCAAAGAAGAGTAATTTGCCACCTTTCCAATCACGCGTTCTGATTTTGGAATGGGCAAGACAGTATCGCATTGCCTGGCGAGCACCGAATCAGAAAACGCCGTAATTAGACACGGCTTGATTCCGCGCTCGGAAAGAGTGGCAGCGTATTTGGAATAGTCATAGTGAATGCCACTGTAGCTTAGGAATAAAAACAGGTCGCCGGGCTTGCCGTTTTTAACATGCAGTGTCTGCAGGCCTCCGTCGTCCGCCATGGTGACATGACGATCGAGCTTAAGAAGATTGTTGCGAAAGATGCATCCCGCCAGGTAGCTTTCCCCTTTGGCAAAGATGTAAATTCGTGGGGCGCTAAGAACCGCCTTAGCGATTATGCTTAATTTGGCGCTATCGAGCTCGATTTTCGTTTGATCTATGATGCCCTTCAAGAGATTCGCAAGGTTACCCTCGATGGCCTCAATTGAGTCGGTGCTGTCAAAAGGACGATTGCGATCAACGGTGGCAGCCAGAAGATAATCCCCGCTTATCTCCTGGATGAGTTGCATGATCAACTCTCGATAGCCGCTTAGGCCCAGTTTCTTGCAAAAGCGGATGATAGTCGCGTTCGAAGTATAAGTCTCCTGTGCGAGCTTTGCCATAGTGAGGGTCTTAAGGTCGCCGGTATGATTGAGCAGATAGGTAGCAATAGCTCGGTCGGTTTCATTAAAAGACGCGCTGTTACGCAGGCTATCAAGAATCATGGTCGCTCCGATCGCTTTAGTTTGCCGCTTAATTATGTCATTATCAAAACGACGGGCAGCCCTTCATGCACTGACTTACGCCCTGCGATCTCTCTTCTGATATTCCGCATATAACGGCAACATTAATTGCGAGGAGCGTGTCGCTCAGTTCCTAGAGAACAAATGCGAAGAGGTTCGATTGCCTGAGTTCACTGCCCGCCTTGAGGCAAAGAGACGGCCCCGGCCAAGCTCCATGCGGATTTGAGGCAGCATGGTGCTTGTCCGTCGGCATCCTACAACCCGTAATCCCTACCCTCTGTTTCTGTGCTGGCTGGTTCAGGCAGGCGCCCTGTTCAAAATAGGCTGTTTAAAATTGATTTCGACCAAAATTCGACCAAGATTGAAAGTCAAAAAAGAAAACAGCCCAGAGGAACAATGCCTCTGAGCTGCTAAAAGTCTTGGTCGCGGGGGCAGGATTTGAACCTACGACCTCCGGGTTATGAGCCCGGCGAGCTACCAGACTGCTCCACCCCGCAATGTCTGGGCGCCTCATGTGCGCAAGAAAGAATATTACGCGGGAGTTCGGTAAACGGCAAGGAAAATCTCGTAGAGCATAATTCCTTCATATTTAAACCCCTCAGCCCCTATCACCGTAAACGAATCGCAGCCGAGCGCCGTCGACGGCACGTATACAATGGTGCGCGTCCTTTTATGCCAACACTGGGAGTAGACATGCTGCTCGCTATCGATATGGGAAACACGCAGACGGCCATGGGCCTGTTCGACGGAGACGAGCTGGTGCAGTCGTGGCGCATGCCCACCGACCGCTCCTATACCGCCGACGAGATCCACGTGCGCCTGATGGGTTTCTTTAAGATGTACGGCCTCTCGCTCGATGCGGTTGACGCGATCGCCTTTGCGGGCGTGGTGCCGCAGCTCTCGCGCGAGTGGCACGCCGTGGCCGACCGCATTGCCGCAGACGCCATCGTCATCGGGCCGCAGACGGCCGCCGTGACCAAGCTGCGCGCGGCGCGTCCCCAAGCCGTAGGCGCCGATCGCGTCGCTAACGCCGTTGCGGCCGAAACTTTCTACGGCGCGCCGGCAATCGTGGTGGACTTTGGCACCGCGACCAATATCGACGTCATCGATGAGGACGGTTATTACATTGGCGGAGCGATCGCGCCGGGCATCCGCATCTCCATGGACGCGCTTGCCGCCCGTGCCGCCAAGCTCGCCAGCGTGCCGCTCGAGGCGCCCGAGCATGCCATCGGCCGCGATACCGAGGAGTGCATCAAGGTCGGCGCCGTGGTGGGCGCCGCCGCCATGGCCGAGGGCCTGGTCGAGCGCATGAAGCGCGAGCTGGGCCGCGAGGATGCCACCGTTATCGCCACGGGCGGTCTCGCCGGCATCGTCGCCGATTCGACCGATGCCTTCGACGTGGTCGACGGACAGCTCACCATCAAGGGCATCTGCGAAATCTACCGCCGCATGCAGGAGCTGGGATAGGTCGGAGGCGTAAGCCGAGCGCGAGCCGCGGACCAGACAGCACGGAAGCCCTATTCCTCAAAATCGAAAAATTTTCAGTTTTGAGGAATAGGATCTCCTCGAACACGCCCAGATCAGTCATATCGTGCATGTTTTCTATTCCTCAAAATCGAACTTTTTTCAGTTTTGAGGAATAGGACCGAGATGCCGCCCTGTAGTCGCGCAAAGACCCTCCCCGGCACAGGCCGAGGAGGGTCTTGTTGTCATCGTTATCTTTGAGCGCTAGCGCCTCTCGTTACAGCCCGCGAATTCGTACGGCCTCAGGCGGAAACTCTTGCTCGCCGGCACCGGTCTTGATGGTCGCGCGGCCCCAGATGTCCAGGCCCGCAAACACACCGACCGCAAGCGGCAAACCGTTGGGCGACACCGCCGCAACCTGACGACCCAGCAGCGGCACCATATCGAAGTACTCACCCAGCACCGGAGCCAGCGGGCCGGCAGCGCCCTGTGGTGTGTTGGCGGCAACCGCCCAGGTGTCCACGCGGGTCAGCACGGCGGTGGCCAATGCCTCGACCAGCACCTCGTCGGCCATATCCACGCCAAGCTCGCCCAGCGCCGCACGTTCAATATCAACCGTCACCGCGGCAAACATGCCCGCAGCACCGGCACCGCCGTTCACGGCAACACGCGCGAGCGACGTCTCAAACGCAGGCGCACCGCACACGATATTGCTCGGCCACTCAATGCCCACCTTGCCGGCAAGGCCCAACCCCGGCGTCGAAGCCGTGCCCACGAGCGCGTCCATCATGCCCATCGCGGCCACAAACGGCAGGCCGTGGAAGGCATGCATGTTCACATCCGGACGCACGACCAGCGAAAACGTCAGCGAAGCATCGCCCGCGCTCCACGCGCACCGGCCCGCGGACGCACCCTCGCGCCCCGCGTCGCGCGCCGCGTCGAGCTCGGTACCGGCGGCAACAGCATTCATCTCGATCATCTACATACGCCCCAATTCGCCCACGATATGGCCCACGCGGTCTTCGGGCTCCTTGACCTCGACGCCGTTGTAGCGGAAGAACCGCGCCGGGTCGTGCATCAGGTCCTCGAGCGGCACCAGCACAAAGTCACGCTCGCCGATCAGCGGATGCGGCAGGCGCAGCTTCTTGCCGCCGTGGGTCTCGCCGTCCATCCACAGCAGGTCCAAGTCGATGGTGCGCGGGCCGTTGGCCTTGGCCTTCTTGGAACGGTCGCGGCCCAGCTCGGCCTCGATCTTCATGAGCTCGTCAAGCAGCACCAGCGGAGCCAGCTCGGTCTTGATCTCGATGACGGCGTTGGCAAACGCGTCCTGGCGCGTCTCGTAGGCCGGCTCGCTCTCGTAGATCTTGGAGGAGTTGGACACGCAGGTAAGTGGAATCTCGGCGATCATGTCGCGTGCGGCGCGGATGTTGTCGCAGCGATGCCCCAAGTTGGATCCCACGGCCACAAACGCGCGGCGCGGCTGCGGCTTGGCAACCGCCCAGTAGCCGTTCAGGAACTGCGCAAAGCCCGCGGCGTCGTGCACGCGCACGATGTTGGCGCCGGCCTGGATGGCGCCCAGGCACACGCCAAACGTAGCGGCATCGCGCTCGGCGGCCTCGGTCACGCCCGAGACGGCGCCCACAAAGCGCTTGCGCGATACAGCGCACATGAGCGGATAGCCCAGTGACGCCATCTTGGCAGTCTCGCGCTGGATGACGATGTCCTCGTTAGCCGACTTACCAAAGCCCGGGCCAGGATCGATGCAGATGCGGTCGCGCGACACGCCGGCGTGGATGAGCGCGCGGGCCTGGTCGGACAGAAAGCCCATGACGCGGCGCATGATGGGCGCCGAATCGGGCAGGGTGAAGCGGCGGAGCTGCGAGGTGGGCACGTAGGCCTCCTCGCGGCGGGCGCTGCGGCGCATCATGGCGGCCAGGCGGTCATTGGACTCCGATGCGGCCTCGGTGGCCTCGGGCGCGGGCGCGACGGTCTCGGCGGCAGCAGCCTGCTCGGCGGCCGGCGTCTCCTGCTCGCTTGCAGGCTCGGTCGCGGGCTCCGGATCGCCAAACGGCAACGAGGGCTGCACCACGCCGCCCGGAAGCTTGGCCTCCGGCTTAGGCTCGCCCAGTAACTTGCCGCGACGGCGGCGAGCCGGCTTCTCAGCCTCACGCGCGGCCTCGGCAGCCGCCTCGCGCGCCTTCTCGGCAACAAACGCCGCCGCCGAGGTATCGAGCTGCACCGTTGCGTGCGTGCGGGTAGGCGCGGCGACCTCGCCGGCATGCATCACGATGACGCCGCAGGTGCTCGTCTTAACAAACTCGACCATCTTGGGGTCAGTGAAGCCGGTCACGTCGTTGACGATCGAGGCGCCGCAGCGCACGGCCGCCTTGGCAACCGCCACGTGACGCGTGTCGATCGAGACGATGGCGCCCTCTTTGGCCAGCGCGCGCACCACGGGCAGCACGCGGCGAGCCTCCTCGTCGGGATTAACCGGGGTAAAGCCGGGGCGCGTGGACTCGCCGCCTACGTCGATGATGTCGGCGCCGGCGTCGAGCATCGCCAGGCCGTACTCGATGGCGGCATCCGGGTCGAAATGCTCCCCGCCATCGCTAAACGAATCGGGCGTCACGTTGAGGACGCCCATGATGCGCGGACGGTCAAAGCTGAGCTCATACTTTCCGCACCGCCATGTCTTGCTGTCGTTCGCCATGAACATCCTCCTAAAATGCCCACGCCGCCGAGCTTGGGGAGCTGGCGGCGGGGTCGCTTTGCACTCAGTCTTTCTATTGTATCCGCGCACACGGGCTAGAACGCAAACGCGGCCGCGATGTCGCAAGAAATCAGCAGGTCGGCATTTGCATCCTGATCGGTAGGCGCCAAATTGCAAATGGCCAGCGTATCGCCAGTAAAGTAACGCGTAAGGCCTGCCGCCGGATACACCACGAGCGAGGTCCCGCCCACAATGAGGGCATCGGCCGCGGCGATGGCGGCAACGGCACCGGTCAACACACGCTCGTCGAGCGGCTCTTCGTAGAGCACCACATCGGGCTTGATGCGACCACCGCACGCAGGGCACACGGGCACGCCCGCGGCGTCCTCATGCTCGCGCGAGCAAATCCACTCGGCGCTATAGACCGCGCCGCACGACTGGCAAATGTTGCGATGGACCGATCCGTGCAGCTCGAATACGCGCTGCGAGCCCGCCATCTGATGCAAGCCGTCGATGTTTTGCGTCACCACGGCATCGAGCTTGCCAGCTCGCTCCAGCTCGGCCAGCTTGGTGTGGCAGCGGCTGGGCTTAGCGTTAAGCGCGATCATCTTGGTGCGGTAAAAGTCGAAGAACCCCGCCGGATGTGTCTCGTAAAAGCTGTGCGAGAGCATGGTCTCGGGCGGATAGGCAAACTGTTGGTGATACAGGCCGTCCACGCTGCGGAAATCGGGGATGTCACTCGCCGTGGAAACACCGGCGCCGCCAAAGAACACCACGCGCTTGTGGGTGTCAAACAGATCCGCCAGCGCGGCGGACGCCTGCCTGGGGTCCGATATTGCCTGCGTCATATGAGCCCTCCGTCCTTGTTGATCGGGCGGCGTCGGGCGATGTCCCAGCATGCGACCTTTAAGTCAGCATGCGCGGAGCCCACCCCGCCCCTGTTGCGCTAATCTTAAGCCTGCCAACCCCGTCGAAAGGACACCATGCCTCAGACTTACACTTTCGCCTCGTGGAACGTCAACGGCCTGCGCGCCGTGCTCAAAAAGGACCCGAGCTTTATCCAGATCGCGCAAGAACTCGACGTCGATATCCTGGCGCTGCAAGAGACCAAGTTGCAAGAAGGCCAGGTCGATATTGACCTGGCCGGCTATCACCAAACCTGGAGCTACGCCGAGCGCAAGGGCTACTCGGGCACCGCGGTCTTTAGCCGCCAGGAACCGCTGCGCGTGCTGCGCGCCGATGCACTGCTGCCCTACGCCGGCGAGGGCGAGGCGGCCGAGCTCGTCGCCCAAGCCGCAACCGAGGGCCGCGTCTGCGCGCTCGAGTTCGACAAGTTTTGGTTTGTGGACGTCTATACGCCCAACGCCCAAAACGAGCTCGCGCGCATCGACGTGCGCATGGCCTGGGACGATGCCTATCGCGGCTTTTTGAGCGCGCTTGAGCGCGAAACCGGCAAGCCCGTCGTAACCTGCGGCGACTTTAACGTGGCACACGAGGAGATCGACCTTAAGAACCCCAAGTCCAACCGCGGCAACGCAGGCTTTTCGGACGAGGAGCGCGGCAAGTTCACCGAGCTGCTCGACGCCGGCTTTACCGATACCTGGCGCGCGGCAAATCCGAACGTCGAGGGCGTCTACAGCTGGTGGAGCTACCGCTTTAATGCCCGCAAGAACAACGCCGGCTGGCGCATCGACTACTTCCTGGTAAGCGACGCAATCGCCGGCAACGTACGCGACACCGGCATCCGCGGCGACATCTTCGGCAGCGACCACTGCCCCGTCACCCTCGCCTTGGA
This sequence comes from uncultured Collinsella sp., assembly GCA_902466075.1. Taxonomy (GTDB): domain Bacteria; phylum Actinomycetota; class Coriobacteriia; order Coriobacteriales; family Coriobacteriaceae; genus Collinsella. The sequence goes on from CABQQA010000004.1 coordinate 99,696, forward strand.
GCTCTAACCCCCAAATGGTCCCCCCCCCGGGGGACGGAGGAAAACGGACCATTTTCACCTCGCGGGGGCATCCACGCGACCCACCCGCCACGAAATCGGCCCGTCTACTACGTTTAAGCCACTACCCTCAACCACGGCGAACAACGCAAAAAGAAAACCGCAGGTAGAAAGCCTGCGGTTTTTCATAAAACGCGGTTGTGCTTGGGGGTGTCGGGCTAAACGTAGTAGATGGGCCAGTTTCGTGGCGAGCGCCGTCAACTGATTCCCTGGGGACGGAAGAAAACGGATCAATTGACTCTCTGAGGGCCATGATGCCCGTCATATCAACCGGCCATTCCAAAACTATGCCGGTTTACGGGACTGAATCGCGAGCCCCCAGCCATACGCAATTCCGAAATAATAAAACCACAGGTAGACGGCTTGCTCCATTTCGAAAAAAGCCGGTATGGTCTGCCTGTGCCAATCTAGCCCCGTAAACCGGCATAGTTTTGATATGACACCAAGACAGTATTGGTTCTTGCCTCGACGCAACCACCACTACAGCCCGTACTTCACGACGACGCGGTTGATGCGGCGACACCAGGGCTTGTACAGAGCGGCCAAAAACACGCAGGTCGCGAGTCCGTGCGTGATATCGAACGGTACGGCGGTGGCAAGACGCGCTATGGCGCCCGTCCACGTGAGCGGCTGCACAAAACCGATGATGTCATACGCGTTGATCACGACGCCATACAGCAGGCCCGACGCAAAGCCATACGCCAACAGCGCCGGCATTCGCACGGTTCCATCGGCGCGGTCAAACGCGCCCGCATGCGCCAGTGCGCCACCGATATAGCCCACCAGACCCCAGGCATACATCTGCCACGGCGTCCACATGCCCTGCCCAAAAAAGAAATTGCTGGTCAGCGCTGCCAACGCGCCGACCATAAAACCATTGCGACGGCCAAGTGTCGCACCCGCGATAATGGCGATAGCGCTCACGGGCTTAAAATCGGGAATGGGCCCAAACAGGATGCGCCCCGCCGCGGCCAGCGCCGCCAGCACCAGCGTGGGCATGATCTGGCGCAGGCCTGGACGTGATGTCTCATAGCCCGCAAAAAACAGTGCGAGCACGAGCGCCACTACAACCAGCATGGCAAGCGCCGCCTGCTCAATGCCCGCCAGCAACGCCGCAGTCATCACCGCTGGCACCGCCAACAACAGCGGGATCTCCATTTTTGTGAGTAGGCGTGAGGCGCGATGATCCGTCATCCCATCACGCCCTATAAAACACGTTGTCGGCAAAGAAGTCGGTCGGCGGCTCCATGCAGGCGATCTCGCCGTCAAACATCATGGCAATGTCATCGGCAACCTGCTCGGCAAAATCCAGATCGTGCGTGGCCATAATGACGGTGCCGCCAGCCTTCGCATGGTCACGCAGGGCGCGGGCGATAATGCAGCGACTTGCCAGGTCTAGACCCTTGGTGGGCTCATCGAGCAATAGCAGTTCGGGGCCAATTAGCAGCAGTTTTGCCAATGCAAGCAGTTGACGCTGCCCGCCCGAAAGATCGTACGGATGGCGCCCATCCAGACCCGACAGCCCCAAGCTCGCCGCACGCTCCCGCGCCAAGTTCTCGTCATATCCGCAGGTCGAGGCCCATTCCATCAGCTCATCGTGAACCGTCTCGGCAACCAGCAATGCTTTGGGGTTCTGCGGCAGCAGCGCAGCCGAGGCCGCCCCGCACACCATACGACCACGTTGCAGCTTGGTAGTCTTGGCCAGCACCGAAAGCATCGTCGACTTACCGCATCCGTTGCCGCCCACGATCGCATGCACCGCACCGGCCGAAAACGCCACGTCGAGCCCGCGCAGCACCCAACCGCCCGCGCGATCGTAGCGAAACCAGCTCCCTGCCAGGGTGGTAGCCGACCCGCCGTGCATTTTTTGGAGTATTCTGCTCCCATCCGTGCGCGGGAAGGCTTCCGAGCCGTTCTCGAGCGACGTTTGCGCCACAAATTCGGACGATTTGTCCAATTTCGAACTTTTTTTCGCGCTCGATACGTCCCCGGGCGGCTCCAGAGAGCCCAAATTGTCCTCACGCCTGCTGAATACTCCGTTTTTTGCACATCGGACGGCACCCCACCCCAACATGTCGTCGGAAAACAGCGATTCTCGGCGTCCCAAAGAAGCCATATCCGCCACCTCGCGCACGCGACCGTCCTCAATCCGGTACGCACACGTCGCATATTCGAGCATCGGGCGCGGCTGGTGCGTTGCCGCAACAACCGTGCAACCCAGCTCGCGGTTCACGCGAAACAGCGCGTGCAGAAAATTTTTCTCGGCAACAGGATCGAGCTGGGACGTGGGCTCGTCGAGCAGCAGCACGCGCGGGCGCAAGGCCAGCACGGCCGCCAACGACAGCAGCTGCTTGCGTCCGCCCGAAAGTGTATCGGTATCGCGGTGGAGCCAATCCTCCAGCCCAAAGAAATAGCTGGTCTCGGCTACGCGACGGCGCATCTCGTCGCGCGACATACCCAGATTTTCCAGGCCAAACGCCATCTCGTGCCACACGGTTTCGCACACGATCTGGTTCTCGGGATCCTGGAACACATAGCCCACGCGCTCCGCCGATGCCCGCACGTCCATGTCGGCAACGTTCTCGCCCAGCACGCGCGCATCACCAGTGCGCTCGCCCGCCGGAGCGATCTCGGGCTTGAGCAGCGAGAGTAGCGTCGATTTGCCCGACCCAGTACCACCAACCAGCAGTGCAAACGCACCTTGGGGAACAGACCAGTCGAGCTCGTCGAGTACCGGCGCCTCAGCCCCGGGGTAGGTAAAGCTCAGGCCCCGCACCTCAATCGCAGGCACATCGGAGCCGCACGCCCCGCCCGTTACCGAGCAGTTATCCAACCGGGTCATCAGCCAAACCTCTTCTCGTCAATCGCGTGCAGCACACAGGGCAACACCATCCAAGCCGCGTACACAATATAGCCAGGCCACGGCGCCGGCACCGAAAGCTGCGGGTAAAACGAATACTGCGTCGTCGCGGTCCACGCCACCGCCACCGCGGCAGCACCAAGCAGCGCGAGCCCGACCAGCGCGGCAACGTCGCTGCACCCCAGTCGATACCGCGCATACGTCGTACGACGCGTCGCGGCACCCCACCCGCGCGAGCGCATCGCGTCCGCACGCTCCAGCGAATCTTCCATGCCCCAGCCCATCAACACGCTCGACGCCCGCAAGCGCGAGCGCACGGGGTCGGCCGGCGCGCGGCCCGGCACATCAATCGCATCCTGCACCGCCAACACCGTACGACCGCGGCGCAAAAACTGCGGGATAAGCCTCATGCACATCGAGATCATGAGCGCAATCACCGGTGCGGCATTGCCCAGCAGCGCGAGCACCTTGTCGTATTCGAGCATCGACGCCGCCGCCTCAAACCACAGCACGCTCGCCACAAACAGCCCGCCCATGCACAGGCCGTATACCATACTCTCCAGATACACCGCGCGCATGCCAATACGGAACAGCTCCGTCGAGCCCGAGGCGCTAAACAGCGGATTGAGCACCGCGACGATCAAAATCACCGGCAGCTGCCAGCGGAGCGCGCCCAGCGTGCGGGCAGCCCCACGCGTCGCAAATCCATACGCCAGCCCGCCCGCAAGTGACAGCGCAATCAGTACCGGCTGCATCGAGAACATAGTGAGCCCCAGCGTCAGCACTATATAGAGTGCCGGCACAGCCGGATGCGACATCGAGAATGCCGCGACGGGCTCGCCGCCAAACTCCTCTCGTATGTTGTCCACGGGCACCCCCGTCCCCTCGCTCAAACAACAGCTCCGCAGCACCGCCAACGCCGCACGCAAGCAGTGCAAACGCCACGCCGGCGGCGCAAGCCTCAACCGCCGCAAACCAATCGTTACGCGCTCGTCATATGCCTGCGGTATCATATTGCGCCGTGTATCGTTTCCAAACACACGTCTCTATAACGTAACAGGAGATCACATGGACGCAACCGCAATTATCCTCGCTGCCGGCGAGGGCACCCGCATGAAGTCGAACCACTGCAAGGTTTCGCACAAGATCCTGGGTAAGCCCATGGTCCAGTGGATCGTCGACGCTACCATCAAGGCCGGCTGCAGCCGCGTCGTGGTTGTCATCGGCAGCCACGCCGACGAGATGCGCGCCCTTATCGACGGCGCCTACGCCAACAGCGCCACCAAGGTCGAGTGCGTCGAGCAGACCGAGCGTCTGGGCACCGGTCACGCCGTGAAGGTCGCACTCGAGGCCTGTGGCATCACGCAAGGCCCCGTCGTGGTGCTCAACGGCGACCTGCCGCTCATCACCGCCGACACCGTCGCCAAGTTCGCGCAAACCGTCGCCACCGGCGAGCTCGCCTGCACCGTCATGACCATGACCCCGCCCGATCCTTTCGGCTACGGCCGCATCAAGCTGGGTGCCGACAGCCAAATCGAGCGCATTATCGAGCAGAAGGACTGCACGCCCGAGCAAGCCGCCGAGCTGCTCGAGTGCAACGCCGGCTGCTACGCCTTCGACGGTGCACAGCTCGCCGCCCACATTGACGAGATCGGCAACGACAACGCGCAGTCCGAGTACTACCTGCCCGATATGCTCGAAATTCTCAAGGGCCACGGCCAGGCGGTCTCCATCTTCCACTGCGATGATTACCGCGACGGTCTGGGCGTCAACAGCCGCATCCAGCTCGCACAGCTCACCGCCATCGCGCGCGACCGCATCAACGAGCACTGGATGGCCGAGGGCGTTACCTTCATCGACCCCACGCAGGCTTGGATCGGCCCCGACGCCGTCATCGGCCGCGACACCATCGTGTGGCCGCAGACGCACCTGATCGGCCACGTCACCGTGGGCGAGGAGTGCCAGCTCGGCCCCAACAGCCGTCTCACCGACACCACCGTCGGCAGCGGCTGCGTCATCGACGAGACCATCGCCATCGAGGCCGTCATCGAGAACGGCGTCGACTGCGGCCCGCGCGCCTACCTGCGCCCGGGCACCCACATGCTCGACGGATCCAAGGCCGGCACGCACGTGGAGATCAAGAAGTCCACGATTGGCGAGGGTTCCAAGGTGCCCCACCTGTCCTACATCGGCGACACCACCATGGGCTCCGGCGTCAACGTGGGCGCGGGCTCCATCACCTGCAACTACGACGGCGTCCACAAGCACAAGACCGTCATCGGCAAGGATGCCTTCATCGGTTCTGACACCATGATGGTCGCGCCCGCCCAGATTGGCGACGGTGCACTCGTGGCCGCCGGCTCCGTCATCACCGAGCCGGTCCCGGCCGACGCACTCGGTCTGGGCCGCGCCCGTCAGGTAAATATCGAGGGCTGGGCCGCCGATTATCGCCGCCGCCTGCACGAGGACGACGAGGTATAACGTTTTACCAAGCACAAAAGGAGCTGTTCCATGGGGACGGCTCCTTTTTTCTATCGTGACCTGCGCGACCGGATGAGTGGTCGGTTCGTGTCCGTTGACGGTAAAGACGTTATCAAGACTCGATAAACCCCGTCGCGCGGTTACAATGCAACAAGGCATCTATATGGCATTCGATGTATAAAGGAGAAGGGTAATGCCGATTAATGATCCCGAGAAGTCGGAGAATATGCGCAAGTCCATCCGCGTGTATTCCGGTTCCTCCAACCGTCCCCTCGCTCAGAAGATCGCTGAGTACCTTGGGGTCGAGCTTTCGGGCCTTACGCTAAAGCAGTTCGCCAATGGTGAGATTTACGCCCGCTACGACGAGACCGTCCGCGGCGCCGACGTCTTCCTGATTCAGTCCGTGGCCGGCGGCAACGTCAACGACATGCTCATGGAGCTGCTCATCGCCACCGACGCTGCCAAGCGCGCATCCGCCCGCTCCATCACCGCCGTTATCACCCACTACGGCTATGCCCGCCAGGACCGCAAGGCCGGCCCGCGCGAGCCCATCACCGCCCGCCTCGTCGCCAACCTGCTCGAGCGCGCCGGTGTCAACCGCATCATCACCCTCGACCTGCACCAGGGTCAGATCCAGGGCTTCTTTGATATCCCGGTTAACCACCTGTCCGCACTGCCGCTGTTTGGCCAGTACTACAACGACATGCACTTCGACACCGACAACCTGGTTGTCGTCTCCCCCGACGTGGGTCGCGCCAAGGCCGCCAAGAAGCTGTCCGACATGCTCGGCTGCGACCTGGCCATCGCCCACAAGGGCCGTCCGCGCCACAACGCCGCCGAGGTCATGGGCATCATCGGTGACATCAAGGGCAAGACCTGCATCATCAACGACGACATGATCGACACCGCTGGCACCCTGTGCGCCAACGTCAAGGAGCTCAAGGCCATGGGCGCCGGCGACATCTACGTGTGCGCCACCCACGGCATCTTCTCCGGCCCGGCCATCGAGCGCCTGAATGACGCCCCCATCGTCGAGTGCGTCGTCACCGACGCCATCCCCGTCGAGGTCGGCGGCAAGATCAAGACCATCTCGGTCGCCGAGGAGTTCGCTCAGGCCATCTCCGCCGTTTACCACGAGGAGCCCGTCTCCACGCTCGTCGGCGGCGACTTCGCGCTGTAGTCCAACGCGTATCGCATCATCTTTGATGTTTTTAAAGGGTCGGAAGCTCGCTTCCGACCCTTTTTCTATTCCTCGCCAATCCGCCCTGGACAGTTAGTTCAGATACGTATTTTTTAAAGCTCCAAAGGTCCGTTCGGAGCCTTCTGAGCTCCCCGGCGGATGCCATGCCGCCCGAAGCTCATCGTTTTCGAGTACAACCGCCGCATATATTATCTTCAAATCGCCCTCGAAGGCCCTTAGAAACACCTCGAACGCCCGCCGCCTTATACGTATCTGAACTAACTGTCCAGTAGCCATCGTCAACCTTCTCGGCAGAGCTCAATTTCCTGCAATCCCCTCAACCGATTCCACCGATTTCCTAACACCCGGCCGTTCATGGCGCCCAGCACCCCGCTGAGCGAAAAGAACGGTATGGCGGTCGCATTCTGCCGCCAACTTAGTACGTTATAGCTATGACGACCGTGATTTCACATTTCTCCGCCCTCCGCGCAATTCGTCGCGCACGACGGGCGTACTCTGCCCTACCCTGGAGCTCCATTGATAGTGAACAGCAAGCACAGGCCTTGGCTAGCTGCATTCCCAATAATGACGCGATAGACTTTGGCGCACTTTCGATACTCGACGCCTGGAATGAAGATGATTCCGAGCTGCTCGATCTTCTCGTTTCAAACGAAGGCAACCGACGCCCCGACAAGCGACTTCTTCAGCATATTCTCTCCGCTCCGCTTCCTGAAGGTGCAATTATGCACGTCGAGGCCGACATCTACGCAACGTCTCCTGCCATGACAGCCATGCTTTGTTCTAAAAATGAATCAGTCGCCAAAACCTTGATGCTTCTCATGGAACTGGTCGGAACTTACTCCCTTCCTCCCGGGGCAACATACCCCATTGCCCATGACGACATCTGGCCCAAGGGCGATGGCTACGAAGCGACGGGCGATCTTGATTGCCTGGGTAACCAGTCAGCGGCCGAACAACAGAACGAAACCCGCTATGAACAGGCGCACTACAAATGCGAGCCCGCCACGACCATCGAAGAGCTCGAGGCGGTCGCACGGTTCGCCAAAAGTAGCTCATACGCCTCGTTTCGCACGGCAGTCAAACTCGCCCGGGCTGGATCCGCATCCCCAGCCGAATCCCTAATGTTTGCCGTTCTCGGAGCGCCCATGCGCTTTGGCGGATTCGGATGTTGCAGCCTGCCCATGGGAGGCCTGCTACTCAACCATCGAATCGACTTCGATACTCTTGCGGTCAACATGTCCTCGGGCATCCCCTATGCCATCTGCGACCTATATTGCCCGGCAGCCGGAGTCGACAACGAATACAACGGAATTGGGCATGAGCTTCAAAACGCTCGCATCCACGATGGCAATCGAAATAATGGCCTCAAGGCCATGGGCATCCACGTCCTGGTTATCAATCGCGACCAAATGAAAGACCTTGTTGCACTCGAAGCCTTCGCCCAAACGATGCATCGACTCGCAGGAGTCCGATTCCGGTACCGTATCAAGGGCTATCGCAAGCGTCAGGCCGCTTGGCTCAACGCTCTGCGGGCCGGAACCGGCCTCGCGCCGGTCTAAACGGCGAATCACCCGTGCGCCGTCGAGCAGGGCTGGGCAGTTAGTTCAAATACGTATAAATGGACGCATTGAATTAGACTGTTTTGCAGCTATCTCTATACCATTCGCCCTATTTGAAGGCAGGGTAGACTTCAAAACAGCGCCATATGGACTAACTAAAGCTCCAAAACAACGTATCGGCATTGAATTGAGTAATTCGAGTCCTCAGAACTTATACGTATCTGAACTAACTGTCCACCTCGGATTTCGACGTCCGTCCAAACGCCCCCAAACGCCCTCAATTACCCTCCATTTGACAGCGGCAACAGGGTCGCTCACCATAGCAGGCGACAAATCAACGAAAGGAAGCACATGGCAGCTGCACAGCCGCTTAAGATTCGTATGGTTGCCGGGCTTGGCAACCCGGGCGAGGAATATGCCGAGACCCGCCACAACGCCGGTTTTAAGGCGATCGACGAGTTGGCCCGTCAGGCCGGTGTCACGTACTGGAAAAACCAGGCAGGCGCCGAGGTCGCGCTCATCAACATCAACGATCCCGAGGAAGAGGGCGGCAAGCGCCAAATTGTGCTGGTCAAGCCGCAGTCGTACATGAACACCTCGGGCGGCCCCATCTCCAAGCTCTGCCGCGAGTACAAAATCACGGCCGAGGAGCTGCTCGTGATCCACGATGAGCTCGACATTCCCGCCGGCGACGTACGTGTTAAGGTAGGCGGCGGCCATGCTGGTCACAACGGCCTGCGCTCCATCATCGACAAGATGGGCAGCCGCGACTTCAGCCGCATCCGCACCGGCATCGGCAACCCTCCCGGCAAGATGGCCGTGGCAGACTACGTGCTCAAGCAGCTACGCGCCCGCGAGGCCGAGGACTTCCAGGACACCTGCGCCCGCGCCGCCGACGCCGCCGGCCTGGCGATCGTGCACGGCGTGGTCTACGCCCGCGACCACGTCAACGGCTCCGCCTCCGCCAACGGCAAGCACTAAAACCTACCATTTAGGGATGTTAATTTTGGCGGGTTTTATCTGCGTAAACGCCGCGGCAGCCGCGTCGCAATAAACCCCGTGCCGCCATACACATATAGCACCCCAAAGGGGGCCGGCCTCATCACAACCCGAGGCCGGCCCCCTTTGCCGTTTTGCCTGATAAAACCTGCCAAAATAAACCTGTCCTTTTTGGCAGGTCACTTTTCCGCCCGCCGAAGACACACGTAAACAGCATGTCCATGAGGGTATAATTTGCACCGTATGTCTGCACAACGCCTGTGCGCGTACGGTTTTACTCGGGCTACCGTCCATTTCCGTGGAGGCACGGTTCGGCGGCCCTAACAAGAGAGGGGTTCTATGTATAAGATCCTGGAGAAGACGCAGTTCTCGGAGAAGGTGTTCAAGTTCCGCATCGAGGCGCCCGCAATCGCCAAGCATGCGCACGCTGGACAGTTCCTCATGGTTCGCGCCAACGAGACGGGCGAGCGCGTCCCGTTTACCCTGGCCGGCTGGAACGGTGACGAGGGCTGGGTCGAGTTCATCTTCATGGTGATCGGCAAGACCACCGAGATGCTGTCCACCTACGAGGCCGGCGAGTCGCTGCGCGACGTCGTGGGCCCGCTGGGCGTTCCCACCGAGATGGCTGAGGGCCCCTGCGCCGTCATTGGCGGCGGCGTCGGCCTGGCAATTGCCTTCCCGGTCGCCAAGCACCTGGTCGAGACCGGTCACGAGGTGCACGCCATCATGGGCGCCCGCACCAAGGACCTCCTGCTCATGGAGGACCAGTTCCGCGAGCTCCTCGACGAGGACCACATCCACATCACTACCGATGACGGTTCCTACGGCGAGCAGGGCGTTGTCACCGCTCCGCTGGAGCGCCTGCTGCAGGACAAGGCCGTGAGCCAGGTCTTCTGCGTCGGCCCCGTTCCGATGATGAAGTTCTCGACCCTCACCGCCCAGAAGTACGACACCCCCATCACCGCGTCGCTCAACCCCATCATGGTTGACGGCACCGGTATGTGCGGCTGCTGCCGCGTCGAGGTGGGCGGCGTGACCAAGTTCGCTTGCGTCGACGGCCCCGACTTCGATGCCACCCTGGTCGACTGGGATGACCTTCGTGCCCGCCAGGCCGCTTACCGTTCCGAAGAGGGCGAGTCCCTCAAGGCCTATGAGGAAAAGAGCTGCGCATGCCACTAGTTAACGGTCGTTTCGTTGCCGATATGAAGTCGCCCCGCACCCCCGATAACGAGGAGCCGGCTGCCGAGCGCGCCTGCGACTTCCGCCCCGTCGACAAGGGCTTCACCGAGGAGATGGCGCTGGCCGAGGCCGAGCGCTGCCTCAACTGCAAGAAGCCGTTCTGTGTTGAGGGCTGCCCCGTCAACATCAACATCCCCCGCTTTATCGAGCAGATCCGCGCGAAGGACTTCGGCGGCGCTCTCGATACCATCCGCGAGGACTCCATGCTTCCCGCTATCTGCGGCCGCGTCTGCCCGCAGGAGAATCAGTGCGAGGGCAAGTGCATCCGTGGCAAGAAGTCCGAGCCCGTGGCCATCGGCCAGCTCGAGCGCTTCCTGGGTGACCGCCCCGAGCTCGCCTCCACGCCCAAGATGGCTCCCAAGAACGGCAAGAAGGTCGCCGTCGTCGGCTCCGGCCCGTCCGGCATCACCTGCGCCGGCGAGCTCGCCCGCAACGGCTTTGACGTCACCGTCTTCGAGGCTTTCTTCACCGGCGGCGGCGTGCTAGTCTACGGCATCCCCGAGTTCCGTCTGCCCAAGGCAGTCGTCAAGCGCGAGATTGACGGCCTGGAGGACATGGGCGTCAAGTTTGAGTACAACTCCGTCGTGGGTAACATGGCCACGGCCGAGGAGCTGTTCGAGCAGGGCTTCGACGCCATCTACGTGGCGACCGGCGCTGGCCTGCCCAAGTTCCTCAACGTTCCCGGCGAGAACCTGCCCAACGTCTTCTTCGCCAACGAGTACCTCACCCGCGTGAACCTGATGAAGGCCAACAAGTTCCCCGAGTACGACACCCCCACCAAGCACGGCAAGAACGTCGTTGTCTTTGGTGGCGGCAACGTGGCTATGGACGCCGTCCGTACCGCCAAGCGTCTGGGCGCCGAGCACGCCATCATCGCCTACCGTCGTACCGAGGACGAGATGCCCTGCCGTCGCGCCGAGCTGCACCATGCTAAGGCCGAGGGCGTCGAGGTTCTGCCGCTCGTTTCCCCGCTCGAGTTTGTTGCTGGCGAGGACGGCTCCGTGTGCGCCGTCAAGGTCCAGAAGATGGAGCTCGGCGAGCCCGACGAGTCCGGCCGTCGTCGCCCGGTGCCCATCGAGGGCGCCATCGAGGAGATCCCCTGCGACGTTGCGATCTCGGCTATCGGCACCAACGCCAACCCCTTTGCTGCCAAGATCGGCGGCAAGATGGAGCTCAACAAGTGGGGCTACATCGTTGCCGACGAGGAGACCGGCCAGACCACCGATCCCCGCATCTGGGCCGGCGGCGACATCGTCACCGGTGCCGCTACGGTCATTCTGGCAATGGGCGCCGGCAAGAAGGCCGCCGCTTCCATCACCAAGAGCCTGCTGGGCGAGTAATCACCTACAGCACTAGCCATCAAACGGCAAAGTCCCCGTCGAGCACACGCCCGGCGGGGACTTTTTCTATACCGGCCGCCCCAACCACCACGATGGGGACAGACACCTTTGTAGTGGTTGGGGGCCTGGTCGGCAAACCAATTCCGGCGTTTGTCTCAATCTGTAACAGTTAGGCCCTGTTGAGCATCGTAGTTGTTACAGATCGAGATATTGCGCCAGCCGCCTCCGCTTTATCTCAATCTGTAACAGCTAGAGGCCAAATATGCCGCCTGGTGTTACAGATCAAGACGTTGGGCTGACAGCCGGACGGTTCATCTAAATCTGTAACAGTTAGAGCCATTTTCGCTGGCTTGGTGTTACAGATCGAGATTTTGCAAAAGCCGAGGATAGACACTGCCGCCAAGGCCTTCCCCTCGGCCTAAAACAAAAACCACCACAAAGGTGCCTGTCCCCCTTGTGGTGGTTTTGGTCGGTTAGTCTTCGAGCTGCGCTACTTTGTAGCGGTAGGCAGCGGCGATAACGTCTTTGCAGCCCTCGCGGCCCAGCTTGGCGCGGTTGACGACGATGTCCTTGCCGCTCGTCATCTTCCACTTGCCGGCGCTATAGCGCTTGTAAAAAGCCTCGCGCGCCTTCTGCTGCTGCTTGACCAGCTTGGCGCCCTTCTTTTTGTTAAGGCCGCGCTTCTTGCGCACGATCTCGACGCGGTCCTCAAAGGGTGCGGTCACCAACACGGCAATGTGGTTGGGGTTGTTGCGCAGCAGGTAATCGGATAGGCGCCCTTCGATGATGCAGCTCTCGGTCTCGCCCAGGTCCAAAATCACCTGGCTCATCTTTTGGAACAACTTGTCCGAGTACGAACGCGCATCGTAGCGGTCGGGCAGAAACGCCATATTCTCCACGGCCAGGCGCTCGTCGTAGGCGGCCATCTTATCGAGCGACTCGCCCGCGCGCAGCGACGCACGCACCAGCAGCTCGTTATCGTACAGCGGAATCCCCAACTCGTCGGCAAGCATGCGACCAATCTCGTGGCCCTCGGCGCCAAAGTCGCGCGCGATGGTAATGACCACAGGATTCTTCTTGTTCTCCAGATCGCTCATCGCGATTCCTTTCTCTATGTGACAAAGGGGCTGTCCCTTTGCCACATTCTACGCTGCCACCATTCGCCTCTGATACGCTCTCACCAGCAGCGAGATGCCAAAGTTGAGCACAAAGTACATCGCAAACACCAGGCCGTAGAGCATAAGCACCTGCGACAGGTCGATCGCATGGGCCATCACGACGTTTGCCGTGTACATGAGCTCGGCCACGTTAATACCCGAAAGATACGAGCTGTCCTTGATGACGGTCGTGCACTGGCTAAACAGCGCCGGAATGATCGTCTTAAACGTCTGCGGCAGAATGATGTAGCGCATGGTGGCAAAGAAGCCAAAACCCTGGCTCTGCGCTGCCTCAAACTGGCCGCGCGGAATCGAGTTGAGACCGCCGCGCACAATCTCGGCCATAACGGCGCTGGTAAACAGCGTAAAGGCGATGGTCGAAATCACAATGTCCAAACCCTGCACCGTAAAGTAGATAAACAGAATCCACAGCAGGTTCGGCGTGCAACGGAACAGCTCGATATAGGCGCTCACCAAAATACGGAACGGGCGGGGCGCATAGCTCTTGACGAGCGCCAGCACCGTGCCAAAGATGAGCGAGAAAAAGATCGACAGCGCCGAGATCTCGATGGTCTTAACAAAGCCGCCCCAGATGTAGAGCAGGTTGGTCGCGTTGAAGATTTCCATGCGCTAGGCCTCCTCTACGTTGTCGAGTCCCAGCTCGGCCAGGCTCACGCCGCGCGGACGCTCCTTGGAGCGGCGCTCGAGCCACTGCACCAGCATGGCGAGCGGAAAGCAGATGATGAAGTACATAAGGCAGCAGACGATGTATCCCTGCAGGTAACCGTACAGACTCACAAAGTTGTCGGAACGGTACATAAGGTCGCCACCGGCCACAAGCGCCAGCACCGACGTGTTCTTGACCAGGTTGAGCGCCTGGTTGCACAGCGGCGGCAAAATGATCTTGAATGTCTGGGGCAGCACGATGTACCAGTACGCCTGCGCACGGGTGAAGCCCTGGCTCTGGGCCGCCTCCATCTGACCGCGCGGAACCGCCTCGATACCAGTGCGGATGACCTCCGAAATGTAGGCCGCGTGATACAGGCCCACACCCAAGAAGCCCAACACGAACGGCGCGATGCGCACCGGCTGGTCGGCACCGGTTATGGCCTGCAAAAACTGCGGACCGGCCATGTACATAAAGAGCACCTGCACGGGCAACGGGGTGTTCTGGTAAAACTCCACGTACACGCGGCTTATGGCGCGCAGCACGCGCGAGCGAGTGGTAGAAAACACGCCCAGCAGCGTGCCCAGCACCAGCGACAGCAGCAGACCGGCAACGACCACCTGCAGCGTCACGCCAAAGCCCTCCCAGAAGGGCCCCATGTTTTGAAATGTCGTCGACCAACGGTCGGCGTCAAATAATCCTTCGAGCATTTGATTCCTTCCTTGGACGATGCGCCTATACAAGACCCCAGGTCTTGACCTCTTGGTCGAGCCAGCCGTCGGCCAGGCGATCGCAAATCACCTGATCGACCACGGCCGAAAGGTCGCAGCCCTTCTTGGTCGCCACGCCGTAGCCCTGCTCGCCAAACTTGACCTCGGGCTGCAGCAGCTCAACGGTCTCGTTCATGTAGCCGGCCAGCGTGGAGCGGTCCATGGCAAAGACGTCGATATTGCCGGCGTCGAGTGAACTCTTGATGATGGGGTAGCCGCTAAAGGCCCTAAACTCGGGCTTGCAGCTAAAGCCGTTGTCCTTGATCATCTGCTCAATCAGGCCCTGCGTGGTAGCACCCTGGCTCACGCCGATGACCTTGCCGTCCAGGTCCTCAATCGAGGTAAAGCCCGAACGCTTCTTGACCATGAGTCCCACGTAGTCGGTGCGGTACGGCGTCGAGAAATCCCAGCTCTTCTTGCGCTCGTCGGTGATGGTGTAGGTCGCCGCGACCACGTCGAGCTGGCCGTTATCGATCAGCGGGCCGCGCGTCTTGGGCGTTACGTCGGTAAACTCGACAAGCTCCTGGGCACGGGCCTCCTTGTAGCTCACGCCAAAGACGGCGGCCGCGATCTGGTAGCACAAATCGACTTCCATGCCCTCAAAGCGACCCTTAGCGGTGTCGTAATAGCCGTAACCGGGAACGTCCTTCTTAACGCCGGCATTCAGATGGCCACGCGACTTAATGGCCGCAAGCTTAGACCCCTTGTCGGAGCCCTCGCCGCTGGTGGAGTTGCCGCAACCGGTAAGCGCGGCCCCCGTCAGCGTAAGCATACCGGCGCCCGCCAGCTGCAAAAAGTGACGGCGCGACACGGCCGCCCTCGTCATATCCGTCATGTCCACCACCGCACCTAGTGCAGAATCTTGGACAGGAACTCGCGGCAGCGCGGGTTCTCGGGATTATCGAAGAAGTGCTCGGGCGTGCCCTCCTCCAGGATGCGGCCGTCCTCCATGAAGATGACGCGGTCGGCCACCTGGCGCGCAAAGCCCATCTCGTGCGTCACGCAGATCATGGTGATGTCCTCCTGCGCGAGCTCAATCATAACGTCCAGAACCTCCTGGACCATCTCGGGGTCGAGCGCCGAAGTCGGCTCGTCAAACAGGATGATGGGCTGCTTGGTGCACAGGGCACGGGCGATGGCGATGCGCTGCTGCTGACCACCCGAGAGATTCTGCGGATACTCGCCGGCCTTATGCGCCATGCCGACGCGCTTGAGTGCGGCGATGGCAATCTCGGTCGCCTCCTCCTTGCTCTTCTTTTGCAGCTTGATGGGCGCGAGCGTCAGGTTGCCGAGCACCGTCATGTTGGGATACAGGTTGAACTGCTGAAACACCATGGAACTATACTTGCGAGCCATCTCCAGGTGGTTCTTTTTGGTAAGCGGCGTACCGTCGATGATGACCTCGCCCGACGTGGGCTCCTCCAGATAATCGACGCAACGGATGAGCGTCGACTTACCCGAGCCGGAAGGCCCGATTATTACGAGCTTCTCGCCGCGCTTGACGGTGAGGTTGATATCTTTGAGCACATGCAGGTCGCCAAAGTACTTGTTGAGATGCTTGATCTCGATCATGTCTGCCATGAATGTCCCTTCCCTGCGTTTACACGAGTTGAACTATTGTACGGAAAGAACCACGTTTCCGCAGCCCACACTACATTCCCGTAAAGAACCCGCAACCTTTCACCCACTCATTGGCGCTCACTCATTGGGGACAGACTTAAATGAGTACCCCCCGTGGGTACTCATTTAAGTCTGTCCCCAATGAGCACCGAAAATAATACAACCGCCCTTGTTGAGCATAAGTCAGCGAAAACCCGTACACGCGAGCAAGGTGACGTGAAATGAAAGGGCGCAGACCTTATGGTCGCGCCCTTGAAATTGAACGTCAGATTGCCGTGTGTACGGGTTTGCAGCGTCGAGCCGTTACGCGGTTTGGTAAAACCGCGTAACAAATTACGCGAGTTTCGCGCCGACGATCTTTGCCGCGGCCGGCTTATCGAAGTTGCCGCCGGTGGCCTTGCCGAGTGCACCCATGACCTGGCCCATCTGCTTCTTGGACGTGGCGCCCAGCTCGGCGATAACCTGCTCGATCAGAGCCTCGAGCTCCTCGCCCGAAACCTGCGCGGGCAGCAGGCTCTCCAGAATCTTGACCTGCTCGGTCAGATTGTCGGTACGCTCTTGGTCGGTGCCGGCCTTGATGGACATCTCTAGCGTCTCGCTCGTCTGCTTGATCAGACGCTTGATCATGCTGTTGACGTCTTCCTCGGTCACATCGCGGCGCTCATTGACCTCGATATTCTTCACCTCAGCCTTAACCTGGCGAATGATGGACAGGCGAACCTTGTCCTTGGCCTTCATGGCCGCGATCATTTCCTTCTGCAGCTCTTCGTTGGTCATCTGCAAATCCTCTCTAATAGCGTGGGCGGCACTCGCGCGAGTACCGCCCCATGATTACTCAGTCGTCGACGAATCGTCGGTCGAACTCTTGGTGACGCCCTTCAGGCTGACGTTGTACGGCACGTCCTTGGGCATGGGATTGACGGTGATGTCGGCATCCTTCTTGTACTGCTCCAGCCACTCGCTATACGCAGTGCTGGCCGCCTGCGTCTTCACCACGTTGGAGACGTACTTTTTGATGGCCTTGGGCACCTGGTTGATGTCATCGACCTGATTATCGACATGGAAGTAGTCGGTGCACTTGATGATGTGATAGCCGTACGTCGACTCGACCACGTCGCTCACATCGCCCTTGTTGAGCCCCTCGAGTGCCGTCTGGTAGCTGTCGACAAAGGTGGTGAGCTTGTCCCAGCCCACGTCACCCTTCTTCTCCTTGGAGCCGGTGTCGTCGGAATACTGCTTCACGGCGTCTTCAAAGCTCAGCTCGCCGGAGTTGATCTTGTTCAGGCACTCCTGCGCCTTAGCCTTGGCGGCAGCCTTGTCCTCATCGGACGCATCGGAATCAACCTTGATCAGGATGTTCGACGAGCGGCGGGCATCGTTGTACTTCGACAGGTTCTCGTTGATGTAATCGACGATCTCGCTGTCCTTGGGCTTGCTGGTGGGCGCCACGGCATCTTTGAGCTTTTGCTGCGCCAGGCTCTCCTTGAGCGAGCTCTTATAGGTGTCTTCGGTGTAGCCGTAGGTCTTGAGGGTCTTCTTAAAGGCCTTGGCACCGCCCGCGCTCTTGCACGCGTCCTTCCAAGCCTTCTCGACCTCCTCGTCCGACACCGTCACGCCGTTCTCCTTCTGTGCCTGTTGAAGCAGAATCTGCTGCGTGTAGGAGTCGATGAGTTGCTTGCGGTACTTCTTGGGCGTGAGGTCGTTGTCGACCAGATACTGCGCCCAATCCTCATCCTTGGTGTAGCCGTAAGACGTGCGCATGCTCATGATCTGCTTGGTCACGGTATCCTCGGTGAGGTTGGTGCCGTTGATAGTTGCAGCAACACCGCCGGTCAGCTTGTAGCCCGAGGTGTCCTCGGCCTGCGACATAAGGCCGGAGCACGCCATCGCCGAGACGGAAAGCAGCATCGCCAGCACGCCGATGACCACCAGGACGATCTTGACGGTCTTAGACACGTACGTCTTGCGCTGCTTCTTGCGAGAGCTGGAGGCAGCGTGGGCCTGCTGCTCGGGCGTCGGCGCGGCCTCGGAGTTCTTTTTCTTATTTGCCATAGTTGGCCTTTCGCATAACGAATCGAACAAACGCCATTGTGTCACAACGCAGCCCCCGCGGCACGCTTGGTGCGTTGGGGACAGGTTAATCTGCACCATTTTGGTGCAAAGGGGACAGATGTGGCACTTGGCAGTTGGGGACGTTCTTTATGTGCCGGCACTTGGGGACTGTCCCTTACTGCCGGCAGAAAAGGAACGTCCCTAGGTGCCGACTCAGCCCCACCCTAGAAGTGACGGCGGATGGCGTCGACCATGCGCTGGGGCGTGGTCTGGCCGAGCACGTCGGCTGCGGCATCGGCGTCCATAAAGATATTCATGAGCGCCTGCAGGGCCTCGACCTGGCCGCCCGGCTCGGCGATGCCCAGGTTGATGACGATCTGCGCCGGCACCGGAGCGCCCATGCCAGCCATAGCGTTAAATGTCACGGGCGCGGCGGGCTTCACCACCGCGATATAGGGCTTGGCCACAAACCCCGGATCGGTATGCGGAATGGCAATGTTTGCCGCTGGCATGGCAAGACCCGTGGGATAGACGTCCTCGCGCGCGCGAACGGCGTCGAGCCAACCGTCGGCAATGTAGCCGCGCGGGGCAAGCTCGTCCTCGAGCCGCGTAAACACCTCATCCGGCGTTGCACACTCCCAATCAAAAAACACCAGCTCAGGCGAGAAAAGCGCCTCGGCGTTATCCGCCATACCGTCCTCCAAAGTTGCATGGGGTTCACATTGCCCCATATGATAGCGAAACCAGACAGACAAGGTTAGTCGAGGATCCCGATCATCTCGAGTGCACGCGCGGGCGTCAGGCAAACCTCGGGCATCGCCTCCAACATGCGCCGGTCGCTCGTGACCACGTAGTCAACATCTGCCGTCTCGCCCGAAGCAATGATGAGGTTGTCTTCAAGATCCGGCATACGCTTGCCAAGCATGCGTGCCATCTCGCACTCTGCCAACGAAAGTGGAGAGGCCGTTGCTACCTGCATCATATGCTCGATGCAGGCCCATGACGCCGAGGCAAACGACACGCTAATCCCGTTCGCATTCCGCCGGGCTAGACGCCGAGGCAAAATGTAGAACACATCCTTTGCCGTCGTGGGCGCATAAAGAAGGTCGATCTTTCCCGCCTCGGCCAGTTCAACCAATCTCTTCGCTTCGTCGAATGCCCCCTCTTGCAGGTAATAATCGAGCCAAACGTTCGTATCTACAAGCAGGCGTTTTGCCTCGATCATCGGCAATTCGCCTCGATGTCGGCAATCATCGCGTCATACATATCATCTCGTACGGCATCCCAGTCTTCCGCAAATGATCCACCTGGCGCAAAATCCGAAGCGCTTAGCCCCAACGAGGAAAAAGCTAGGCCACACCCCTGCTCGGCCAGGCTCTCCGCACGGGGCGTCTCGCGCTTATCCGCCACCATAAATCCCGGCAACGTTTGATGCTCGACAAGATAGGCCCAAAGCGCACGAATAGCATCGCTCGCCCCCAATCCATTGCGAGTTAGGACCGCGTCGCCACCAGCCTTGAGCATAGGATCGATTCGCGTGTTGAGCTGCACCGTTGCTGTACCCATAGCGGCTCCTCTCTATCTGCTAGCAGTATAGCAAACATGAAAGGCCACGCAAAAGGGCCCCGCCCGCACACGGACGAGGCCCTATCAGATTTCTTGGTTCTGATGAAGCTTTTACATCTCAAGGAAACCAAGGAGACCCTTTTTCAAGCGACTAGCGCGCCGGGTCAACTGCCACCTTGCCGCTCTCCAGCACGTGGACGCGACCGTCGGCGAGCATCTGCACGACCTCGGGGTACAGCACGTGCTCGATCGCGTGGATGTGCTCCTCGAGCGTATCGACATCCCAGCCCTCTTCGACGGCCAGCGCACGCTGGGCGATGATGGGGCCGTTGTCATAGATCTCGTTGGCAAAATGCACGGTCACGCCGGTCACCTTGACGCCGCGAGCAAACGCATCGTCAATCGCATGGGCGCCGGTAAAGCTCGGCAGCAGCGCCGGATGCAGGTTGACCACGCGATTGGGGAACGCCGCCAGCAGCGGCGTGTGCACCATGCGCATGTAGCCGGCCATGACCACATATTCGCAGCCGCGCTCGAGCAGCTCGTGCGCGATGATCTCGTCGGCGGCGATAGGGTCGGCATAGACATCCTTGGACAGCGTGAGTGTCTGGATGCCCGCACGCTCGGCGCGCTGCAAGCCCTTGGCCGAAGGACGGCTCGACACCACAAGCTCAATCGAGGCGTTGAGCTTGCCGGCGGCGATCAGGTCGATCAGCGCCTGCAGGTTGGTACCCGAACCGCTGATGAGCACGCCAATCTTGAGCGGCTCGGCCGTATCAGTGCCGGTCGGACGGGTGTAGGGCACATAGCCCAGGTCCTCGGCAGCAGCCCTCTGCTCGCTAGCGCTCATCGGAGTACACGACCTTACCGGAACCCTCGACGCACTCGCCCACGCGGAACGGCTTCTCGCCTAGCGCGACCAGGGCCTCGGTCACGGCGGCCTCGTCCTCGGGGGCAACAATCAGGCACAGGCCGACGCCCATGTTGAAGGTCTTGCATGCCTCGTTGGGCGCGAGCTCGGCCTGACGCGACACGTAAGTAATGACGGGCGGAACATCCCAGCCCATCTCGGCGCCGCTGCGGGTGACCACGGCATCGACATCGTCGGCGAGCGCGCGGTTGAGGTTCTCGGTGATGCCGCCACCGGTGATGTGGGCAATGGCATGAACGTTGGCGCCACCGCGGAGCAGCTCCAGAATCGGCTTGACGTAGATGCGCGTGGGGGCCAGCAGAGCGTCTGCCAGCGATGCACCGCCGAGCTCCTCGAGCGGACGGCTCAGTTCTTCGGCCTTAGCGGCGGCCTCGGGCGTGCCCGGCTTAATACCGTCGACGCCGATGACCTTACGCACGAGCGAGTAGCCGTTGGAGTGCACGCCGGTGGAAGGCAGGCCCAGGATCACGTCGCCGGGGCGGACGTTCGCGGGGTCGAGCATCTTGGGACGATCGACGACGCCCACGGTAAAGCCGGCGAGGTCGTAGTCGGCCGGAGCCATAACGCCCGGGTGCTCGGCCATCTCGCCGCCCACGAGCGCACAGCCCGCGAGCTTGCAGCCGTCGGCCACACCCTTGATGATCTTTGCCATGTGCTCGGCCTCGATGTGACCGATGGCAACGTAGTCCAGGAAGAACAGCGGCTCGGCGCCCGAAGCCAAAATGTCGTTGACGCACATGGCGACCAGGTCCTGGCCCACCGTCTCGTGACGGTCCATGATCTGGGCGAGGACGAGCTTGGTGCCCACGCCGTCGGTACCGCTAATCAGAATCGGGTCTTCCATATCCTTAAGCGCGGCGGCCGAGAATAAGCCACCAAAGCCGCCGATGCCGCCGATAACCTCGGGGCGATTGGTGTCCTTGACCATCTGCTTAATAGCGTCAACGGCGCGGCCGCCCTCGGCGGTATCGACGCCGGCATCCTCATACGTCACATGCTTGCTGTCGCTCATCTGAGCCTTCCTCTCCCATTACCGTGGCGCCGCGCGGGCGCCAAACGGTGCTCATAGTTGCGTTCATTTCGGCGCGCGCCATAACAGCACGCGCCGTCATATCAACAAAACAGCAGGTAAAACCTACCAAAATAAACCTGTCCCCATATGGCAGGTTTTATGCCTCGCCGTGCTCCTCTTCCCAGCTGCGGTCGTCGTATTTCTCGATCACGGCGTCGTCGTCAAAGTGCAGCGGCTTGTCCAGGTTGCGGGGCTTAAAGCCCTCCATAAACTTGTCGCGGCCAAAGCTCTCGGGAATCGCCACGGGGTAGCGGCCGGTAAAGCACGCATCGCAGTAACCGCCCTTGGGCATGACCTTAAGCAGGCCCTCGACCGAAAGGAAGGCCAGCGAATCGGCGCCGATATACTCGCAAATCTCGTCGACCGTCTTGTTGGCGCTGATAAGCTGCGACTGCACGTCGGTATCGATACCGTAGAAGCACGGCCAGATGACCTCGGGCGAGTTGATGCGGATATGAATCTCCTTGGCGCCGGCGTTGCGCAGCATCTTGACGAGCTGCACCATGGTGGTGCCGCGCACGATGGAGTCGTCGATGACGACCAGGCGCTTGCCCTCGATGTTGTCGCGCAGCGGGTTGAGTTTCATACGCACGCCCATGGCGCGCAACTCCTGCGTAGGCTCGATAAACGTACGGCCCACGTAGCGGTTCTTGATAAGGCCCTCGCCAAAGGGAATACCGCTCTCGTGCGAATACCCCTCCGCAGGCGGCAGGCCGGAGTCGGGCACGCCGATGACCAGGTCGGCCTCGACAGGCTCCTCATGTGCCAGCTGACGACCCATGTCGTAACGGCAGGCATAGACGCTCTTGCCGTTCATGATGGAGTCGGGGCGGGCAAAGTAGACCTGCTCAAAGATGCAGTTGGCGGGCTCTTCGGCTGCAGGCACGCCCTGCTCGGATACCAGGCCCTCGGCGCTGATGCGCAAGATCTCGCCGGGACGGACGTCACGGACGTACTCGGCACTCACGATGTCGAGTGCGCAGGTCTCGGAAGCAACGACCCAGCCGCCGGCGCGCGTGACACGGACGGCGGAGTCGACCGTCGCGGCGCCGTCCTGCGACGGCAGCTGCGAAACGGCTGCGGCATCGGCCTGGTCCAGACCCTCGTCCACCAGCTTGCCCAGCACGAGCGGGCGAATGCCGTGTGGATCGCGGAATGCGTAGAGCGCCTGCTCGTTGATGAGCGTCATGGCGTAGCCGCCGCGCACGAGCTCCATGGTCTTGCGAATACCCTCGCGTAGGTGGCCCGTACGCTGGGTAAAGTAGCCGATAAGCTTGGTCGCGACCTCGGAATCCGAATTGGAGAGGAACGGCACGCCCAGCTCGATCAGCTGACGGCGCAGCTCGTCGGTGTTGACGAGGGTGCCGTTGTGCGCGAGCGCGATAATGACGCTATTGATGGTAGAGAGGTGCGGCTGAGAGGCTTCCCAGCTCTTGGCGCCGGCAGTGCCGTAGCGCACATGACCCACGGCCAGCTGGCCGGAGAGCGTCGACAGGTCGGCGTTGGAGAACACGCGGTCGAGCAGGCCCAGATCTTTGCGGACCATAACCGTGCCGCCGTCACCCACGGCGATTCCAGCCGATTCCTGGCCACGGTGCTGCAGCGCACGCAGGCCAAAGTACGTCAGTCGAGCCACGTCGCGATCGGGTGCCCATACGCCGAAAATGCCACATTCCTCATGCAGCTGGTCGGAGTCCGGATCATACGTCGACATGGTGTTCACCTGTCCCGCGGCACGCTCGGCCGCGCGGATGGTTTCTTGAGACATGGTATCCCCTCAGAGCCTCGTATTTTTGGCGTTACCCGCCTTATTATACGCACGGCAAGACAAGCACTCCCGCGCGTGAACAGCGCTTTTTAAAAGCCCACCGAGCTAATAATCAGTTTTGTTGCCAAACATTTTATCGGTCTGTCCAGTGTAAGTGCCCGCGCCCCCAGATGGCCGCCGCGTCCGCCGTTGGGGATTACAAAGTTGCAATTGGGACGTTCGTCCTGTCTTTTGGCAGGTCGGCGGCGTATCCTTATAACCTACAACAAAGCGAGAAAGGTTCTGTATGGATCGAAACGAACTCGACCCCAGCGTCCCCAGCGCCACGGAGGTCAAGAAGATCCCCCTCATCATTAAGGTGTACGCCGTCCTGTGCATCCTTTCCGGCGTGGGCACGCTCCCGTCAGTCGCTGCCTTTATGTGGCAGGTCATCACGGCACTTGTTAACGGCAACGCCACCGAAAAGCTCGGCGATAACACGCTCGTCGCAGTCGGCCTTATCGTCGCCGGCATCATGCTCTCTGCGGCAAGTGCCGTCATCCTAATCATCTTTGGCCTGGACCTTATCAAAAACCAGCGCCGTAACGCCGCCCGCCTGTCCTACATCCTTATTGCATTCACCGTCGTCGAGCTTTTGGTCGACGTGATGCTCCAGGGCATCGGGCCCTTCCTACTGCGTCCCGCGATCCAGCTCGGCATCCTTGTTGCACTTTCGGCAACCGTCGACCCCACGCTGCGTCAGGAGCGCGAACTGCAGCGCCGCCTGCAGGAGATGCTCGACCGCGACGCCGCCGCCGAGGGCATGCTCGGCCGCGATGAAACCGGCGAGGGCTACATCAAGCTCAACTACTTCAACCTGTTCTGGGTGTTCTTTGTCTGCTGCATACTCGGCCTGATCGCCGAGGACATCTGGCACATGACGGTCGACGACCCGGGCGTCTATCAGAACCGCGCCGGCATGCTGTTTGGCCCCTTCAGCCCCATCTACGGATTTGGCGCCGTGCTCATGACCATGGTGCTTAACCGCTTCTACAAAAAGAACCCCATCATCATTTTCCTGGTGAGCGCCCTGCTCGGCGCCAGCTTTGAGGTGTTCGTGGGCTGGTTTATGCAGACCGCGTTTGGCGTGGTCTCGTGGAGCTACTCGCACATAACGCTGTTCGGTTTGCCCGATCCGCTCGTGGTCCTCACGGGCGGACGCACCTGCACGGGCTTCGCCTGCCTGTGGGGCCTGGGCGGCCTCATCTGGATCAAGCTGCTGCTGCCGAGGCTGCTTAAGCTTATCAACAAGATCCCCTGGAAGAGCCGCTACTCGGCCACCGTCATCTTTACCGTTATCATGCTGGTCGACGGCGTCATGACGCTGCAGTCGCTCGACTACTGGTACCAGCGCGTTAACGGCACGGAGCCGGACATTCCCGTCGCACAGTTCTACGGAGAGCACTTCGATAACGAGTACATGGAAAACCGCTTCCAGAGCATGACCATGAGCCCCAAGGATGCGACGCGCGTGTAGCGCCCACCGCGCCCAAAACGCAAAATGCCCGCCGGTATCACACGTACCGGTGGGCATTTTTATAAACGATCCTTCTATCGACGCAAGCCTCTACGCCTCGCGCTCGACCTCACTCACGCATTCGTTCTTAATGGTGCCAACGAGCGCCTGCAGCGCATCGACCACGTGCGGGCGAATGTCCCCGCCGATGAGCACGAGCATGATGTCGTCACCTACGGCAAGCTCGCCGCTTGCCAGCCACACACGCACATAGCCGATACCCGGCATCGCACGCGTCGCCTCGATAGCAGCCTGCACCTTCTGAGCATCGAAGCCAAACACCATGCCGCCCACCTTATGCCCAGGCGCCACGCCATCGGTCTCGACTCCGCGCACCTCAGCCTTGGGCGTCGCGCGCACCACACCGTTATGCGTCAGATACATCCCACAGCCTGCCGCCGAAGCATCGGCCTTGGCCTCGCGCAGCCAAGCATCAATCGAAGGCATCAATTTGCCACTCTCGAGCATCATTTCTCCCTTACCGTCGTCGAGTAGCCAATTTGGGACGGGGCCTTTTTAGCTACTCTCGAACAACTTATTCCTCGACCGGCGTGAGTACCATGACGGCGCGTGTGTTGCTCAGCGACAGCGAACGACAGGTCACAAGCGTTACAACCTTAGTTGCCGAAGCGGCACGATCGGTGGCATCACTCGCCACGGCAGAAGCGCCGTCGAGCATCTCGGACAGGTAGTTCTTGAGTCCGTCGTCGCCCTCAAAATTGGTCGTGCGCGCCTTGGCATACGTGTCCTCGACCACCTTGGTCGCCAGCGGACGCAACTTATACGTCGCATCGCGCGTGATGTAGTACACATATTCAACGCTATCGAACGTTGCCTGGTCAGTCGTATCCGAAATCACGTTGAACATCGACCCATCGTTCATATGGTGGCCGTAGATCGTGGTCTGCTGGTCGACCATTCCCGGCGCGGTGTCATCGCTATCCAAGAAGATGGCACCCGAGGCGTTAGACGTGCCATCGAACAGCGTGTTGAGGTATTTGGAGTTGTTGTTGGTCTGCACCACGGGATAGTTGATGTTGGTTCCCGGCACGTAAATCCAACCCACAATCTCGGGGTTCGTCTGAGCAAGTGCATCAAAGTCGATAATCGGCACGCCGCTGGCGTCCTTATCGCTTACATATTGCTTCTCGATTTTCTGATACGAATCGCTCGCCTGCTTATAGCCAATCTGGGCATTGATAAAGATGGCAGCGGCGGCAACAATCAGACCGATGCCCACGATGATGAGCAGAATAGGAATGATGGAGCGGCGCTTTTTACGCGGCGACTCGGTGTAATCCGACGGCGTGGCATGCGATGAAGACCGGGGCGGCTTCTTAGCGGTGCTATAAGATGAAGGTCGATATGCGGCCGGCGCGTCCTGTCGACGATGCGTCGCCGGTGTCACGGGGCGCGGCGCGCGCGGCTGCTGAGGAGAGGATGTCCGACCCTGCTGTGCCGCATGGGCAGCACCCGGCTTCGACGGATCGGGAATCTGAGAAGCCTTGAATCGTTTTCCCTGATAATCGGACATGGCTCTCCTTATACTGCGGTGAAACGGCGGAACGCCTAGGCGTCGGCCATCTCCTGCTTCATCTTCTCGATAACCTTGCGGTACTCGGGGTCGCATGCGCCCAGAATCTGCGTGGCGTAAATGGCGGCGTTCTTGGCGCCGTTGATGGCAACGCAGGCCACGGGCACGCCCGAAGGCATCTGCACCATCGACAGCAGCGAATCCATACCGCCCAGGTCACTCGTCTTCATAGGTACGCCGATAACCGGCAGCGGCGTAAAGGCGGCCACGACACCACCCAGGTGAGCGGCCTTGCCGGCGGCGGCGATAATCACTTTGATACCGCGATCGGCAGCAGTCGAAGCCCACTCGTGGACCTTCGCCGGTGTGCGGTGTGCGCTCGCAATGACGAGCTCATAGGGCACACCGAGCGCCTCGAGCTCGGCGGTGCAGCCTTCCATAACACCCAGATCGGACTTGGAGCCCATGATGATCCCGACAACCGGCTTTTGATCTGCCATAAACAAAGACCTCCTGTTGAGAGCGGTGACGCGGCCAATCCGCGACCCTTAACTGCAAATAATTCAAGTATAGCCGCCGATGCTGATGTGTTCGGCGGGAGACGGAACGCTTTGCGAGATTAAGGCCGAAGGGTCGGAGCTTTCTGCCTACATTCAAAAAGCGTGCCCACCGTCCTTGGGTGGGACGGCGGGCACGCTTGCTTAGCTGTTGCTGGGGCTACTTAGCCTTGCTGCGACGATGGAAGAAAGCGCCGATCGCGGCGATGATGGCGCCAAGACCACCGACGGTCGCGACGGTCGCCGCCGTCTGGTCTCCGGTATTGGGAATCGCCGAACCGTTCTTCTTGCTGCCCTGGGCCTTGTCGCCTGCGGGCTTGCCCGCCTGGTTGCCGCCGTTCGAGCCATTGCCGGAACCCTGGTTGCCCGAGCCGCCCTGGTTGCCGGAATCGGCATCCTTGAGGCTCTCAATGGCCAGCTTGAGCTGGCTATAGGCCGCCTGGATCTGGGTGTCGGAAGCATTCTCATCACCCAAGACGTCCTCGGCGTAGGTAATGGCATCCGTCAGGGCCTTGACAGACTCGGCCGTCTTGCCCCTGGTGTCAGTCTCCTTCGCCTGCTTGACCAGGGCCTTGAGCTGCTTCTTAGTCGGATTCTCGACCGGGACCACCGGGGTCTTCTCGAGCGCGTCGCGGGCGCTCTCGAGCGCCCTGAGCGCCTGGTCGACCTCGTCCTGCGTGGCATCCTCGTCGCTCAAGATGGCGCGGGCGCTCGCCAGGGCGTTCTCGAGCGCCGTCCAGGAGGCCTCGGTGTAGTCGCCGGCCTTGAGGTCGCCGGCGGCAAGCTCGGCATCAACCTTTTCGATCGCGGCAGTGAGATCATCCTTCGCCACCGGATCGGGGACGGCCGTACCGTAGAACTTGAGCTCCGCCATGCTGCAGTAGGCATCAACGTCGCCCCCGCCGGCGTGAATCACCTTGACGGTCACGTAGCGACCGCGCGCGGCGCCAAAGCTCATCTGTTTCCAGTCGCCACGGTCGGTGAGCACGCGGCCATCGTTGTCGAAGGCGAACGTACCCATCGACGCGGCGGTGCCCTTCTCATAACCGTCGGCAGTGTCGGAGACCAGTATCTCGGCCTCGAAGATATCGCCGTTAGTGCCGCCGTCCTGGCGCGGCAGGAATGTAACGTCGGTGAGATCGTAGTCGCGGCCCAGGTCGACACTCAGATACTGGGGCATACCGGTCCCATGGGCCCAGTCGCTGTGCCAAAGCGTCCGCTCGTCGCCGTCGAGAGCGTTGACGGCGTTGCTGCCCTCGTAGTCGGCCTCACTCGAGAAGCCGGCCACCTTGACGTTCTTGCGGTTCTCGGGCGTGTTGATGAGAATCTTCTCATCAACAGGGCGCATCTTGAGGCCGTCGATTGCCTTCTCGATCTTGGCTGTGGCGTCTGCGACATCCTTCTTGCTATAGCTGCCCTGGCCGCTGTCGAGGAGCTTCTGAGCCGCCTCGACCGCAGTGGTGAGAGCTGCATAGGAATCCTTGGTGTAGACGGACTCGCTGTAGCCCGCGGCCTTGGAAAGCGCTGCTACGAGCGCAGAGGTATCGACACCAGCCTTGACCTCGACCTCATAGGATGCGGTCTTGGAGGGGTCGAGTACCGACGCCACCGTGATCTTTGCCTTGCCGGCCTTGTTGGCACGCAGGTAGTAGCTCACGCTATCGCCAGCCTGAACAGCGGAGACGCTTACCACAGAGGGGTCGGAGCTCTCGACCGTCACATAGGGGTAGCCAGCGCTCTCAGGCGTAGCCTTGGCGTCGACGGGCGTAATGTCGCCTTCAAAGAACTCGGTCTGGTTCTTGCCTAGCTCGACACCCTCGATGGCCTCGACACCCTGCGTGTAGTTGAAGTTGACCTCACGCAGTGTGAGCATCTGGTCACCCGATGCCTCAAGCGGCGTGACCTCGACCTTGGTCGCCTTCTTGCCCTTGTTCTCGGCAGAGAGGTCAAAGGCGTAGCGAGCCAGGAAGGAATCGTACTCCCCGCCCGCGAACTCTTGGATCGAGCCATCCTCGAACGTCACGACGGCCTTGATCTTCTGTACGGTTCCGTTGCCGCCGTTGCGGTTAACGACCTCGACGCTATCGAGTTTCGACGGCGTCTTAAATGCGAATGTCATCGTGGTGGGAAGCTTCACGTAACTCGGTAGCTTACCCTCGCTGTCCCAGTTGCCACTCCAGTTCCACAGGAACTCAAAGCCGTTGTCGCCCTCGTTATTATCGAACAGCGCGTTATAGCTCTTCTGCTGGATAAGTTTCTCGACGTTGGTCCCGTCGTCGGTCGTGAGCTCATCGTTGGTCATCGTGATGTTGAAGGCATCCTGGGCGTACTCGGCGACCGTTGGCTGAGGAACGTCCGGCATCGTCACCGTGCCGTCGCTCGCAAACTCAAGTGCGTCGCATGCCGGGCCGATAAGCCAAGATG
Source organism: uncultured Collinsella sp. (assembly GCA_902466075.1). GTDB lineage: Bacteria > Actinomycetota > Coriobacteriia > Coriobacteriales > Coriobacteriaceae > Collinsella. The sequence goes on from CABQQA010000004.1 coordinate 129,105, forward strand.
TCGAGGGCAGTTCGACCTTTCCGGCGGTCTTGGCCTTGAGCTTGAAACTCGCCACCGCGCCAGTACCGTTGTAGAGCTTGCCATCGCCGCGGTTGGCAAAGGCGAGATTGATAGTCTGCGTTCCGTCCACGAACTGGACCTTCTCGCGAGACAGGTTCTCCATGCCGGCAGTCGAGCCGTCCTGCGCGATGCTCTCGGACACAAACTCGAACTGGTCGCTCTTGAAGTTGACGAGGGCGCCCAGGGCGTTGACGTTCTTGGCGTCGGCCGCATAGACATCAACGGTGATCTCATCACCGGCCTCGACCTCGGTCTTGCTCGGAATCACCGCGAGCGAACCTGCGACCTTGCCCTTTTGTTTAGTGCCGCCGTCAAGACCCGCCATGGTGAACGAGTAATCGTAGACGTCGTAAACGCCGTTATCGTTGAGGTCGGCGAAGTGGTCGCGGATCTGCGAACCGAACGTCGGGGTATCGGGCTCGCGATTCTCGAGGCCCAGATAGTTCTTCATGTTGGAGTAGTCTCCGTCGGAGATCGTGGCCTTGTTGAGGTTGGAGCCCACGGCGAAGCCATCCGTGCCGTCGGTCTTGTAGATGGCAATCTCGGACGCGGAGAAGAAATTGCCGACCGAGGCGAGCGGTGTCATGCGCACGTAACGGGCGGCCACGGTGCCGTCAAACGCTACCGTCTTACAATCAGCGGAACGTGCCCAATCGACCTCCTGGCTCGTCCAGTGGACGCCATCGAGACTCGTCTCAACACGCATCTTGGTCACGGTGCCGTTGCCGGCGTCATCGCGCGGATAGTACTCGAGCTTATCGAGCTTGTAAGCGCGTCCATAGTCAACGGTAAGCGCCTTGCCCAGATCGTTGCCACCGGAGTGGAAACCGCCGTCGCCCGACTGGAACTCATGGTCGAAGGCGAGCTCGGCCTTATGGCTGCCGTAAAGTGAGCCCTCCCAGGTGATTTCCTCGGCGTCGGGGACGTTCCGCCACGGATCGAGTGCGGAGTTCGCCTCGAGCACATCGCTCCAGGCGGAGTAACCTTCGGCGTTGCGCGAACGAATCTGGTAGGTGTGCTTGCTATTGTAGGCGAGGTCGGTGTGCGTGAACTCGGCCGCATCACCCACGGCAAACACAGTGCCGTCGACCTTAAGGTCGTAGGAGGTAGCACCATCGACCTTTCCCCAGGTGAGCTTGATGCTCGTTGGGGTCGTGGCGTCCTCGGGGGCAGCAAGGTTCGTGGGTGCGGAGAGGTTCTCGTTGAGGCGATCGGCTGTGAGCGTGGCGTCGGCGTTCACGAAACCGCCCAGCTCAAGCGTCTGCGCCGCTGCAGCAACATCGGTCTTCGCGAACTTGACGTAGACCTTGGGGTTCGTGGTGATCTTGGTGTTGTTGAAGCTCTCGCCCTGCTCGGCCTCGGTGCCGTCCGCATCGCTGCCGTAGTGGTTGAGGTTGGGGGTCTCGCTGTAGAAGTAGACCGCCTGGCCGGCCTCGGGGGTCGCGGCGTCAAAGGTCTCCTGCGAGTCGACCTCAACCACGTTGAGTGCGGATCCGCCGTTCTTGGCGACAACGCTCGTGGGCTTGGCGGACACGTTGGCCACGAAGGTCGTGGTGCGGTTGGAGTCGTAGCCGTTGTAGCCGCCCTGCGAGGCCTCGGCGGTAAAGGTCGCGGTGCCGCCTGCGGCCTTGGAGCTGTAGACGGTGCTCACATGCTCACCGTAGGAGATATTGTCGATCGTGCCGTAGGAATCGTCCTCAGTCGTGTTGTTCTCGATGGAGGAGCCGTCGTCCTCGTACTGCGTAAAGGTGCCGTCGCCCTCGGTGGCGAAGAACTCGACGATACGCTGGCTGCGGTCGGTACCCTTGGTGTTGGTGTCGCTCACGGCCTCGGGGTTGTTGTTCTCGGCGTACATCGGCACGATAGCGTTGGCCTTCACAAACAGCGGCAGCTTCCAAAGCGGAGCCTCGTAGTTGTTGAGAACCTGGCCGCCGCGATACTGCTTACCCGAGAAGTAGTCGATCCAGATGGTGGGATTCTCGTCGGTGCCGTAGTTGGGGAGGTAGATCCCATTGCGAATGTCGTTGCCGTTCTCATCTGCCTGGGTATCCTGATACACCGGTGCCACTAGGAAGTTCTCACCGAACATATACTGGTACTGCGTCGAAGTGCTTGCGGCGTACTCGGAGTTGTCGGAAAGCAGCATGGCGCGGATCATGGGCAGGCCGGCATCGCCGTTACCCGTGTCGATGTTGGCCGCCGAGGCCGCGCTCGTGTAGATATAGGGCATAAGCTGCGCCTTGAGCTTGAGGTAGAAGCGCGAGATGCCTGTGTAGGGATCGCCGTGCGTCATGGGCGATTTACGGTAGGTGCCCCAACCGTCCATGTCAAGCATAGAGGGGGTGAACGTCTTCCACTGGTAGTCACGCGCAGAGATGATGGGGTCGCCGCCAAAGATGCCGTCCATGTCGGAGCCGATGTTGGGGTTGCCCGAAAGACTCTGACCGATATACGTGGGGATATGGAAGCGAATGTATTCCCAGTTACCGCCATACTGGTCGCCGGTCCAAATGCCGCCAAAGCGCTGCGTGCCGGCCCAACCATCGAGTGTGATGATGTTGGGGCGCTTGTTGGCGCCGGTCGTCACCGTGTCATAAGCTGTCTTGATGCCATTAAGACCAAAGGAGTAGCCAGATCCAACCCAGGCGACGTCGGTCTTAAGGGTAGAGATGCCTCCCGTCTTGACCTCGGCGTCGAAGTCGCGAAGCAGGTGCCACGGGGTCTCGGAGTTGCTGTCGGGCTCAAGGTTGGACTGGGTCCACAAGCCCGTGCTCACACCCTTGGAGTTGGCATACTCGGTGAACTTCTTAAGGTTGTCGACATTGGCACGCACAGCGTTAAGACGGTCAGTCGAGCTCGTTCCGTCGGAGTTGACGCCGCCGGTCTTGTAGTAACCGTTCTGGCCATAGCCGGCGCCGTAGCCGTCGTTCGGCAGGAACCAACCGAGCGGCATGTCGTTGTCCTCGTAGTCATCGATAACCTGCCGAGCAGAGAACTGGCGGTCGAAATCGGTCGCTTTCATGTTCTCGGTATCAACCGAAGGGCCCTCACCGTTGAGCGTCTCGGCCGCAAGTGTGCCGTCGAGCTTGTAGCCCGTCGACATGCCAGACTCGTACTTAACGTCGCCCTTCTCGCTCGAGGACTTGCTGCCCTTGGTCTCCCACTTCTTTTGACCCGAGGTCGTTGACCAACCATCACGGTTATAGGCATTAAGATGACCAAGGTAGAACCCGTACTCGGGCAGCAGTACCGGGTTACCGGTCACCTTGTAGTAGTCCTGCAGCATCTCGGTTGCCACGTTCGAAGCGCCCTCGTTGGTCGCCACGAAGTAGTAGGCATCAAACTCATTCTCGCTGTGCAAAGTCGTGACCGTCGATGAGTCCGTGGAACCGAAGTCGTAGGAACCCTCTGCAAACGTGTTTCGGAGTACGCCGTAGCCGTCACTCGTCCAATAAAACGGGTTGGGCGAGGCAACGCCGCCATCGGTCCAGTTGTTCGTGTTGGAGATGGCGATGGTCTGGTTGGTGTGCAGGAAGCGTCCGTTCTGGGTGCCGCCGCCAAAGAAGTTCTCGGACTTCTCCTTGGCGAGCGTCTGGACGGTACCCTTCTTATCAAGGTCGAGGGACGCGGACTCGGAAACCACGACACGGTCGCCTGACTTGATACTCATCTTGCCAGTCGCCTTGTCCAGGATCACGGTCGCCTTTCCGCCGGTGATCTCGATAGTGTCGCCCTTGTCGGCAACCGTCGCACTCGGCTTGCTGTAGGTGTCCGAGGTATCGGGCTGAGCCTGGATTTTAGCCGTGTGGGACTTACTGCGCGGTGTGGCGTAATCGGAAAACTCACCCTTGGGGTCGACGTTATAACGGAAAATACCGTCCTCAAGGAACGTAATACGGCCCTTGATGCCGTCAGCGAAATCGATGTCGACGACATTCGAGGCAGACTGGGACACGGTCGCTGAGTCGACGCCCTTGAGTGGCGTGGCAATCGCCTGCTGGGGATTGGCAAACACGAGCGTCGCTGCAGTGGCGACGAGGACCGCGCTTCCCTTCACCCACCGTTTTGTAAAAATGGAATTCCTGCGCACCTGGTCTCCTTTCTCCAGAGATGCTGAGGTGCCGAGGACGCCCCCCCCCGGCAGCATGGGAAAACGTATCAAACGGGGATGTTCGGTACATTCCGCACAATGGGGCCACCCGTTACCAAGGGGCCAACTGGTAGTAACCAGATAGCCACCTACTAGGTCATATCAATATATGGGAGCACTTGCGCAACCAAGTTCGGAAGTCCGCCAGCGGCAGTAGAATGAGCGTCAACGGCAAGGTGGGCTTAATAAGCCATACCAATTGGTTCTTCAGTCAAATACCAATCTAGCAAAAATGTACTGTTTATCTGGTATTACACAGACCATACCTTTCCCTCGGGAACTGGGCTTCGCGAAGTTTCCCGAGGGAAAGGCTCAGCCGCCACCCTGCGACCTACCGGAGATTGCTATGACGTACGTTGGCTGATTTGGTTTGGAATGAGAGGTTGACGGAGGGTGGTGGACAGTTAGTTCAGATTTGTATTTTTTGGCCGGGTCCTTACGTGCAAACGTATCGTTTTGAAGCCGTTTTAGACCCAATAACGCCATTTTCTCATTCCTGACTGCGCATCCTTGTCGCCTCAGACCGCCAAGAACAGCTCATTTGAGCTCAAATCGGCCTTTATCCACCCTCCCAAAAATACAAATCTGAACTAACTGTCCAGCAGCGCTCTCGACCAACGGCAAAAAGGTCCTTCGGTGAATGCAATTCACCGAAGGACCCCATACAAAACGCGGGCTCTGCCCACACACTCTTTTTTATTCAGCCCTAGTCATCGCGCAAAGCCCCTTCAGCAGCACACGGTGCTACCGAGTCACCGCAGGCCGGGGCGGGAGGCGGTCCTTTCTCTCGGAAAACTTCGCGAAGCCCAGTTTCCGAGAGAAAGTGTCCGCCTCCCGCCCCGGCCGGACAGCTCAATCTACACCGTGTGCTGCGGCAGGTCCTGCAGGGCGATGACGTCCATGCCCATGTCGTTGGCGCTGCCGTGACCCTGCTGGTCCTCACGCACCGCCTCGATGGCACTCACGTACGTGTTGGCGGCAGACATCGCGGTCACGCAGGTCACACCGCGTCGCACTGCCTCGGTGCGCAGCAGATAGCCGTCGCCGCGCGAGCCCGGACCGTACGGCGTGTTGATGATCACCGCGATCTTGCCATCGGCGATGAGGTCGCCGATGTTGGGGCGCTCGCCGTCGTGCGGGCCGCTAATCTTCTCCACGATCTCGCACGTCACGTTGCCTCCACGCAGCACGCGCGCCGTACCCTCGGTAGAGCAGATGTCAAAGCCCAGATAGCGCAGGATACGGGCGACCGAAAGGATATGGCGCTTGTCGCGGTCGCACACGCTAATGAACACCTTGCCGCAACTCGGGTCGGGCAGCTTGTAGTCGATCGCCAGCTGCGTCTTGGCGTATGCCTCGGGATAGCTCTTGGCGATGCCCATGACCTCGCCCGTCGACTTCATCTCGGGCCCCAGGATAACGTCGGCGCCCGGGAAACGGCCCCAGGGCATGACGGCTTCCTTCATGCAGAACCAGTCCAGCTGACGTTCGTCGCTCGGTAGGCCCAAGCTCGCGATGGAATCGCCTGCCATGATGCGCGCCGCGCACTTGGCCAGCGGCACACCGGTGGCCTTGGAGATAAACGGCACGGTACGGCTGGCGCGCGGGTTGGCCTCGATCACGTAGACGGTCTCGCCCTTGATGGCATACTGCACGTTGACCAGGCCGCGGACTCCCAGCGCCATCGCGATGCGGCGCGTAGTCTCGCGGAGCTTCGCCTGCAGGCTCTCGCTAAAGCTAAACGGCGGAATGCACGTCGCGGAGTCGCCGGAGTGAATACCGGCCTCCTCGATATGCTCCAGAATGCCGCCGATGTAGACCTCTTCGCCATCGCACAGGGCGTCGACATCGGACTCGATCGCACCCTCCAGGAAGCGATCCAGATACACCGGGTAGTCGGGGCTAATGCGCGCAGCCTCGGCCATGTAATCGCGCAGATGCTCGGCATCGTAGGCGATCATCATGCCGCGGCCGCCCAGCACATAGCTCGGACGCACCAGCAGCGGGTAGCCAATGTGCGCGGCAACGGCCTCGGCCTCCTCAAACGAGGTGGCCTGGCCCGCCGGCGGGTACATGATGCCTAGCTTGTCGAGCAGAGCGGCGAAACGCTCGCGGTCCTCGGCAAAATCGATGGCGTCGGGCTTGGTACCCATAATGTTCACGCCGCTCTCCTCGAGCATGCGCGCCAGCTTAAGCGGGGTCTGGCCGCCGAGCGTCACCACGACGCCGTCGGGACGCTCAACGTCAATGACGTCCATGACGTCCTCGTAGGTGAGCGGCTCAAAGTACAGGCGGTCGGACGTGTCGTAGTCGGTCGAAACGGTCTCGGGATTGCAGTTGACCATGATGGTCTCGAAGCCGCGGGCCGCCAACGCGTAGCTCGCGTGCACGCAGCAGTAATCGAACTCGATACCCTGGCCAATGCGGTTGGGGCCGGCGCCCAGGATCATCGCCTTGGGCTTGTCCGCCGGCGTGGTCTCGTCGGGAGCCACGCACTTCTTGGCATCCGGGCTCGTGCGGTAGATGTTCTCGTACGTCTTGTAGTGGTACTCCGTGGCGCTCGAGAACTCGGCCGCGCAGGTATCAACCGTCTTCATGCTGGGAACCACGCCCAGGCCCTTGCGGTAGGCGCGCACAAAGCGCTCATCGGAGCCGGTCAGCGCGGCAATCTCGGCGTCGCTCGTGCCGTACTGCTTGAGCAGGCGCATCGCGTCGGCGTCGATATCCTCCACGCGCAGGCCGCGGATGCTCTCCTGGACCTGCACCATGTCGTTGATACGGTTGAGGTACCACGGATCGATACCGCAGATGGCATGGATGCGGGCGATGTCCCAGCCACGGCGCAGGGCCTCGACCACAAAGAAGATGCGGTGCTCGGTCGGGGTTGCCACGGCCTGAGCGAGCTCGTCGTCGCTCAGCTTGTCGGCACCCTCCTTGCCACCGGCGCAAATGCCCTGATGTCCGTCCTCCAGCGAGCGCATGGCCTTGCCAAAGGCCTCCTCAAAGGTGCGGCCGATCGCCATGATCTCGCCCACGGCCTTCATGCGCGTGGTGAGCGTGGGGTCGGTACCCTTGAACTTCTCGAAGGCAAAGCGCGGCACCTTGACCACGCAGTAGTCAATCGTGGGCTCAAAGCAGGCGGGCGTTGCCTTGGTGATGTCGTTGACGATTTCGTCGAGCGTATAGCCAACGGCCAGGCGCGCGGCGGCCTTGGCGATGGGGAAACCCGTGGCCTTGGAGGCCAGTGCGGACGAGCGGCTCACGCGCGGGTTCATCTCGATGACGATCAGACGGCCGGTCTGGGGGTTCACGGCAAACTGCACGTTGGAGCCGCCGGTCTCGACGCCGATCTTTTCCAAGATGGCGAGCGAGGCGACACGCATGCGCTGATACTCAAGGTCACTTAGTGTCTGCGCCGGTGCCACCGTGATGGAGTCGCCGGTATGCACGCCCATGGGATCGAGGTTCTCGATGGAGCACACGATGATGCCGTTGCCGGCGTGGTCGCGCATGACCTCCATCTCGTACTCTTTCCAGCCCTCGATGGACTCCTCGACCAGCACCTCGTGGGCAGGCGAAAGCTCGAGGCCCTGGCTCACGATAGAGACGAGCTCCTCATGGGTATGCGCGATGCCGCCGCCGGCACCGCCGAGGGTAAAGCTCGGACGCAGCACGCAGGGATAGCCCACGCGCTCGGCGATGGCCTCGGCGTCAGCCACGCTATAGGCGTAGCCCGAGCGCGCGACCTCCAGGCCGATCTCGGCCATGGCCTCGTTAAAGAGCTTGCGGTCCTCGCCGCGCTCGATGGCGGCCAGGTCGCAACCGATCATCTCGACGCCGTACTTGTCGAGCGTGCCGTCCTTTGCCAGCTCGACGGCGGCGTTCAGACCGGTCTGGCCGCCCAGCGTGGGCAGCAGCGCGTCCGGGTGCTCTTTCTTGATCACGCGCTCGATAAACTCGGCGGTGATAGGCTCAACATAGGTGCGGTCAGCCAAGCCCGGGTCGGTCATGATGGTCGCCGGATTGGAGTTGACCAGGATGACCTCAAAGCCATCCTCCTTGAGCACCTTGCAGGCCTGGGCGCCGGAGTAGTCGAACTCGCAGGCCTGACCGATAACGATGGGGCCCGAACCAATAACGAGGATGCGCTTGATGTCAGTACGTTTAGGCATGTTAGTTCTCCTCGGTCGCAGCGTTCTCGGACTCGGCGAAATTCCAGCCGGCGAGGCGGTCCTTCGCGGTGTCGATGTCCAGGTAGTTCTCCTCGCCGTCCATGAGTCGCGTAAAGGCGGTAAAGAGATAGTGGGCATCGGTGGGGCCGGGCGAAGCCTCGGGGTGGTATTGGACCGAGAAGCACGGGGCGTCGAGCAGCTGGATGCCCTCGGCGGTGCCGTCGTTGAGGTTCACATGTGTCAGGCGAATGCGGCCAAAGCGCTCGTTCATCACGACCGGCGCGATACCGCGGCGCACCCAGGCGCGCAGGTCGCCATCGGCCGCATGCTCGGTTTCGCCGCCGGAAAGCTCCGGAATCAGTTTGCCCAGACTGGGGAACAGCAGGCCAAAGCCGTGGTTTTGCGCGGTGATCTCCACGCGACGGCTCACCAGATTCATAACCGGCTGGTTACCGCCACGGTGACCGAATTTAAGCTTTTCCATTTGGGCGCCGCAGGCCAAGCTGATCATCTGGTGACCTAGGCAAATACCAAAGACCGGCACCTTGCCGATCAGCTGCTGCACCTGCTCGTAGGTCTCCACCACGGCGTCGGGGTCGCCGGGGCCGTTGGACAAAAAGACGCCATCGGGATTCATCTCGAGCACCTGCTGGGCGGGAGTATCCCACGGCACGACGGTAAGGTCGCAGCCGGCGCGGACCAGCCCCTCCAGAATGCCGCGCTTCACACCGCAGTCGTAGGCGACCACTTTGTGACGGGCAGGAGCGGCAACCGCAAGCGCAAAGTCATGCGTGGCAGGCAGGTCGGCGGCCACAAACTCGTGAGGCGCGGGGCAACTTACGGTCTTGACCAGGTTCTCGCCTACCAGCGTGGGCGCTGCGGCCAGACGCTCGGCAAGCTCGTCGACGTCGAAGATCTCGGTCGAGATAATGCCCATTTTGGAACCATTGTCGCGCAGATGGCGCACCAGAGCGCGGGTGTCGACACCCTCGATAGCGACGATGCCGTGAGCGCGCAGGTACTCCGGCACGCTGACGGCCGAGCGCCAGTTAGAAGGCGTGGCGCACATGTCGCGAACGATCATGCCGCGCATAGCCGGAGCGCTCGCAGGGCGCACGGCGTCGCCAGGGAAGGCCGACTGGACATCGGTCTCGTCGATACCGTAATTGCCGATCTGCGGATAGGTCATGGTTACAATTTGGCCGGCATAACTCGGGTCGGTCATGACCTCAAAGTAGCCCTCGAGCGAGGTGTTGAAGCAGACTTCGCCGGTCGCGGTGCCCTCGGCGCCGCATGCACGTCCATAAAAAATGGTCCCATCCTCAAGATACAGGATACAGGGACCGCAGGTGCCCTTGCTGGTTTTGGCCAGCATATGCTGGCAAAGCTCGCTGGGCGCGAAGGTGCGGGCGGCAGCGCCCGCGGTATGGTTGTTCGCCATAATTCTCCTTCCCGGTCTCACAGGACCGGCTTAAAGGTGTGTAGTTAGGCCTCGCGGTATTGTAACCGCAAGCATGCCTCATGGCGTTAATTTCATCAAATTGTTTACGAAATGATAATTATGACTTTCTATGCATAATGATTATTTAATCCCCGTCCCAGAAAAATCATCCCGCGGGGCTTGTGGCTCACGCGGGATGATGGCGTCTTACTTTTTCTTGTCCTGTTCCAGCAGATCGGACGGTGAGCGATCGGGCTTGCCGCCGCGGAAAATCTCGCGGCCATGCAGACGATGCTCCAGGTCACGTTCGGCCTTTTCCTCGTCAATCTTGGTCTGGCTCACCACCGGGTCCTCGATCAGCGACGAAACCGAGTTCACCTGTTTTTGAATGCGCTCGGCAATGGTGTCGTCCATGCTTACGATGCGCATCTTCCAGTCGATGCTCGTGGCGTTGGATGAGCTCTTGGTCCACACAAACGTCAAAATGGCGCTCTGATGACCCCGCGCGGGGAACATGCCAAAAAAGGAATCGTGCTGAATGTTGCTATCCTCGTCGATATAGGCGTGAACGTTATACACCACGCGGTCAATCTTGTCGTTGAGCAGGGCGTTGGTCGCAAGCGCCGCGGCCTGGATCTGCCCGTTGGACAGCAGCTCGAGCTCATTGGCAGACGACGTGTCCAACACCGTCACCTCAACCGTGCCCGTACGCTCATCGGCCTCGTCGACAGAAAAATCGAGCGGGAACTGCGTAAAGCCGTTGCCCCATTCGAGTCCACCCTTGAGCGCGGTCGAGACGGTATCCACCGAAACGCTCTCGGACAGGTTGGCGGTATTCAGACGGCGCATCACGCCGTAGCCGATCTGCATGCCCACGATCAGCACCAAAATACCAATGACTACGGCCATCGCGGTCTTCGTAATGGTATGGCTCACCTGCGAGCCCGAAGGATCGTCCTCGGACAGCGGGTCGATATGTTTTGCCTGGCTCGCGCGGTCCTCGCTGCGCAGCTGCGCTAGCGCCGCTTTGTCACCGCGCTTGGCCGCAGCCTCCTTCTCACGTATGCGCTCGGTTCGCTTTTTGGCAAGCGTGGGATCCAAGACGCCGGATGCATCGATTTCGGAGAATAACTCCGTCACTTCTTCCGGAGTCAAAGGGTTCTTGTCAGCCATAAACTTCCTGTCATATCAATCAGTCGAGCTCGTGCGCACGCGCACCTTCGAACTGCATTCGATAGTAACGGGCATAGGTGCCGCCACGGGCGAGAAGCTCCTCGTGCGTGCCACGCTCCACAACGCGACCATGCTCAACGGTCGCAATCTCATCGGCATGCTTAATGGTCGAAAGACGATGGGCGATGATAATCGTGGTGCGGCCGCGTGCCAGCTCTTCGAGTGACTCCTGCACCGCCTCCTCGCTCTCGTTATCCAAAGCACTCGTCGCCTCGTCCAAAATCAGGATCTTGGGGTTCTTGAGAAACACACGCGCAATGGCAACGCGCTGCTTTTGGCCGCCCGAAAGACGGCTGCCGCGCTCGCCCACGACCGTGTCATAGCCCTGTGGAAGCGACTCGATAAAGGCATCGATGTTGGCGCGACGGGCGGCCTCGGCGATCTCTTCAGCCGTAGCGCCCGGCTTGCCATAGGCGATGTTCTCGCCAATCGTACCGTCAAATAGATAGACATCCTGCTGCACCAGGCCGATGGCGCGGCGCAAGCTCTGCTGCGTCACATCGCGCACGTCCTGGCCGTCGATGCTAATGGATCCGGCAGCCACGTCATAAAAGCGCGGCAGCAGCGAACAGGTCGTGGACTTGCCACCGCCCGAAGGGCCAACCAAAGCGATGGTCTGCCCGGGCTTGATGGACAGATTCATATGGTCGATAACGGGACGCTCGTCGGCATCGCCCTCGCCCAGCTCAACATCCTCGTAGTTAAAGCACACGTCGTGATACTCCACGGCGCCGGCAGTCACCTGCAGATCCGTAGCGCCCGGCTTGTCCTGGATATCCGGCGCGGTCGAGAGCACCTCGTCCATACGCTTAAAGCCGGCGATAGCCTTCTGATACGTTTCGGCCGAATTGACGAGTGTCTCGAGCGGCGTGCAGAACAGCGAAATATAGAGTGCAAAGGTCGCCATATCGACCGCCTGCAGCTGCCCCTGGGCGACCAGCCAGCCGCCCAGCAGCACCACGATCACATAGAGCACACCCGAAAGCAGGCCATACGTCGCGGTATAGACGCCCATGGCGTGATACATGTTCTCTTTGGACGAAAGATAGCGATTGTTTGAGGCGCGGAACTTGAAGCGTTCGGTCTCCTCATTGGCAAAGCTCTTGACCACGCGCATGCCCGCCAGCGAATCCTGCAGCTGCGCATTGATGCCGCTGATCTTTTTGCGGTTGTCGCTAAAGACCTCGCGCATGCGCATGTTCTGCCAAAACATGATGGCCGAAAACGCCGCCGTCACCACGGCCATGGCGAGCGCCAGCACCGGGGCGATGGTAAAGAGGATCACAAACGAGCCGATAATCTCGATGCCGCAGATGATGATCCACTCGGGCACGTGATGCGCCGCCTCGCAGATATCGAACAGGTCGTTGACCACGCGGCTCATCATGTCGCCCGAGCTGTTGCGGTCGAAGTACGCAAAGCTGAAGCGCTCATACTGGTCGAACAGGTCCTCGCGCATCTTGGACTCCATGCGCGCGCCCATCACATGGCCCCAGTAGCTCACAAAGTAGCGGCAGGCGCAGCGGATGGCATACATCAGCACCAGTCCCACCGCAATCATACCGAGCGCCTGCATAATGGCAGCCTGACCCTGGGTAAACAACCCGCCGGTCAGATTGCGCAGAATAATAGGAAACGCAAGGTCAATGGCAGCAAGCACCAGAGCACAAACAGTATCGGCAACAAAAAGCCCCGTCTGGGGCTCGTAATACGAGAGAAACCTTTTAAACATGCAATCCTCGAAGAGAAATAAATAGCGTGAGAAATCCGGTTGAACCGGTCAGGCTGAAAACAAAGCGTCCCAACAAGCATAACGCCGATGTTCTGGCAGCGTCAGCGAAAACGTCCCTAAGCGAGCAAGGTGCCTTGAAAGAGGAGCGACGCGTACTTCGGTACGCGAGCGACGATTGAAAGGCAGATTGCCGCTTAGGGGCGTTTGCAGCGTCGACTCGTTACGCGGTTTGGTAAAACCGCGTAACCTAGAGCTCGGCCCCACCCAAGCGGTGCGCGATGCTGTCGCAGGCAAGCGCGCCTACGACGGTCTTGGCGTCTTCGATCTTGCCGTCGAGCACGGCGTCGATCAGCTCGTGCAGCGGCACCAGGTCCACGTTGACAAACTCATCATCGTCGGGGTTGGGCGCATCAAACTCGAGCTTGGTGGCCAGGTAGATGTGGATAATCTCGTCGCAGAAACCGCAGGTCGTGACAATCGACGTCAAAAAGCGAATACGGCCGGCCCTAAAGCCCGTCTCCTCATGCAGCTCGCGTTTGGCGCAATCGAGCGGGTCCTCGCCCGGGTCGAGCTTGCCGGCGGGAATCTCGACCGTCACGCGGTCGATAGCGGTGCGATACTGACGCACCAGCACGATCTTGCCGGTCTCGGTCAGCGCGACAACGGCCGCCGCGCCAGGATGACGAATCACATCGCGGGCACTGCGGTGGCCGTTGGGCAGTTCAACCTCAAGACGGTGGACGTCGAGGATCTTGCCCTTCCAGGCGCACTCCTCCGAAAGAATCTTCTCGTGCAGCAGCGCGTCATGCGGGTCTTCGTCCCCCAGCACCAGCACCGGCTCATCGGCAACCTCGCCGCCCGGCTCGCCCTCTGCGTGTCCGTACGCGCGGCTGTCTTCCTCGACGATCTGCGCGTCCACGAGCTCTTCGTTCTTATCGTCCATCCGTCTCATTCCTCCCGGATTTTAGGCATCCCAGGCGTCGCGGCCGCGCAGCGCGCGCAGACCAATGTCGTGACGCAGGGTCTTGCCCTCAAAATCGATCTTCTCGCAGGCCTCATAGGCAAGGTTGCGGGCGTTCTCGAACGTGTCGCCCAGCGCGGTCACGGCGAGCACGCGGCCGCCGTTGGTCACGAGCTGGCCGTCCACCACGGCGGTGCCGGCGTGGTACACCGTCACGTTCTCCATGGCCTCGGCATCCTCGATACCGGTGATGACCTTGCCCTTCTCGTAGCTGCCGGGATAGCCCGCACTCGTCAGGACAACGGCCACGGCCCACTCGTCACGCCAATCGAGCTCAATCTGGTCGAGCTCGCAGTTAGCGCAGGCGAGCATGACCTCGACCAGGTCGTTCTTAAGGCGCGGCAGCACGACCTGCGTCTCGGGGTCGCCAAAGCGGGCGTTGAACTCCAACACCTTGGGGCCGGCGGGGGTAAGCATAAAGCCGCCGTACAGGCAGCCGCGGTAGTCGATGCCCTCGGCAGCAAGCTCGGCAACGGTCTGCTCCATGACCGCCACCATGGTGGCGTGCTCCTCGTCGGTCACGATGGGCACCGGGCTGTAGACGCCCATGCCGCCGGTGTTGGGACCCTTGTCGCCCTCGAGCGCGCGCTTGTGGTCCTGCGAGGTGGCCATGGGGCGCACGGTCTTGCCGTCGGTAAAGGCCAAAAGCGAGCACTCGGGGCCGGTCAGCATCTCCTCGATGACCACAGTATTGCCGGCATCGCCAAAGGTGCCGCCAAAGCACTCGCGCACGGCCTCCTCGGCCTGCTCAAGTTCGATCGCCACGATGACGCCCTTGCCCGCGGCAAGGCCGTCGGCCTTGACGACCAGCGGGGCGCCCTGCTCGCGCACGTAGGCGAGAGCCGAAGCCTCGTCGGTGAACGAGCCGTAGGCTGCCGTCGGGATACCGGCGCGCTCCATGAGCTGCTTGGAGAACAGCTTGGAGCCCTCCATCTGGGCACCCTCGGCACCCGGGCCAAAGCACGGGATGCCCGCCGCGCGCACGGCGTCGGCCACGCCCACCACGAGCGGGGCCTCGGGGCCGATCACCACGAGTCCGCATCCGTGGCTCTGGGCAAACGCCGCCACGGCCGCAGGATCGCAATCGTCGAGAACCACGTTCTCGCCGCAGCTCGCGGTGCCGCCGTTGCCCGGCGCAATGTAGAGCTTGCCGGCGCGCGGTGATGCTGCGAGCTTGGCCGCCAGAGCGTGCTCGCGGCCGCCGCTGCCCAACAACAGGATGTCGATGGTTTGAGTGTCCGCCTTCAAGGGTGCCTCCTCTATGGATTAACGGCCCGCTCCGCGCGAGCCCTTTGCAAGCAAATATACCCCTCGGCCGCCCGCTTGGGCTGCAAAGGGGTATATCGCAATAACCAAATAGTCCCGATTACTTCCAGAATCGGTTGATGGTCTGCTCGCGACCGGCGCCGACGCCAATGAACGTCACGCGGGTGTGTGCCAGATCCTCGATAAACGCCACGTAGTCCTGAGCCTCCTGCGGCAGCTCATCAAAGCTGCGGCAACCGGTGATGTCGCACTTCCAGCCGGGGAGCTCCTCGTAGATGGGCTTGGCATGCTCAAAGCGCACCTGATGCTCGGGCACGCTGGTGTAGCGCTCGCCATCGACGTCGTAGGCCACGCACACCTTGATGGTGTCGAAGGCCGAAAGCACGTCGAGCTTAGTCAGGGCGATATCGGTGAGGCCGTTGACGCGTGAGGCGTAGTTGGCGATGGGGCCGTCGAACCAGCCGCAGCGACGACGGCGACCGGTGGTCACACCGTACTCATAGCCCTCCTCGGTCAGCGTGTGACCGGCCTCGGACTCATAGGAAAGCTCGGTGGGCATGGGGCCCGAACCGACGCGGGTGATATAGGCCTTCATGACGCCCAGCACGCGGTCGACGTTCTTCATGCCCACGCCGGAGCCGGTGATGGCGCCGCCGGCGGTGCAGTTGGAAGACGTCACGTACGGATAGGTGCCGTGGTCGATGTCGAGCAACGTCGCCTGGGCGCCCTCAAACAGCAGGTCCTTGCCCTCATCGATCATGTTGTTGAGCAGCAGGCTCGTCTCGGTGATGTAGGGACGCAGGCGCTCGGCCATGGGCAGGTACTCGTCGCAAATCTGGTCCACGGTGTAGGTGGGCAGGTTGTAGATGAGCTCAAGCTCGGGGTTCACGCGGGCGAGAGCGGTCTCCAGCTTGTCGCGGAACAGCGCCTCGTCCAGCATATCCTGCATGCGCAGGCCAATGCGGGCCATCTTGTCCTGATAGCACGGACCGATACCGCGCTTGGTGGTACCGATGTTCTTCTTGCCGAGCTTCTGCTCAAAGGCGCCATCCAGGTCGATGTGGTACGGCATGATGACATGCGCGTTGCCGCTAATCTTGAGGTTCTTGGTGGTGATGCCGTCGGCCTCAAACATGTCGATCTCCTCAAGGACAACCTTGGGGTTGACGACGCAGCCGTTACCGATCACCGACACATGGTCGGAATACATGATGCCGGAGGGCACCTGGTGCAGGCCGTACTTCTTGCCGTTGACGACGATGGTGTGGCCGGCGTTGTTGCCGCCCGAGTAGCGCACGACGGCATCGAAGTCGCCGGCGACCAGGTCGCAGATCTTACCCTTGCCCTCATCGCCCCACTGGGCACCGACCAAAACGGTTGACGGCATGTTTACTCCTTACATTCATGGACTGTCTACGCGCCACGCCGGCACGCAGAAGCACAAAACATTCCCAGTATACCCGTGCAACGGGCGCCTGTCCTACTCCTCGGCATGTGCCCCATCAAGCTCATAGAACTTGGTGGATGCCGGCAGGAACATCAGGTCGACGTCGCCGATCGGGCCCGAACGGTTCTTGGCCACGACGATACGCGTAACGCCCTCGTCGGGTCGATCGTCGCGCGAGGCTTCGGCCTCGTCGGCGGAGCGGTCCAAGAACATAACGATATCGGCGTCCTGCTCGATGGAGCCCGATTCACGAAGGTCGGAAAGCTGCGGGCGCTTGCCGGTACGGGATTCGACCTGACGCGAGAGCTGCGACAGCGCGATGAGCGGGATCTTGAGTTCCTTGGCCATGATCTTCAGACCACGCGACATCTCGGAGACCTCGACGGTACGGCTCTCGGAGCGGCGTCCCGGCGGAGGACTCACCAGCTGCAGGTAGTCCAGGATGATGATGGCCTTCTCCTTGTTGTGGAGCATGCGGCGGCTCTTGGCGCGAATCTCGGTCACTGTGGTGCCGGGCGTATCGTCAATCAGAATATCGAGCTTGGACAAGGTCTGCGTGGCCTCGTTGATATTGGCCCACTGCTCGGGGCTAATGCGGCCCATGCGGAAGTCACTGATCGAAATCATGGCATAGGCGCAAATCAGGCGCTGGGCAATTTCCTTGCCCGACATCTCCAGCGAGAAAAAGCCGACGGTGTAGCCCGCAGCGGCGGCATTGAGCGCCAGGTTTAGAGCGAACGAGGTCTTACCCACGGCGGGGCGGGCGCCGATAATGATGAGCTGGCCCTCACGGAAGCCCATAAGCATGCGGTCGAGTGACGGGAAGCCCGTGGGAACGCCCACTGCCTGGCCACCGGCCTGGCACACTTCCTCGGCCTCGTTATAGGCCTCGACCATAAACTCGGTCAGTGTCTTGTAGCTCGACTTAACCTCGCGCGCCGTAACCTTGAGCAGCTTGCTCTCGGCCAGCTCCACGACCTCTTTGGTATCGGTGGGGGCGTTGTAGGCCAGCGCGTTAATCTCGTTGGTGGCACCAATCAGCTCACGCAGCATCGAATCGCGACGAACGATGGCGGCATGGTGCTGCCAGTTGACGAGCGACAGGGTCTGACCCATCAGCTCCAAAATGTACGCCTCGCCGCCCACGGCATCAAGCTTGTTGATGCTTCGCAGGTAATCGATCAGCGAGATGGAGTCGATGGGAATGCGGCTGTTGTACATATCGACCATCGCGGTATAGATGGTCTTATGAATGGGCCGGTAGAAGTCATCGGGCTGCAGCTCGACCTGGGCCTCTTCGACCACCTCGGGCGATAGCAGCATAGCGGCCAGTACATTGGCCTCTGCATCTTGGTTTTGGGGGAGACCCAACTTGGAGCCGCGGTCCTCGACCGTCAGCCATGTCTCCCTATCGTCATATGCCATGAGCATCCTCATTCATATCGCTTGCGAGCATCCATAGTATCAGCCACAGCTTTAAATCGAGGCGCGCCTTAACAATCATCACCGAACCAAACGGATGAACGGTCCCTTATGTGCGTTGTGTTAGACGCTTTGGATACTGGGACTTTTCCTATAATCTTTCTTGCTTAGATAGCAGGCGAAAGCGAAGGAGCTCCTATGGTCACCAAGGATGATGCGTGTTGGATAATCGGCCTTTCCGCAGGTGCGGGCATTGGCGTATACCTTGATGGCGGCTGGGGCATCGATGCGCTTGTCGGGCGTGAGACCAGGGCTCATAACGACATCGACCTGTTCGTTCAGCGCGGGGATTACCAAAGGTTCGTGGATCTAATTGCTGATGAGGGGTTTTCCGAGGTGGCTGCATCTTTCACCACCGAAGATCACACGGTGTGGCAAGACGAGGCGGGGCGCATCGTCGACCTGCATTGCTTCGATTTCGCCGAGAATGGCGATATTCTGTATCAGGGAGATCGTTTTCCCGGGGAGGTCTTTTCGGGGAGGGGGCGCATCGGCGAGGTGGAGGTGTCGTGCATCGACCCCGAAAGCCAGCTGTTGTTTCACTTGGGCTATCAGCATGACGAGCACGACGCCCACGATGTCATGCTCCTATGCCGTGAGTACGGTTTCGACGTTCCCGAAGAATATCGCTAGCTGTTGCTATTTGCATCGGGGCACGACTTCAGCGCTTGCCGCAGATGCGCTGCGCCAGACCGCCCTGGACATCACGCCACGCCGTATATGGCCCTCCGCGCACGCGAGTCCCATTTCGCCTGCTTGATCCAGTACTCGTAGAACGGATAGGGGGTCACCTTGTACTGGCGCCAGGTCTTCTCGTACGTGCCGCGGGCTGCCTGCCTCACTATGAGCTCGGCGAGCTCGTCCGCGCTCCTGCGGACCTTGAAGCACCATGTCCACTTGAACCAGGCGAGGTAGTTCTCGAGGCGTCTCGTGGAGACACCCCGGAACCTGCCGATGAAGTGCCTCATCTGGGAGTGGAGGCTGTTCACCCTGTTGATGGCGTGCTCCTCCCTCTTGCTGGCGATGTGCGCGCCGACGCCGAGGGCGGGCAGGACGCGGCGGTACACGTGCGCACGGTCCGTCGAGATTATCGCGCCGACCGCGAGCTTGTCGGCGAGCAGCTCCCTGGCTGCCGCCTCGTCGAGGCCGCCCCTCCCCGCGATCTCGTAGAAGATGTCGCCGGCGTCGTTGATGCCGGTGAGCACGCATATCTTCTCGTGCCCGTCGGTTCCCTGCGACCTTGTGCGGGGCTTCCTGGGCATGCCGGACTCCGACCTGGAGCGGTTTCCCTTGAAGCTCTCCCTGAAGAAGCACTCGTCGAGCTCGGCCCCGCCGCCGGCCTCCACGCGGAAGGCGGGCATGCGCTTGGCCATGGCCTCGAGCAGCCTGTGGCGCATGAAGAACGCCGTCTTGAGGCACACGCCGCACTTTTCCGCCGACTCGCGCAGCGGGAGCATGTCCACGTGGCACTCCGCGAACCTCATCCAGGCCGACCTGTCGAGCTTGGTGGTGGAGAAGATGCGCATGGTGGCGTCGGTGAAGGTCCTGGCGCACCCTCGGCAGAGGAACCGCTGACGGCCGCTCCCGTCTCGCCCCCTCTTCACGTAATGCGGGGAGCCGCACCAGGGGCAGGCTCTGTCGGGATCGTCTTCCGCCCCCTCGCTTGCCGCGAGTTCGAAAAGCTCCGCGTCTATCAGCGCCTTGAGCGATCTCAGGGCCCTGCTCTTCTCGGCAGCCGTCATCTGCGGGAGGAACTGCCTCGTCAGCTGGGTGAGCACGTCTTCCATTGCAACCTCCATCTCTCCTGATGATGGAATTGTCGCAACCGGGGCCCCGTCGCGTGTACTGCGTGCAGGACACTTATCCAAAGTGGTCTAACACAACGCTTATGTGGGACTGCATCTCAATGTATGACGTGACACCCACTCAGCGCAAAAAATAAAAGGGCGCCCCGGTCTCTCAGAGCGCCCTTCTTAGAACAAGATTGTTGCGTTGCAGCAAATGCTACTCGGCAGCGGTCTCGGCCTCGGCGACCTCAGCGGTCTCCTCAACCTCAGCCTCGGCAGCGGTCTCCTCGGCGGTAACGCCGACGAGAACGACAACCTCGGCCTTGATCTCGCGGTACAGCGAGATGGCAACGGTGTGGGCACCGGCAACCTTGATGGGCTTACCGAGCTCGACGCGCTTGCGGTCGATGTCCATACCGAGCTGATCCTTGATGGCGTCAGCGATCATAGCGGCGGTAACGGAGCCAAAGAGAATGCCCTCGTCGCCAACCTTGACGTCAACGGTAACCGTCTTGCCCTCGAAGGCAGCCTTGGTCTCGTTGGCGGTAGCCAGACGGACGGCCTCGCGCTTGGCGATGTTGTTGCGACGCTCGTCAAGCTGCTTGAGGTTGCCCTTGGTGGCGGCAACAGCGAGCTTCTTGGGGAACAGGAAGTTCTCAGCGTAACCCTGAGCGACCTCTACGACGTCACCCTCGCCGCCCTTGCCCTTGATCTCATCGAGAAGAATAACCTTCATGATGCGTCTCCCTTCTTAGCCGCGGTCGCGGTTGCCACGAGAGGAAACCACGGGGACGGTGTACGGCAGGAGAGCCATCTCGCGGGCGCGCTTGATGGCGTTGGCGATGTCATGCTGATGCTGCGTGCAAGCGCCAGTGACGCGACGGGGCTTGATCTTGCCACGGTCGGTCATGTACTTACGGAGAAGCTGAGTGTCCTTATAGTCGATGAACTCAGTGTTCTCCTTGCAGAACTGGCAGTACTTACGACGCGGCTGACGTGCAGAATAATCATTAGCCATGTCAAAATACCTTTCATTTGGCAACTTCGGCGAGCCGAAGCCGCCTCTCACTCAAAAATAGGTGAACAACCCTTAGAACGGGATGTCCTCATCGTAGACGTCAACCGCGGGCGGCGTGGCCACCGGCGCGGCGGGACGTGCTGCGGGCGCGGGAGCTGCGGGGGCGTAACCGCCCTGATCGTAGCCACCCTGGCCACCACGGGAGCTCATAAACTCGATCTCATCGACGATGACCTCAAGTTTGCTCCTGCGCTGGCCGTCGCGCTCCCAAGAGCTGTAGCGCAGCTTGCCCTCGATCGCGACCTTGTTTCCCTTTGCCAGGAAACGGCTCACGGCCTCGGCGCGGGTGCCGAACATGGTGCAGTCGACAAAGTTGGGATAGTCCTCCCACTCGCCAGTCTGCGCGTTGCGGCGACGATCGTTCACGGCGACGCCAAAGGACAAAACCTGGGTTCCGCCAGCGGTGGCGCGCAGCTCGGGATCGCGGGTGAGGTTACCGGTGATGTTCACTCGATTGATGCTCATTACTCACTACTTCCTCTTGGGGCACAAGCCCAGTCCAAAACGACAGTCTTACTCCTGGTCGTCGCGACGGACGATCATGTGGCGGACCACAGCGTCGGTGATGCGCAGGACGCGATCAAGCTCGGCGATCTGGGTAGGATCTGCGTGGAAGTTGATGAGGGTGTAGTCACCATCGGTGAGGTCGTTGATCTCGTAGGCGAGCTTGCGCTTGCCCCACTCGTCAACGGAGTCGACCTTGCCAGCGCCCTCAGCGATCGTGGTATCGATACGCTTCATAACAGCGAGACGAGTCTCGGGGTCGAGCGACGGGTCAACAAAGAACAGCAGTTCATAAGCCTTCATATTGTCACCTCCTCTGGGCAAATGTGGCTTCAGGTCGTGAAGGTGCGCCTGAAGCAGGAAAAGACTTGGTAATAATATCTTTCAACCTCCTAGGCTGCAAGAATATGCAGCTACAACCTCATGACCTCCACATATGCCCATACTCGCACGGCGTTTCATGCGCATTCCAACCAAATGCTGACCAAATGCTTGACGGAACTGTGGACAAGATACGGCGCCGTGGGGACAAGTCGCACCAAGCCACAGGTCAACGGGCACAACGCTGTGGTCGCGAAATGCATACCAGTGGTCCACAGCACCACCCAAAGATTTTTAAATTCATTGCCAAGTCGCTTATGAATACCCTTTTTTGAACAATTGAGTTGATCAACCACGCTGGTCGGAAGCCGTTTTTTGGGACCTCAAGCCCCACTGCAGCGCCAAGCACGGCCAAGCGTTTTAAAAAATGCCAACTTTTCTGTTTGCACTTTGCGATTCCTCGTGTATACTGACTTTCGCATTTAACGGAGAGTTGTCCGAGTGGCCGAAGGAGCACGATTGGAAATCGTGTAGGCGTCAAAAGCGTCTCCAGGGTTCAAATCCCTGACTCTCCGCCAGTTAATTCCAAAGCAGGCCTTCGAGCCTGCTTTGTTTTTACCCCACGCGGAGGGGTGGCAGAGTGGTTGAATGCGGCGGTCTCGAAAACCGTTTGGCCTGTATAAGGTCACGAGGGTTCGAATCCCTCCTCCTCCGCCATTTTGGTTGAGAAAGCTCCCGAAAACGGGGGCTTTTTTTGTTTAGAGTCCCTTACGAGCAAATACGGCGGAGGAGGAGGGATTCGAACCCGTCAGGACGCAAAGCGTAAAGAAAACGCGCCAGTGGCGCGTTTTTAGCGCAGCGCGGTCGGCGCAATCCGACCGAATAAATTTTGAGCTCCGCTCAAAATTTAGACATCCCTCCTCTTCAACCCACACCCCCATCACGTTCAATCCCAACCCAACATCCCAAACATGTACATCACCCTCCAAAGATGTCAAAAAATGTCGTTTTTGGAGGGTGGTGTACACGTTTGTATATGACACACGCCGTGCATGAGTCGGCTTACTCGCATTCGGTATATTTCCCCACCTCAACGGACATAAGAGTTGGGTATCGACTCAGAGCGAGAGGTCCCCAATGGATACCCCTGTTCTCATTTCGCATAAAACTGCATGGCTCGTCCATCACGCGCCGCAAGGCCGGGTTCAAGCGGTCGCGCAACACGACTACCAGATAGGCGCAAGAGGTCTCTCCACCCAGCAACGCATCGCGCGCATACGACAGGCCCTCACCGACTGCGGCATTCCGCCCGATATGTTCAAGACTATCGATATCTCCGTAGTGTTTGCTTTCGAGCGAATTCGCACCAACGGCGTCACTTGCCATGTTCTCGGCCAAAGCCTACCCTATGGCCATATTGACGAGCTTACGCCCGGCATCTTTATCACCGACGAAGCCTTCACCTTCGTGCTCGCCGCCGAGTGGATGGATAGAATCGAATACCTCGAGTATGGCTACGAAGTTTGCGGCGACTATCGCATGGGCCTTAATCCCTCTGACCCTTATACCGAGCAACCAGCAACCACCTCCAAGGACGAAATTGTCGAACTGCTCGATCAACACCCTGGCAAACCCGGTGCCACACGCGCGCGACTCGCGCTCAGACATGTCTACGACCACTCGGTCTCGCCTATGGAGGCTGCATCGGCAATCGCACTTTCACTTCCAACAAGCGAAGGCGGCGTTGGCATTCGAGGCATCGAGCTCAACCGACCGCTCGAGATCCCTCAACGTCTTTGGCATTGCACCAAAGCCCGAACACTCAAAATCGATGCCCTCATTACCTATAAGCGCAGAGAGCTCGGCATCGAATATAAGGGTGGCTTTCACGACGAGACTGGCCGTAAGGGAGCAGATGCGGAACGCGAAGCTGTGCTCGCCCAAATGGGTTATCGCATTGTCACACTCACCTCAGCGCAATTTGCCAGTCAACTCGCTTTTCACCGTGCCATGAACAATATCCGCGAAGCACTCGGTATGCCCCGCTGCACGGATGCCGAGTATCAGCGAAAGCAAAACGAACTGCGAAAGGCACTTATCCGCAACTGGAAGGGCACGAAGGACATAGAGACGCCCTCCGAGTAACGTCGCCCGCTCGGCGCGCGCCAAAACATGTACATCATCCGCCAAAAACGACATTTTTCGACATCTTTGGAGGCTGGTATACATGTTTGGAACCTATGACCGCACCCAACCCCTACCGTTTGCCGAGCAATAGGGTCTCAATCGCCGCCAACCATGTACTATGTACGGGCATTGTCCAAACCTGCAACTCAAAGGATTCCATCTTGCCCGTCGTCGCCGCTATGACCGTTACCTCACACGCCACGGATGCCATGGTCGCCATCCCGTTTTGGCTCGAAATGTTCGCCGTCGTCGCGGCTTCAATCTCGGGCGTGTTGGTCGCGCGCGAGCACAAACTCGACCTGGTGGGTGCAGTTGCGCTCGCCGTGGTCTGTGGCTTGGGCGGCGGTCTTTTACGCGACATGACGCTGCAGGTGGGCAACGTCTACATCCTCAACCAGCCAATGGCGCTGCCGCTTTCCATTGCCACGGCAGCCATCATCTATATTTTCCCGGCAATCGTCGACAAGCCCGAAAAACTCATTCCCCTGCTCGACATCATCTCGGTCGGCATCTACGCCGCCACTGGAGCAGACAAGGCGCTGGTCTACGGCTTTGCGCCGGCGGTGTGCATCATGATGGGCTTTTTCACCGCGGTGGGCGGTGGCATGTTGCGCGACGGCTTTATGGGCGTGGTTCCGGGCATTTTCCAACGTACTAACTTTTATGCCATCGCCGCCATCGCCGGATCGACAAGCTATGTGTGTCTCGTTATGAGCGGCATCATGAGCAATGTCGCCGCGCTGGTCGTATGCGTTGTCGTGACCATGGGTCTGCGCTGGCTCTCGCTGCGCTTTGACATCAAAAGCCCCACCGAAGAGGACATCGCGCGCTTTTTGCACCGCAAAAAGTAGATTGCGCGGGCTCATCCTTCGAAATACAACCGAGAGGTTCTTTTAGAGCGCCCACGCGTTGGGTACCCTGTTAGATGCATATCGAGCATCTAACGAAGGATTCACTATGCCCCGCAATCAATTCCCGTCGACCCAGCGCTGTAAAGCGTGGGGCCGCATCACCATCCTATTCGCACTCATCGCGCTGGCGATCACCGCGCTTCCCACGGCGTCGTTCGCCGGCACAGACACCGCAGGCAACGTACTTGCGACCGACAATGACGCCAATTCGTCCGGCGTCGAAGGTGACCTGTACTGGGCAGGTCAGGCCCTCAACTTGGACGATGCGTCCATCGGCCGCGACATAATTGCAGCAGGCGAGAGCCTCTCCATCCGCGACTGCACGGTGGGCGGCGCCGTCCGCTTGGCGGCGCGCACCATCGACATTGCCAAGACTACGGTTGATGGCAGCGTGACCGTTGCCGGCCAGCATGTCGTGCTCAATTCCGACAGCACCGCCAACTGTTTCTATGCGATAGGCGAGACGGTTGCCCTGCGCGGCTCTACCAAGTCGGCAGCGCTTGCGGGCGATACGGTGACTATCGATGGCACCGTCGAGGGCGATGTCGAGGTTTGGGCCGATAAGCTCATCCTGGGCAAGAACGCCCACATCACCGGCACCGTGAACGCGCACGTCTCCGAGGACCCCGAGCGCGCCGCGGGAGCCGAGGTCGGTGCGCTCAAGATCGACCGCACCGAGAACGAAGATACTTCCACCGTTAACGATGTCATCGGCGGTATCGTCGCCGCGGCGCTTTCCACCTGCTTTGTCGCCCTACTGCTCGAACTCGTCTTTCCGCGCGCAACCGCCAGCGCCGCCGGCATGCTCCACCAGCGCCCCATGCCCCTGTGGGTGAGCGGTCTTCTGGGCACGATTGCTATCGTCCCCGCCGTCCTACTGCTAATTATCTCTATCGCTGGTCTGTCGCTTGCCGGAGCCCTCATGTGCGGTGTTATTGGCATCGCGTTGGTGTCGAGCGCCTTTGCGGGGTGCGCGATCGCCCGCATGGTCGGACACAACCAGAACCGCTACGCCATGGCAGCCGCGGGCGGCGTGGCCGCGGGCGCGCTTACGGCAATCCCCCTCGTAGGCGATTTCATCAGCGGCGTGGCCTTTGTCTTCACGCTCGGCTATGTTATCCAGATCATCTGGCGCAACGCTCACCTCAAGTCGCAACAGCCGGCTAATACGCCGGAACTCCCCACCGCCTAGCCGCCAACCACCACAAAGGGGACAGGCACCTTTGTGGTGGTGCAAGCGAACCTGTCCCCCTTGCACCAAAAAGGGCGCCGACCATCGCGGTCGACGCCCTTTCTTGTTAGTCGCTATAAAGCCCAGCGCCTATTTGTTGACCTGGCCGGCGCGGACGGCAGCCTTCTTGCGGTCGGTGGCGTTGAGCAGACGCTTGCGCAGGCGGATGTTCTTGGGAGTGATCTCGACCAGCTCGTCGTCGGCGATGTACTCCAGCGCCTCTTCCAGAGAAAAGGTGCGAGGCGGCACCAGCTGCACGGAGATGTCGGAGGTCGAGGAACGCTGGTTGCCCAGGTTCTTGGTACGGGCGATGTTGACGACCATGTCGCCTGCCTTGCTGCGCTCGCCCACGATCATGCCCTCGTAGCACTCGGTACCCGGCTCAACAAACAGCTGGCCGCGCTCCTGCAGCGTACCCAGGGCGTAGGCAACGGCCTTCTCGGTGGTCATGGAGATCATGGCGCCGTTCTGACGGTTGCCGATCTCACCGGCGTAGGGACCGTACTCCAGGAAGGTGTGGTAGAACACGCCCTCGCCGTGGGTGACGTTCATGATGCGGTTCTTAAGACCCATGATGCCGCGGGTCGGGATCTTAAACTCGAGGTGCGTCACGATGCCCGAGGTATCCATGCTCGTCATGATGCCGCCGGAGGTACCGAAGACCTCAACGACCTTGCCCGAGTACTCGTCCGGGCACTCGACGACGGCCTGCTCGACGGGCTCCATCTTGTTGCCGTTCTCGTCCTTCTTAAACAGAACGCGGGGACGACCGACCTGGAACTCAAAGCCCTCGCGGCGCATGGACTCCATCAGAACGGACAGGTGCAGAATGCCGCGGCCCGAGACCTCGACGCCACTCTTGTCATCGAGCTCCTCAATCTTCATGGTCACGTTGTTCTCGGCCTCGTTGAACAGGCGCTCCTTGAGCTGACGGGCGCCCACGATGTCGCCGTCGCGACCGACGAGCGGGGAGGTCGAAGCCTCAAAGACGATGGACAGGGTCGGCGGGTCGATCTCGATGGGCTCGAGCTCAACGGGGTTCTCGGGATCGGTGTAGACATCGCCGATATCGGTGCGGTCGATGCCCACGACGGCGGCGATGTCGCCGGCGCCGACTTCCTGGCACTCGGTGCGGCCCAGGTAGTCGAAGGTAAAGAGCTGTTTGACGGTAGCGGTGGCGCTGGAGCCGTCGTTCTTGACAACCAGGATCTGGTCGCCCTGGTGGATGGCGCCGGAGTACACGCGGCCGATGCCGATACGGCCAACGAAGTTGGAGTGGTCGATGGTCACGCACTGCATGGCCAGCGGAGCGTTCTCGTCAACCTCGGGCGCGGGCATGTCGTCGATGATCATATCGAGCAGCGGATACATATCCATATTGCCGTCGTTGGGGTCAAGGCGGGCAAAGCCATTCATGGCGCTGGCGTAGACCACGTGCTCCATGGCGAACTCAAGCTGGTCGTCGGTGGCGCCAAGGTCGGCCATGAGGTCCAGGCAGTCGTTGTAGGCCTTCTCGGGGTTAGCGCCCGGACGATCGATTTTGTTGATGACGATCATGATCTTAAGGCCGGTGTCGATAGCGTGACGCAGCACGAAGCGGGTCTGGGGCATGGGGCCCTCAAAGGCATCGACCAGCAGCAGGGCGCCGTCGGCCATACGCAGCACGCGCTCGACCTCGCCGCCAAAGTCAGCGTGACCCGGAGTGTCAATGACGTTGATCTTAACGTCCTTGTACTCGATAGAGATGTTCTTGGCGAGAATCGTAATGCCGCGCTCGCGCTCCTGGTCGTTGGAATCCAGGACGCGGTCCTCGACCTGCTGGTTGGCACGGAAGGCGTCCGTGGCACGCAGGAGCTTGTCGACCATCGTCGTCTTGCCGTGATCGACGTGGGCGATGATGGCGATGTTCCTCAGATTGTCTACGCGCATGTAGTTCCCCTATCTTCTATCCATATACAAACGGCACGCGTATGCGACCCGCCCAGCAACACAACGCTCAGCGGGAATATTGAGCCTTTTACCGAAAACTCGTTTATTTTAGCGATTTTAGATGAGAGGGGTTTCCTCACCTGCAGGTTCAGGGTCGCTCCACATAAAACCATCGCCGGCGCCCATGCCCTCATACAGCACATATGCCGAAAAACCGCTCTCGAGCGTAGTCTCGAAAAAGCTCACGAGCAGAGCGTCGTGGTAGCCGCCGTCAATCTCGACGCAGCCGGTATAGCCGATGGCATAGCGGACGATACGGCCCAGGCCCTCGCCCTTAAGACCCATCTTGTGCTCGGAGATAAAGTTGGTGGCCGCCTCGAGGCACGCCTCTTCGCCATCCTCATCGAGAGCCGCCAGATAACGGTTGGAAGCGGCGTCCTCAATCGCTACGACCACGCCGGGGTTTTCACCGGCGGCAAGGTCGTCCAAGAATGCACCGATCAGATCGCACACCATGGCGTCGAGCTCGGCGGAGACGTTACCGGCGTCCTGCATATCCTGTGCCATCTTTAGACCTTCCCATCGAGTCTGGCGTCGTTACAGTTCTTGCGCCTCGGCGGCGATCTTAGCAGCGGCATCGCGGGCGCGCATCATGTCCGCCGCGCGCTTTTCGAGCACCTTGATCTGGCTGGTCAGCATAACCGCATCGACCACGCCCCAGATCACCAAGCCCGTAGAGATCGAAAACCCAAGCGCACCAACTGTACCACGAAGGCGCGAACAGATTGCCGCGAC
The DNA here is from genome assembly GCA_902466075.1 of uncultured Collinsella sp. Lineage (GTDB taxonomy): Bacteria > Actinomycetota > Coriobacteriia > Coriobacteriales > Coriobacteriaceae > Collinsella. The sequence continues at coordinate 157,852 of CABQQA010000004.1, forward strand.
AAAGGCGGAGATGACAACCATCTTGATAAACGAGCCGCGGCGTTCGCGAAGCGTGCGGGCCTGCATCACATAGGCAATACGTGCCGCCTCGGACGCCTCAGAGCGCATCTGGGCCTCGCGGGCGATCGCAGCCGCCTCAGCAGAAACTCCGGCGCTCACGAGCGCGCACTCCGTCGCGCGTTTGTCGAGCATTTAAAAATCATCGGGAGAAAGCGTATGGACAAACTCGTCGAACTTCTCGAATTCCTGCTCATCGTCAACTTCCTCGGCATGCGGGGAGATGGTACCCAGACGGTTCATGATGTCATCCTCCACAAACATAGGGGCATTGCTCCGCACGGCAAGGGCGATGGCATCGCTGGGGCGAGCGTCCAGTATATGCTCGCCATCTTCGCCAAGAATAACAACGGACGCATAAAACACCGGAGGCTCGGCGCGCACAATCTCGATTCGCTCGAGCTTTCCGCTCAATGCAACAACAGCGTCAAGCAGCAAGTCATGGGCAATCGGACGCTCGGCACGACCGACATCGATACCGCGGCTAATCGCGGCAGCCTCAAATGATCCGGTCTGAATAGAGAGGGAGCGCAACGGGGCGGTCGAATCAGATTTGCTGCAGCGCTCGCGCAAGACGATAAGCGATGGCACGGGACCGGCGGCCATGACGATAGTCTCTATGTCGACACGAACCATGGAACACCTCCGGTACGTAGCGGTTAACACGCGGCAGCCCGCCGCATTGAATAGCTATACTACCCAAACTTTCGCACAGCACACAAAATCAAAGTAGTTAATTTGGGACGAGGCTTTTTGACTACTTTCAGTAGGTAAGAAAAAAGCCTCGAGGCAATTGCCCCAAGGCTCTTCACGGTTTTGATGGTGGACCTGACAAGATTCGAACTTGTGACCTCCCGGTTATCAGCCGGACGCTCTAACCAACTGAGCTACAGGTCCATCATGGTGGAGGTTAGGGGGATCGAACCCCTGACCTCAGGCTTGCAAAGCCCGCGCTCTCCCAGCTGAGCTAAACCCCCACGGAGACAGTAATAAACACCCCAGCGGCGACTCGGCTCTCGCTGGGGTGTTTATTGCGAAAGAAAGTGGTGGACCTGACAAGATTCGAACTTGTGACCTCCCGGTTATCAGCCGGACGCTC